>NZ_JBIRTX010000003.1:0-678157 GCF_044334895.1 Streptomyces sp. NPDC020681 | reverse complement strand
CCCCCCCCGCCCCGCGCCCGCCCCCCCCCCCCCCCGGCCGCCCCCCCCCCCCCCCCCGGGGGGGGCCCCCCCCCCCCGCGGGGGGGGGGCCCCGCGCCCCCCCCCCCCCCCCCCCCCACCTCGCGCATCACCTTCGGCCGGGTCTCACGAGAAGGTCGGCATGTCGCCTTCCGTCGTGCCCACGTCGATCAGCGTAAACACCGCGCCCTGCGGGTCGGCGACCGTCGCGAAGCGGCCGAAGGGGCTGTCCATCGGGCCGTACCGCAGCTCGCCGCCGAGCTTGGTGACCGTCGCCACGGCCGCGTCGCAGTCCTCCACCGCGAAGTGCACATTGGCGAACGGCGCCACGATGTCCGGGACTTCGTCCTCCATCTCAAGACGGCCGGCCACCGGTTGGCCCTCGACGTTGAACAGCTTGAAATCGACCTCGTCGTGGTCCATCTGCTGCATCTCGAACGGGAAGACCGCGCCGAAGAAGGCGTCCGTCCTGCGGGGGTCGCGGGTGTTGATGTCGACCCAGCAGTACGAGCCCGGCTCGCCGGTCTTCTCGAAGCCGAAGTGTTCGCCCGGCTGCCAGGCGCTGAAGAACACTCCGCTCGGGTCCTGGGCCGAGAGCATCGTGCCGAACTCGCCGACCTCTATCGGCTCCATCGTCACCGTCCCACCGTTCTCCCGGATCCTGGCGGCGGTTGCGGCTGCGTCCGCGGTGGCGAAGTAGAGGTTCCAGGAGGCGGGACCCTCCACGCCCGGCAGCTGCGGGACGACGGCCGCCACCGCCTTGCCGTCCGAGAACGCGTGCGTGTAGTGGCCGAATTCTTCCGAGCTCTCGCCGAAGGTCCAGCCCAGCAGCTCGCCGTAGAAGCGCTTCGCGGCTTCCAGATCAGGGAACATCGCGTCGGCCCAACAGGGCGCGCCTTCCGGGTGTAGCGCCATGGGTTCCCAGCCTCCTGGTCGAGCAGATTTCCGTGTTCTTTCACGCTATTCGTCGGCCGGGGCCGACGCGCGCGGAACGTCCGATCGTCCTCGGACCCGACTCCCTGTAAGGGTCCCCTTGCCGCGCGTTCATATACTGCCGAGCATGCCGTCGACCAGTCCCGCCCGTCCCACGGGCTCCGCCCGCCCCCGGATACTCGCCGACCTCACCCCGCTCCGGACCTCCGTCCACTACCGCAGGCTCTGGTTCGGCAACACCGTCTCCTGGCTCGGCCAGGGGATGACCGCGCTGGCGATCTCCCTCCAGGTCTACGACATCACCCGCTCCACCTTCGCCGTCGGCCTGGTCGGGCTGTTCTCGATGGTGCCGCTGCTCGTGTTCGGGCTGTACGGCGGGGCCATCGCCGACACCGTCGACCGCCGCAAGCTCGGTCTGGTCAGCGCGAGCGGATCCGCCGGACTGTCGGTGGCACTGGCCGCGGCGGCGATCGCCGGCTACCACCATGTCTGGTTCCTGTACTGCGTGGTCGCGCTCCAGGCCGTGTGCGCGGCGGTCAACCAACCGGCCCGCAGCGCGATGATCCCGCGTCTGCTGCCGGCCGAGCAGCTGCCCGCCGCCAACGCGCTCAACTCGATGACCATGACGTCCGGGATGCTCGTCGGGCCGATGCTCGGCGGGCTCATCGTCGGCTTCTCCGGCTACCAGACCGCGTACCTCATCGACGCCGTCGCCTTCTCCGCGTCGCTGTACGCGATGTGGCGGCTGCCGTCGATGCTGCCGGAGCGCGCCGACGGCGCGAAGAGGGCGTCCGTGCTGGACGGACTGCGGTTCCTGACCAAGCGGCCGAACCTGCGGATGACCTTCTTCTCCGACTTCTGCGCGATGATCCTGGCGCATCCGCGAGCGCTGTTCCCGGCGGTCGCGGTCGTCTGGTACGACGGCGACGCCCGCACCACCGGCCTGCTGGCCGCGGCTCCCGCGTTCGGCGCGCTGCTCGGCGGAGTCCTCTCCGGCTGGACCGGCCGGATCCAGCGGCAGGGTCTTGCGATCCTGCTCGCTGTCGGCGCATGGGGCACGGCGATCGCGGTCTTCGGCCTCACCCGCAACCTCTGGCTCGGCCTGCTCTTCCTCGCGCTCGCGGGCTGGGCGGACACGGTCTCGATGGTCTTCCGCAACACCATGCTCCAGACGGCCGTCCCGGACGAGATGCGCGGCCGCCTCCAGGGCGTCTTCATCGTGGTGGTCGCGGGCGGTCCTCGCCTCGGCGACTTCCTGGCGGGCAGCGTCGCGCACCTGACCTCTCCGGCGGTGACGGTGACGGGCGGCGGGATCGCCTGCGTCCTGGCGGTCTCACTGCTGGCGCTGCGGTGGCGCGGTTTCGCCCGCTACGACGCACGCGACCCGCAGCCGTAACGGGCGCTTCGGCGCGGTCCTCGGTTACGGGACAACGCCCCGCACCACCCCCAGCTCCACCAAGTCCTGCGGTCGCAACCGCAGTTGGTCCGCCGTGTGCGGGACCTCCTCCCGGCCCCGCTTGAGGATCGCCGCCGCCGACTCCGGCGCGATGACCGAGAAGTAACTGTCCGGCGTGGCCCACGTGTTGCCCTGCGCCGCCAGGGCCAGTGCGCCGCCCGAGCCGCCTTCGCCGATCAGGAGCGTGGTGATCGGCGTACGGGCCGCGGCGAGCGCCGAGAACGCGTCGGCGATGGCCGCGCCCGCGCCCGACCGCTCCGCCGCCGCGTCGTTCGACGCGCCCGGTGTGTCCACGAGCGTGAGCACCGGAATCCCGGTCCGGTCCGCGAGCCGGACGACCCGGGCCGCCGTCCGGTAACCCGCCGGAGTCGTCGCCGTGCCGCACTGCGCGACGTACGCGACGGCCTGCCCGTCCCGCAGCCCGACCCCGCACAGCAGTCCCGCGTCGACCCCGCCGCAACGGTCGCCGCTCAGCGGCCTGCGCTCGCCGAAGTACGCATCGAGGTACGCCTGCGCCCGCGGACGCCGCGGATGCCGGGCACGCTCCACGGCCTGCCACCCCGTGCCGGGGAGTTCACCGCCGCCCAGCGCGCCGGGCGGCGGCACCGCCACCGGCTCCGAGACGGGCGCCAGCGCAGTCGTCCAGAACGACACCGCCTCCCGCAGCCCTTCCGGCCGGACGATCTCGTCGATCTGGCCCGCCGCCAGCTGGCCCTCCGCCGTGTACGCCGACGGTCCGCGTCCGGCGGGCGGACGCGGGAGCCCGCGAAGCCGACCTGGGCTCCGGGGAGAGCGAGGATCACATCCGCTCCCGCGCCCAGCGTCGCCCAGCCGCCGCCCGTCGTCGGATCGCGCAGGACCGCGATGTGCGGCACTCCCGCGTCCCGCAGCCGGACCGACGCGCGGGCCACCCGCTGGAGCTGGGTCAGCGCGATCATGCCTTCCTGCATCCGGCTGCCGCCCGTCGCGATCAGCGACACCAGCGGCCGTCCCCGCTCGCGCGCGATGCCGTACGCCGCCTCGAGACGGTCACCGGCCCGCGCGCTCAACGAGCCGCCGAGGAAGCCGAATTCGAAGGAGATCAGCACGCAACGGCGGCCGCCGAGCGTGGCCTCGCCGTACACCACGGACTCCTTCGAGCCCGTGCGCTCCTCGGCCGCCGCGCGCTGTGCGCCGTATCCCTCCCAGGAGATCGGCCCGTCCGACGGCGGCACGGCGGGATCGACCGGCACCACCTCCGTGAAGTCGTCGCAGATCAGCGCGATCGCCTCACGCGCGGTCAGCCGCTCAGCCATGGAGTGCCCGCTTCATGATCTTGCCCATGTCGTTGCGCGGCAGAGCGTCGAGGAACCTCACCGTGCGCGGCCGCTTGTGCGGAGCGAGCTGAGAGGCCACATGGTCCGCCAACTCGGCCTCGGACGGCGGTGCTTGGGGATCCGCCGGCACGATCCAGGCCACCACCCGCTCCCCGAGATCCGCGTCCGCCTCGCCGGTCACCGCCGCCTCGCGTACGCCCGGATGATCCAGCAGCGCGTTCTCGATCTCACCGGCGCCGATCTTGTAACCGCCGCTCTTGATCAGGTCGGTGGCCTTGCGCCCGACGATCTTCACCGAGCCGTCCGGCTCGCGCACCGCCATGTCGCCGGTGCGGAACCAGTCCCCGTCGAAGGCCGCGGCCGTCGCGTCCGGCCGGTTCAGATACTCCGTGAACAGGTTCTCGCCGCGCACCTGGATCTCGCCGATGCTCTCGCCGTCGTACGCGGTGATCTCGGCGCCGTCCTCCTCGACCAGCCGCAGCTCCACGCCCCGCAGCGGCACGCCGACGGTGCCGGGCCGCGCCTCGCCGTCGACGCGTACGGACGTGTTCATCAGGGTCTCGGTCATGCCGTACCGCTCGACGACCCGGCGGCCGGTCGCCGCCGCGATCCGCTCGTGGTCGTGCACGGGCAGCGCCGCCGAGCCGGACACCAGCAGCCGCGCTCCCGCGAGCGCCTTCGCCAACTCCCGGTCGCCGTCGAGCGCTTCGGCCAGCCGGCGGTACATCGTCGGCACGCCGAACAGCATCGTGCCGCCGGCCGCGAGCTCGCGCTTCACGCCGTCCACGGAGAACCTGCCCAGATGCCGCACCTCGCCGCCCCGGCGCAGCGGCCCGAGGATGCCGAGGATCAGCCCGTGCACATGGAACAGCGGCAGCCCGTGCACGAGGACGTCGTCGGCGGTCCACGCCCAGGCGTCCTCCAGGGCGTCCAGGGATGCGGCGATGGCGCGCCGGGGCAGGACCGCGCCCTTGGGCGGGCCGGTGGTGCCGGAGGTGTAGACGATCAGCGCGGGTGCCTGGAGGTCCGGCTCGTCGAGCGGTGGACCGGTCTCACCCGTCACCGGGATGTCGATCCGCTGCAACGACCGCAGCGCGTCGGGGAGTTCGTCACCGGCCGCGGCCAGGACCGCTGCCGGCGCGCTGTCCGCGACGATGTGCGCCAACTCGCGCTCACCGGTCTTCGGGTTCAGCGGCACGGCCGGCACTCCGGCGAGCAGCGCGGCGACGACGCCCACCGCGGTCTCCAGCGTCGGAGTGGCCCACAGCGCGACGCGTGCGGCCCCGCCGATCCGTACTGCCAGCGCGCCGGCCGCGCCGGCCAGCTCTCCGTACGTCAGTCCGCGCTCACCTCGCTCGCCGAAACGCAGCGCGGGCCGGTCCGAGCCCCGCCGCTCGGCGGCGGTCAGCGCCGGGAAGAGGTCACTCACCAGTGGTCTCCCATCTGTCGGCAGCTCCTGCCGACTTCTCCTGCACGGGCCTGTTCATCTGCGCTTCCGGGACGCACCATTCTCCCCACTACCGGGGCGTAACAACTGAAGGGGTAGCGGTGTTGCCGCTGCGTACCGGGCTCGTTCCCCTGCTGGCCGTCGTCGCGTCACTGCTCACCCCGTCGGTCGGAGCGCATGCCGCACCGGCCGCCGCCGCCCGTATCCCCGTGGTCTTCGTCCACGGGTACAACGCCGACCCCGGGGTCTGGGGCGGCCTGCGCGAGGACAAGGGGTGCGGCCCGAACACGCCTCGTTACGGCAGCGGGAGCGCCACCTTCACCGCATAGACCGCCACCAGTCCGTAACCCACCCGGAACGTCCACACCCGCGCCCCGTCCGAGATCCGTGCTCCCGCCAGCCCGCTCACACCCACCAGCAGCTGCTGCCACGCGAACGACGCGACGAAGACCGCGCCGACGAACACCGCTCCCGCCGCGCCTCCGCTCAGTGTCGCGCCCTGTGCCGTGGTCAGGGCCGCGAAGTACAGAGCCGTCGTCGGGTTGATGAGCGTCAGTGCGGCGAAGCGGGTGAAGACGCGCGTGGAGGACGCCGCCGGGGCCCCGTCCGGCAGGGGCTGCACGGCGGCCGGTCGGCGGGACGCCAGCAGTCCCCGTACCGCGATCACCGCCAGCACCACCGCCGAGACCAGCCGGACCCACGCCTCGACGTCCGAGAGCGCCGACGCGACCAGCGGGCCCAGTGCCGTGGCGACCGCCGCGTAGGCGAGGTCGACGACCGCGACCGCGGCCGCCGCGGCCACGGCGCTGCGGCGGTCGCGCATGGCTTCCTGGATCAGCAGGACACCCACCGCACCCACCGGCATCGCCACTCCGAGGCCCGCCGCAGCGCCCGCCGTCGCTGTCGTCCAGATGTCAGTCATGGGCACACCCTCGAACCCCGGCCGCCGCTCGCGCGGCCGGATTACGGCTCGCACTGCGACAATCGCGGTATGGACACCCTCGACAGTGAAATCCTCGGCGTGCTGCGTGAGGATGCGCGGATCTCCTACCGCGACCTCGGCGTCCGCGTCGGCCTGAGCGCGAACGCCACGGCCGACCGGGTGCGCCGGATGGTCCGCGACGGCGTCATCCGCGGCTTCACCGCGATCGTCGACCCGACCGCCGACACCCGCGCCGGTCTGGTCGTGTTCATCGACATCACGCTCCGGCTCGACACGACGAACGAGGAGTTCGAGCGGGTGGTCCTGAAGCTGCCCGGCATCACCGAGGTCGTCCATGTGACCGGCGCGCACGACTATCTCGTACGCGCCAGAGCCGCCGACCCCGCCGAACTCGACACCCTGCTGCGCACCCTCAAGCGCGAGGCCGGGGTCGCCCAGTCCAGCACCCGGATCGCACTGCGCGCGGCTACCGGGGCGCCTGCCAGGTGACCGTGGTTCCACGGCCGGCGTCGTCGCGGGTGCCGTCGTCGGTGACCACCAGGCGCACGCCGTCCCGGCCGTCCGGCAGCCGCGCCGTGGCGTCCACCTCAACATCGATGGCGGTCACGTCCGGCCGCCGGTGGGCCGCCGCCAGCGCGCCGCGCAGCACGGCCAGCAACTGCCCGTCCGCCGGCTCCCGTACGAGCGCGTCCACCGCGCCGACGAAGTGCACGGACGGCTGGAAGCCGAGCAGCGCCGAAGCTCCGGCGGTCTCTCGAAGGACCCGGCCGCGGAAGCCGGCGGGCGCCTCGGCCGGCGGCTGCTGGAGCGCGAAGATCGTGGTCCGCACCTCCTGGATCGTCGAGTCCAGCTCGTCCACCGCCCGGCCCAGCAGCTCGTCCGCCTCGCCCGCGGCCGCCCGCCGCCGGGTCGACTCCAGCATCATCTCCGTCGCGAACAGCCGCTGGACGACGAGATCGTGCAGATCGCGGGCGATCCGGTCGCGGTCCTCGTAGACCGCGAGCTGCTCGCGGTTGTGCTGGGCGTCGGCCAGCACCAGCGCAAGCGCGGCCTGCGAGGCGAACTGCGAGGCCAGCAGCCGTTCCACCGCCGTGTACTGGCGGCCGTGCCGCCGCCGCGGCAGTGCGAGCGTGCCGATCAGCCGTCCGCCGCTCCGCAGGGGCAGCATCATGGACGGCCCGAAACGGCTCCGTACATGGGTCGTCATCCGCGGATCGGTCGCCGAGTCGTCGATGAACACCGGCTCCCCGCCGAGCAGTTGGACCAGCACGGGCGAACCGGGCTCGATGGTGGTGCCGACGATGTCGCCGGGGTCGTCCGGCGCGGACGCGGCGACGATCTCCATGCCGCCCTCCTTGGTGGGCTGGAGCACCACCCCGGCGCAGGCGTCGGCGAGGATACGGGCCTGTTCGGCCACGGTCATCAATGCGTCGGCCGCGCTCTCGCCGGTGAGCAGCGCGGTGGTGACCGCGGCGGCGCCCTCGATCCAGCGCTCGCGCTGCCGGGCCGTCTCGTACAGCCGCGCGTTGCCGATCGCGATCCCGGCCTGCGAGGCGAGCACACGCAGCAGCGCCAGGTCGTCCTCGGTGAAGGCGCCGCCGCGTTTCTCGGTCAGCTAGAGATTGCCGAAGACCTCGGTGTGCACACGGATCGGGACACCGAGGAAGGAGTGCATTTCGGGATGGCCCGGAGGCATGCCGCAGCAGCGCGGGTCGGCGGTGAGGTCGTCGAGCCGCAGCGGCTGCGGGTGGCGGATGAGTTCGCCGATGAGCCCGGCGTGACCGCTGGGCAGCCGGCCGATCCGCTGCCGTTCCTGGTCGGTCATTCCGGCGGTGAACAGCTCGGTGACGCGGTCGCGCTCGGGGTCGACGACCCCGAGCGCGCCGTACCGCGCGCGGGCCAGCTCCGCGGCGGTGTCCACGATGTGCTGGAGCGTGGCGCGCAGTTCGAGCTCGGTGCCGACGCTGAGTACCGCCTCCAGCAGCATCGGCAGCCGGGGCTGGTATGCCGGTTCGCCCACGCGCGCCTCACTCGACCCAGGACTGTCCGGACTATCTGACGTCGGCCTCGGCCAGTGGATCGAGGATCAGTGGCTGGATCTTGCCCTCCAGCATCGCGCCGAGGCCGAGCACGGCGCAGATGTCGGGCCGTTCGGCGATGTGCACGGGCATGCCGGTCGCGTCGCGCAGCATCTGGTCGAGGCCCGGGAGCAGCGCGCTGCCGCCGACCATCATGATGCCGCGGTCGGCGAGATCGGCGACCAGATCCGGCGGGCAGTCCCGCAGCACCTTGCCGATGCCGTCGAGCACGGAGGTGAGCGGTGTGTGGATGGCGTCCCGTACGGCTGCGGTGTCGACGCGCACCGAACGCGCGAGGCCGGTGGCCACGTCCCGCCCGTGGATCTCGGTCGACTCCGGGCCCTGCTGGGTCAGGCCGTTGCCGTGCAGGGCGAGTTGCAGGGGCCGTACGGACTGGCTCGGCAGCATCAGTTCGTGCTGGTGGCGCAGGTGCTGGATCACCGCGTGGTCGATGGCGTTGCCGCCGACCGGGATCCGTTCGGCGGTGACGATCGAGCCGAGCGAGAGCACGGCGACCTGGGTGGTGGCAGCGCCGCACACCAGGATCATGGTGGCGACGGGCTGCTCGACGGGCAGTCCGCAGCCGACGGCCGCGGCGATCAGTGTGTCGACGAGCTCCACCCGGCGGGCGCCGAGGCCGACCAGGGTCTCGACGGTGGCGCGCTGGGCCAGCGGGTCGGCGTCGTGCGGGGTGCTGGCGGCGGCCCGCAGGCGGGGCTTGCGGCGCAGTTGGCGGCGGAGCTTCTCGCCGAGGAGATGACGGAGCATCCGCTGGGCCATCTCGATGTCGACGACGGTGCCGCCGGAGACGGGCCGGGCGACGCGGATGTAGTCGGGCGTACGGCCCGTCATCTTCTCGGCGAGCGCGCCGACCGCGATCAGCGCGCCGGTGCGGGTGTTCACGGCGGCGACACTCGGCTCGTCGACGACGAGCCCGGCCCCCTTCACGAAGACCCGGGTCCTCGCGGCCCCCAGGTCGACGGCGACATGGCAACGACGCAGCTGCTCAAGGCTGACGGTCACGGCAGATCCTCCCGAGTGCGGTACTTGATGGCATCGTGCGATCGCCTCGGGAGCTGCGCGCGCTGGGTGAGCCGGTCGGGGGTACAGACCTGACGACCCGCCAGATCCGCTCCGCCGTTCGGGGGTCCGGCCCGCCTTCGCGTGGCCCGGCTACGACAGCCGCTGGAGCAGCCCCCAGGTGAACTCCGCCACGCACTGCTTCCCGTCCGGGAGCGTCAGCGCCAGCCGCCACCGGGTGGGTGCCGATCCCTCCATCGGCCGGGCCGGCGGGAAGGCCTTCGCCGCCTCGTCCACCGTGCACGACCACGGCCGCAGGTCCGCCGGCGTGCGCAGCTCGGGGCCCTTCGCGCCCGGGGCGCGCACCAGCCATTCGTTCCAGACCGCGCCGCCGTCCGCCGCGAGGACCTCGAAGCGCAGATCCGGCCAGAGCGGCACCGGCCACAGCAGCGCGTCGCACTCCAGGTCGCCGATGCGGCGGCGTTCGGTCCGCTCCGGCGCGCCGAGCACCGAGCGGTAGCGGGCCAGCGCACCGCGGCCCCGGCGGGCGTGGAGCATCGCCTGCCAGCGGCGGTTCGCCTCACGCATCTCGGCGACGGATACGCCGAGTTGACGGCGGGCGTCCTCGACGAGATCCGGCTGGTGGTCGGCCATCCGGCGCAGCAGGACGAGTTGGAAGTCGAGCGGGCCGAACGGCGCGGAGGAGGTCATGACCGACATACTGCCCGTCAACGCGAGCGAGCTGACTCGCCGCGGAGGTGAAGATTCCACACAAGATCCTCACACCTTCATTCACCGCTGGCCCATCCGCGCCGAATAGCCTGCGGGCGCCATGGATTACTGCCACCAGTGTCGACGGCACCTCAACGGCGCTCTGGCCTGTGCAGGCTGCGGCACGCCCGTCGAGGAGCTTCGGCATCAAAGCCCCAGCGCACCCGCGTCGGAACACGTCTACGAACTGGACGAGGTCTCCGAACCGGCGGGTCACCGGCGTTCGCGCCGCCAGGCCCCGCAACGCCGCAAGCCGGCCGGCCGCCGGGGCAAGAAGCGCCGTGGGCGCAAGGTGCTCATCGGCACCTTCGGCCTGGTGCTCGCCGCCGGTGCGCTGAGCCTCGCCGAGCTGGCCATGGAGAATCCGGGCGACGACGGCGCGGCCACCTCCGTGAAGGAGGAGACGGAAGTCGAGATCGCGCCTCTACCGGAGCCCACGGACGAGGACACGCCCCCGGAGCTGCCGGACGGTGTGACCGAGAAACCGGTGGCGACGGCGACGAAGACCGCACGCCCGTCGGGCAGCGGATCCGGCGCAGGCGCAGGCGCCGGCAGGCCGACCGGGACCGCCGCGGGCGACGGCCCGCCCGCGCCCACGTCATCCGCCGCTCAGCCGTCCTCCAGCGCGTCACCGTCGGCTTCCGGCGGGCCGAGCCCTTCGAGCTCCGGCCAGCCCTCGACGGGGCCCGCGGCACCCCCGCCCCCGGCGCCCACACCGACCGAGACCTGCAACCAATTCCTCTGGTGGTGCATCTGACCCGGCGGTCCGTCTGACCCGGCGGTGCGTCTGAGTGTCCTGCCGGGCGGTCCGCTAGGCGGGCTCGCCCAGCATCCGCCTCAGCAGGTCCCGCAGCATGGTCCGCTCCCGCACGGAGAGCTCCGCCAGCGGCTCGCGCGCGAAGTCCAGCGAGTCCCGCAGCTGCCGAGCCGTCTTCATCCCGTCCTCCGTGGGTGCGGCGAGCTTCACCCTGCGGTCGTTCGGATCGGGCCGCCGCTCCACCAGACCGCGGACTTCCAGCCGGTCGACTATGCCCGTGATGTTCGACGGCTCGCACTTCAGCTTCTGTGCGACACGGCGCATCGGCATGGGCTCCAGAGAGAGCAGCCCGAGGACCCGGGCCTGCGCGCCGGTCAGTGAGTGCTGCGCCGCTGCCTGCTCGAAGTCCGTGTAGTAGCGGGCCACGACGGAGCCGATGAGGTCGACGACTTCGAGGGTCAATGGGTCTGTACGCGATGTGGCCATGGGCACCAGGATACCCAGATACTTGACAACATGAAATATCAAGGAGCATGGTTGTTTCAGGTAGTGAAGCTTTTCTAGGAGGAACGCAACATGTCGGCACTTCCCGCAACCAGCCGTGAATGGCACCTCGTCGCCCGCCCGCACGGCTGGCCCAAGGCGGAGGACTTCGCCCTGCGCGAGGCCCCGGTCTCCGCTCCGGGCGAGGGCCGCGTCCTCGTGCGCAATCTGCACTTCTCGGTCGACCCGTACATGCGCGGCCGGATGAACGACGTGAAGTCGTACACCCCGCCGTTCCAGCTCGACCAGCCCATGGACGGCGGCGCGGTCGGCGAGGTCATCGCCTCCAACGCCGAGGGCTTCGCCGTCGGCGACCATGTGCTGCACGGGCTCGGCTGGCGTGAGTACGCCGAGGTGCCCGCCAAGCACGCCGTGAAGGTCGACGCCTCGCTCGCCCCGCTCTCCGCCTACCTCGGTGTCCTGGGCATGACCGGCCTCACCGCCTACGCCGGCCTCTTCGACGTCGCCTCCTTCAAGGAGGGCGACGCGGTGTTCGTCTCCGGCGCGGCCGGTGCGGTGGGCAGCCAGGTCGGCCAGATGGCCAGGCTCAAGGGCGCCTCGCGCGTCATCGGCTCGGCCGGCTCCGACGAGAAGGTCAAGCTCCTCGTCGAGGAGTACGGCTTCGACGCGGCCTTCAACTACAAGAACGGCCCCGTCGCCAAGCAGCTGAAGGAAGCTGCTCCCGACGGCATCGACGTCTACTTCGACAATGTCGGCGGCGAGCACCTCGAGGCCGCGATCTCCTCCTTCAACCTGTTCGGCCGGGCGACCATCTGCGGCATGATCGCGCAGTACAACAACACCGAGCCGACCCCCGGCCCGCGCAATCTCGCCATGGTCATCGGCAAGCGGCTGCGCCTTCAGGGCATGCTCGTGAACGACCACAAGGACCTCCAGCCTGAGTTCGTCCGCGAGGTCGCGGGCTGGATCGCCGCCGGCGAGCTCAAGTACAACGAGACCGTGGTGGAGGGCATCGAGAACGGCTACGAGGCGTTCGTCGGACTGCTCCGCGGTGAGAACACCGGCAAGATGATCGTTTCGCTCACCAAGTAGTCTCACCTTCAGCCGTCGCGGTCGTGGGCGCGAGCCGCGGCGAATCAGCAGGAGGAAGTCTCTACATGTCCATCCAGCAGTCCGACGTCCTGTACACCGCCGTCGCCACCGCGGAGAACGGCCGTGACGGCCGTGTCGCCACCGACGACGGTCAGGTCGACCTGGTCGTCAACCCGCCGAAGGAGATGGGCGGTTCCGGCGCGGGCACCAACCCGGAGCAGCTCTTCGCCGCCGGCTACAGCGCCTGCTTCCAGGGCGCGCTCGGTGTGGTCGCCCGCCAGGAGAAGGCTGACATTGCCGGCTCGACGGTCACCGCGCACGTCGGCATCGGCAAGAACGACGAGGGCTTCGGCCTCATCGTGAAGATCACCGCCACCATCCCGAACGTGGACGAGGCCGGCGCCAGGGCCCTGCTCGAGAAGGCCCACCAGGTGTGCCCGTACTCGAAGGCCACCCGTGGCAACATCACGGTCGAGCTGGCCGTCTGACGCGCACCAAGAGGGCCGCACCCCGTCCGGGGTGCGGCCCTCTGTGCATGCTCGGGCAGACCGTGCTCAGCGGGTCAGCAGCGCCCGGCCGACCTGCGCGAAGATGCCCTTCGGATGGTCGCGGAACAGCGGCTCCGTACCGAACAGCACCACCGGTGCCCCGGTCGCCGTCGTACCGCTGACGACGGACGCCCGGCCCGCCGCGTCCGCCGGACCGCCGGTGCCGTCGTCGGCCGCCCGCCAGTGTCCTGCCACCAGCGGATTGCCGGTGGCGTACGACTGGTCGGCCCGCACGCCCGGTCCGAGATCGGTGAACCACATCGGCGAGTAGACGAAGGTGTGCGCCGGAGCGCCGCCGGTGATCGGGCCACCCGCGTTCGCCACCCGTACGACACCGTTGGCATCGCCGTTGCCCGCCGTCGCCTTCGCGGCGATCAGTCCGGCATCGGCGTTGAACGTCGCGCCGCCCGAGCCGATCCCGACCACGCCGACGCCGCTCGCACGGAAGGCGTTGCGGGCCGCGGGCGTCAGCGCCCCGTAGTTCAGTCCGGTCGAGACGAACAGCACATCCGCCCGGGACCAGTCGAAGCCCGCGTTCAGCGTCGCGGTCGACACCGGCACCACGTCGAAGCCCATCTCACGCAGCGCGAACTGCTCGCCCGCGGTCACCGCCGCCGCGACCCGGGTCCGCCGCAGCGGCTCGACCCCGCGCTCCTTCGTCGCCGAGAAGACCACGCCGAACCGGTCGGCCAGCTCGGCCGCCGCAGCACGCGCGGAACCCGGCACGATCGCCGCGCCGTCGGCCGTCCGCCGCACCTGTACGCCACGCGCCAGCAGTGCGTTGACGGCGGCGAGCTCCTTCGGGTCGTCGAGCCGCAGCCGCAGATCGCCGTACCCGGCGACCTGGCCGGTCGGCGACGCGGCATGGACCGGGCGCCCGATCACATGGAGATCACCGGTGTCGGCCCTCGCCACGCTCGCGCCCCACAGCAGCCCGAGGCTCCAGCCCGAGATGTCGTACATCGTGGTGACGTCCGCGCTGATGTCCCGGCCCGCGGCCAGGATCACATTGGCCATGCCGCGCTTGGACTGGTGCATGTCGACGACGTACGAGCCGGCTGGATAAAAGCGGCCTGCCAGCCAGAACGGCAGCACCGCGCGCTCCACCCGGACGTCATTGGCGACCAGATGGTCGACCAGACGGGCCGCCGCGACCGCCGAACGCTGTCCGCGACCGGCCGGGATGACATACGCCCGCGGGAAGGTGGTCGTGTACACGTCCTCCGGACCGATGCCCGGCACGCCCGGCACGGTCTCCGAGGACACCGGCACCTGCGCCTCGCCGGCCGCGCCCCGCCGGAACGTCTCGATCTGGTCGGCGATCACCGAAGCGCGGTGGGCGTTCGTGTAGTCGAGCGTCGCGCGCATCGCCGCACCCGCGATGGCCGTGTTGATCACCGCGCGGCGGCGCAGCTCGGCGACCGGCAGGCTGTCGTACTCCTCGTTGTTGACCGCCATCGGGAACTCGATGGTGTGCGAGGCGACCGCGCCGTGGAACGGCACGTACTGCGGAGTGAAGATCGGCGGCCAGTCGTCCCAGCCCTCCTCCATGTCGCGGAAGGGGATGATCGCGGGCTCGACGCCGTCCTTGTCCGGCGTGTAGCCGAGTCCGTTGACCGCCGCCTCCATGCCCAGCGCGTTGGCGTAGGCGTTCTTCAGGAAGAGGTCGTACTCGTAGTTCTCGCCGTGCGGCGGGGTCGTCGGCTCGATCAGCGTGCCGTTGACATAGCCGTGCAGGTCGAGCATCACGGCGGGCTGCTTGTCGATGGTGATCTGCCGCATCGCGCGCACCTCGGGCTGGGATGCGGTGACGAAGTCCCGGTTCAGGTCGAAACCGTTGGCGTTGGCGCGGGTTCCGGCGATCCGGCCGTCCGGATTGGCCGTCACATTGAGATGGATACGGTTCTTGGCGAGCAGTCCCGCGGTCTTCGCGTCCTTGGCCTTCGCCAGCTCCTCGATGAGCTTGAGGGCGGCGTCCGTGCCCTCCCACTCATTGCCGTGGATGTTGTTGTTGATGAAGACCGGCGTCTTGTAGGCGGCCTTGATGTGCTTGTCGCGGGCCGCTTGGGCCGGAGCGTTCTCGATCAGCTCCCGCATGCGCTCCTGCTCGCGGGACTGCTTCGCGCTCTCCGGAGCGGTGACGGTGACCAGATAGAGCTCATGGCCGCCCGCGGACCGTCCGGCGACCTCCACGCTGACCCGGTTGCCCAGCTGCTGCAGCGCGTTCAGCTTCGGCGCGAGCGCGTGGTACGGGGCGAGGCCGAGCTTGATCGACTTGTCGGCCGGGTTGACAGGCGGCACGTCGAGGACGGTACGGCGCGGATAGCCGCCGGTCTTGCTGAGCGTGAGGGTCTTCGTCGTCACGGCCGACCGCGGGGCGGAGGTGGCGGGCGCGTCGTCGGTGCCGCCTCGTTCGCGTACGGGATGCGGGCCGTCACGACCCGGCGCGCCGGGCGCACCGGGCAGAGCGGTCGCGGTGGCGGGCGCGAGCAGCAGCGCACCTGCGAGCGCGGCGGTGGCGACCAGGGCGGGTCTGGGGATGCCCATGCGTATGTGCCTCCGGAGAATCGGAATCGATCATCGCGACGAACAGTACGCAGGGTCTACCGCTTCAACTCCCGAACAACAAGAGGCGCTTCGGCGCGCCGCCGGTTCGGCGTAAGGACCCGGCCCGGGACCTGACGCTCTGTGCTGTCCGAGGGCCCGGATAGGCTTGGACCCATGCGTGATCTTGGGGTGGGCTTCGGCTACTTGATGAAGGGCCAGCGCTGGGTCGGCGGACACGGCCGGTGGTTCGGCTTCGGGCTGCTGCCCGGCCTGGTGACGCTGGTGCTGTACGCGGGCGCGCTCGTCGGGCTCGGCTACGGCGCGGACGACTTCGTCGGCTGGGCCACGCCCTTCGCCGACGACTGGTCGTCGCCGTGGCTCGGCCTCCTCCGCGGCACGCTGACCGCGGTGGTGTTCGGCTTCGGCCTGTTCGTCGCGGTCATCACCTTCACCGCCGTGACGCTGCTGGTCGGCCAGCCCTTCTACGAGTCGCTGTCCGAGCAGGTCGACCGGAGCGAGGGCGGCGATGTGCCCGAGTCGGGGCTGCCGCTCTGGCGGGAGCTGTGGATCTCCGCGCGTGACTCACTGCGGGTGCTCGCGCGGGTCGTGCTGTTCGGCGTGGTCCTCTTCGCGCTCGGCTTCCTCCCGGTCGTCGGCCAGACCGTCGTCCCGGTCATAGGCTTCTGCGTCTCCGGCTTCTTCCTCGCGCACGAACTCACCTCGGTCGCGCTCCAGCGGCGCGGCATCGAACTCAAGGACCGGCTCGCGCTGCTGCGCGGCCGCAGGATGCTCACGCTCGGCTTCGGCGTACCGCTGACGCTGGCGTTTCTGGTGCCGCTGCTCGCCGTGTTCCTGATGCCGGGCGCGGTGGCGGGCGCGACGCTGATGGTGCGGGACCTGCTGACGCCGGACGAGCCGGCGGGCTCGCCGACGCCCGCGTCGCCGTACAGCCTCAACAAGGACTGGTGAGCCCTAGAGCGGCAGGTCGGCGACCGCGAGGCCGGGTGCCTCGGAGCCCGCGGTGGCCAGCAGGGAGCCGTCCGGACCCCAGACGGCGCTGAGGCCGGGGCAGTCTCCCGCGCCGCCGGGCCCGACCGGATTGGCGAGGAGCACGTAAAGGCCGTTGTCCCGGGCCCGTACGGGATAGACCGCATCGAACACGTCGCTGTCCCTGTCGTGCGCTGAACTCGCCACGTACACCCGGCAGTTGTCCGCGACGGCGCGCTCGGCGAGCTCCGGGAAGCGGTTGTCGTAGCAGATCGCCGTGGCGAACCGGACGCCGTCGATCTCGAACCGGCCGTCGTCGCGGCCCGCCGCGAAGATGTCGTTCTCCTCGCCGTGCAGATGCACCTTGTCGTAGCGAGTGAGGTGCTCGCCGTGCGGGCCGATGACCAGCGAGGCGATGGTGGGCTTCCCGTTCGTGCCGCGCACCGGGCAGCCGACCAGTGCGGCGGTGGAGGTGTCGCGGCACATCTCGCGCAGCGGGTCGAGCCGCGGATCGTCGTCCGTGAGCCACAGCGCCGGATCCTTGGCGAGCAGCGGCAGTTCGTACCCGGTCGCCGCGAGCTCGCCGAAGGCGACCAGCCGCGCTCCTCGGCCGGCCGCCAGGCGGACGAGCTCCCGCATGGTGTGGACATTGGACTCGATGTCGCCCGCCACGGGCGTGAACTGCGCCGCCGCTGTCTTCATGGCCCCATGGTCGCATCGTCCCCGTCCCACCACGCAGATGGGGTTAGGGCCTGATCCAGACGACAGGCCCTAGCGTTGACCACATGGAAAAGGGCATGGAAAAGATCGCATTCCTCGGTCTCGGCAACATGGGCGCGCCCATGGCACACCGGCTCCTCGCCGCCGGGCACCCGCTCACCGTCTGGAACCGGACGCCCGCGAAGGCCGATGCACTGGTCGCGGACGGCGCGGTGCTCGCCGCCACACCGGCGGCGGCCGTGCGGGACGCGGACGTCGTCATCACGATGCTCGCCGACCCGCAGGCCGCGCTCGACGTCGCCGACGCGATGATCCCGGCGCTGCGGCCCGGCGTCCACTGGATCGACACCTCGACGGTCGGCCCGGAGACCGTACGGGAGGTGGCGGCGCGCCTGCCGGAAGGCGTGCCGCTGATCGACGCGCCGGTGATGGGCAGCACGGACCGCGCGGCGACGGGCGAACTCCTCATTCTCGCGGGCGGCGACACCGCCCCGGTCGCCGAGATCCTCGGCCGCCTCGGCACGGTCACCGCCTGCGGCGGCCCCGGCACCGGCGCCGCCCTGAAACTGGTGCTGATCAACGCGATGATCGGCGGCGTGGCCCTGGTGTCGGAGACCCTGCGCCTCGCGAAGTCGATGGGCCTCCCGGAGTCCCTGGCGAGGGAGAGCCTGGCGCAGGGCCCGCTGTCGGGCGCGGTGTCCCGGGCGTACGCGAAGGACGCGCTCTACGCGGTCTCGCTGGCCGCCAAGGACGTCGCCCTGGCAACGTCCGCGTTGCCAGGGCTCCCGATCCTCACGGCGGTCCACGAGACGCTCACGTCCCGCCCGGACCTTGCGACGAAGGACCTGTCGGCGATCCGCGAGCACGGCTGAAGGTGTGTCAGGGCGTGGACTCCGCCGTCACATGGATGATCTCGCGGACCTGCGCGATGATGTCCAGCCGGTTCTTGACGAACTCCGGGTCCGTGATCTCCGTCGTGTTTCCCGCCCCGAACTGCAGTACCGGCGTGTGCACATGGCCTCCCGGGATCGTCAGTCCCAGCCGGTCCCGCAGCAGCGTCGCCCGGTACGCGATCTCGTTCGACAGGTAGTCGCCGCCACCGCCCGCGCGGGCCGCCGAGCCGGGAGTCGGTCCCGTCGGGCTGACCACGGGGGCAGTCGCGCCCGCCGGGATCTCCGTCACCGTCGTGTTGTCGTAGACCGGGAAGCGGCCGGTGTTCGCCGCCACGATCGCCTGATACGGAAGCGTCGTCGTCGTCCACTGCGGCTGCGACGCCGGGTCGGTCACCGGCACCATCCCCGTACGCGAGATGTTCTCGTTGTCGCCGAACCCGCCCCGCCACGCGCCGTTGTGGCGCTCGATGTCGATACGGCCCACCCGGCCCTGGCTCACCGTCGTGAACAGATCCGCCTTCGGCAGCTGCTTGCGCAGCGTCCGTTCGACCGTGCCGTCCGCGAAGTCGTCCCAGCGGACGGGGAAGACGGCCGTCTCGATCCGGGCGGGGCCGTCCGCCGTGCGGATCCAGGTGCCGTCGAGCGCGAGCGCCGTCGCTCCGGACGGATTGCTGATGCGGATGTCGCGGTCCAGCGTGAAGGGGTCGAAGCCGGTCATCACGATGCGCTTGATGCCCTTGCCAGAGGGGAAGTTCATCGAGTCCTGGCCGCGCGACGACCGCTCCAGGCGGTCCAGCAGACGGGCGCGCTGCGCGTCGGTCACGCCGAACTCCGGCTGCCACTGCCGCAGTTCACGCGTCATCCCCAGCCGCGCCCAGTACAGCGGCCGGTCGTCGTCCCGGCTCAGATCGCCGGCCGCGGGCCCGCGGCCCTGCGCCCGGTCCACCGCCCTGTCCCACAGCCGCGCACTGTGGTGCCCGACGGCCCGCTCGGCCTCCCGGTACGAATCCGCCCCGGCCAGCGCGTCCGCGAACCGCGGTGCCACGGTGTCGAATCCGCTGCGCCGCAGGATCTCCTGCGGCACGGCCCGGTCGAGCCGCGCCTCCTCGACGGTGACCGGCGGAGCCGGTGCGGGGGCGGGGGCGGCGGTGGCGAGGGGCGGGGCCGACAGGGCGAGAGCGGCAACGGCAGCGCCAACCACCGTCATGCGCACAGGTGTCCGGGCCACGGCAATCCTTCCGTAGGGGGTGGCGGAAGTATTGCCTTCGGACCGGTGCCGTGGCCAGTGCGTCACTCCGGCCGCGTGTCGCCCAGGAGACTCAGGAAGTCCTGGAACGCCTCCGGCATGTTCAGCGCCTGCGGATCCAGCAGCCATTGGTACTGCAGTCCGTCCATCACCGCGGCCAGCAGCGGCGCGGCCCGCTCCGGCGTGAGACCGCCCGGCAGTCTGTCGCCGTACTCCGTGCGCAGCATCCCGGCCAGTTCCTGCCGCACCTGCGCGTAGCGGTGGGTGAAGAAGTCCCTCGCCGGATGGTCCTCGGTCACGCTCTCGCCGAGCAGTGCGGAGAACGTCTGCACCATTCCCGGCCGCATCGCGTTGTACTCGACCAGCGAACCGAGCAGTTCCATGCGCCAACTCCCGCCGGAGCCGCCCCCGGTGTCCCACTGGTCGCGCTCCTCCAGCACCGCGACCAGCAGTGCCTCCTTGGTCGGGAAGTAGTGGAGCAGTCCCTGCTGGGTGAGTCCGACCCGCTCGGCGACCGCGCCCAGCGACGCGCCCCGGTAGCCGCGCTCGGCAATCACCTCGAGCGCGGCGCGGAGAATCTCCGCCCGTCGTTCCTCGCTTCTGGCCCTGGGCATCCCCGTCGGTCCCTTTCCTCGGTCCTTTGCCGACAGGACCGTACGGCATCATTGCGTCACTAAAAGATAACGAACCCTACCGCTCTACAGGTAAACGCGTCACGATGGCGGCATCAGCAGGACGATGTGGAGGAGGCGCTCGCATGACCGACGCGACCATGGACGCACGTATCGAGGCGGCCGTTGGGACGGCCCTCGCCAAACTCGATCTCGACGCCAAAGCACAGCTGCTCGCCGGCCAGGACATGTGGTCACTGCCCGCGCTCCCCGAGATCGGCCTGAAGTCCCTGGTCATGTCCGACGGCCCGATCGGCGTCCGCGGAGTGCGCTGGAGCGCCGACGACCCGTCCGTCGCGCTGCCGTCCCCGACCGCGCTCGCCGCCACCTGGGACCCGGCGCTAGCCCGCCGCGCGGGCACGCTGCTCGCACAGGAAGCCCGCCGCAAGGGCGTGCACGTCCTCCTCGCGCCGACCGTGAATCTGCACCGGTCCCCGCTCGGCGGCCGCCACTTCGAGTGCTACTCCGAGGACCCCTACCTCACCGGCGAGATCGGCACCGGCTACGTCCAGGGCGTCCAGAGCGGCGGCGTCGGCACCACGGTCAAGCACTTCGTGGCCAATGACGCCGAGACCGAACGCTTCACCGTCGACAACCTCATCGAGCCGCGCGCGCTGCGCGAGCTCTATCTCGCACCCTTCGAGACGATCGTCGAAAACGCCCGCCCCTGGGGCCTCATGGCCGCCTACAACCAGGTCAACGGCGCCACGATGACCGAGCACCACCACCTCCAGAACGAGGTGCTGCGCGGCGAATGGGGCTTCGACGGCGCGATCGTCTCCGACTGGACGGCCGCACGCTCCACGGTCCGCGCGATCCTCGGCGGCCTCGACATCGCCATGCCGGGCCCGCGGACCGTGTACGGCGAGGCCCTCGCCGCCGCCGTCCGCGCGGGCGAGGCCGACGAGTCCGTCCTCGACGCGGCCGTACGCAATGTGCTGCGGCTCGCCGCCCGCGTCGGCATCCTCGACGGCGTGGGCCCCGCCGTGACCGAACTTCCCGCCGCGGTCGACGGCGACGCACTGGCCCGCGAGATCGCCGTCCGCTCCTTCGTCCTCGTACGCAACGAGAACCGGACCCTGCCCTTCGACACGGCCGAAGTCCGCACCGTCGCGCTGATCGGGGCTGCGGCCCGCGACGCCCGCGTGCTCGGCGGCGGCTCGGCCATGGTCTTCCCGGAGCACATCGTCTCGCCGCTCGACGGGCTGCGGGCGGCACTGCCCGCAGGCGCGCTGACCTACGCCGTCGGCGCCGAGCCGAGCGATGAACTCGCCGTCGCCGACCAGGGGTTCGAGCTCCGCGCCGTCTGCCGGGACGCCGAGGGGCGGATCATCGGGGAACGCTCGCTGCCGAGCGGGCAGCTCCAGTGGATCGGCGGCGACCTGCCCGACGGCGTCACTCACGAGACTCTGCACAGCATCGAGATCAAGGGTGTCTTCGTGCCGCGCGAGAGCGGTGAGCACGTGTTCGGGACGCGCGGGCTCGGCGCGTTCACGCTCGAGGTCGGCGGGATCGCGCTGTGGACCGGGGTGCAGGAGCCGGACGACAAGTCCGACCCCTTCGAGGCGTTCTTCGGCGCGCCCCGCGAGCGGGCCCGTGCACAGCTCACCGCGGGTGAGCCGGTGCAGGTGTCCCTGCACCACCCGGTCCAGCACGCTCCGAACACACCTCTGGCCAGGGTGATCTTCTCGCTGACCCACCTCGGCCCGCAGCGCGACCCCGACGAGCTGATCGCCGAGGCGGCCGACGCCGCGCGGGCCGCCGACGCCGCGGTCGTGGTGGTCGCCACCACCGACCGCGTCGAGTCCGAGGGCTTCGACCGGCGCGACCTGAGGCTTCCCGGCCGCCAGGACGATCTCGTACGGGCCGTGGCCGCGGCCAATCCGAACACCGTCGTGGTCGTCAACTCCGGCTCACCCGTGGAAATGCCGTGGCGTGACTCGGTGGCGGCGGTGCTGCTGAGCTGGTTCCCGGGCCAGGAGGGCGGAGCGGCGCTCGCCGACGTGCTGCTCGGCACGGCGGAGCCCGGCGGCCGGCTGCCGACCACCTGGCCGGCGGCTCTCGCGGACTCGCCGGTGACCGATGTCGCCCCCGTCGACGGCGAACTCACCTACACGGAGGGCCTGTTCATCGGCTACCGCGCCTGGGACCGCGCGGACACGGCTCCCGCGTACTCCTTCGGCCACGGCCTCGGCTACACCACCTGGGAGTACGAATCGCTGGAGGCGACCCCGACGACGGCCAGGGTCCAGATCCGCAACACCGGCACCCGCGCGGGCCGCGAGACGGTCCAGCTCTACCTCGCCCCGCGCGGGGACAGCGCGTCCCGCCCGGCGCGCTGGCTGGCGGGCTTCGCCCAGGTGGAGGCGGAACCGGGTGCCGTCGCCGAGGTCGAGATCCCGCTGCGCCGGCGGTCGTTCGAGGTGTGGGAGGAAGGTGAGTGGGCCTTTGTGCCGGGCCCGTACGAGGTCCGCGCCGGACGTTCGCTGACGGACACCCGCCTCTCGGCGACGGTGGAGGTGTGATGTCCCGGCGTCACACCGGGGGCGTACGCGACGTCACATTGCGGTACGCGATCTCCGCCAGCCGGCCCTGGCCGTTCTTGCTCGGGTGGAACCAGTCCCAGCGGCTCAACTGGTCCCCGCTGAAGCGGAAGTCGAACACCGCACCGCCGTCGTACCGGCACCGCAGGTCCTTGCCGCAGACGTCCTTCAGTACCTCGTTGTAGGCCACCACCCGCTCCTGCACCTGCGTCCGCCGCGCCTGCGCCTTGATGCTCTCGTCCTCCGCGTCGCCGAGCATCGAGGCGCAGATGCCCAGCTTCCAGATCTGCCGGCCGAGCGGACTCCCGCGGCCGGTCGACCAGAGCCGCTTCAGATCCGGCACGCTCGACACGTACACCTGGGCCTTCGGCGCCGTACGCCGCAACTCCCGCAGCGCGCCCTTGAAGGATGTCCGGAACTCCTCCACCGGAGTCATCAGCGCCGCCGAGTCCGCGCACGCGTCGTTCGCGCCCACCATCACCGTGACCAGTTCGGGCCGCTTCGCCGCCGCCAGGGCCATCTGCTCCGGCAGGTCGGCGACATCGGCGCCGGAGCGCGCGTAGTTCCAGCTGCGCTCGGCGACCGCCGCGGGCTCGCCGATCAACCGCAGCGCCAGGCTCCGCACCTTCTCGTCCGTGCCGGTCGCCCAGGACGCCTCCGGGCAGTCGGAGAGCACCACGCACGCGTCGAAGCCGCGGGTGATGGAGTCACCCACCGCGGCGACGGAGTCCGGGCTGCGGTCCCAGACCGGTGTGGGCTTGGGAGAGGGCCGCCGCTTGGAGGGCGATCCGTTGGTCCGGGAGTCCGACGAGGAGTCACATCCGGTGAGCACGCCGGTCGCGAGTAACGCGGCGGCCGTCAGGGCCGCCGCTGTGCCGCGCGCGCGGCGACGGCTCCGAGTGGTCTCCGGCATCCCCTGTTCCCCTCCGTATCACCGGTCTGTGAGGTCCTGCCGAGTGAAAGCTTGGTGCGTACGGGCCCCAGGACCGACATTACGACACCCCGCGGCCACCTACTCACGGTAGCTTTTCCCCGTCGACCCAGAGGCATCGTGCCCATCGGCGGCTCCGGTAAATTACATCACGTCACATGCTGTCCCTTTTGTGGAGTTTGACTCCCGATGCTGTTTACTGAGGCCGCTGGGAAGGCGATCCTCGTCCCACACTGGAGGTCCCGGTGACGACACGTGGCGTTCTGTACGTTCACTCCGCACCGCGCGCGCTGTGCCCGCACGTCGAATGGGCGGTCGCGGGTGTGCTTGGCGTACGCGTCCAGCTCGACTGGATCCGGCAGCCGGCATCGCCGGGCACCTGGAGAGCCGAGTTCTCCTGGCGCGGCCAGGTGGGCACGGCCTCCAAGCTGGCCTCCGCGCTGCGCGGCTGGCATCTGCTGCGCTTCGAAGTCACCGCCGAGCCCTGCCCCACCGCCGAGGGCGAGCGCTACAGCGCCACGCCGGACCTCGGGATCTTCCACGCCGTGACGGGGATCCACGGCGACATCCTGATTCCCGAGGACCGGCTGCGGGCGGCGCTGGCGCGGTCGGCGCAGGGCGAGACGGAGCTCGAGGCGGAGATCGCCAAGCTGCTCGGCAAGCCGTGGGACGACGAGTTGGAGCCGTTCCGCTATGCGGGCGAGGGCGCGCCGGTCCGCTGGCTCCACCAGGTGGTCTGACCGTACGTAACGCGAAGGGCCCCCACCGGTCGATGGTGGGGGCCCTTCGCGTTACGTACTACGGACTCATACCGTCCGGAACGCCAGCACCACGTTGTGGCCGCCGAAGCCGAACGAGTTGTTGATCGCCGCGATGGTGCCCTGCGGCAGCGTGCGGGGCTCGCCGCGCACGATGTCGGCGTCGACCGCCTCGTCGAGCTCGTCGATGTTGATCGTCGGCGGGGCCGTGCGGTGGTACAGCGCGAGGACCGTCGCGACGGTCTCGATGCCGCCCGCGCCGCCCAGCAGATGACCCGTCATCGACTTCGTGGCGGAGACCGCCACGTGGTCGAGGTCGTCGCCCAGGACCTTGCGCAGGGCCTTGATCTCGGCGATGTCGCCCTGCGGCGTCGAGGTGGCGTGCGCGTTGAGGTGCACGACCTCGGACGGCTTGAGGTCCGTCGCGTCCAGCAGGTTCTGCATCGCGGTGGCGATGCCGCGGCCCGTCGGCTCGGGCTGCGCGATGTGGTGGCTGTCGGCCGACAGGCCCTGGCCCAGCACCTCGCAGTACACCTTCGCACCGCGTGCGGCGGCGTGCTCGGCCGACTCGAGGATGACGACGCCCGCGCCCTCGCCGAGGACGAAGCCGTCACGGGCCGTGTCGTACGGACGCGAGGCCTTCTCGGGCTCGTCGTTGTTCTTGGACATCGCCATCATGTTGGCGAACGCCGCGACGGGCAGCGGGTGGATGGCCGCCTCGGTGCCGCCGGCGACGACCACCTCGGCGCGGCCGGTGCGGATCATCTCCACGGCGTAGCCGATCGCCTCGGCGCCCGACGCACAGGCGGAGACCGGAGTGTGCACGCCCGCCCGGGCGTTCACCTCCAGACCGACGTTGGCGGAGGGGCCGTTCGGCATGAGCATGGGCACGGTGTGCGGGGAGACGCGGCGTGCGCCCTTCTCCTTGAGCACGTCGTACTGGTCGAGCAGAGTCGTTACTCCTCCGATGCCGGAGGCGATGACGGCGCCGAGCCGCGCGGGGTCGATCTTCTCGTCCTCGCCCGCGGGACCGGTGTAACCCGCGTCCGCCCAGGCCTCGCGGGCCGCGATCAGCGCGAACTGCGCCGAGCGGTCCAGCTTGCGGGCGAGCGGGCGCGGCAGGACCTCACCCGGGTCGACCGCCGCGGGCGCGGCGATCCGGACCGGAAGGTCGGCGAACCGCTCGCCTTCGAGGGGCTTCACTCCGGAGCGCCCGGCGAGCAGACCCTCCCAGGTCGATGCGCTGTCGCCACCCAACGGTGTGGTTGCGCCGATACCGGTGACGACCACAGTGCGATTGGTCGAGCTCACAGGAATTCTTTCTCCACGTGTAGGGGGTGCTGAATTGTCACGACGCCACCGCCGGGTGGCGACAAGCGCGTATCAGGCTCAGGCCTGGTGCTTGGAGATGTAGTCCGCGGCGTCGCCGACGGTCTTCAGGTTCTTGACGTCGTCGTCAGGGATCTTGACGTCGAAGCGCTCTTCGGCGGCGACGACGACCTCGACCATGGACAGCGAGTCGACGTCCAGGTCGTCGGTGAAGGACTTGTCCAGCTGGACGTCCTCGACCGGGATGCCGGCGATCTCGTTGACGATCTCGGCGAGACCGGTGACGATCTCTTCCTGAGTGGCGGCCATGTGGCGCTCCTTCGGGTGTTGTATCAGAGGGTGGTGCGTCCGGAAGATCCGGTTGCTTAGGGGAGGGTAACGACCGAGGCTGCGTAGACGAGACCCGCCCCGAAGCCGATGACGAGCGCCGTGTCGCCGCTCTTGGCCTGCCCGGTCGCCAGGAGCCGCTCCATGGCGAGCGGGATCGAGGCGGCCGAGGTGTTGCCGGTGGTCTCCACGTCACGGGCGACCGTCACGTGCTCCGGCAGTTTCAGAGTCTTCACCATCGAGTCGATGATCCGCATATTGGCCTGGTGCGGGATGAAGACGTCCAGGTCGTCCGCGCTGATTCCGGCCGCGTCCAGCGCCTGCTGGGCGACCTTCGCCATCTCGAACACGGCCCACCGGAAGACCGCCTGGCCCTCCTGCGTAATGGCCGGGAACTTCTCGACGGTGCCGTTGCGGTAGTCGTCCCACGGCACGGTCTGCTTGATCGTGTCGGACTTGTCGCCCTCGGAACCCCACACCGTGGGGCCGATCTTCGGCTCGTTGGACGGGCCGACGACGACCGCGCCCGCGCCGTCGCCGAACAGGAAGGCCGTCGCGCGGTCCTCCAGGTCGGTCAGGTCGCTGAGCCGCTCGACGCCGATGACGAGCACGTACTCGGCGGAACCCTCCACCACCATGCCCTTGGCGAGCGTGAGCCCGTAGCCGAAGCCGGCGCAGCCCGCGGAGATGTCGAACGCCGCGGGCTTTATCGCGCCGATCTTGTCCGCGATCTCCGTGGCGATGGCCGGAGTCTGCTTGAAGTGGGAGACCGTGGAGACGATGACGCCACCGATCTGCTGCGGCGTGATCCCGGCGTCGGCGATCGCCTTTCCGGCAGCCTCGACCGACATCGCGCTCACGGTCTCCTCCGGGGAGGCCCAGTGGCGGGTGGCGATGCCCGAGCGGGAGCGGATCCACTCGTCGGAGGAGTCGATCGTCTCGAGGATCACCTCGTTCGGCACGACCCGGGTCGGGCGGTAACCGCCGACACCCATGATGCGTGCGTACGGGGCGCCCTGGCTGGGCTTGATCTTCGACATGCGCTACGGCTCCTTGTCAGGCTGCTGAATGCTCGGCGACGAGCGTGCGGGCCGCGTCGAGGTCGTCGGGGGTCTTGAGCGCGAGCGTCTGCACGCCCGGCAGAGCGCGCTTGGCGAGGCCGGTGAGGGTGCCGCCCGGGCAGACCTCGACCAGGGCCGTGACGCCCCGCTCCTTGAAGGTCTCCATGCACAGGTCCCAGCGGACCGGGTTGGCGACCTGGCCGACCAGCCGGGCGATGACCTCGTCGCCGGTGGCTACGGCCGCGCCGTCCTTGTTGGAGACGTACGTGACCTTGGGGTCGGCGATCGCGAGCTTCGCGGCGGCGTCGTCGAGGGCGGCGACCGCGGGCGCCATGTGGTGCGTGTGGAACGCGCCCGCGACCTTCAGCGCGATCACTCGCGCCTTCTCCGGCTTGTTCTCGGCCAGCGCGGCGAGTTGCTCGGCGGTGCCCGCCGCGACGATCTGGCCGGCGCCGTTCACATTCGCCGGGGTCAGACCGAGGCTTTCGAGATGCGCCACGACCTGCTCGGGGTCGCCGCCCAGGACGGCCGACATGCCCGTCTCGGTGACCGCGGCGGCCTCGGCCATCGCAAGTCCCCGCGTGCGTACGAAGTTGAGCGCGGCGGTGTCGTCCAGGACGCCCGCGAACACGGCGGCCGTGATCTCGCCGACGCTGTGACCGGCGACGGCCCCGGGCGTGATGTCACCCAGCGCCGAGGCGGACAGCAGTCCGGCCGCGACCAGCAGCGGCTGCGCCACGGCGGTGTCGCGGATCTCGTCCGCGTCGGCCTTCGTGCCGTAGTGGGCAAGGTCGAGCCCGATGGCGTCGGACCAGGCCGCGATGCGGTCGGCTGCGCCGGGGAGTTCGAGCCAGGGAGTCAGGAAGCCGGGCGTCTGAGCGCCTTGGCCGGGAGCGACGAGTACGAGCACCCTCACACTCTCTCTTGTGGACGGTCTCGGACGCCCGTGAGGACAGGGACGAAGAACCGTCAGGGGAATTGTTGGTGTCCGACAAAAGTCTAGGACTGCGTATCTCCGTCGGCCAGACGCCCGAGGATGAGCGCGATCCGCAGCGTGAAGGCGGAGCGTACATCGGAGGGTGACCATCCGGTGACGTCTGTCACACGTCGCAGCCGGTAGCGCACGGTGTTTGGGTGCACGAACAACATCCTCGCCGCGCCTTCGAGACTACTGGCCTGTTCCAGATAGACACTCAGAGTTTCCAGAAGTGCCGAACCGGCTTCTTCCAGTGGTCTGTAGATCTCCTCCACCAATTGGTCGCGCGCGGCGGGGTCGGCGGCGATCGCGCGCTCCGGCAGCAGATCGTCCGCGAGGACCGGCCTCGGCGCGTCCTGCCAGGCCAAACACGCCTTGAGCCCGGCGGCAGCGGCCTGCGCGGACCTGGTGGCGGCGAGCAGATCCGGCACGACGGGTCCGGCGACCACGGGACCGGCCGCATAAGGCCCGATCAGAGCCTTGGCGACCTGCAGCGGATTGTCGCTGCCGCCCGCGATGACGACGAGCCGGTCACCGAGCACTCCGGTCAGGACCTGGAGCTTGGCGTGCCGGGCGGCCCGGCGGATCGCCTCGACGGTCAGTTCGCTGTCGCCGTCCGGCGCGGTGCCGAGGATGACGCAGACATGCTCGGGCGAGTTCCAGCCGAGCGCGGCGGCGCGGGAGACCGCGCCCTCGTCGGCCTCGCCGGACAGCACGGCGTTGACGACCAGGGACTCAAGACGGGCGTCCCAGGCGCCACGGGCCTCGGCGGCCTGCGCGTACACCTGGGCGGTCGCGAAGGCGATCTCCCTGGCGTACACCAGCAGCGCCTCGCGCAGCACCGACTCGTCGCCGGGAGCGGCGACCTCCTCGATCGCCGCCTCCATGACCTCGATGGTGGTGCGCACCATCTCCACGGTCTGGCGGAGCGTGATGGCGCGGGTCAGCTCGCGCGGCGCGGTGCCGAAGACATCGGTCGAGATCGCCTGCGGGGTCTCCGGATGCCGGAACCACTCGGTGAACGCGGCGATGCCGGCCTGGGCGACCAGGCCGATCCACGACCGGTTCTCCGGGGGCATCGCCCGGTACCAGGGCAGCGTCTCGTCCATGCGGGCGATGGCGTTCGCGGCCAGCCGGCCGGAGGACTGCTCCAGCCGGCGCAGGGTCGCGGTATGCGGGTGGGCGGCGTTCGCTGCGGGTTCGGGCACGGGACAAGACTGCCTTATCAGGACCAGAGAGCTAAGTGGCGGGGTTCGTGCACATGCGCTGCGGCCGTCCCGCGCGGGTCTACCGTGTTCTCGTGATTGACGTACGGCGCTCCGCGGACCGCTACCGCGGCGGCGACCCCGGCTCCGGCATCGAGTCCTGGCACGCCTTCTCCTTCGGGCGCCACTACGACCCGGACAACCTTCGCTTCGGCGCGGTCCTCGCCTGCAATGAGGAGCGCCTCGAACCCGGCGCGGGCTTCGACGAGCACCCGCACAGCCACACCGAGATCGTCACCTGGGTCGTCGAGGGCGAACTGACCCACCGCGACTCCACGGGCCACGCGACGCTCGTCCGCCCCGGCGACGTGCAGTGCCTCAGCTCGGCGGGCGGGGTGCGCCATGTGGAGCGCAACGACGGCGACACGCCTCTGGTCTTCGTGCAGACGTGGCTCGCGCCGCTGTCCCCGGGCGGCGACCCGTCGTACGAGATCGTCCGCGGCATCGCCGACTCGACCCCGTACGCACTCCCGGAGGCGGCCGCGATGCTCCACGTCCGCCGCCTCGCCCCGGGCGAACGCACCGCGGTCCCGGACGCGCGGGCGGTCTACCTCCATGTGGTGAGCGGTGAAGTCCGGCTCGGCGACCAGACGTTGGGCCCTGGGGACGCGGCGCGGATCACGGACGCGGACGGGCTGGAAATGGCCGCGGGCGCGGCGCGGGCCGAGGCGTTGATCTGGGAGATGTCAGGCTGACGTGGCCCGCAGCTCGGCCAGCACCGCGTCCGTGAACGGGGGCCAGGCCGCGATCGCCCAGGGGCCGAAGGCGCGGTCCGTGAGCGTCACGCAGGCCGCGCCGGCGACCGGGTCGATCCACAGGAACGTGCCCGACTGGCCGAAGTGCCCGAAGGTGCGCGGCGAGGACGAACTGCCCGTCCAGTGCGGGGACTTGTGGTCCCTGATCTCGAAGCCGAGGCCCCAGTCGTTCGGCTTCTGGTTGCCGTAGCCGGGCAGGATGCCGGACAGGCCCGGGTGGACCACCGTCATCGCCTCCAGGACCGTGCGGGGGTCGAGCAGCCGCGGCGCCTGGACCTCGGCCGCGAAGCGGGCCAGGTCGTCGACGGTCGAGACGCCGTCCTTCGCCGGAGAGCCGTCCAGGGTCGTCGCCGTCATGCCGAGCGGTTCGAGTACCGCCTGGCGCAGATACTCGGCGAACGAGATGTCCGTCGCCTTCGCGATGTGGTCGCCGAGCACCTCGAAGCCCGCGTTCGAGTACAGCCGCCGGGTGCCGGGCTCGGCCGTCGCGCGGTGCTCGTCGAAGGCGAGGCCGGAGGTGTGCGCCAGCAGATGACGGACCGTCGAGCCCTCGGGACCTGCCGGCTCGTCGAGCTCGATCGCGCCTTCCTCGTACGCCACGAGCACGGCGTACGAGGCCAGCGGCTTGGTCACGGAGGCGAGCGGAAAACGCTGCGAGGTCGGCCCGCGCGAACCGGCGAGCGAGCCGTCCGCACGTACGACGGCGGCCGCCGCGGTCGGTACGGGCCAGTTCTCGATCATCGCCAGGCTCTGCATGCGTACGAGCCTAAAGGGTGAGCCGCATCGCCGGATCGGGGGTCCGGACGAAGCCGAGGGAGGCGTACAGGGGCTCGCCGTCCGGTGAGGCCCGCAGGTCGATTTTCCGTACGCCGCGCTCCTGGAACCACGCCAGCAGTGACTCCACGCAGGCGCGGGAGTGGCCGCGGCGGCGCATGTCCGGATCGGTCGCGACGCTGAAGACGTATCCGCTGGTGCCGTGCGGATTGCCCGGTCCGCCGAGCCGGTATTCGATCGTGCCGACCGCGCACGCCGCCAGGCCGCCGGGGCGCTCGACGACGAACGCCGTCAGGTCGCCTGCCGGTTCGGCGAGCTTCTTGCGCAGGGTGTCGACGGCGGTGGGCTGCCAGCTGACGTCGGGATTCGGCCCGAGGAACGAGTCGTGCATGACCTTGCGGAGGCGGACCAGCTCTTCGGCGTCCTCGGGTGTGGCGCGGCGGGCGAGACTCATGCGACCGGAGGCTAATCCTGGCGTTGAGAAAACTGCCACAGGTTTCTGCTTGCTTGGAGTGCACTCCAAGGTTCTAGCGTTGACGGCATGACGGTGATCGAGAGCAGTGCCGTACGAGTGGATCTCTGCAAGGCCGCTCCCCGGGTGCATCCGCGCCCCGAGGGGCAGGACCGCTACACGATCAGTGAGGTCGTCGCCTTCACCGGGCTCACCGCGCACACCCTGCGCTGGTACGAGCGGATCGGGCTGATGCCGCACGTCGACCGGTCGCACACCGGGCAGCGGCGGTTCACCAACCGCGACCTGGACTGGCTCGCCTTCGTCGGCAAACTGCGGCTCACCGGCATGCCCGTCGCGGACATGGTGCGCTACGCCGAGATGGTGCGCGAGGGCGAGCACACCTTCGAAGGACGGCAGGAGCTGCTGGAGCAGACCCGGCGTGACGTCCTCACGCGGATCGCGGAGCTCCAGGACACGCTCGCCGTGCTGGACCACAAGATCGAGTTTTACGCGGGCGCCCACCGGGCGCCGGAAAGGGCCTGAACCCTGATGGCTGATTCCTTGACGAGTGGCAGCAAGATCGCACAGGTGCCCCTCGGGAACGACGGACCACTGGTCGGCGTGCAGGGCCTGGGCTGCATGGGCATGAGCGAGTTCTACGGAGACACGGACCAGGCCGCCGCCCGGGACACCCTGGAGGCGGCGCTGGAAGCGGGTGTCACGCTCTTCGACACGGCGGACGTGTACGGGCGGGGGGCCAACGAGGAGTTCCTCGCGCCGTTCTTCGGCGCGCACCGCGACGAGATCACGCTGGCCACGAAGTTCGCCATCGAGCGGACCGACGACCCGAAGTACCGGGGCGTACGCAACGACCCGGCGTACATCCGTCAGGCCGTCGACGCCAGTCTCAAGCGGCTGAAGACCGAGGTCATCGACCTGTACTACATGCACCGCCGCGACCCGGCCGTGCCGCTCGCCGAGTCCGTCGGCGCGATGGCCGAACTGGTCCGGCAGGGCAAGGTCAAGCACCTCGGGCTGAGCGAGGTCACCGGCCCGGAACTGCGCGAGGCGCATGCCGTGCACCCGATCGCGGCGCTTCAGTCGGAGTGGTCGCTGTTCAGCCGGGACGTGGAGCGCAGCGCGGTCGGCGCGGCGGCGGAGCTCGGTGTCGCGCTGGTGCCGTACTCGCCGCTCGGGCGCGGCTTCCTGACCGGGGCGTTCGCGGACGCCGGCAAGGAGCTGTCGTCCGGCGACTTCCGGCAGAGCATGCCGCGCTTCACCGGCGACAACGCCACGTCGAACGCGGCGCTCCTGGAGCCCGTCCGCAAGATCGCGGAGGCGCACGGAGCGACGCTCGGCCAGGTGGCGCTGGCGTGGGTCCAGCAGCAGGCCGCCGTGCACTCGCTCGCCGTGATCCCCATCCCGGGCACGCGCAGGACCAGCCGCCTGCGGGAGAACGTCGCGGCGCCCGGGCTCACGCTGACCCCGGACGAGTTGGCGCTGCTGGAGCCGATCGCGTCGGAGGTGTCGGGCGATCGCTACCCGGACATGTCCGCCACGTCGACGGCGCGGGAGCAGTAGCCAGGGCTACGCCAGCCCGAACGCGAACACCGCGAAGCCCGCCGCCAGCAGCCCCGCTGCCGCGCGGCGGGCTTTCGACGCCTTCGTCCACGGGGCCTCGAAGCCCCGTGCGTACCGCCCGATCAGGACCAGCAGCCCGGCGAAGACCGGCAGCCAGGCCAGCCGCGCCAGGATCCAGCCCGCCGAGTCCGGCGCGGTCGTCAGTCCGGGCACCGCACCCGCGAAGGAACCCGGGACGACCGCCGCGAGCATCGCCGTCTGGTGCCAGCACAGGATCGTCATGGCGGACAGATTGATGACGACGACCGGCGCCCACAGCGCGGGCCTGCGCAGCAGCTTCGCGATCCGTTCCCGCAGCAGGATCGCGGCACCGCTCTGCGCCGCCGCGAGCGCGAGGACGAGCAGCGACGGCGGATGCGAGTTGGTGCGGGCCTCGCCCGGGACGCCGACCATCGACGCCGGGTAGTGGAACGCGATCAGCAAGGCGCCGAACAGCGCCACACCGCCGGCGAGCAGCACTTTGGCGTGCCGCTTGGTGAGTCGGCCCTCGCCCCAGCTGACGCCGAGCTGGTACGCGAAGAGCCAGCCCGGGAGGATGTTCAGCACGCTGATCCAGGACGGCATGGCATCGGCGTACGGGCCGTAGCGCAGGAAGTCGACGACGGCGACGCTCGCGAGCAGCGGCGCGGCGGCCCAGGGGCCGAGTCTTCGGGCGGCGCGTACGCAGTACGGGGTCAGGGCCGTCACCACCGTGTACACGCCGACGAACCACAGCGGCTGAACCACCAGCGTCGAGCCCGTGTGCAGCGTCGTGCCGGGCACACCGGCCGCGTACAGCACCGGGATCATCGCCGCCCAGACGGCGGTGACACCGAGGACGGGACGGCCGAGGCGGACGGCGCGCTGCCGCAGCCACTGGGCCGTGGAGCCGGTGCGGCGGTTGTACGAGAGTACCGACGCAAAGCCGCCGACCAGGAAGAAGATGCCGAGCATCTGAAGCACCCAGCTGGCCGGTGCGAAGAAGCCGAACGAGGCGAGCGGGCTGGCGTTGTGCAGCGCGCCGTCGGAGTCGCGCGTGAAGCCGCCGAGCAGCCAGTGCCCGGTCGGCACGGCGAGCAGCGCGAGAGCGCGCAGGCCGTCGATGGCACGGTCGCGGTGCGCCGGAGTCTGCGCCTCGATCTTCTCGGCCAGTTTCATGGAGTCCTGCCTTCGGCGATGGAGGCGAATGCGCGCAGCGAGTCGGTGCCGGGGGCGAAGTAGCCGGTGTGCCCTTCCGCCTGCTCGGCGGGTACGCGGCGGGCGCCGAAGCCGGGTTCGGTGGGGTCGTTGCCGTGGCCGAGTCCGGCGAACTCGATGTTCGGGACCTTGGAAATCCAGTCCGAGGGGTCCTTGGCGGCCCAGAGACGTGCGTCCGTCTTCAGGTCACGGGCTGAGCCGGCGCGCATGCCGGGCGAGCCGAGGACGACGATGTCGCGGGCGTTGACGTCCTCGGCGGCCAGTCCGCAGACGACGGAGCCGTAGCTGTGGCAGAACAGGCTGGGCTTCGCGGCGCCGACGGCCTTCAGCCCCTGCGTGAACCGGGCGAGACGGCCGGCCCCGGCCTCCGCGAGATCGCCGGACGCGGCGTCCAGACCGACACCGACGGGTGTGGTGTAGCCGGTCCAGGCGATGACCGCGGTCCGGTTGTGGGTGGCGGCGCGGAGCGACTTCGCCATGCCGGCGGGCGTGCCGTACGGGTCCTTCGCGCGGTCGAAGGTACCCGCGTCCATGTCGGAGCCGGGCACGACCACCGAGACGCTGTCGGCCTTGCCCAGGTCGCCGTACACCTCGGCGACCTGCCCGCGGCCGCGCGGGTCGAAGGCGAGTATCTGCCGCCCGGACTCGGCGAGCCGGGCGAAGCGGGTGCCTTCGATCGCCAGCGCGTTGGCCCGGTACCGCAGTTCTACGGGTGCGCCGTCGAGATTTCCCACGACGAGGGAGTGGCGACGGGCGAGCTCATCCCGGCCCTTGGGATCCAACTCGCGGAAGAATTCAGCGACTTGGGCGGGCGAGGCGGTGGCGGGGTCCGGCAGCGTCCGACCCGTCGACCGGTCGGCCACCCAGGCATCGGCCCCGGGCGGCGGCCCGGTGACGGCCTGTTGTGCACTTCCGGACGCCCACCCGGCGGTCCCGGCGACCACGGTCGTCGTGACGGCAACGGCCACCAGGGTTCGTTTGTACCGGCGCATGCGGCCTTCCTCTCGTCGTACGTCGGGCTGACGCAGAGGAAGGTAGGAAGGAGGTGGGTGCGGAGTCGTCGGTCCGGGGAGCCAGGTTGGGGGTCATACCGGGGTACGGGGGGTCGCACGGCCGCACCGAACCGCGAGCGGGCTTCCGGTGACTTGGGGCGGAGCCCCGAGGAATCAACCCCCCGGCTTCACCAGGCCCGACTCGTACGCGAAGATCACCGCCTGCGCCCGGTCGCGCAGGTCCAGTTTCGACAGCACCCGGCCGATGTGTGTCTTCACCGTCTGTTCCGCCACCACCAAGTGCTCCGCGATCTCCTGGTTCGACAGGCCCCTGGCGATCAGTTCCAGGACCTCCGTCTCCCGCGGAGTAAGGCCGTTCAGGCGCAGCGACGTGCGGTCCGCCCGGGGCGCCGGGCGCTGGGACGCGAAGTCGGCGATCAGCCGGCGGGTCACCGACGGGGCGAGCAGCGCCTCGCCGGAGGCCACCACGCGGACCGCCGCGATCAGGTCCGCCGGCGGGGCGTCCTTCAGCAGGAAGCCGGACGCGCCCGCGCGCAGCGCCTCGTACACGTAGTCGTCCACGTCGAAGGTGGTCAGCATCAGCACCTTGGGGCGGTGCACGACCCCTGCCGGCGGCTTCAGGATCTCCCGGGCGGCAGCCAAGCCGTCCATCTCTGGCATGCGGACGTCCATCAGGACCACGTCCGGGTGCGTGGAGCGCGCGATCTCGACGCCCGCACGGCCGTCCGGCGCCTCGCCCACCACGTCGATGTCCGACTGCGCCGCCAGCAGCGCGGCAAAACCCGCCCGCACCATGGCCTGGTCGTCGACGATGATCACGCGGATGGTCACGAGGGGTCCTCAACGCTCAGGGGGAGACGGGCCGCGACGCGGAAGCCGCCGTCCGGCAGCGGTCCGGTGTCCAGCGTTCCGCCGGTCAACCGTACGCGTTCGCGCATGCCGACAAGTCCGTGCCCGGTCCCCGTACTCTCCAGCGGCGAAACCGGCTGTTCCGCGGGCCCGTTGACGACCAGCACCGTCAGCCAGTCCCCGTCCTCGCCGTCCCCGCCGCTCCCGTCCTTGTCCTTGTCCTTGCCCTTGTCCATCGTCACCGAGACCCGCGTCGCCGCTCCCGGCGCGTGCCGCACCACATTCGCCAGCGCCTCCTGGACGATCCGGTACGCCGACAGATCCACCGTCTGCGGCACCGCGTCCAGCTTCGCCGGCAGCGACAACTCGGCCGGCACACCGGCCCGTACCGTCGCCTCCACCAGCTGCTGGACCCGGCTGAGCCCGGGCTGCGGCGCCAGTTCGCTCTCCGCGCCCTCGCTCCGCAGCACCGTGAGCAGCCGCCGCATCTCCGTCAGCGACTCGCGCGCGCCCGCCGCGATCGCGCCGAACTCCTCGCGCGCCGCGTCCGGCAGACCCTCGATCCGGTACGGCGCCGAATCCGCCTGCACCGTGATCACGGACATGTGGTGCGCCACCACGTCGTGCAGCTCACGGGCGATCCTGGCGCGTTCCTCCAGCAGCGTGCGCTGGGCGCGTTCCGCCTCGCTGATGGTCTCCTGCACCACCAGCCTCCGCTGTGCGTCGCCGCGTTCCCGCAGCGCGCCCGTGACGACCAGCGTCACACCGCTCAGTACGAACAGCAGCAGATGAATTCCGTCGCTCCGCTCCTGCGAGAGCAGCTCGAACAACAGCCCCGCCGCGCCCGTGGCCAGCCAGACCGCGAGCAGTCTGCGGCGCGGCTCGCGCAGGCCGAGGCAGGCCATCAGGACCACGTAGCCGACGACCACCATCGGGGTCCACGGCCAGCTCCGGCCCACTGTCCCGTCCGCGCTCATCAGCGCGAACGCCCCGCCGACATCCGCGGCGAAGACGATCCACCAGGCGTGCATCGGCCGGGTGACGGCGAGCAGCAGCGGTACGGTCTGGGCGGTGGCCAGGGCTCCCGCGAGCGCGCCGCCCAGCTCGTAGTCCTGGGTCAGCACCGAGGCCGTGACCGGCAGCAGCGTGACGACGAACGCGAACACCACCGCGTACGGCAGCAGCCGCACCCACCGCTTCTTGGCGTCGCCGAAGAGCGGTGCGGTGGACTCGGACGGCGTGCGGAGCTCGGCCGCGAGGGCCCGCAAGGGGGCGCGGAACCTGGGCCTGGCCCTGGTCTTTGGCTTGGGCCTGCTGGGTTTGACGGGTTCGGTCATGACGTGATCAGCGTAGGGGGTGTCCCTCGGATCAGGCCGGATCAGTGAGCGGGGTCTGGTGCGTGCAGCTGCAAGGCGGAGGAGGGAGACATGGCGGAGCCATGGCGACCGACGACAACGCGGCAGATGTGCGTGCCAGGGCACGCGAACCCGGCAAGATCCGAGAGACACCCCCTAAGGCAGCGCGGTGTGCGGACGGCGTCATACTCGGGAGCCGGGCGCGGTGTCATACCCGGGTACTACCCGCGGGCCCTACAGCTCCGCGAGCAGCTCCGCCTTCTTCGTGCTGAACTCCTCGTCCGTCACCAGACCCGCCTGATGCAACTCACCGAGGTGCCGTATCCGCTCCGCGATGTCCGCCGGGTCGCGCCGCCCCGCACGGAGCGCCGGTACCGGAGTCGAGCCGGACTTCCGTACGGACTCGAGCACCGCGGCCGCGAACGGCAGCGACTCGTGCACCGGCCCGTACCTCAGCCCGAACAGCACCGCGGCCGGATCCTGATCCGCTTGTGCCGCAGCGGGTACGTCGCCGTGCCGCAGCAGCCGCAGATAGCCGTCGAAGGCCTCCGGCGAACGCCATTCGACGCCGCTCAGCTCGGCCACCGGGTAACTCTGGTCGCCCGCCTTCCACTTGGCCGACGAAGCGCCCGTCCACGACCAGCGGAAGTCGACGTGCGAGCCGTCGAAGGAGGCCTTTCCGTCATACGCCTTGAAGCTCAGCGGGGCCTTCGGCGCGGCCACGGCGTACCGTTCGGCCGCCAGGTCCGCGTCCGCCGGGAGCAGCGCCCGGAGTTCGTCGGCGTAGTACTCCGCGAGCGTCTCGCGCTCGGCGGGCAGCACCAGCCGGTACGGATCGCAGCTTTCCTTCAGCTGCCCCGCCGCCGCCTCCATCAGCGGATCCGCGCCAGGTCTCGGCGCGGCGTGCAGCACCACCGTTCCCCGCTTGCCCTCGGAGAGCGCCACCGACGCCAACGCCTCGTGGGGGATGCGGCGTTCGCCGAGCGCCTGGAACAGCTTCGGCGTACGGTGCCCCCGGTCGAAGCGGATGACTACGGAGTCGGTCTCGAACTCCCACGTGGCTTGAATTCCCGCCAGCACATCACCCATACGCCTCATCGTAGGTGCCGTTCGCCCGCGCGTCGCCCCTCGGTGGTCAGACCGGCTCACGATGTTCTACGCGCGTCAGAGCGCCTCGTCGCCGTAAATATCACTGCGGCATGTGTCATTGCCGCTCGCACAGCTCACGCCGTCGTACGAACCGACCCCTATTTCCGCGAAGTTGCTGAGGCTGTCAGTTCCCGGCTCGAAATAGCCGGTGTGGCCGACGGCGCCCGCCGCCGACGCCACGCGCGCGCCGAACTCCGGTGCCACCGGGTCCTCGCCGTGACCGAGCCCGCCGACCTCCAGATGCGGCACGTCCTGGATCCAGTCGTCGCTGTCTCGCATCGCCCACACCCGGGCGTCGGTCCCCAGCCCGGCCACGTTCTCGGCCCGCATGCCGGGGCTGCCGGCCACCGCGATGTCGGTCACCCGGCCGGGCAGGCCGCGGGCGGCGACACCGCACACGACGGAGCCGTAACTGTGGCAGAACAGCGCGACCTTGGACCGGCCGGGCAGCGCCCCGGTGAGCGCGGTGAGCCGCACCGCGCCGCTCTCCGCCCGTCGTCCTATGGCCGAGTCCATGCCGATGCCGACCGGCGCGGTGTAGTCGGCCCAGGCGATGACTGCCGTACGCGTACGGGGAGAGGCGGCCCGCTCGGCGGCGAACAGCGACTGCGCCATGCCCACGGGTGCGGAGTATTTGCGCTGGGTCCGCTGGAAGGTGAGCAGATTGGTGTCGACACCGGGGACGATCACCGACACGCGCTCGGCGCGGTCGAGATCGCCGAATACCTCGGCGACCTTGCCGGGCCCCGAGGGGTCGAAGGCGAGGATCTGCCGGTCGGCGCTCATCAGCGCCTCGAAGCGGTTCATCCTGCGGACGGCCTCGCGGTGGCCGTCCGCGGTGAGGCGGGTGTCGGCGACGCGTTTGCGCTCGAGATTGAGCGAGTGCCCGAGGGCCGCGCGGTTGGCGCGGTAACGCAGCGAGACCGGAACACCGTTGAGATTGCCGACCACGAGCGGGTAGTGGTCGGCGAGCCGGGCGCGCTGGGTGCTGCTGATCGAGGCGAAGAAGGCGGCGAGCTTCCCTGGCGCCGAGTCCGGTCCGGGCAGCAGGCGGGCCCCGATCCGGTGCTTCTTCCAGCCGGCCAGCTCTGCTTCGAGGATGTCGCGAGGTCCGCCGTGGTGGCGTACGGCAGTCCAGCCGCTGGTCGCCAGCATGATGAAGACCACGGCGAGGGCCAGCAGTGCGCGCCAAGCGTTGAGTGTGGGGGAGGAGTCGAAGGAAGTCACTGCGGGACACCCTAGGAGACGTGTGAGGCGGCTCGCGAAGACCGTGAGCGAGATCACGTGTTCCGGGGACGTTTGGGGGTTATGCATTACATTCCGTGCGCCTGCCGCGTACGCTCCGGCGCGCTGACGAACGAACGCCGCCCGCGCCTGGTTACGGCTTCCGCCAGTTCCCCGCCAGCGTCCCGTCCAGGTGGTCCAGATACGTCGCGGTCAGGGTCTTGATCGACTCCCTGCTGAAGTCCTCGCCCTGGCCCCACAGCCGTCCCGCGGCCCGCATCACGCCGCCGAACGCCGCGACCGCCACCCGCGGCCGCGGGTCGGCGTCGACGTCCAGGCCCTCGCGCTCGGCGATCAGCCGCGCGATCTCCTCCTCCATCACCGTGGAGCGGCGCAGATGGATCGCCAGCAGGGCGGGCGTGGACTCGATCATCTGGTAGCTGCGCATATGGAGATCGAGCGGCACAATCTTCTCGATCGCCTCGCCGATCGTCTCCCAGCCGCTCAGCACCGCGTTGCGCAGCGCCTCGAACGGGCCTTCCTCCGCGGGCCGTTCACGCAGCGCCGCCACGAAGTGGGACTCGGCGAGCTCCTGGACGGCGAAGGCGGCCTCCTCCTTGTTGGCGAAGTACCGGAAGAAAGTGCGCTGCGAGACCTCGACCGCGTCCGCGATCTCGTCGACCGTCGTCTGCTCGTATCCCTTGGTGGTAAAGAGCTCCAGGGCGGCGCGCAGCAGCGCGTCCCTGGTGCGCTGCTTCTTCCGTTCGCGCAGCCCAGTCGCCGGTTCGTGCGGTCCAGCGGCTGGTTCGTGCAGTCCGGTGGTCGGCTCGGCGGTCACTTCACGGTCCTCTTTCCGGCACTTTGACCAGCTCAGCCTACCTGTGAGCTACATGACAGTTACCGACTTGTGAACTGGTTTGTCAACTGTCAGCGACTGACACTAGCCTCCTTCCATGACTAGTCAGACCACCGTCGAAAAGGCGCCGAAGGACCCGCAGGACTCCATACCGGCGCCGGCCAAGGGGCTGCGCGGCCACCCTTGGCTGACGCTCTTCGCCGTGGCCATCGGCGTGATGATGGTCGCCCTGGACGGCACGATCGTCGCGATCGCCAACCCCGCCATCCAGAAGGACCTCGGCGCCACCTTCGCCGACGTCCAGTGGATCACCAACGGCTACTTCCTCGCCCTCGCCGTCACCCTGATCACCGCGGGCAAGCTCGGCGACCGCTTCGGCCACCGGCAGACCTTCCTCATAGGCGTCGTCGGATTCGCCGCGGCCTCCGGAGCCATCGGCCTCTCCGGCAGCATCGCGCTGGTGGTCACCTTCCGGGTGCTCCAGGGCCTGTTCGGCGCCCTGCTGATGCCGGCCGCGCTCGGCCTGCTGCGCGCCACCTTCCCGGCCGAGAAGCTGAACATGGCGATCGGCATCTGGGGCATGGTCATCGGCGCATCCACCGCGGGCGGGCCGATCCTCGGCGGTCTGCTGGTCCAGCACGTCAGCTGGCAGTCGGTCTTCTTCATCAACATCCCGGTCGGCGTGATCGCGCTCGCGCTCGGCATCGTGATCCTCAAGGACCACCGCGCAAAGAACGCGCCGAGGTCCTTCGACATCCTGGGCATCCTGCTGCTGTCGACGGCGATGTTCTGCCTGGTCTGGGCGCTCATCAAGGCCCCGGCCTGGGGCTGGGGCGACGGAAAGACATGGGGCTTCGTCGCCGCGTCCGTGATCTGCTTCGCGCTCTTCGCCTTCTGGGAGACCAGGGTCGCGGAACCGCTCATCCCGCTGAAGCTGTTCCGCTCCGTGCCGCTGTCCGCCGGTGTGGTCCTGATGGTGCTGATGGCCATCGCCTTCATGGGCGGTCTGTTCTTCGTCACCTTCTATCTGCAGAACGTGCACGGCATGAGCCCGGTCGACAGCGGACTCCATCTGCTGCCGCTGACCGGCATGATGATCGTCGGCTCGCCGCTGGCCGGCGCGCTGATCACCAAGTCGGGGCCGCGGATCCCGCTGGCCGGCGGCATGGTGCTCACGGCGGTCGCCATGTTCGGCATGTCGACGCTGTCCACCGACACCGGCAGCCTGCCGATGTCGGTCTGGTTCGCCATGCTCGGCCTCGGCCTCGCGCCGGTCATGGTCGGCGCGACCGAAGTCATCGTGGGCAACGCGCCGATGGAGCTGTCCGGCGTCGCCGGCGGTCTGCAGCAGGCCGCCATGCAGATCGGCGGCAGCCTCGGTACGGCGGTGCTCGGCGCGGTCATGGCCTCCAAGGTCGACGGCGACCTGCCGGGCAACTGGGCCGACGCACAGCTCCCGCCGCTCACGCCGGCCCAGCTGGACCAGGCGTCGGAAGCCGTTCAGGTGGGTGTGCCGCCGGTCGCGCCGGGAACGCCGCCCGAGATCGCCGGGAAGATCGTCTCCGTCGCGCACGACACGTTCATCTCCGGCATGGGCCTGGCCTGCCTGGTCGCCGCGGGTGTCGCGGCTGTCGCGGTCTTTGTCGCGCTGCTGGCGAAGGGCGGCTCGAACGCCGAGGCGGGTGCGGGCGCCGCCCACATCTGACGTCCCTCACGCGTCAACTTCGTGCGTACGACAGCCCCGCCGGGCCCGCCCGGCGGGGCTGTCGCCTATCCGGGTGATCAGCCCCTCACCCCCTTCCCGCACGTGCCGGCCGCGGGTCAGGGTGCGGTCAAGTGATCAGTACGACACGGGGGTTGACCGACATGCGCAAGATCGTCACGGCCGGAGTCCTGGCCGTCGCAGCACTCACGCCGCAGACCGCCATCGCCACGCCTCACCTGGGCGAGTGCGCGCGCGGCGAGCTCTGCCTCTGGGAGCAGGAGGACTTCGAAGGCGTCCGCCAGGTCCATGAACTGTCCGGCACGGACATCGACAGCTGCGTGCCCCTGCCGGCCGGCACGTCGGCGCAGGCGCTCGCCAACCGCACGGGGCGGCCCGTCACCACGTACCAGTCGGCCGAGTGCGCGGAGACGGGCGAGTTCGAGACCTACCCGGGCGGCGGCACCTGGGTGCCCCAGTCGCCGTACCGGGTGCGGGCGTTCAAGATCTGGGAGAGCTGAGGCCGCGAGAGCCGACGTCTGGCGGAGTCGAATGGGGGTACCCGCTGTGTCGAGCCCCTGATTCGACGAGACCTCAGGGAGTGATGATGGCGGGCTTCGGACACACCACGCGCAGGCACCCCCGCTCACGAGGCCGCAACTGGTCCCGGAGCGGGCCGGATCGCGCGGCGCTCGGAATCATCGGGCTGATCTGTGCGATCGCGGGATTCTTTGTGCTGGGGATCGTTCTCGGCCCGCTCGCGATCGTCTGCGGCTGGCTCGGCATGGGCCGCCGCTGGAACGGCGCACAGCCGGTTCCGGCGCTGGTCGCCCTCGTACTCGGCGCTATCGACACGGTCCTTGCCGTCGTCTGGCTGGCGGGAGCCACGGTTCCCGCGAGCGGGATGTGGTGACCGTCAGCCGCGTACAGCCGGCTCGTCGGGCGGACTGACCGGGGCGGGCACCACGCCCGCCCCGGCACCGCCCGCCCCGGCACCGCCCGCCCCGGCACCGGCGGCCTCGGCGGCGCCCGCTCCCGACAGCGCGGCCACCTGCTCGCGCAGCGCCTTCACCTCGACCGTGAGCGCCTCCAGCAGCGCCGTCTGCCGGCGCTCCTCCACCTCGTCGCGCTCGAAGCGCGAGATGAACCACGCCGCGATGTTCGCGGTCACCACACCGAGCAGCGCGATGCCCGAGAGCATCAGCCCGACCGCGAGCACCCGGCCGAGGCCGGTCGTCGGCGCATGGTCGCCGTACCCGACCGTCGTCATCGTCGTGAAGGACCACCACACCGCGTCACCGAGCGTCTTGATGTTCCCGTCCGGCGCGTTCCGCTCGACATGGAGCACGGCCAGCGAGCCGAACATCATCAGCCCCACCACCGCGCCGCCGACATAGGTCGTCAGCGTGATCTGCGAGGCCATCGCCGCCCGCCGGCCCACCAGCAGCAGCGTGGAGACGACCCGCAGCAGCCGCAGCGGCTGGATCAGCGGCAGGATCACGGCGAGCAGATCCAGCGGATGGCTGCGGATGAACAGCCGCTTGCCCGGCGCCAGCGTCAGCCGTACGACATAGTCCGCGGCGAACACGGCCCACACGCTCCACTCGACGGCCGTGCAGGTCGTGTGCACCCAGGCGTCAGCGTCCGGAACCACGATCGGGACCGCGTAGGCGAGCCCGAAGGCGCAGGCCAGCCACAGCAGCGGACCTTGGGTGCGAGCTTCCCAGCGCATCTGCGCCGTTGCTACCTTCATGCCGCGCATCGTAAAGGGGGTACGTCGGGACGAACTCCCGCCGTACCCCCTTGACTGCCTGGAGACCTACGCGTCGCCGCCCGCCGCGCCCGGGTCCGCCGCCGCCACATCGAGCAGCTGGTAGCGGTCCACGGCCTGCTTCAGCACCGAGCGGTCGACCTTGCCGTCGCGCGCCAGCTCGGTGAGCACCGCCAGCACGATCGACTGCGCGTCGATGTGGAAGTAGCGCCGTGCCGCGCCCCGCGTGTCCGCGAAGCCGAAGCCGTCCGCGCCCAGCGAGGTGTACGTGCCGGGGACCCAGCGCGCGATCTGGTCCGGGACCGAACGCATCCAGTCCGACACGGCCACGAACGGGCCCTCGGCACCCTGGAGTTTCCGCGTCACATACGGCACGCCCTGCTCCTCCTCCGGGTGCAGGAGGTTGTGCCGGTCCACGTCGACGGCCTCGCGGCGCAGCTCGTTCCAGGACGTCGCCGACCACACGTCGGCGCGTACGTTCCAGTCCTCGGCGAGCAGCCGCTGCGCCTCGACCGCCCACGGCACGGCGACGCCGGACGCCATGATCTGCGCCGGGATCGCGCCGGCCTCGCCCGCCTTGAAGCGGTGGATGCCCTTGAGGATGCCGTCGACGTCGACGTCGGCCGGCTCCGCCGGGTGCTGGAGCGGCTCGTTGTAGACGGTGAGGTAGTAGAAGACGTCCTCGCCGTGCGGGTGTTCGGCGTCGGAGCCGTACATCCGGCGCAGACCGTCCTTGACGATGTGCGCGATCTCGAAGCCGAAGGCCGGGTCGTACGCGACACAGCCCGGGTTCGTCGATGCCAGCAGCTGCGAGTGGCCGTCCGCGTGCTGCAGACCCTCACCGGTCAGCGTCGTGCGTCCCGCCGTCGCGCCCAGTACGAAGCCGCGCGCCAGCTGGTCGGCCATCTGCCAGAACTGGTCGCCGGTGCGCTGGAAGCCGAACATCGAGTAGAAGACGTACACCGGGATCAGCGGCTCGCCGTGCGTGGCGTACGCGGAACCGGCGGCGATCAGCGAGGCCGTGCAGCCCGCCTCGGAGATGCCGTCGTGCAGCATCTGCCCGGTCGGCGACTCCTTGTACGCGAGCAGCAGGTCGCGGTCCACGGCCTCGTACTGCTGGCCGAGCGGGTTGTAGATCTTCGCGCTCGGGAAGAACGAGTCCATTCCGAAGGTGCGGTACTCGTCCGGCGCGATCAGCACGAAGCGCTTGCCGATCTCCTTGTCCCGCATCAGGTCCTTGAGGAGCCGGACGAACGCCATCGTCGTGGCGATCGACTGCTGGCCGGAGCCCTTCCGCACGGCCGCGTACGCCTTGTCGTCCGGCAGGACCAGCGGCTTGGACCGCACGACCCGGGTCGGCACATAGCCGCCCAGCGAGTTGCGGCGGTCGTGCATGTACTGGATCTCTTCCGAGTCGCGGCCGGGGTGGAAGTACGGCGGCGCGCCGTTCTCCAGCTGCTGGTCGGTGATCGGAAGGTGCAGCCGGTCGCGGAAGCCCTTGAGGTCGTCGACCGTCAGCTTCTTCATCTGGTGCGTGGCGTTGCGGCCCTCGAAGTTCGGGCCGAGCGTCCAGCCCTTGACCGTCTGGGCCAGGACCACGGTCGGCTGGCCCTTGTGCGCCTTTGCCGCAGCGAAGGCCGCGTAGACCTTCCGGTGGTCGTGACCGCCACGGCCCAGGTGCAGGATCTGGTCGTCGGTCATGTTCTCGACCATGGTGCGCAGCCGGTGGTCGTCGCCGAAGAAGTGCTCGCGGATGTACGAACCGGTCTCCGTGGCGTACGTCTGGAACTGGCCGTCCGGCGTGGTGTTCAGCTTGTTGACCAGGATGCCGTCGCGGTCCTGTGCCAGCAGCGGGTCCCAGGAGCGGTCCCAGACCAGCTTGATGACATTCCAGCCGGCGCCGCGGAACTGCGACTCCAGCTCCTGGATGATCTTGCCGTTGCCGCGCACCGGGCCGTCGAGGCGCTGCAGATTGCAGTTGACCACGAACGTGAGGTTGTCCAGGCCCTCACGGGCGGCGATGGACAGCTGGCCGAGCGACTCCGGCTCGTCCATCTCGCCGTCACCGAGGAACGCCCACACATGCGACTGGGAGGTGTCGGCGATACCGCGCGCCTCCATGTAGCGGTTCATCCGCGCCTGGTAGATCGCGCCGATCGGGCCGAGACCCATGGAGACGGTCGGGAACTCCCAGAAGTCCGGCATCAGCCGCGGGTGCGGGTACGACGAAAGACCGTTGGGGTACTTCGACTTCTCCTGGCGGAAGGCGTCGAGCTGCGTCTCGTTCAGCCGGTCCAGCAGGAACGCGCGCGCGTAGACACCGGGCGACGCATGGCCCTGGAAGAAGATCTGGTCGCCGCCGTCGCCCTGGTCCTTGCCACGGAAGAAGTGGTTGAAGCCCACGTCGTAGAGAGAGGCCGAGGACGCGAAGGTGGCGATGTGGCCGCCGACGCCGATGCCCGGGCGCTGCGCGCGGGAGACCATCACCGCGGCGTTCCAGCGGGTGGCGTTGAGGATCCTGCGCTCGATGTCCTCGTTGCCGGGGAAGAACGGCTCGTCCTTGGTGGCGATGGTGTTGACGTAGTCCGTGCTGCGCATCTCGGGCACGGCCACGCGCTTCTCGCGCGCCCGCTCGATCAGCCGGAGCATCAGATAGCGGGCCCGCTCCCGGCCCCGCTCGTCCACGGCGGCGTCGAGAGAGTCCAGCCATTCCTGGGTCTCTTCGGGATCGAAGTCCGGGACCTGGCTGGGAAGGCCGCCAATGATGATCGGGTTGCGATCTGATCCGGAAGCCACGCTATTCCTTCGCTGTTCGGTGGGTCCTGCCTGACGACGCATCCATCGTGTACCTCGCGGAGTCAAACGTCATCTCTACCGATTGGTAACCCGTGATCTCACTGACATCCTGACCGGAGTCCGGCTCTGGAGCCTCTCCCGCACCGGTCAAATCGCAACCTTACGCCCAAGGCGGCAAAGCGTTTCGTTTCGCTGTTCGGTTCCGATTGGCGTACCGAGTGGACGTAATATTGCAAACTCGGCGGAAGGGTGCGGGAGCCGTCACCAGTACGGGTCGAGGCTGCCTGGAGTTGCGTCGAGACGGGCGCAAACGTCACCGTTTCGGCGGTCTGGACGGCCGGGTACTTGCGCGATCCGCCCCGCCCGTGTGGACTACGGCCAACGCCACGCGTACGCGCGAGGCTGCAGCATTTTCCGAACATGATCAGGAGGCAAGCCGTGAGCGCGACCGCGGACCACGCGGAGGAGCGGACCAACCCGGCCACGAGGCTGGGGTTCGAGCCCGGACAGGTGGTCCAGGAGATCGGCTACGACGACGATGTCGAGCTGGAGCTCCGTGAAGCCATTGAGTCCGTGATCGGCCAGGAGCTCGTCGACGAGGATTATGACGATGTCGCCGACGTCGTCATTCTCTGGTTCCGCGACGAGGACGGCGACCTTACGGACGCTTTGGTGGACGCCATCGGTCTCATTGACGAGGGTGGCGCCGTCTGGCTGATGACTCCCAAGACCGGCCGGGACGGTTACGTCGAGCCGAGCGACATCAACGAGGCCGCACAGACCGCGGGTCTCTCCCAGACCAAGAGCATCAACGCCGGCAAGGACTGGACCGGCAGCAGGCTGGTGACCCCGAAGACGGCGAAGTCCAAGCGCTGAGCCTCGGGCAACAGTTCCCCGGGCCCCTTCCGGCTGACGCCGGAGGGGGCCTTCGGCGTATGTCTGCGTAGGGTGGACTCGTCACCCGAACGGGCTCAGCGGAGGGATCCACGCGTCATGGCGATCGAGGTCGGCACCAAGGCCCCGGAATTCGAGCTGAAGGACAACCACGGCCGCACCGTGACGCTCGCCGAATTCCGCGGCGAGAAGAACGTGGTGCTTGTCTTCTATCCCTTCGCCTTCACCGGCGTGTGCACCGGTGAGCTCGCCGCGCTCCGCGACGAGCAGCCGAGGTTCGTCAACGACGAGACCCAGCTGCTCGCCGTCTCCACCGACTCCATCCACACCCTGCGCGTCTTCGGCGAGCAGGAGGACCTGGAGTACCCGCTCCTGTCGGACTTCTGGCCGCACGGCGAGACCTCGCGTGCGTACGGCGTCTTCGACGGGGAGAAGGGCTGCGCCGTGCGCGGCACCTTCGTCATCGACAAGGAGGGCGTGGTCCGCTGGACCGTCGTCAACGGCCTGCCCGACGCCCGCGACCTCACGGACTACGTCAAGGCGCTGGACAGCCTCTAATCTTCGGGCGCCCCCCGCCCAAAAGCCTGTTTTACGCGGGAACCGGTCACTAGGATCCACTCGTTGATCCGACACCATCGCACGACGGGGGCGCTGCCCCTCAACAACAAGGGAGGACTCGTGGGAGTCAGCCTCAGCAAGGGCGGCAACGTCTCGCTGACCAAGGAAGCGCCGGGCCTGACCGCGGTCATCGTGGGCCTGGGCTGGGACATCCGTACCACCACCGGCTCTGACTTCGACCTCGACGCCAGCGCCCTGCTGACCAACACCGAGGGCAAGGTCACCAACGACGGAAACTTCGTCTTCTTCAACAACCTCAAGAGCCCGGACGGCTCCGTGGAGCACACCGGTGACAACCTCACCGGCGAGGGCGAGGGCGACGACGAGCAGATCAAGGTCAACCTCGCCTCGGTCCCGGCCGACGTCGACAAGATCGTCTTCCCGGTCTCGATCTACGAGGCGGAGAGCCGCCAGCAGTCGTTCGGCCAGGTGCGCAACGCGTTCATCCGCGTCGTCAACCAGGCCGGCGGCACCGAGCTCGCGCGCTACGACCTGAGCGAGGACGCCTCCACCGAGACCGCGATGGTCTTCGGCGAGCTCTACCGCAATGGCGCGGAGTGGAAGTTCCGTGCCATCGGCCAGGGTTACGCCTCGGGCCTGCGCGGTATCGCGCAGGACTTCGGCGTCAACGTCTGAGCAGGCCGCATTCCGTCCGGCGCCGCACTCCTGAGTGCGGCGCCGGACGTGCCTGTGCAACCACATCGTCAGCTGGGGAGGACCAGGATCATGGGCGTCACGCTCGCCAAGGGAGGCAATGTCTCCCTCTCCAAGGCCGCACCGAATCTCACGCAGGTACTGATCGGGCTCGGCTGGGACGCGCGCTCCACCACGGGAGCCGACTTCGACCTCGACGCCAGCGCACTGCTGTGCGGCGGCGGCCGGGTGCTGGGCGACGAGTACTTCGTCTTCTACAACAACCTCAAGAGCCCCGAGGGCTCCGTCGAGCACACCGGTGACAATCTGACGGGCGAGGGCGAGGGGGACGACGAGTCGCTGCTGGTGGACCTCTCCAAGGTGCCGACCGATGTCGACAAGATCATCTTCCCGGTCTCCATTCATGAGGCGGACAACCGGGGCCAGACGTTCGGCCAGGTCAGCAACGCCTTCATCCGTGTGGTCAACCAGGCGGACGGCCAGGAGCTCGCGCGCTACGACCTCAGCGAGGACGCCTCCACCGAGACGGCGATGATCTTCGGCGAGCTGTACCGGTACGGCGGGGAATGGAAGTTCCGGGCCGTGGGGCAGGGGTACGCGTCGGGACTCAGAGGCATCGCTCTAGACTTCGGGGTCAACGTTTCGTAAAGCCGCGCACGGCGCGGGGGAGACCCTCCCCCAGATCCGTCCGGGGGATCCCCATAACACGATTGGGTACCAGTGGTTCTGAAAACCTTCGGCTGGTCGTTCGCGGTCACCGCGCTCGGTCTGGTCGCAGCGGTCTTCTACGACGGATGGACCGCGCTCGGTGTCGTCGCGATCCTGTCCGTCCTCGAAATCTCGCTGTCCTTCGACAACGCGGTGGTCAACGCCGGAATCCTGAAGAAGATGAGCCTCTTCTGGCAGAAGATCTTCCTCACGATCGGCATCCTCATCGCCGTCTTCGGCATGCGGCTGGTCTTCCCCGTCGTCATCGTCGCCATCAGTGCCAAGATCGGCCCCATCGAGGCGGTCGACCTGGCCTTCAATGACCCTGAGCTTTACGAGCAGCTGGTCACCGACGCTCACCCGTCGATCGCCTCGTTCGGTGGCATGTTCCTGCTCATGATCTTCCTCGACTTCATCTTCGAGGACCGCGACATCAAGTGGCTCGGCTGGCTGGAGCGCCCGCTGGCCAAGCTCGGCAAGATCGACATGCTGTCGGTCTGCATTGCCCTGATCGTCCTGCTCATCACCGCCATGACCTTCGCGACCCAGGCGCACCAGCACGCGGGTCACGCGGACAAGACGGCGACGGTACTGCTGTCCGGCGTCGCGGGCCTGATCACGTATCTGGTCGTCGGCGGTCTCTCCGGCTTCTTCGAGAACAGGCTCGAGGAAGAGGAGGAACGCGAGCACGAGGCCGAGGAAGAGGCCAAGAAGAGCGGCAAGCAGGTCTCCGCTGTCCAACTGGTCGGCAAGGCCGCGTTCTTCATGTTCCTGTACCTCGAAGTACTGGACGCCTCGTTCTCCTTCGACGGCGTCATCGGCGCCTTCGCCATCACCAACGACATCGTGCTGATGGCGCTCGGCCTCGGCATCGGCGCCATGTACGTGCGGTCCCTCACCGTCTATCTGGTCCGCCAGGGCACGCTGGACGACTACGTCTACCTGGAGCACGGCGCGCACTACGCGATCGGCGCGCTCGCGGTGATCCTGCTCATCACCATCCAGTACCAGATCAGCGAGATCATCACCGGCCTCATCGGCGTGGTGCTGATCGCCTGGTCCTTCTGGTCCTCGGTGCAGCGCAACCGCAGAATCGCGGCCGAGGAGGCAAAGGCCAAACCACAGGTCGACGCCGGGGTGTGACCCGTCGTCGAATGAGGAACGCTCTGAGCGGGGCGGGTCCGAGGCACGGCCTCGGAGCCGCCCCGCGGTGTTGACCAATGCGACTGGTGGGGGTGGCGCGTATGGCTTTCTGGGACGGCTGGCGGGGCAGGTCGACGCAGTTCGACTCGGGCAGTGCGGCGACGAACTCCATATCGCTGACCAAACGGCATCCGGCGGTCTCGCTCTCCAAACAGGGCGCGGCCACCGGCAATCTGCGCGTCAATCTCTCCTGGCGGATGCGCACTTCGGACATCGAGGGCCGGTCCAAGCAGAGCGGGCGGCTGCTGCGGCATCCGTTCAAGCTCTTTCAGCCCGATGTGGTCCAGGCGCACACCCAGGGCGTCGTGAACGTGGACCTCGACCTCGGCTGTCTCTACGAGCTCACGGACGGCAGCAAGGGCGTGGTGCAGCCGCTCGGCAGCTTCTTCGGAGCCATCAACGAGGCGCCGTATGTGAAGCTCAGCGGCGACGACCGGTTCGGCTCCCCCTCGGGCGAGACGATCTACGTCAATCTCGACCACCGCGAGTCGATCAAGCGGCTGCTGTTCTTCGCGTACATATACGACCAGACGCCGGCCTTCGACCGTACGCACGCGCATGTGACGCTCTACCCGAGCAACGGCCCCCGGGTCGAGATAGAGCTCGACGAACGGGCGCCACAGGCCCGGTCCTGCGCGGTGTTCTCCATGGAGAACGTGAAGGGCGAGCTGATCGTGCGGCGTGAGGTCAAGTTCGTCTACGGCTTCCAGGCCGAGCTCGACCGGCTCTACGGCTGGGGCCTGCAGTGGGGGCGCGGCTACAAGACCCGTACGTAGCGCGGACTTGGCGGGGTCAGGGGCGTACGAACTGGGGGCCCATCGGCGGCAGCCGGAAATTCGGATCGGGCGCGAAGGCCGCCGCGGGGGCCGGCTGCGGATAGCCGTACGCGGGCTGAGTGGCGGCCGCGGGCTGCGGGTAGCCGTAGGCGGGCTGCGCGGCCTGCGGATAGCCGTACGCAGGCTCCGCCAGGGGCTGGGCCGGCGGCTCCGGCTGTGCGGACGGCTCGGCGGCCGCCTCCGCCTCGTCCACCGAGATGCCGAAGTCCGTGGCAAGGCCGACCAGACCCGACGGATAGCCCTGGGCGACCGCACGGAACTTCCAGCCGTCACCGCGGCGGTACAGCTCACCGCAGATGATCGCGGTCTCCTCGCCCGTCTCCGGCTTCACGTCGAAGACGGCCAGCGGCTCGCTGTCGGCCAGCGTCGCGTCGTAGAGCGATATCCGCAGATCGCGTACATGCTGGAAGGTGTCGCCATCGGAGGAGGCGGCGAGCACCACCTGGTCGACCGACGGGTCGAGCGCGGAGAGGTCCGCCTCGACGGTGTCGGTCAAATGCTCCGCGACGCGCTTCTTGGGCAGTCGCCGCACCAGGCCTGACGGATGGCGCGGCTGGTTGTAGAAGACGAAGTCCTCGTCGGAGCGCACACGGGCGTCGGGGCCGAGCAGCAGGGCCGAGGCGTCCACATCGGGCACCCCGGCGCCCGGGGTCCAGCGCAGCACGGCCCGTACGGCCGTGGCATCGAGAGGGACGTTCGAGCCCTTCAGCATCGCGTGCGTCATGCCAGTCATCCTGCCTTCCCAGTGGCCGCCCGGACAACGCGGGGCCTTGTTCAATGGCCAGGACATAGGCATGGTGCAAGCGGGTTACCTGGAATTCATAGGCTTGGGGAACTCTTGACACACATTCGTACGTACTATTACCGGCCATGCCAGTCGGGCCGCCAAGGCAGTACGGGGGAAACATATGCGTCACTTCGGGCATCTATCGCCCGCTGTCCGCGGGAGCCTGTTCCATCAGGAGCCGAGCGAATTCAACGCCTCCTCCCCGGCCCCTAAGCTCGCGGCGGCGCTCGGCGCCACCCTCTACAGCCCGGCCACCAGGCCCAAGCTCGCCGACGACGTACTCAAGCAGGTGGCCCGCGGGGTCGTCTCGATGGTCCTCTGCCTGGAGGATTCGATCGACGACGGCGAAGTGGCGGCCGCCGAGGAGAACCTGGTCAGGCAGTTCGCCGACCTCGACGCGCGGGGCGAGGAGCTGCCGCTGCTGTTCATCCGGGTCCGGGAACCCGATCAGATTCCGGACCTGGTGGAGCGGCTGGGCAGCTCGGTCCGCGGGTTGTCCGGTTTCGTACTTCCGAAGTTCACGGAGGAGCGTGGCGTCCCGTTCCTCGAGGCGCTCCTCGCCGCGGAGAGGTCGAGCGGACACCGGCTTTTTGCGATGCCGGTCCTCGAGTCTCCGGAACTGCTGCACCTCGAGACGCGCACCGAGACGCTCACCGGCATCGCCTCCACGGTCGACAAGTACCGCGATCGCGTGCTGGCGCTCCGGCTCGGCGTCACCGACTTCTGCTCGGCGTACGGGCTGCGCCGAGCGCCCGACATGACGGCGTACGACGTCCAGATCGTCGCCGCGGTCATCGCGGACGTGGTGAACGTGCTGGGGCGGGCGGACGGCACCGGCTTCACCGTGACCGGGCCGGTGTGGGAGTACTTCCGGCTCCAGGAGCGCATGTTCAAGCCCCAGCTGCGCCGCAGCCCCTTCATGGAGGGCCGCGCCGAGGAGCTGCGCACCACACTCATCGAGCACGACCTGGACGGCCTGCTCCGCGAGATAGAGCTGGACCGGGCCAACGGCCTCCAGGGCAAGACCTGCATCCATCCCACGCATGTGCTGCCCGTGCACGCGCTGTCGGTCGTCAGTCACGAAGAGTTCAGCGACGCGCAGGACATCCTGCGGCCGGAGCGTGGCGGCGGCGGCGTGATGCGTTCCGCGTACACGAACAAGATGAACGAGGTGAAGCCGCACCGGGCCTGGGCCGAGCGCACGCTGCTGCGCGCGGAGGTCTTCGGTGTGGCGAAGGAAGAGGTCGGCTTCGTGGAGCTGCTCACGGCCGGCCTCAACGGCCTCAACGGCTGACCGACGAAGTTTCCCGGCCTCAACGGCCGACTGACGAAGGAAGAGACTGGATACGTGGTGTGGTCAGGATCGTGGGTCGCTGAGCGGCTCGGCATCGGGCTCGTCGGGGACGAGTCGCTGAGCGGCCTGCTGGGTCTGGCCCTGCGCCGCAACCCCAAGCGCGCTCATCTGCTCGTGTCGAACGTGCTCGGCAAGCATGTGCCACAGTCGCCCGCGGTGGTGTACGAGGCGGGGTACGGCCTCGGCGAGCGGGTGCGGAAGCTGCTCGGCGACGAGGACGCGCAGCGCGCGGTGGTCCTCGGATACGCGGAGACGGCGACCGGCCTCGGCCACTCGGTGGCGGACGGTGTCGCCCTCGCGCCGTATCTGCACTCCACACGCCGCCCGGTCGAGGGTGTGCCGCGCGCGGGCGGCTTCGAGGAGTCCCACTCCCACGCGACTTCTCACCTGCTGCTCCCGGAGGACCCGCGGCTGCTGGCGGGGGACGGCCCGCTGATCCTCGTCGACGACGAGTTCTCCACGGGCAACACCGTGCTGAACACAATCCGTGACCTGCACGAACGCTATCCGCGGGACCGCTATGTGATCGTCGCGCTGGTCGACATGCGCGCCGAGCACGACCGCGAGCGCCTGTCGGCCTTCGCGGCGGAGATCGGCGCGAGGGTCGACCTGCTGTCGCTGGCGTCGGGCACGGTCCGGATGCCGGAGGGCGTACTCGCAAAGGGCCAGGCACTGGTCGCGCAGTACGAGTCGGCTGCGGCCGTCCCGCCCGCCGCGACGGCCTCGGACGTGGTCCGCGTGGACCTCGGCTGGCCCGCAGGCCTCCCCGACGGTGGACGGCACGGATTCACGCCCGAACACCGGGAACAGCTGGAGGCCGCGCTGCCGGGCATGGCCGCGCGGGTCGCGGAGGCGCTCGGTGGCGGCGAACAGCGCGTACTCGTCCTCGGCTTCGAGGAGCTGATGTACGCGCCGCTGCGGCTCGGGACCGCGCTGGAGCGGGTGATCGACGCCGAGGTGCGGTACTCCACCACCACCCGGTCGCCCGTACTGGCCGTCGACGACCCCGGCTATGCGATACGCAGCCGCATCGTCTTCCCGGCCCACGACGACCCTGCCGACGGCCCCGGCGAGCGCTACGCCTACAACGTATCCGGCGCCGGTTTCGACGCCGTCGTCGCCGTTGTCGACTCGGCCGCCGACTCACCCGAACTGCACGCCCCCGACGGCCTGTTGGCCCGGCTCGCCGCGCACACCCCGCACGTCGTGCTCGCCGTCGTACCCAGCCATGTGCCGAACCCCTCCAGCCACGTACCGAACGCCCCCGAAGTACCTGAAAGGGCCTCCATGCTGCCCGAGCCCCTCCGCGGCCCCGCCTTCTCCTCCTACGCGCCCGACGAGGTCGGCTGGCTGCTCCAGGATCTCTCGGACGTCGATCTCGAGGCCCCGACCGAGGAGCGCGAGGAGGCGATACAGAGCGGCGGCGCGCACTACGCCGAGTCGCTGCCCGTCGAGTACCAGCCGAGCGCCGAGTACCAGCAGTTGTTCAAGGCCGCGCTGGAGACCTCCGCAGCGAGGATCGCCCGCGCCGTCGGCGCCGTCACCGAGACCGTGCTCGCCGAGCGCTCACCCCGTCCCGTGCTGGTCTCGCTGGCCCGCGCCGGCACGCCCGTCGGTGTGCTGATGCGCCGCTGGGCCCAGCACCGGCACGGCATCGACCTGCCGCACTACGCAGTGTCCATCGTCCGCGGCCGCGGCATCGACGCCAACGCGCTGCGCTGGCTGGCGCAGCACCACGACCCGGCCGACGTCGTGTTCGTCGACGGCTGGACCGGCAAGGGCGCGATCACCCGCGAACTGGCCGCCGCGCTGGAGGAGTTCGACGGCTTCGACCCGGAGATCGCGGTGCTCGCCGACCCCGGCGGCTGCGTGCGCACCTACGGCACCCGCGAGGACTTCCTCATCCCGTCCGCCTGCCTCAACTCCACCGTCTCCGGGCTGATATCGCGTACGGTCCTGCGCGCCGACCTCGTCGGCCCGGACGACTTCCACGGCGCGAAGTTCTACCGCGAGCTCGCCGGCGCCGATGTCTCCAACCACTTCCTGGACACCGTCGCCGCCCGCTTCGACGAGGTCGCGTCCGCCGTCGACGCCGACGTCAAGGAGCTGCTCTCGGCGGACCGCGCACCGACCTGGGAGGGCTGGGCCGCGGTCGAGCGGATCAGCGAGGAGTACGGCATCCACGATGTGAACCTGGTCAAGCCGGGCGTCGGCGAGGCCACCCGCGTACTGCTGCGCCGCGTCCCGTGGAAGATCCTCGCCAAGCGCGGCGCGGGCGCCGACCTCGACCACGTACGGCTGCTGGCCGAGCAGCGCGGCGTACCGGTCGAAGAGATCGACGAACTCCCGTACACCTGCGTCGGGTTGATCCACCCGCAGTACACGCGTGGCGCGACGGGCGCGGACGGCAAGGCGGTGGCGTCGAAGTGAGCACGCCTCCCTCGATCACGCCTTTCTCGATCACGCCCTACTCGACCACGCCTCCGGCGGCCACGCTGATCGCCAGCGACCTCGACCGCACACTCATCTACTCCTCCGCGGCGCTCGACCTGCGCATGCCGGACGCCGAGGCGCCCCGGCTGCTCTGCGTCGAGGTGTACGGCAGCAAGCCCCTGTCGTACGTCACCGAGACGGCGGCCGGGCTGCTCGACGAGGTGGCCCGCACCTCGGTCTTCGTGCCGACCACCACCCGCACCCGCGAGCAGTACCACCGCATCCATCTCCCGGGCCCCGCCCCTGCGTTCGCGATCTGCGCCAACGGCGGACATCTCCTCGTCGACGGCGTCTCCGACCCGGACTGGCAGCGCCAGGTCGCCGCCCGGCTGGCCGACGAGTGCGCCTCGCTCGACGAGGTCCGCGCCCATCTGCTCGCCGCCGCCGACCGGGCGTGGCTGCTGAAGGAGCGGGTCGCCGAGGACCTGTTCGCCTATCTCGTCGTCGAACGCACGCTGCTGCCGGACGGCTGGGTCAAGGAGCTCGCCGAGTGGGCCGAGGGCCGCGGCTGGACCGTCTCGCTCCAGGGCCGCAAGATCTACGCAGTGCCGCAGCCGCTCACCAAGAGCGCGGCGGTGCGCGAAGTCGCCCGCCGCACCGGCGCGGACCGGATCCTCGCCGCCGGTGACTCGCTGCTGGACGCCGATCTGCTGCTCGCCGCGGACCGCGGCTGGCGGCCGGGCCACGGCGAACTCGCCGACAGCGGCTGGAACGCCGAGAACGTCGAGGTACTGCCCGAGACCGGTGTGCTGGCGGGCGAGGAAATCCTGCGCCGGTTCAGGGCGTTCGGCCGCGCCGCGACCCGGCCCCCGGCCTGAGGAGCCGTACGGCGGCGAAGCCGATGACCGCGAGGACCGCCGCGATCAGCACCACCTTGGAGTACGCGGACACATAGCCGGTCACGTCCTCCCACCGCTCGCCGAGCGCATAACCGGCGAGCACGAAGACGGTGTTCCAGATCGCGCTGCCGAGTGCGGTCAGTACCAGGAAGAGCGGCAGCGGCATTCGTTCGACGCCGGCCGGCACGGAGATCAGCGAGCGGAAGATCGGGATCATCCGCCCGAAGAACACCGCCTTCGCACCGTGTCGGCCGAACCACGCCTCCGTACGCTCGATGTCGGCGACCTTCAGCAGCGGCAGCCGGGCGGCGACGGCGACCGTACGGTCCCGGCCGAGCAGCGCCCCGATCCAGTACAGCGCCAGCGCGCCGGCCACCGAGCCCGCCGTCGTCCACAGCAGGGCGGCGAGCAGGTTCATCCGGCCCGTACTGGAGGCGAAGCCGGCCAGCGGCAGGATCACCTCGCTGGGCAGCGGCGGAAAGAGGTTCTCCAGGGCGACGGCGATGCCCGCGCCGGGTGCGCCGAGGGTGTCCATCAGGCCGTTGATCCAGCCCGGAGCACTGTTGTCGATCATGGGGTCCATGCGTTGAACGCTAGAAAGGGCCGGCTGAACGCACCCTGAAGGCGGCCGCACACATTCCTGCGGTTTTCCGCAGTGTGCGCGCGGGGCCGGACGGGCTAGCGTGACCGATCATGAAGGCAGTGGCGGCACAGGGTGCTTGGTACGCGGCCGGGCTCGTGCTCGGCGCCGCGACCGCCGTCGTCGAGCTGGTCTTCGCGCTGCTCGCCGGCCTGGCGCTGCTGCCCGTGCTCGCCTGGCCGCGCGGCCGTCGGGCCGTGCTGCGTCTCCTCGGCGAGACCGCCGCCAGGATCACGGACATCGAACTGCGCCGCGTCGACCGTTTCCTCGCTGTCCGGATCTCCGCCTCGTACGAGCGGGACCGCGCCCTGCGTTATGTCCTGGCCCGCTGGCCGCTGGGACTGCTCGGCGGACTCGTCCTGTTCTGTGTGCTCACCGGTCTGCTCTACGTCGGATACGCCCTGCTCGGCTGGACCTTCAGCCGCATCGAATACCCGTGGGCCGTCCTCGGCACCGGCCTCGCCGGACTGTTTCTCCTGTTTCTCGCGGTCCAGGCGATCTTCGGAACGGCCCTGCTGGAAGGCCAGTTGGCCCGCCGCATCCTCGGCCCCAGCCACCACGACGAACTGGAGCGGCGCATCGCCCAGCTGGCCACCACCCGCGCCGGAGCCATGGACGCCGTCAACGACGAACGCCGCCGCATCGAACGCGATCTGCACGACGGAGTGCAGCAGCGCCTGGTGGCACTCGGCATGCTGCTCGGCCGCGCCCGCCGCGGCCGCGACACCGAGGCCGCCGACCAACTCCTGCTCCAGGCCCACGAGGAGAGCCGCCGCGCACTCGCCGAACTGCGCGAGGTCGCCTGGCGCATCTATCCCGCCGTGCTCGACGAGGCCGGCCTGCGGGCCGCACTCGAATCGGTCGCCGAGCGCACCCCGCTGCCGGTGCGCCTCGCGTACGAGGTGCCGGAGCAGCCCGCGAAGCATGTGGAGACCGTCGCGTACTTCGTCGTCTCGGAGGCCGTCACCAATGTGGTCAAGCACTCGGGAGCCACCCGTATCGAGGTGACGCTCCGCCGCGACGGCGGCGCGCTGCGGCTGCGCGTCGAGGACGACGGCACGGGCGGAGCGGACCCCGCGGGCGGCGGACTCGCCGGACTCGCGAGCCGGGTCGCCGCGCTCGACGGCCGGTTCGCGGTGCACAGCCCGGCCGGCGGCCCCACCGCGATCACCGCGGAGCTGCCGTGCGCGTGATCCTGGCCGAGGACTCGACGCTGCTGCGGGAGGGCCTCGTACGGCTGCTCGCCGAGGAGGGCCACGAGGTGCTCGCGGCCGTCGGCGACGCCGAAGCGCTGCTGGCGGAGGTCGAGGCGCGGCAGCCGGACGTGGTGGTCGCCGATGTCCGCATGCCGCCGACCCACACCGACGAGGGCCTGCGCGCCGCCTTGGAGATCCGGCGCCGCCGGCCGGAGGTGGGTGTGCTGGTGCTTTCGCAGTACGTGGAGAAGCGGTACGCCACCGAACTGCTCACCTCGGACTCCGGTGGCGTCGGCTATCTGCTCAAGGACCGGGTGGTCCAAGTCGACGAATTCCTCGACGCGTTGGAGCGGGTGGGCCAGGGGCAGGCCGCTTTCGACCCGGAGGTCGTACGCCGTCTCCTGGCTCGCAGCACGCGTACGGACCCGCTCTCCAGGCTGACGGCGCGGGAACGCGACGTTCTGGGCGAAATGGCGCAGGGGCATACGAACGCGGCCATCGCGGGGCGGCTCCATGTCTCGCAGAGCGCGGTCGAGAAGCACATCAACGCGATCTTCGACAAGCTGGAGCTGAGCGGGACGACGGGCTACTCGCGCAGGGTGCTGGCGGTGCTGAGGTATCTCGGTTCGTGAGCCGCGTCCTGAGGGCCGGGAAGCCGGGAGGCCTGGGAGGCCCGGGACGTCAGCTGCAGCAGCCACCGCCGCAGCAGCCGCCACCGCCGGCACTCGGTGCGGGCGCGGACTTCGTGCCGCCGACGGCGACGGCCGAGAGCAGCTTGACGGTGTCCTCGTGGCCTTCGGGGCAGCTCGCCGGGTCGGCGGACCGGGCCATCGGCCGGTTCACTTCGAAGGTGTCGCCGCAGCTGCGGCAGCGGTATTCGTAACGGGGCATGGCCACAGGTTACTGCCGGGTCTCCCGCCCTGGCTCCTGAGTCGGCGTCCGGGTCTGTGTACTCGCCCGCGCCTGGGTCTGTGCGACCCGATCCGGGTGGCGGGCCTTCCAGTACGGATTGTCGTGCGGGAGCGTCGAACTGACCCGTCCGTACATCCCGAAGACCATGAGCATGATGCCGACCACGAAGCTGAACATCACGTTCTGGATCTGGAAGGCGAGCGGGTTGAAGTCGGTGTCCAGCAGGCCGAGATTGATGAAGCCGCTGGCGATGAACAGGATGCCGAGCACCATGTTCAGGGTCGATGCGAAGTTGCCGCCGATGACCATGCCGACGAACAGCAGCACGCCCACGCAGATGGAGAGCACACTCAGCGTGCCGTTCGTGTTCAGACCGGCGACGGTGTCACCGTTCGTGTCGAAGTACCCGACCTTGTCGATCAGCCCGAGAATGCCGAAGGCGAGCAGTACCAGGCCGGTCAGACCCGCGCCGATGCGGTAGATCCGGCTGAGCCGGTGGTCGACGGGCAGATGTTCGTCGATGATGCGGTTCGACTTCTTCTGGTGCAGTACGTGTGCGGCCATGTCCGGCCTCCTTGGGTACGTACCTCGTACCACTACAGGATCCGCCCGAGGAGCCCCGGCTACAAATCATCCGCGGAAATTCAGGCCCCCGCGCCGCGGTCTTCGCGGATCTGCTCGACGACACGGGCGACGGTCCTGCGCACGGCCTCTGTCTCCATCAGAAAGTGCCAGAAGTCGGGGTGGCGCCCTTCGAGCCCGGCGACGGCCCGCTCCAGCCGGGCGACCGAGTCGTCCAGCGGACGGGCGTGACGCGGGTCCGGGGTGTTGCGGCCGGCCATGGCGAGACGCTGTGCGTCGCGGATGGCGAACCGCGTGCGGTCGATCTCGTGCTGCGGATCCTTCTCCACGGCATTGAGCCGCTGGAGCCGGTCGCCGGCGGCGGAGACCGCCTCGTCTGTGGCGTTCAGCAGCGCGCGCACGGTGCTGAGCAGGGCCGTCGCATCGGCCCAGCGCTGCTCGTCGCGGGCCTTGACCGCCTCGTGGAGCTTCTCCTCGGCCTGCCGGACGCTGATCGCGGCCTGTTCGGGGACGGGCTGCAGATCCTGCCAGCAGGCGGCAACGAAGCGGCGTCGCAGCTCGCTGAGGACGGGCTCGACGGTTCCGGCGCGGTTGGTCAGGGCCTGTGCGCGGGTACGCAGCGACACCAGGCGCTTGTCGATCTCGGCGGCGCGCTCGGGCAGCCGCTCGGCCTCGGCCCGTACGGCTTCGGCGTCGCGCAGCACCCGGTCGGCGCGCTGGAGGGTCTCGGCGACGCCGTGCCGCCCGGCGCCCTGGTTGAGCATGGTCAGCTCGGGACCGAGGGCGGCGAGGCGGGCCGCCAGATCATCCGCTCGCAGACCGGAGCCCCGCACCGAATCGAGAGCATTGCTCGCGGAAAGGAGCGCCTGTCGCGCCCGCTCCACGGCCGGCGCGAGCCGCGCGAGCTGGGCCCCGGCCTTGTCGAGCAGCGGCCCGAGCCCGTCCGCGAACCGGTCGAGATCGACCTTGACCCGTACGAGCTCGTCCTTTGCGCGGATCAGATCACCGCGCGCCTCCGAGGCGACGGAGGCCTCAAGATCGTGCCGGTCGAGATCGTGCGCGTCGACAGCCGTGATGTAGCGATGACTCACCTCGTCGATGCGCTGCCCCAGCGCGGCGAAGTCGTCCACGACACGCCGGGCGCCGGGCGAGCTGTCGACGGCCGTGATCGTCTCGATCGAGATGCGCAGATCGCGCTGGGCGGTGTCCAGCTCGTAGAAGGCAGCGGCAGCGGCGTCCTTCGCGGCCTGCGCGTCGGCCCGCTGGCTCTCACCGCGCCCGCGGCCCCAGCGCCGCGTACCCCCGCCGGCGAAGGCAGCCGGAAGCGCGGCGACGATCAACGGGACCGGCAGCAACACCAGCGCGAGGACATCGCGGACGGCACTCGCTTTCGCTTTTGCGTGCGGCTGCGCGTGTGTCGCCGTCACATCCCTCTCCCGTGCTGTGTCGCCCTGCCGGGTTCATTCTCCCACCAGGTAGTGACGAACACACGGGTCGTTTAGTTCGCGCTTCGCACAGTCACCTTGCCGTTGTCGCTCCGCGCGGTCACAACATGAGCGCTGTCCTGGTCGGTCGGCACGTCGACGTCCACATCACCGTTGTCGCTCTTGGCGGTGACGGCGTACGGAGCCCCCGCGCGCGGCAGCTCAATGGTGATCCCGCCGTTGTCACTGACGGTCTCGACCCGCTCCGGCACGGCGGTGAGCCCGATCCGTACGCTCCCGTTCTCCGACCGCACGCTCACGGACTTCGCGCTGACCCGCTCGGTGACGACCTTCCCGTTGTCACTGTCGAGCGTGAGCGGCCCGCTGGCGTCCCGTACGGTCACCGAGCCGTTGTCGGACCGGATCTTCAGCGCGGTCCGGAACCCGGTGGCGGTGACACCGCCGTTGTCGTTGTCGACGGTCACGGCGACATCCCGCGGCACTTTCACGGTGTGCCGCGCCTCGCAATCGCTGGCGACGGCCGAGCACTTGAGCCGGAGGGTGAGCTTCCCGTCCGCCATCTTCCAGGACGGATCGGGCCCGTTCCCCATGAACACCCACCCGTCGACCTGCCGGGTCACCTGTACGCCCGGCACATCGGCGGCCACGAGCTCGATGGCGGAGTCGTCGGTGTCGATGGTGAGGGTCTTGCCGGAGAGGGGAAACGACTTGCTCTCCACGGGCGCGCTCTTGGCATCGGCATCGGCACCGCACCCGGCGAGCGCGAACACGAGGAGTCCGCTGCCGCCGACGACGAGCGCGCGGGTTCCGCGGGTGACGCGGGTGCCGGTGGTGCCGGTGGTGCCGGTGGTGAGTGTGCCCATGGTGATCATTCCCCCTGCTGAATTCGGCGCTGAGCGCCGCCGATGTGCCCTCAAGCTATGAGCGGGCGGGGTACCCGAGCGATCCGGCGGCCTACCGTGTCCGAGGTGGGGCTAGCCCCCCTCGCGGTCCGGCCCCGGGAACGGGTTTGCGGGGCGGACCGGTCTGCCATGTACGCTGTTCCTTCATCCACGGGTGCGTAGCTCAGGGGTAGAGCGCTGCTCTTACAAAGCAGATGTCGGCGGTTCGAAACCGTCCGCGCCCACCAGTGAAAACGCCCTCCGCAGCGACCGCTGCGGAGGGCGTTGACGGTAGTAGTTGACGGCAGTCGGTGAGGCTGCGCTGGCGAGCGTAGCTAGAACTGGCTACGTACCGGCTGCGGTAGAAGTTTCCCTACTCGACCAAGGCGGCTCGCGCCGCTCCTCGCGCGCAGCCTGGGCGCCCGGCCGGGCCTGCGCTCCAGTCTCCGCCCCGCTCCAGCCCGGCCGGCGCCCGTGCCGCGCTCACAGCACTCAGCCGCCTAACGTCAGATGGGTACGTCGTGGCTGGGGCGGTCGGCTCCACGGCTTTACGCAGCGACTGCCGCTACGCCGACCTACTCGATTAACGCGAAGGCCTCACGGTCCAAAGAGTCTTTCAGCCCATGGCGTTGCGTGCCTCGTCGCCGGCAAACTTGTAGTCACGTTCACCCTCGCAGTAGGCCAGCCACCAGGTCCTAGCCCTCGGTGGCGCGTAGCGCCAATCTTCGAGACATCCAGGGGAGGGAGCCTGCTAACGCGCATAGTTCGCCAGCGCTAGCAGCAGGTGAATCGATTCTGGATACCAAATATCTGAATGCGCACCCTCCGGACGGGTAAATCGACCACGCCTATATAGCCAGCCCGCATCTATATTTACAAGTGCGGAGGAAAGATTCCGCGGGTCGTAGGCTTTATCCACGGCAAGCAATGGCGTAGTTTTCGTATCCCCCGCTGGACCTATGGCTCCACGTGAGCCAACAGCAGAATGACCGCGCTCTGTAAATCTGTGCCAGGTTCGGCAGGCCCGGTCTTTTGGAGAGAAGGTCAGACAAACTGGCCCTTGAAGTGGACCCCGATCAAGCAAATTGCGAAATGCGTCAGTGAAGGATCTCCTGCGTGCAGCCATCTGATAAACGATGAAGTTGTCTACTGTATAGCGAAATTGCTTGTTCGGCGGCAACAAAGGAAGCATGGGAGAATTGGGGAACGGTGAAGCGGATATTGCCTCCGAGAGAAACCTGCCTCCAAAGGAATGTCCCACGCAATGAAGGTATTGACCGCCTGAGGTCCGCAGCATGAATTTGCCGTCAGATTTACCACCGGGCACCCTTCTCTGACTATCAAGGTAGCCAAGAAGGTGAGCCAGCGAAAATTCCGCGAACCCATGTGTAGTCATTTCGTGCGCGCGATTGCGTATCTTCCTGTACCCCCATGGAAGTGGGTTGCTTACCGAAGGCCAGCGTACGGCAATATTCATCGACTTGAAGCCATCGAGTTGAGGGTACATTTTCGGCTGCGCCGAATAAAGAGCATCGATTGCAGCAAACAGTCGCCTAGATGAGCGCAAAGCTCTGCTGGGGTCATTCTGCCAGCCATGCACCCATAGAAATATATCGGTGACACTCTTAGAAATGCTAAGATGTTCCCTCAAGAAGGCAGGCACACGATCTGGAGTTACAGGCTCACCTGTCCTCGGATAGATGAACTGTCCGCTCTCATTAAGATCAAGGAGCGTGAACTTTCCATAGTCCCTTCCGTCTGGCAGTCTATTTCTCATACCCATCAGCACCTTCTACACATCGAGTGTCCAATCCTCTATAGATAGTGAACATCAAGCCCAATGGGTTAGAGTGGCGATCTGCAAACTCCCTTGCCAGTTCACGGGTAATGTCCCCAATGCATGTTTGCGGGACAATAAATTTCTCCAAAAAGCGCGTTGTGTACTGATAAGCAAACGAGGTGGGGAGATCCAGCTGGGGTCCTATCAGGCAGTTAGCGCCATTTTGAAGCATAGTGCGACCAAACGACCTATAGAACATTGACTCCATTTGCCCACCTTGGCAGGCATCAACAAACACCACCGAGTTTGGCAATTGACGTGAAGAAAGCCAGGTCTCGAAATCCCCGGTATTAATCTCTATGCCATCACTCAATTCCATCCGCGCATGATGCATCTCCGGGTCCGCTCCCACGTCGCTGACAACGGCGTGACAACAAAAGCACATGAAGTGGTCATCGCACTCGCCGAAAGCTATCGCCTTCTCTAGATCAGGCTTGGTGGACCGTTTCGTAGGATTTGCCGATGTCAAACCTTGAACGAATTTCTCAAGAGGACCCACAAGTTTATTTTCCTCAGATTTGCCGATGTCAATGCGCGTGTCTACATTGAGTCCTACGTCCATCCGATTGCCAGCCCGAAGAGGGAGCTTCGTCTCCAGATCACCATCATGAAGCTGATGTTGGATCCAATGGCGGTATCCCAAGAATCCCTCTAGTGGCCAATCAAACTTCGGATCTCGAATGTCGTCATCAGAGCCAGGGGGAACGTAGAGCATAGTCCATGGAGCATAGAGATCTTGTGAATCGAAATGCAATACGCAGCACTCGCTACGGAGGGCTTTAATGAGAACTCTTCGAATATCCTTGAGGCCATTGTCTCTAGGGGAGAATATTAGATTGAAGAGCTTATAACCCGCCTTTGCGAGATTGATTCGGACATCTGAGGTGAGATCCTCATGTTCATTCGACAAGTCGTACTTTTCCTGGAATGGCAGCGAGATGCCATCTGGCGTTTCCACCTCATACTTGAAAGTGTTATCTACCCAAGTTTTCCTAAGTTCTCGAATATGCCCGAGCATTTTCATTTGATCTGCATGCAGAGTCCCGGGTCGGCGCGTTATGCCCTCGTCTTCGAAAATCGAACTGCATCCCCATACTTCGTAGGAGCACTGCTCTAGCCTGTCATGTCTCTTGTAATCAAATACCAAAGTCCCAACAGGCCCCCTTGGGGCGTGCCGCTTTTCATTGAGGACCTGGTCAGGGTTTCGCAAGACAATAGATTCGAGGGCAAGTTGCCGAGGCTCGGATGCTCGCCTGTTGCTCATCCGTCATCCTCCCTTTCAACTGCAAGCGTGGTTTGGAGCATTTGCAGCAACGAGCCCTCTTGGTATAGGTGAACGCGGAACGTTAGAGTGAGTTCTCCTCGTTCGCCTGGGACTACAGAGAAGCTTATTCTTCGGCTGCCAAAGTTTCGCGAAAGATGTAGGCGATAGCCACCTGGTCGAACGTTAGCTTTGTCGGCAAGCAATGCAACGTAAATTTCGGGAGATTCGAAGTCCGTCGGCTGACGTGAAATCTCATCGTGCTGAAGGCTGTACGCCGGGTACAGTTGAAAGTCTACGTTGAACTCAGCGCCCACTTGCAATGGATAGTGGGGTGGGACAAGCCTAGCTACGACTCTCCATCGGTTTCCTGGGGAAAGCGTATCGCCATTACTGGCACGAGAGAAATCACTCGTATCCTTTCGCAGCCCTTGCCCTTGTTCAAGATTTTCCCGCTGGATTACTCGGCATCTTATCGGGAGTTTGTGTACCGCCCGCGTGAGCGCTTCACGCGCGACCTTCTCGTTCGGAAAAGACAGTTCGAACATCACGCGGCCCGGTTTGACGTTCGCGACCCACCACTCTGGTGATCCTTTGCCAGAGCCCATTCGGGTTTCGGCCGGCTTCTTGGTGAGAGGCTGGTCTGGGAAAATGTTTACCCACACTTTCCCCCCACGCCGAATATGACGGGTCATTGCTACACGCGCTGCCTCAATTTGCCGGTTAGTCACGTAACCTGGCGCCAGAGCTTGGATCCCGTACTCTCCGAAAGCAAGCTCGGTGCCGCCCTTGGCACTGCCCCGGCGCTTGGGCCGATGCTGCTTGCGATGCTTTACTCTTCGAGGGATAAGCACGGTGGCAGCCCTTCGATCCTGATCACCGATTGTGAAGACCCGGAGACTTGCTGCAATTGTGGCTCACAAGGACCCATGATGCTCGTTGAGCGCTATGGTCGGCGCTCTCCAGCTTGTCCGACACCGCAGGCCAGATGCGCTGGGTAGGGTTTGCAGGGTGCGTTACCTGACAGGGGCTTTCGTTATTGGGGGCCCTGACGCAGGGTCGGTCCGAGGAACAGTTCCTCGGCCCGGTCGGTCCCCTAGCCGGCTCGGCGTCAGCTACGTCGAGGTCCGCCCAGCGAAGACGTCATATGAGGTCTGCGTCCATGTAGTTGAGGACATCGGGCATGAGGAGTCCATGACCGGCCGCCACGCCGACGAGGAGCCCGCCGAGCACCGGCGCTTCGCCCGCTACCTGCAGGCCCTGGAAGCCGCCGCCGAGGCGGACGAGGCCGACCTGGTAGTCGAGTTCAGGCGGCTGGCACGGCGGGATAGGCGCAGGACACGCACATGCCGAGCGAGGTGGGGATGCAGTAGCCCGCATCCGCTTTGCACTTGGGGCCTGCGGCGGGCCGCCATCGCCTTGGCATGCGCGGCCCACATGGCTGTCGTCATCGGCCGCACCGGCCTGGCACAGTCGATCCGGTAGAGGTAGGCCGTCAGCGGTCCGCGCCGTCTGCGGGGCCGAAGCAACTGAGCCGCGATCGGCTGCCCACCCGGACTCAGCCCCCGCGCCCGCAGCTGCCGACGGGTCGCCATGCCGTCCGGGGCCAGCCGCCACGGGTAGGTCGGTATCCCGTGAACCTGGCCGGTGGGGTCGTAGCACTGGCTGTGGGAGGGCGGCATCAGCCCTCACCGCCCACCGCCATCAGGCGCGGCCCTGGCTCCTCAGGGTTGGCCAGGCGTCCATAGACCTTGTGGACGTAGGAGGTGGAACGGGTGGACTTCACCGCCGCTTCCGCGATCGTGTCGCCCGCCTCGAAGCACTCCCGGATGACCTCCGCGGCCTCCTCCGTGCTCAGCCGGTGCCCGCCCTGCAGCACATCCGGGTCTGGGGTGGACGCCGGGGGGACAGTGAGGGGGAACACAGCGCTTCCACCGCAGATGACCGGCCGCTTTACCGCGGGTGCCGATTCCTGAGCGACGCTCGGTCGCTCGATCGGGGTGGGGGTGGATGCCGGGGTGGACGGGTGGTGGATGGGGGTGCTGTCCACCGTGTCCACCAGCAGGGTCAGTTCGGCGATCCGGGCCAGGATCGCGCGCCGGTAGTGGGTGATCGCCTCGGCGAGAACGATCAACAGCACGGGCGGAATCGAGTGCAGCACCAGCCCCGCCGGGTCGACATCACGGGGGACGCCGAACGCCGTGCCCGCCGGCCACAGTGCCGCCCAGCAGTTCATCAGCCACGTGCCCAGACCGGCGAACCAGCGCAGCGCGGTCGCCCACCCCGAGGGGTGCACACCGTGCTGCGACAGCAGCCCGTCAACGATCAGCACGGTGCCGAGGGCGACCGCGACCATCGGATCGAGCAGCCACGCGATCCACACCGAGATGTGATGAGTGATCGCGAAGAGCGTCACGTTCGTCGCGGTGAACGCGAGTGCCACCACCGCGATGGCCACCAGCACCCGCGTAAGGCGCACCTGGAGCCGGAGCAGTGCGGCGATCTGCTCGCCCGGCGGAGCCGGCCGCTTCACGCCGCAGCCCGCTTCCCCGTACGCGCCCGGCGGCGCGGCGCAGGCTGCGGCAGCACAGCCACGTTGAGGAGCTCCGGGGCGAAGGTCTCGATCGCCTCCGCGGCGACCTGGCTCACCGTGTCCGGCAGCTCCGGATACGCGCTGAGGATGTCGCGGGCCGCGTCCAGTCGCGCGGCCCGCTCCATCTCGCTCTCGCCTCTCATGGGTCGTACTCCTCTCAAGGCGGAACGGCCCAAACAGCGGCCCCGGTGTTCGAGCCCGGGGCCGCCCGCCGTTTGAAGCTGGGAAGAACTCCCAACGCTCCCCACCACCCCCGGACCAACGGGCCCGGGGATGCCTGGGCAGCACAGGGCTGCGTACTTGCACTGCGCGGACGAGAGCCGCGCCGACCGCCTTTCTGAGGAGGCGGTGACCTCACTGTTGAGTTCTCAGGAAGCAGTCGCTTCCATCGAGCCGTTTCACGGCCCTCCGGGCGTCGAGAGCAGCCCAAAGAAGCCCCTCCCGCCCCCGCTGTCCTAGGACTGCGGAGCGCTTGAGAAGACTGTGGCGCACAGTCCCAGGACTGTCAACAGTCCTGGGACTGTGTTTGACTTGACCCTGTCGAGAGGAGTTCGCGTGGCACCGAAGTGGCGGGAACTGGCGGAGAAGCTGGCCGAACGCATCAGGAGCGGCGAGTACGCCCCTGGCCAGCAGCTTCCGCACATCCGAGACCTTGTGGAGGCTGGTGAGGGATCGAAGTCCACCGTCCACGCGGCCTACAAGGCGCTGGAGGCTGAGGGGCTGGTCACCTCATCCCGAGGACACGGCACGGTCGTGCGCGAGCAGGCACCGCTCAAGCGCCTCGGTATCGCCCGGTACGACAAGGTGAAGTGGCGCGACGGCGACGAGGTCGCGTTCATTGCGGACCGGGTTGCCTCGGGGCGCGCGTACAAGCGCGGCGAGCAGACTCAGTCAGTCAGCCTGGTCCAGGCGCCGCTGGTCGTCGCCCAGGCGCACGGACTGTCTGAAGGCGCTGAGGTGTACGCGCGCGCCCGCCTGGTGAAGGAGGGCGACCAGCCCACGCACAGCCTGACCAGCTACTACCGGCGCGAGCATGTCGAAGGCACGCGCATCGTCGACCCGACGCCCGGTCCTGCCGGCATGGGCGGTGGCTTCCGGGTGCTCTACGACGCGGGATACGAGATCGATCACATGCGGGAGGAGCTCCGCGCTCGGGTGGCCACTCCGGATGAGGCCGCGCAGCTCCAGCTCGCCCCCGGCGAGTGGGTTGTCGAGCTGCACCGCACGACGTACACCGCAGACGGCACCGTGGTGGAGTTCGCGATCGGAGTCCACGCGGCAACCCGGTTTGCGTGGTCGTACGACTTCAAGGTGCCGGACTCCGCGCAGGGAGCGGCGAAGTGATCTCGGCGCAGGCATGGGCAGACGCTCAACGGCTCTGGGAATTCCAGCAGATGGGGCACGAGCCGCGCCCCTGCTCGGTCGGCATCGGGCTTGGCAGCCACGACCTCGGTGTGGCCGATGCGACGGTTGACCTGTACCGGCGCGGCATGTTCCCGCTCATCGTCTTCACCGGTTCCACCAGCCGCACGACGCGCGATCGGATGCCGAAAGGCGAGGCGGAGCACTACCGGGAGCGGGCGCTAGAGCTGGGTGTTGCGGCGGCTGCGGTGTTGGTTGAGCCGAACGCCCGAAACACCGGCGAGAATATCCAGTTCTCCCGCGCCCTGCTCGCTGAGCGCGGGGTGGACGTCTCGTCGGTGTTGCTGGTGAGCAAGCCGTACGAGGAGCGGCGAGCGTACGCGACCGCGCGGAAGCTGTGGTCGGACGTCGACATCGTCAGTGCGTCTGCGTCCATGACGCTCCGAGAGTACGTCGACTCCATCCAGGAGGCCCGGCTCGTGCTGGACATGCTGGTAGGCGCCCAACAGCGCCTACTGCTCTATCCAGAGCGCGGCTTTACAATCGCTCAGGACGTGCCGAACGACGTTCAGGCGGCCTACGAACGACTGTGTAATGCAGGGTTCACAAGCCGCCTCATGCCCAAGTGAACGGGGCCCTCTCTCTCGCTGTCCCTGGGGGGCTATGCCGGGTACTTCATCATGAAGGCGCGCACGCCATCAACGAAGAGCCGTACCTGGGAATGGTCGTAGTCGGCGTAGTCGCCGTGCGCAGCCTTGTTGCGCAGGTCCAGCCAGGCGGTGACCTGCTTCTGTTGCAAGCCGTCGTAGGCGCTAGCCTTCTTGAGGTCGGCGTTCATGGTGTCAGCCTTCTTGGGCTTGCCGGCCACTGCTCTAGCTACGCCGTTCTTCGAGCAGAGGGCTCGCACGTGAACTTCGAGGGAAGTGCCTGTGATGACGGCGGCAGCATCCTTGTAGCCCTTGGCCAGGAGGGCCTCGGCCATTTCCAAGTAGTCGCCGTACGTGTCGGCGTGCACCAGCTCGACAACCGTCTCCGTCCACCCAGCTTTGAGGTCGTCCCGAAGAGATTTGGCCACGGTGTAGTCGTGCCTCAGCCGGGAGTGGGCGCTCAGGCCTTGGCGTCTGTCCAGTTGTTGCTTGTAGACCGATCCATCCGTGGTGAGGCGTGTCACGGCAGCCTCCAGACGATTGGCCAAAACTCCTGACGCCTCCCACGCCTTGTTTGTACCGGCGTCCCAGCCCGCGCTCTCCATAAGCGAATCAGACTTGGCGATCAGCTCGTCCAGTTGCCGAACCATGTCCGCGATGGCCAACTTAACTCCTAGTCAACCGATTTGGGTCGTGCAGAACGGATCAGCGTACCTCGTGCGGCCGTGCCGTGCCCTGGCGATCTGACAGACGTGATCGGAGAACGGGGAGTGGGCCCTCGGCCGCTCCGGTCTCAGTTGCGGTCTCAGAGGACCCCTGTTCCATGGACGTCCACCTCTATACCGTGAAGTCCACTGAGGCCGCTGACCTGCGATGAAGCTTCTCTGGCGGGCGTCCGTGGACGCCCCCGGAACAAGATCGGACAACTCGTAATGCGTAGGTCAGCCTGGGTCTTGTGAGGGGGGATCCGGGGAAAACGCCAGGCCCTCCATGCTGGCCCAGGTTGCGAGCCGCCACCTCAGTGCTCACTGCTGAGAAGGATGCCGCGATTCATGTGCGCCGATGCGTACTTGTACGCGTCCCTGGCTCTCCCCCTAGGTTGCGCCATCTGTAGCACTCGGCGAGAACTGTAGGGGGATGCAGGTTGAAGCCAGTTGTGGACGTACTAAGGGATCTCGCGCTGCCGTCGAATGTCGCCGTTCGCTCAGACCTGGCACTGGTTGGAAGCGTGGCTGCAGCAGCAGCGGAGGATGACAAGAAGCGCGAGGAGAAGGAACTCGACGCGCTACGCCGGAAATCGGACCTGCAGCCCATACCCGTTGAGGAACTCGGCTCGTTCCAGCTGACTCCCTGGCACGTACTGCACGCACTCGGCCGAGCCAGCGCTCTGGCGCGGCGAGGGGCAGGGCGGGGCCTTGCGGAGCACTGGGGCAGCTTGAAGTACAGCCAAGCACTGACCGGCAGCTCAGACGCATACGTGAGGCTGTCAGCCGAGGGACGAGAAACGGCAGAGCACTACAAGGCGCTTCAGTCCGGGGAACTCGGGATCGGCTTCGCTCTAGCGCTAGCCAAGCAGGTCTTGAGTCTGCGCTACCCGCAGCACGTCGTGTCAGTCGTCCCTGCAGACACAACGCTACGGGCGGGCTGGGCCCTGACCAGTAGGGACAAAGGACCCCGGTCTGGCTATCGGTACCGCCCGCGGTTCTTCGCCGAAGTCTGGAAGCCCGGAGAGTCGTCACGGGTCTTCCCGATCGAGTGCAAGGGTAACCACAGCAACGCCGCCACCTCACATGACCAGCTCGCTTCTGCCTCAGCCCATGTAGAGGCTGTACACATCGGGCCGTGGAACGAAACACCAAGCCTGTTGTTCAGTACGGAACTTCCCGTGGACGGACCGCTCACCGTCCATGCCGCGCAATCAGATGGCAAAGGCGGCTGGTTGAACAAGCCCACCGGACCCGCCGGCAGGAACCTGGACCACCAGATCGAAGACCAGAACATCTATCCGGGCATCCAGCCGCCGTCCGTGGGGGACAAGGCTTCGCCGACCGAACCCGGCTTCCACATCCAGCCTGACCGTCACGAATGGTTCCAACACGTGCTCGCACGCACTGCCGCTGCTGGGCTGACAGCCTTCGCTGGCGACGGGGCCGCGACGGTCCAGTACCTGACCAAGAGGCAAGGTCAGAGCCACTTCACGGGATTTGCGCACGCAGCGGCAGGCAGCGTCCAAGACGCGCGACAGAAGCTCCTCGGCATTTCGTTTGTCGGCACAGACCACGTGTTCCGGCTGAACAGGACACGTGTTGAGGCGTTCTCTGGGGTAGCTGAGGATCTCTTCCATCACCTCGAAGCAGGCCGGGTCGAGCAGTACCACAGTGAGGTCTACGCTCGCCGCGCCACTTGGCCTCTCGACACCTGGGACTCCAGATGGCGGGGCCCCGTCTCAGTACATCCGGACGGATCGGTGTTGGCGATGCGGGTCCTCAACGTGAAGCCACAGCCCTGAGCCGAGCAAGGACACGGGCGCGGGCAAACGCCACCGCATACCGGTGGGCCGTGGGAGAAGTCTGGGAGAAGATCTTCTCCCAGACCCTTTCCAGGCACCTCGTCACACCAAGGGGTAGCGAAGGGCCGACCTGCGACGACTCTTTGATCACCTGGTGCGGATCAAGCTCGGACCTTATTCGGGACGAAGAGGTCGCCTACGGGTGCGTTCGGCCATCCTGCGGCCAGGGTTCAACTTTGGAGGCCGGTCGGGGCTCGTACGTCCAGGTCAAGGGAGCAGTGGCGCTGGGCGTCTTGGCTGGCCGCTCTGGGCACTGCAGCGAACACGAGACAGCAACTCACCATCGCTGTCAGTGGACTTCAGCATGATTGCCAGTGTGACAAGACGACCTAAGATCGCTCACATTGAGGCAACGGCGGAACTCAATGAAGCCGGCTGCGAGCCGGCAGAGCCCTACCCAGGGCGCACGTCGATTCCATGGCTGGTCACGTGCCTTGACAAGCGTTGCCCCGGCCACGAGAAGCCGTTCAAGGTGTACCTCAGCTACATCCGCAACCCGGTGTATGGCGGTGCTGGCTGTGGCGAGTGCCGCAAGAGGCGTCGGGCATACGAGCGTCGGGCAGACATGATCACCCGTGGGCGCGTCCTACCGATGGAGATCATCCACGAAGTGAGGCAGCCAGTTCGCGCCTGGTGTCTTCGGTGCTGGCAGGTCGTCAGACCCCGAATGGACAACGTTCGCTCAGGCCAAGGCAGTTGCGAGCACTGCGGCGGCAAGGCTCGTTTTCCCGATGAGAAGGCACGGCGGCTTGCTCGCGCATGGGGCTATGAACCCGACCCTGAGATCCCCTACAAGAACGACACCACGAGATGGCCAGGCCATTGCCTGGCCCACGGGCACTTCTGTGACCCGTCCCTGAACGCCCGCTTCAGCGGTGGACCCTGCGCTAGGTGCGCTGAGCATGGATTTAAACCCCACCGACCAGCGCTGCTGTACCTGGTCATCAAGTCGACCCTCGCCGCCGCCAAGATCGGAATCTGCGAGAACACCCCGAAGAACAGCCGCTTGTACGAACACGGCCGTAACGGGTGGACCGTCCTAAAGAGGCTGAACTTCCAGCTCGGGCGTGACGCTCGGGCTGTGGAGAAGGCCGCGGTCGAGTCGTGGCGGGTTCGCGGCTGGCCAGCTGTCTTGGACAACGGCCTTGCGTACGACGGCTACACAGAGACGGTGTCTCTGCGGTCAATCTCTGCTGCGGAAATCTGGGCTGAGGTGTGCGCGTCATTGGAGCCTGCTGGCGGCTCATATTCCGGGGGAGAAGACCCTGCGACCGCGACAGACCCCGCCTGAGGAGACTCCCGATGAGCCCCGCTCGTATCCAGCGCAGCCACACCAAAGGCTGGCGCGCACCTGCCGGAGCTGTGTACGTCGGCCGCGGCACCCGCTGGGGCAATCCATTCATCGTCGGCCAGACCTACGCGTGGCTCACCAGCACCGAGATGTCCTCTCCCGTGCCGACGTCTCGAAAGCCCGCCGAACACGGCAATGGGCTGCGCGTCGAAAAGTGCAGGGACCGGGAGACAGCCACCACCTGGTTCCGCGCCTGGATGGGCTTCGTCGTCGACCTCAAGCCCCAGGCACGGGCTGTCCTCGCTGGCCGGGACCTCATGTGCTGGTGCCCGTTGCCTCCTGAAGGCGAGCCAGACCACTGCCACGCAGCAGTGTTGTTGGAAATCGCAGGTCAGTCGGCAGCGAAGGCAGCCCACGACAGGCTTTCCCAGGGGACCGGACCGACGGCCGAGCCGAATCGCCGGCAGCGGGAAATCCTTGCCCTGGCGGTGAATGGCCGCACCGACGACCAGATTGCGGAGCACCTGTCCATCAAGCCGGCCACTGTGCACTCGGTGCTGCGGGCGGTGTGTTGGGCGCTGGGTGCCCGTGATCCGGCGCACGCGGTGGCGATCGCCCTGGCGCGCGGAGTGATGCAGCTTGATGAGACTGCTGTACCCGAACACGGTTTCACCAGCGCCCATCTGAACCTGGGCATCGATTCCTGAACTTACCCAACATCACAGAAGCATGACCTGACCGGCCGGTAGCCGGCAGACATGCCTGAACCGGCTCATTGTCGAACAGGGAGAATTCTTGCAGCCGCCCGTGATTGCTGCCCTCATCGCCCCCGGCTTTGCTATAGCCACCAATGCAGTCGGATGGGGCGTCGCCATCCGACTCAACACACGCACCGCGAACACCAGCCATAAACAATGGCGACGCGAGACCCGGAGGGATGCGTACGCCTGGGACGCCTTCCGCAACGAAGCCTCCCTCAGCTTCCGACGGCTCATGGGCGATCACCCAGTGGTACCCACATCAACAATGTCGCACCCGATCAGTGCCGTGGAGACGGGCAGCCTCTACCTGGCCGACCGAGACCACCGCCTGTACCTTCTCCGGCCATTCCTCACCACTGAGGTCTGTCCCAAGTGTCGTACTTGGTCGACGTTTCACGCAGACAAGGTGGACGGCGTACTTATGCTCAAGAGCCTGGAAGACGGCCACTGTTTCCCCCACGGCCCTGATTCTGACGCCCTTCAGAGGGCTGGTCTCCTTTAGGCCCCGTTCGGTCCCGGAGAGTGGGCGCCTGCCGTTCACAGGCACCCGCGCAACGCTGGCATGCCGTGTGGGAAGCAAGTACAGACTGCGGCACGGCCTCGTCTCTGGCCTTCGGCGCTGGGACTCAGTCAAGCAGATGGCTGGCGCACCACCTTCGCACCATCTGTGGCGGTCAACGAGGGGTAACGCTGGTGTCCGATGCGCCTTGGAACACGTCGGCCATCCATCGTCGTCCAGGTCAAACGCTCCAACCGAGTGCCTGATCAAGATTCCCAAGCTCAGAGCGCGGGTTCGATTCCCGTCACCCGCTCCATGCAGAAGGCCCAGGTCATAGACCCTGGCCTTTGTCGCTGTCCGGACCGGGCTAAGCACATTGCACCAGGTCCCCACCGGAAGGCTTCTGCTCGCCCTTCTGCCGGCCGCCCGCACGGGCTGGCTCAGCCGCTCGCGACTTCCTGGTGCCGCTTGAGGTCCGAGTGCTGACAGATCAGCGTGCCCCTCGAGCCCGCTTGCCGAATGCCAGCGTCAACCACCGGCTAGCTCGGTGAACTTGATCAGGGCCTCCAGGAGGGCCGGGCCAACTCCTCGGCCGCGAGCCTCGGATTGGACGTACACCGAATGCTCGACCACGCCGGCATAAACGACCCGCTAGGAGCTGGTTAGGTAGTTTCCTGTTCATGAAGATCGGCGACTCGTGGGGTGTTACGTTCGTCGGAACCTGTGCTGCGTGGGGGCTCACGGCAGGTGCGTCGAACGCCGAGCGGCCAAGCGCGCTGCCGAGAGAGCGCCGAGGAAGGAAGTCGAAGTGAGTTTCGTCGCGAAGTACGACAGCACCTGCCCCCGCTGTACCGACCCGATCGAGGCTGGCCAAGACATTCAGACCTACAGCGTCGGGCGGTACGAGCGGTACGAGCACGTTGTCTGTCCGAGGACGGCCGACGTGACATGCAGCATCTGTGGGCAGAAGTGGGTCGAATGCGACTGCCCCTGAAGGAGTAGTCATGAGCCCCTGCATACTGCCGAACGGAACGAACCGGTCGAAGGCTGCAGCTGCTTCTCCGCGGCCCCAGGGGTGTGAGGCTGTTCCTGGCGGGCCCCACCAGCCGATCCAAGGGGTGATCCGCGGCGCCGGCCCTCTGGTACAGCAAGGCTGCGGGCTAAGGGCCGACGGCCACTAGATCAGTGCCGACCGGGGCGTGGGTGCCTAGTGCATGGGCTCGGATTCGCGGCGAGTGAGTTCGGTCCAGGTGTCGGACAGGATCTTGTTCTCGACCTTGCCGATGTGCGCCGGCGTGTTCGAGGCTGCCGCTGCGACGACGGTCTCCCCAGTGCTCTTCAGCTTCACCGTCTTCTTGGTGCCGTTTTTCTCCTGCAGGCAACCTGTGATCCGAATCCAGTGGCGGCGGTCACGCCGCCAGTCGATGGCAGCCAGACGCTGCTTGAACTCGTCAAAGGACACCGCCGGAGCAGGCACCGACTGTTCCGCGATGATTTCGGTGAACCTCTTCACCAACTGCTCAGTCGTGTCGTCTCCGGTTGCAGTCTCCTTCTGCATCGCGTCCATGATCGGCCCGAGTTTGTCGCGCCGCACCTGGTTGTAGGCCAATGCAAGGGCCTTGAGGGCGAATGCCCATCCATGGACGTACAGCCGTCGGTAGGTGTCGGCCTGCTTGGTGTCGCTCCAGGCGTCGCCGAATTGGCCTTCCAACGTTTGCAGGAACTCGCGGCAGTACGGCAGCACCGCCTCGATGTGGTGGTGCTTGATGTGCTCGCGCTTGCGGTTGCCGTGGGAGATCACATTGAGCAGTATCTGCTCGAGCGTCGATGCGTCGACGATATTCTGGACCGCGGTGAGCGTGGCTCCCGTACTGCGGCCATCGGCGACGCGGTTCTCGAAGATGGTGCCCTTGACTGCCTGGTTGCGCAGCTTGGCCAGGGCGGACGAGGTGTCGAAGGTCGCCACCAAGTTGGTGTTCTTCTTCGTGCCGCGGCCATTGCGATCTGCGAAACTCTGGGCCGCCGCATCGACGTCAACCTTTAGTTCGACCTCAAGTGTCACGAAGAAGGTGTCAAGTGCACCGCTCTGGAGAGCGAGACGATTCTGCGCTGCTTCGAACAGTGCAGCAGTCTGGGTCTGTCCGTCGGCCTGCATGATGGGTCGCTTGGGCAGGTAGATCTCGCCGTAGATGGCCGCCGGGTTTGCTTCATCGAACGCGACGAAAATGGGCTGAGGGTCCTCCTCAAACTCCTCAACCGACTGCCAACCGGTGACGGTGGGAAGGTATGCAACCCGCTCACCGCGAACGGCCTCCAAGATGTACCGACTGAAGTCACCACGGTTGCTGGCCTTTGCGCCCTTGAAGTCGCTCTGCGTCTTGATGTGGGCAGCCCTCATGCCGTTGGCCTCGTAGTCGACAGTGCGTGGCGGATCGGAAGGGTTATACCTCACGAGGTCCGTAAACTGCTGCAGGCTGGGATGGACTGTGACGCAGATGCGGTATCCCTCCGTCGCACCTTTTAGGCACAGCGTGCCGCGGATAGCGTGCCGCTTCTCCCTCTCATGCTGGAAGCGGTAGCGATGCTGCTCGAAGTTGTCTCGCGCTTCCGCGTCGGAGCTGACACGCAGGATGCGCAGACCCCCGTATTTCGCGTCCTCGGGGATGTCGTCGGTGTTGATCAGCTTCTGCTGGCTGATGAAGGGCGTACTCATGGCGTCTCCTGCTGGTAGGGCTCGGCGCCCGTCGAGGCGAGCAGCCCGGACTGGCCTGGAATCACGGGAATCGATGTGGGTTCTACAAAGGTCGGGATGGCACCTGCGTGGGCAAGGACGGGCGGCAGCTCGACTAGCTCGATGGAAAGGTTCAACCTTTCAACGGTGTAGACGAGCTCAGGTTGAAAATTGAACGCAGCGATGACGCCACGGATCAAACAGCCACTGCCGGCGGCTTCCTCAGCCCGGCGCGCCATGGCCACGTAGACCTGGATCTGCCCAAGCGCCTCGTAACTCGCACTGATCTTGAACTCCCACAGGCGAGTGACGTTGCTCCGATCAATCGTGCGCATATCTGCGCGCACGGCCGTGCCGTCGTAACTGTTCTCCCGGGCGATAAGTAACTCGCCTGGACGGTGCTGGGCCAGTTCCGAAGCGTAGTAATCCCGCACTCTGCACTCGCGCTCATGCAGCACTACCCGATCTCGCGTCATTGGGTCCAACTCTCGCTTCCGCCAACTCTTGCCTTGGAGAGGCTAATTGATACCTCGTCAGTCTGCAAGTGCATCTCGGAGATGCGGGCATGCGCCGCCGAGACGGCTGCGTGCACGCACGGCTGGCCCTATACCGGCAGCCTGCGTGATGTACTGCGCCCGGTACTCCACCCTCCGCAGATGCCGCGGGCCTCCGTTCCGTCCCGCGGCGACCAGACTCATCAGAGCGTGGAGGGTGTCGGTACCGATCGCGACTGAGGTCCTGCGACAGCCTCACGCCGGTGAGGGCCGGGGCCGTGTTGGGTCTGGGGTGCTTCAGTACGACCTCCGACTCCCAAGCCCTTCCAACGAAACCCGAAACTCTGACCAGGGACTTCGTTGATCACCACAGGTGAGGAAGAAGCCGGGATGCCATTGGGGACGAAGAGGTCATCGTGCAAGGTGCCAGCGATGCGTTTGGGCAGTCGGACCTTGCTCTGGTCGACGGCTGACAGCGCGGCTTGGGCCGCTGGAGGTGCAGCGAGGCACACGCGCGCCAGTACAGTCGGGTGACCCGCCATCGTGGCTGACTGTCGTCGGTAGAGGTTCAGACGAGGCATGCCGAAGGTCCCGTCCGTCAGTCGAGCGGGCCCAAGCTGCGTGGGGAGCTCCCCGAACAGGCCGCTCCGCAGGCGGAGTTGACCTACTTCACGGTAACTGGCTAGCGTCTCAGTAGCGTTGAGGGGCCCCACCGTGGCATGCCACGGTGGGGCCTTTTTGTCCTCTTCTGCACAAGCAGCAGGGGTGAGCGGGGGCGTCGCCGCCATCAGGCTCCTAGGCCGCGAGTGCAGCGACGCCCCATCACAAAGGGGGTTAGCCATGAACCACCAGCATCACATGCCTGCTGACGGGCCCCAGGATGGCGCGGCCAGCTCCGATACTCAACCCGCGGGGGCGCCCCCGGCACCTGCGCGTGACGGTCGGGAGGCACTTCAACTTGTCCGTGTCTCCGTAGGTCTCGCCCGCCTTCCTCGTGTTCCTGGCCGCTGCCGTCGGTATCGCGGGCGGGAACTACTGGTTCCTGCTGTGACCTCGTGACGGGTGCTACGTCCCACGGCCTGACCTGACTTCCAGCGTCAGGCCATGGACTCCCTGTGGACAGGGCGATCTCAATAGGCGCCCTCAGATCCTGTGACCTGCGTCTTCCCGTGAGCCAGAAGCCCCCTCCGGAGCCGTATGCACAGGGCGAAGCATGCTCTCAGCGACTTGGCCGGCCAGGCTGATGCGTAAGGGCGGCTCAGACACCCGGCACTCCGCCTGTGGGCGCCTCGATGCTGGGAAAATTCTGGGAGAAGATCTTCGCCCGGCGCCTCCCGGGCACCTCGACAGACCAACTCATACCAAAGATCTGACCTGCACCAACGCGCTGCCAAAAAGGCGTAGATCTTGCCCGGACCTTACTCGGGACGAAGAGGTCGTGGGTTCACATCCCGTCCCTCGGCGGTCGAATGGCGCTGCGGCGGCTCGGAGGTGTGGACCGGCGGGGGAGAAGGGGCGTGCTTGGCACTGCGGCGACGGCAGTAGTTGACGGCAACATGGACGCACGAGCGCAATCATCTGCGCCCTCCCGCGGTCTGCCGGGCCCGTGTTGCCGGCTCGAAGAGCAGGCGGCGTGGTCAGCCGGTCGAACTTACAAAGCAGATGTCGGCGGTTCGAAACCGTCCGCGCCCACCAGCAGGAAGCACGACAAAGGCCCAGGTCACCGGTACTGAACCGGGAGCCTGGGCCTTGATCGTTCCACTGCCGAGAACCCGGGAGGGGTCTCGTGCCAGTTGCGTGCCAGATGGAGGCCACATCGGGGCCACATCCTGGGAGCCGAGTTCCTCGTCGCCGCGGGCGACCTGGCGGGCTACCCCGACGCCGGCCACCTAGCGTCCGCCGCCGGCCCTGGTCCCCGTCGCCAAGGACTCCGGACGCCGCACCGGCAACCTGCACCGGCCAAAGCGCTACAGCCGCCGCCTGCGCCGCGTCTTCTACCTCTCCGCCCAGACCAGCATCATCCGCGACGGCCCCAACCGCACCTACTACCTCAAGAAACGAGCCGAGGGCCACAAACACATCCCCGCCGTCATCGCCCTCGCCCGCCGCCGCGTCGACATCCTCTGGGCCCCGCTCCGCGACAACCGCCCCTTCACCACCGCACCGCCAACACGGACAGCGATAACCACAGCGGCCTGACCCGGGCGTGAAGCCAACGTTCCTCCCGATCCTCTGGTGCATACCGGAGTTGACTACCTTGGCGATCGGCCGACTGAGGAGATGATGCATGCGGCCACGCACTCATCCGCCCACGCCGTGTCCTCGCTGCGGCGCAGCGACGAACCGCGTCCTGACCGTGATCGTCCCCACCACCACCGACGAGCACGAGCTCTTCCGCATCGCACACAGCACGTCAGAGTCGCCGCGCACCTACCTCACCTGCGCCGACTGCCGTCACGAGTGGGGATGGGAAGAAGGGACCGGCACTCCGAAGGGTTGACTCGGTCATCAAGACTCCGCCGACCTCGTGGGCACTTAGATCTTCGCTCTGGTCAGGCAGAAAGGATGCCCGGCTGGGTCAGTGAAGACCCGCCACCTGTCGCCACCCGGTTGGTACTCCGGCTTGGCCGCGCCCAACTCCAGCAGCAGGGCCTCAGCCTCGTCGAGGTCGTCGACCGCGAAGTCGAGGTGGATTTGTTGCGGCACGGTCTGGTTGGGCCAGCACGGAGCCTGATAGTCATCGACCCGCTGGAAACCGATGAAGAGCCCGTCGTCGCAGTTGAGTCCAGCGAAGTCACCGTTGGATTTGGGGTGGAGCCCAAGCCCGGTGGCCTGCCGATAGAACGCGGCCAGCGCCTCAGGGTCGGGGCAGTCGAGTGTTATCGCCGTCAGCTTCATCTGCGGGGGCATGGCGTCACACCATAGTGATCAGCTTGCAAACTCCGCGACCTGGAACTCCGCCGAAAACGGGCAGGAACTGCCCGCTGAGGGTGACTGGACATTCATCGCCTGAGCCCTGAGCGCGGCACGGAACTAAGAGTGACTCCGTGCCCCTGGCGTGCCCGACGGACGCTGTGCTGTATTCGTACGGTCCGGACGCCGATGCCCTCTTCAAGGTGATGGAACCGGCTCTGCGCGAGCTTCCGTTCCGGCCGGCGTACGTCGTCCTCCGTCGCGGAGATGCCGGGGACGCGGAGGCCGTCGTGTCTCGGGTCGACCTGTGAGGTGTTGCGTTCCAGAACTCAGAGGCCATCTCATTCGGCTGCTTCGACCGTTTTCACGAGGAAGCCAAAACTTCCCCGGCCATGACCTGGGGAGGGTTGGGGAGCAGCGATGCAAGGTTGTCTCGCACGAAGTCCGCCGCCTTCGAGACCGATTCCGCGGCACCGGCCCGGTCCTGGAAGACGCTGGTCGAGACCATCACTCCGTCCCCGGCATCGACCCAGTAGTAGGCCACGAAGCCTGAAACCTGGCGCATCAGCGGCACGAACCCCTCGTTCACGCGGCGTCCCGCCTCAGCCGGATCTGTCACTCCTTCGTACCGCCGGACTGCTGCGTACATCACCGGGCTCCTCGTGGGGGTCAGGGTTTGAATTCTGCTGAGGCGTCATACCCCTGCATCGGCTGTTTGGCTCATGAGGCACTCGACCATCACCTGAAGGGCCGCGTCAGGTGATCCGAACGGCGTCTTCCGGACCGGTCACACAGCCCTGCGCACGTCTGCCGGGGTTGCACCTCATGGCGCGCCCAGCCCATGCACGCACACGTCCGCTCAGTGATCGGCGCCAGGCTTACAAAGCAGATGTCGGCAGTTCGAAACCGTCCGCGCCCACCAGCAGGAAGCACGACAAAGGCCCAGGTCACCGGTACTGAACCGGGAGCCTGGGCCTTGATCGTTCCTGCGTCGTCGCGGCGAGGGAGTGGCGTCGTGCCATCTCTTGATCTGCTCATCGACGTGAGCGGCGATCGCATGGTCCCGTCCGAAAGGTCCTCGAAACGGCCCGCCCGAAGAGGGGCGGGCCGTCACAAAGACGTTTCCACCGATGATCAGGCGGGCCCGTCCAGGCTGACGTAGCACGTGTAGTCGCTCTTGGGGTCGTTACTCGGGGTACCGGAGTATCCGCCTTCCCAGCCGCCACCGTCCTCCGGGAATCCCGTGTACGCCTCCTGCTTTTTTCCACCGATCCAGAAGTGGGCTTCCCGAGTGTTATCGACGTCGTGGTCCAGCACGCAGGAGAAGTTGTTCTTGCACCAGAACTTTCCGCTCGGATCGCCCAGGGATTCGAACTCGACGTACCAGTAGTCGAAATTCTCCGAGCCGGACCCCGTCTGGTAGTGGCGAAGGAAGGGGCCGGCATTGCCCCCGTCCTCCAGTGAGTCGATTTTGTACGTGTCGGATTCGACACCACTCTTGGAGGCGCTGAACTTCAGAATGACGTTCTGAATGTCCGCACCCCACTCGTTGTAGAACCGTACATTGATGGTCCGATCCGTTGACACCTCGAAAGCCTCCTTGGCGCGGTTGGCCGTCTGCGGCGAGCCGCAGAATCCACCTGATCCAGAGTCAGATAGGGCACATCGAATGTATTTTCTCTGATGCACTCCCGCAAATGGTGCACGGAGAACCACTCACATGGCCCCCGGCCGCAACGCGATGACCAGGTGATTGCGCTGAACCGACCTGGCTTCAACGTGCGCCACGCTCGGCCGAGTGGCTCTGCGGCCCGTCGTGTGCTCAGTTAGCGTTAGCAGCGAAGGTGCACTGATCTTGGAAGGGTGGCCCGGTCGTGAACCTGGTGAAGATCCTCCCCATGACGTTCGTGATGATCGCCGGGCCGCAGATCCTCAGTGCCATCTTCCTTCTTCCTTGCGACGAGCGAGAACTGGCGCCGCAATTCGGCCGCCTACATCACCGGTGCGGCCCTGTCCATAACCGGGTTCGTCACGGTCGCGTACTTCGTGGGCTCGGGCATTTCCAACGCTGGAGCGTCGGACGACGCGCTTGACATCGTGGTCCTGGTCCTTTTGTCGCTGCTGCGCTCTACACATTCCTCAAGCGGAAGCAATCGGAGCCGCCGAAGTGGATGGGCAAATTGGAGACGGCGAGCCCGAGATTCTCATTCAGGCTCGGCTTCCTGCTTCTGGGCGTGTTCCCGACCGATATCCTCACCTCGTGGGCCGTCGGCACCTATCTGTCAACCCACGGCGATCCGTGGTGGCACTTGCTTCCTTTCGTGCTGCTCACGCTGTTGCTGCTGGCGCTACCGGTGCTCATGCTTCTGCTGTTCGGCCAACGAGGGCAGGAATTCCAGCCGAAGGCTCGCGACTGGATGAATACGCACTCGTGGGTCGTCAATGAGATCGTCATCGCGTTCTTCATTGCCATTGCCGCCAACAGTCTCGCGGGGTAATTGCAACGCCGTACGAGCTTGAGCGGCCTTTAGCACGAACTGGCCGAGCACCATGCGCGAGCCGTCTGCCCTGGCCTGACGCATGCGTTCTCCGTTTCTCCCCGGACCGGGCGGGTCTGCGTTCATCGTGAAGATGAGTGCCGGTACTCATGACGCCCCAGTACCGGCCGGGAAGCATCGCACCATGACCACACGGAAGCGCATCGCCGTCGCCGCCGCAGCCACCGTCCTCACGCTGGCAGGCTGCGGGACGAGCGCGGACGACGTGTTCTCCAACCTCAACGGCACCCGCGCCGCCAACTCGCACGACACCAACACCCCCGACCCGGACGCGGCAGGGGCCGACGCGCCACCGAACTACGCCGACAACAGCCGGGTCCGGCGGGCCGGCGAGATGAGCCCGCAGGACGAGCAGTCGGCCAGGCAGACGGCCACCGAGGTCGGACGGAGCCTCGAGGAGTTGCGCCGACTCGGCAGGATCAGCCCTTCAGAGGTACGGCCCGTCCTCGCACAACTCGCCGCTCCCGCCCGCTTTTCCGTGCAGAAGCGGCTGGTCGGTACCGGGACGGACAAGGCCGAAGTCAGCACCTACGGCATCTGGATCGGCGAGTCCGCCTGCGTGACAGGAGCCGTCAGCAAGGACCGCGTGTGGGCCGACGTCAACGGCCACTACCCCGAAACCGGTTGCCTGCCCCCGGCTTCCACTCACTGACTCTGTACAGCACAGAGCCGCCGCCGTCGGCCAGTGCGCGGTCAGCGCCAGGTCAGCGCCCGCTGTTGGCACACTCGTCGCTGTTCCCACCGCTGCGACATTGGTGTGAGGTACCGCCCGGCCCGTACGGAGACGCTGGATCGTCGGGCTCACACGGCGTTCCCGCCGCTGTCGGGCACGGCGGCAGCGGCGCTGGATGAGCGCGCTCGTACTCGCTGTTCCCGACCGTGATGGTGACGGCCAGACAGAGCCCGGCGATGAGTAGCTGAAGCGCTCCCGAGTACGGCCGTGCCGAGCGCAGCAGGATGACGGCAATCGCGAGGATGACCAAGGTGAACCCGCCGAGCCAGAACACGGGTACCCAGTCCATGGCGGGCGCCTTGGAAGGGACCTTGGAGTTCGCATGGCTGCTCGAGCGGGCCCAGCCCCGGGTACCCAGAGCCAGGGCCAGCATCAGCGCGCCCACGGCCTCGAGCAGGGGCAGGCTCAGTACCAGGCAGCCACTTGCGAGTGCGTCGCCGCGGGGCTTGGGGACACTTTGCGGTTGCGGGCGGTCCTGCGGCAGTTGCGGGTTGTCGGTACTGGGCTCGAGAGGCATGCGCGCAGGTTCCTGCGAACGTGACGGGGTGCGTGCCGCATTTCCCGAGCCGGTATCAAGTCGTGGCCACGTCACCACCAAGTCGTGCCGGTTCGGCAACCTAACGCGGGGGAACCGGGCGGTCGTAGACGTTGTTCGGGGTCACGATTCCGGTGATCGCCCTGGCGAGCAGTGTGGACGGCTCCTGGCCCTGGTAGGGGACGTCCGAGTTGAGCAGGAGCACCAGGGTGGCCTTCTGCGAGGGCAGGTAGACGGTCACGCTCTCGTAGCCCGGAATGGAGCCGTTGTGCCCGATCCAGCCGCTGGTCTCGAAGATGCCGTGCCTCGCGGACTTCCGAGGCGACCCCGGCCCGGGCCCTTGCCGCGGCCCGGGCGGGCTTCTGGTTCGGCCTTCCACCTGATCCACCGTCATGAGCAGTGCCACGCGGTCAGCTGCGGTCGCCACCGTGGCCCATGTCCGAAGCGGGCGACGGACGGAGCCACTCCGGCCTCCACCAGGTGCGCAGGGGAGAGCGCGCCGTGGTTCCGGTCGACCGCTCCGCCGGCGCCGCCGTCTCTGCCGTCTCTGCCGTCTCTGACGTCGGCGGCAGCGAGGCGGCCGCGCCGCCGCCGGCCACCGACGCGGGGGAGGCTCCTTCACGGCCGATGGCGCGGAGCAGGATCCGGACCCGGCGTTCGACCAGGATCGGGACGTACGTCCGGATCTTCGCCTGCTGGAACGTGCCGTGGACCGTCGCGACCGCTGCCTCCACGATCGCAGCGTCGACCGACGGGTAGGCGCTCTTCAGGCCTGCGGCCACGCGAAGGAGGGCGACTGCCTCGTCCTGCCGGGCGGACTTCTTGGCTGCCTGGGATGCCGCCGGGCCGGCGGGCAGGTGCGGACCGGGTCCGCTACTCGTTTCCTTTGGTGGGGTGCTGTCGCCGGCTGTGGCTGCCGGCCCGTCCGTCCTCATCGCTGAACCGCCCGCGCGCTCGCAAGACCCACATTCTCAAGGGTCGGAGACTGCATGGCCGATGGCCCCCCGGACCCGACAAACCCCGAGACAGCTCGGCGGCCGACTGTGAGGCTGCCTCCCTTCATTGTCAGGCCGCCCGGTCGAAACCGCCTGACGGACGACGCCCTACTGCCGGCTGTCAGACCGTTCGAGGCGGCCGACGCAGCAGAAACACGCCCACGCCGGCCGACAGCAGCATCACGTAGCCCGTGAAAATCAGACCCGCGTCGCGCAGCCCCAGAGCCAGCGTGAGCGCCCCGACTCCGACCACCGGCAAGGAGATCCCGACGTACGCGACCACGAAGAAGGCGGAGATCGTCGCGCCACGGTGCTCGTCCGGGGCCACCGCACTCACGCTGGTGAGGGCCGCGCGGAAAGCCAGGCCCTGGCCGAGGCCCCCGATCACCGCGCCTACGACCAGCAGCGTCAAGGACTCCGTCAGGAGGGAGGACGCGACGAGGGCCATGCCGATCGTCAGTACGAGACAGCCGGCGGGCAGCGCACGCCGCGTGCCCATCGGGCCCATCAAGAGCTGGCCGGCGGTGGAGGAGCAGAATGCGGTAAAGACGATCAAGCCGATGACGGCCTGGTTGTCCTCTCCCAGGGTTTGGGAGAGGAAGCCCGGTGCTACGGCGGTGAACAGTCCCAGCAGCGAGAACCCGGCGAACGCGGCCAGACCGGCCGGCACGAACACCTCGCGCGTCTCCTGAGGCACGACCATGCCCTGAGGGCGCAGCGGCGGGCGAGGAACCCGACGCGTCACTGTCTCGGGCAGCGCGCGGGTGACGGCGACGGCCGCCAGGAGCAGCGCGATGTGCACCAGGAAGGGCAGCCGAAGCGGCCACGGCGCGTACTCCGCCAGGAACCCCGACAGCAGGGGACCGCAGCCGAGACCGCCCATGTTGGCGGCCGTGGCGGCGAATCCCGCCCGGGCGCGGCGGTCCGGCGGCGCCAACTCCAGTACGGCAGCTGTCGCGGCCCCGCTGAGCAGCCCCGCGGCACACCCCGAAAGCAGCCGTCCCACGAACAGCAGCGACAGCCCGCCCTCAAAGAGGAAGCACAGCGCGCTCAGGACCGACAGCCCCAGAGCGACCATCAGCACGGGGCGTCGGCCCAGTACGTCGGAGAAGTCACCGGCGACCAGCAGCGCGGTGATCACGCCGATCGCGTAGACCGCGAAGACCACCGTCACCGTCAGCTCGTCGAACCCGAGCTGTTCCTCGTAGAGCCCGTACAGCGGCGTCGGCAGCGTGGTCCCTGCCATGCCGACCGCGAACACCCCTGCGGCCGCGAGGTACCAGCTCCGGGTACGGGGTACCTCTGCGCCTCGAACGATCACGCCGCCAACCTAGCCGGAAGGGTCTGTCCGGCCGGTCATCTGCGGAGCGAGAGATGTACGAGGCTGCACGCCGCACTCACCCGCGTCAGGCGGCGCCGAGCTGTCGCATCAGGCTCAGGAGGTCGTAGTGCCACCAGCCTTCCTTGATCTTGTCGTTCTTGAACCGGAAGATCGTGGTGCCGGTCATGGTGCACTGCTTGCCGGTCGGCGCGATGCCCATGAAGTCGCCCTTGTGAGTGCCGGTCCAGGTCCACAGGGTCACGACGTCGTCCCCTTCGCAGACCTGCCGGTCGATGTCGAAGGTGAAGTCGAAGGCGGAGCGCCAGCCGCTGACATCGCTGCGGATGGTGGCGGAGCCGACCACGGCGTCCTCTTCCTTGCCTATGTCGTGGTCCGTGTAGTCGGACGCGAACACCTCGTCGATGGCGTCGAGGTTGCCTCCGACGGCGATCTCGTCGAAGAACCGGCGAGAAGTTGACTGGTTCAACTGCTCGTCGCGGACCACATCGAGGTCGGTGAAGGTGGGCATGCCGTCGCAGAGCGCCACCATCTCCTGGAAGATCCGGTCCGTCTCCGGAAGCTTGGAGTTCTTCATCGCCGCTTCGTACGAAGGAAATTCGACGATCTCGACGAAGTGCGACCCATCGGCGCGGTCCTTGCCGATGAGGCTGTGGGTGGCGGTCCGCTTGCCTTTGGTCTGGTCGGCCCACTGGTCCATGAGCCGGTCCATGTCTTCGAACCGGTCGGTCTTGCAGTCGATTATTTGTACGAATTTCATGGTGTCTCCCGGTTCTGTGATCTGGGTGGGATACGTCCAGTTTAGTGAGGTTTGGGGAGGGTGGAGAGTCAGGGGAAGTGGAACTTGGGGCCGTCGGGAGACGTTGGGCTGGAGGACGCGCGGCAGCGCGCGTACGACCGGAACGACATGGGCAGAAGCCGAGGTGGCACGCGTGGCGATGTGGGATCGGATCAAGGACCAGGCCAAGAATCTGCAGCAGCAGTCGCAGGGGACACGGGGCTCTGGAGGGCACGGGCGGCCGGGTGCGGGGTCCGGCCGTGGGTCGCGGGACAAGCTGGTGAGCACGCTCAAGACTCAGCTCACCTCCCTCAAGGCGGAGCTGAAGAGCGGCGCCTACCGGGACGCCAGCATGGCGATGTGCGCCCTGGTCGCGGCCGCCGACGGGCATGTCGACCCGGCCGAGCGGCAGCATGTGGAGTCGCTGATCCTGAACAACGACGTCCTGCAGAACTTCCCGTCCGACCAACTGCGGCAGCGGTTCAACAAGCACGTCGACCAGCTGGCGTTCAACTTCCAGCAGGGCAAGGCGGAGGCCATGCAGGAGATCGCCAAGGCGGCGAAGAAGCCGACGGAGGCGCGGGCGGTCGTGCAGACCGGCTTCGTTGTCGCCGGTGCGGACGGATTTGTCGCGCCGGCCGAGGAGCAGGTCCTGCGTGAGGCGTGCTCGGTACTCGGACTGTCCCCGCAGGAGTTCGGCCTCTGACCGCCTGCTCTGTACTGGGTGACAGACCGCGGCGGGGGGGGGGGGGGGGGGGGGGGGGGGGGGGGGGGGGGGGGGGGGGGGGGGGGGGTGGGGGGGGGGGGTGGGGGGGGGTGGGGGGGGGGGGGGGTGGGGCCCCGCCCCCGGGGGGCCCCCCCCCCCCCCCCCCGGGGGGGGCCCCCCCCCCCCCCCCCCGGGGGCCCCCCCCCCCCCCCACCGGGGGGGGGGGGGGCCCCCCCCCCCCCCCCCCCACGGCTTTCCGGTGCGATCCGGGTTCGTCAGGCGCCCTGCTTCAGCTCGGCCGCGCCGAACGACACGCTGAAGCGTTCACACCAGATGGTCACCGTGGAGAACTTGTTCAGGTCGGTGCCCGCAGGGATCGCGTAGTTCTGGCTGCCCTCGTTGCCCTTGAGATCGCCGAGGTCGACGTGGGTGCCGTCGTCGAGGTTGCCGCCGCCGTCCGGCTTGACCGGCTGGTCGCTGAGCCAGACGTGCAGGGCAGGGCCGTCGGAGGTGCGCAGGTTCGTCAGGCGCAGGTTCGCCTTGCCGTCTGCGAGCGGCTGGATCTCCACCGCGCCGCTGGTGTCGTGCTCGTGGGAGACAAAGTTGCCGGATGCCAACGGCTCGGCCCTGGCTCCCTGTTGGCCGGAGGCCACGGGCGCCGCCTCATCCACGTGGTTCGAGGTGAACAGCCGCCAGGGCTGGAAGAGGTAAAGCCCGACAGCCGCCACAACGACGACCACCGCGGTGGTGATCCAGAGGACAGGGCGCTTGGTTCGGCTCATGAGGGTTTCCGTTTCTGTGGGATGTTCGCGTCTGTTGGGGCGCCGGACCGGTGACCGGGCCTGGCGCCGAGGGACGGCTCTCGGCTGGACGGCCGCCGGCACCTGCTCCGCCGTCTGCCGACGCGGGGCCGGTTCGGAGCTCCCGCCCCGAACCGGCCCTGAACTCTGCTTGCCGTCAGCTCCAGTCGACGGCGCTGTAGGTTTCTGTGGCGTCGGTCGTCGCGGCCGAGCTGAACCCGGGTGAAGGCGTAGCTGCGCGGGACCGGAACGCCGTAGGCCGGGCGGACGGGCGTTCAGTACTACTGCTCGGTGGGGCGCGGCTGTTCGTGATCGATGGTGGAGCGCGCGGCCTTCTCACGGCGCAGCTCATCGGCCTCGTCGCGAACGGCGTCGAGCCGGACTTCGAGCGTGCTGACACGCTCGCGGTAGCGCTCCAGCTCCGCCCGGACGAATTCGGCGTCCGCCACCTGACGGGCCGTCTCCTCGCGGATCGCGGCGGTCTCCTCGGCGAACTTCTCCTGCGCGGCATCGAGCGCGGCGACGGCCATGTCGCCCGCCTCCTCGGCGAGCGCGGCGCGCTCCTCGGCGGCCAGGATGCGCTGCACGGACGCGCGGGTGACCGTCTCGATCCGAGTCTCGGCGGCCGCGGAGTCCGTGATGATCGCCAACTCCTCGAGATAGGCAGGCAGATCGGTGGCGAGCTGGTCGATGAGCGCGACGAGGGTGTCGCGTGACTGAGCGACCTGGTCGCCGTCGACCATCGAGAACGCAGCCATGGCCGTCATTTCACTGTTCAGGGCGTCCGCCGCAGCCGACTCGGACGCATCGGCCATGGGGGCTCGTGCGGGCTGCGGGGGCACCACCTCGGCGCCGGGGACCTGCCCGGACGTATGGGGCACCGCTTCCGTGGCGAGCAGGTGCCAAGGCGCACCATGCGCCGTATCGGCAGCGGATACGTGCCCGGGGGCGGGCGAGGACTGTTCGACGACCGGTGCCTGGGCCCCCTTTGCCGCCTTCTTCGCCTCGGCTGCCGTGCGCTTGTCCTCCTTGCGCTGCTGCCGCTTGGCGCGGAACTTCCTGAACGCGCCGAGCGCGTTGTGCTCGGGGTGTTGGCAATAGCGGGGCGCCGGACCCTGCGCACCGGGTGCCGACGGCTCGGGCGGATTGGTGCAGCCCGGGTAGGCACAGGTGGGGACGGTCGCGACGGACTCGACGGTCATGTTCGGCCTCTCGTTGCTGAGTTGGTGGGGGTTGGCGATCGTTGGCGGTACTCGGGATCAGCGGTACTCGGGATTCTCGAAGTCGAACCGGCACCCGGCGTCCCACTGCGACCGCTGGTTCCCGTGCGCCGGAACGCCGCCGGCGTCCTTGAGCAGCCGGGCCAGATGCAACAGGTTCCACGTCATGAACGTGGTGTTCCTGTTGGTGAAGTCATTGGTGGGACCACCAGAGCCCGGATCGAGATAGGACGGGCCCGGCCCGGCCTCCCCGATCCAGGCCGCGTCCGCCTGCGGCGGGATCGTGTATCCGAGGTGCTGCAGGCTGTACAGGACGTTCATGGCGCAGTGCTTGGCGCCATCCTCGTTACCGGTGATCAGGCAGCCGCCCACACGCCCGTAGTAGGCGTACTGGCCCGCGTCGTTGAGCAGACCTGAGCAGGCATAGAGCCGCTCGATGACCTGCTTGGCGACCGAGCTGTTGTCACCGAGCCAGATGGGGCCGGCGATGACGAGGATGTCGGCGGCCATCACCCGTTGGTAGATCGACGGCCAGACGTCGCGCTCCCAGCCGTGCTCGGTCATGTCCGGCCACACCCCGGTGGCGATCTCATGGTCGATCGGCCGCAGTTGCTCGACCTGAACGCCCTGCTTCTCCATGATCCGCGAGCTGAGGTCGATCAGGCCTTGTGTGTGGCTGCGCTCCGGGCTCTTTTTCAGCGTGCAGTTGAGGAACAGCGCACGCAGGTCGTCATGGCTCATACTCCTCAGTGCGGCCCGCGCGTCGAACGTTACAAGTGACACTCGAACCGTTCACGTCGCCGGCCTCGTCGCTGAGCAGCGCCGGCACACCCGCATGCTCATGGACGGGCAATCGACACGTGCCACAAGGGCCGGGCTCCGTTGAGCCCGACCCGTCAGGATGGCGCGCCGCTCAGGACTTCCACCTTGCCGGTGTCGAGCGAGTAGTAGGCGCCGACCACGGCAAGGTCACCCTTCTCCACGAGGGGTGCCAGGTCCTGGTTGGTGCGCAGGTCGGCCGCGGTCAGTTCGACCTGGGCGCGGGCCATGGTCTCGACCGGGTCGGCGCCGCCTTCCCGGACTGCCTGCTCGTACGCCGGCCGGAGCGCCTTGACGATCGCCTGCAGGTTGCCGGGCAGCGGTTCGCCGTCACGGATGGACTTGTACGACGCCTCGACGGCGCCGCAACGCTGATGCCCGAGGACCACGATGAGCGGAGTGCCGCTCGTCATCGGGCCGTACTCCACGGAACCGGTGACCACCGGGCCGACCGCCTCCCCGCCCGTGCGCATCACGTAGAGGTCACCCAGCCCGGTGTCGAAGAGGAGTTCCGGCGGCACCCGGGAGTCGATGCACGCGAGGACCGACCCGAAGGGTTCCTGCTTCTGGGCCACGAACTCGCGCCGGGTCGGATCACGGTCGGGATGCTGGAGATCTCCGCTCACCCAGCGCTCGTTGCCGTCCACCAGCCTCGCGAATGCCGCGGCGGGCGTGATGGGCCGCGACTGTGGTGAAGCGCTGGTCGGCGACGGGGCGGCGCTCGACGATGAGCAGCCGACGAGCGCGGCCGTGGCGACCACAAGTCCGCCGGCGAGCACGGATCTGCGATCCGGCTGTCCGTCTCTGCCCATGGGCCGTTCCCTTCGGTCCGCCGGGACGCGTGTGGACGTCCGGACCCGGGCGATTGTTCATCGCGGTGTCGGAGCCCGACGGCAGGCGCGAGGAGGCGTGGGTGGTTTTCCCACCGCCGGCCCACGGGTCTGCCGGTCGTCAGCATCAGGTCCGCGCAGCCGCGTCGGCGAGTTCCGCGATCACCTCCGCATGGCACCGCTCCGGCACGCACCAGCAGCCCAGCCTGTGCCCCCGGAGCTCCGGCAGCAGCTCCAACAGGTCCGGCCGCGAAAGGAGATGCGCGCGGTACTTCTCGACGACCTCCTCGCGCGTGCCGTCGGGGCCCGGCCGGTACGGGCTCGCCAGCGGTGAGCCGTCCAGATGCCAGCCGCCCCGGTGCATGGCCCGGCCCACGTACACGACGTCCGCATAGTCGGGGTCGTCGCGATGGCCCTTGAGATTGACGACGGTCGTGCGGTTCATGTGGTGGATCCTCCGGCCTCAGGCCGCGCCCCGCCAGGCGAAGACCGCGCAGGTCGTGGTGGCGTGCGCGTACAGCCTGCCGTCGGCGGCGCCGACCACCCGCGCCGTCGCCGTCGTACGCCCGGCGTGGATGACCGTGCCCTCGCAGCGCAGCAGCGGAGTGTCGGCGAACACCGGGCGCACCAGGTTCAGCCCGAGTTGCATGGTGGTGTACGCCCGGCCGGCAGGCAGCGTCGTCATGACCGCGCTGCCGAGCGCCGAGTCGAGCAGCGTCGCCAGAAAACCGCCGTGCACCGAGCCCATCGGGTTGAGCAGATGTTCACCGGGCTCGCCCTCGAAGACGGCCCGGCCCTCGTCCGCCGCCACGAGGCGGAAGCCGAGCGTTCCGCAGATCGGGGCCTGCGGGAAGTCGCCGTCGAGGCTGCGGCGGAGCAGGTCCAGGCCGGAGTGGTCCACGGCGTCCGCGTAGTTCTCCGGCAGGACCCAGGTGTGGGTGCGGGAACGGGTCGCTGTGGTGTCGACGGCGTACGGGCGGGTCAGCTCGGTCACAGCTTCACCGCGAGCAGGTCCACGGGCCGGATGTCCGGCGCGGAGCTCAGCATCGTCTCCGCGGCCTCCATGAGTGCCGCCGCGATCCTGCCCTGCAGATGAGCCGCCCGTGCCTCCTCGGTCTCGAACGTGTCGAAGACCCCGAAGACGGTGGGGCTCTCCCGGAAGGCGAACCACGTGACGGTGTGCTCCTCCTCGCGCGCGAGCCGGAGCGCGTCACTCAGCAGGCCCGCAACCTTCTCCGCGTACTCCGGCTTCGCTTCGATCCTGACCAGCAGTCCGAGGTTCATGGTCGTCACTCCGTACGTCGAGGGGCATCGAGAGCGTCCCGATCAGCGGGACACCGGCAAAGCTAGCGCCCCGATCGCCATCACCCCAGTGTCGTAAACGACGTGTCGGATACCGTTTCCGTCATGGATGTGGCAGTGGTGGTGTACGACGGCGTCTTCGACTCCGGACTCTCGGCGATCCTCGACGTCCTCGACGCCGCCAACGCGATGCGCGGCGAGCTTCCGGAGCCGCCGCCCGCTTGGCAGGTCGACACCGTCGGATTCCGCCGTCGTGTGCGCACCGGCGCGGGACATCTCGTCGAGACCGCGCCCGCCGCCGGCGCCGGGAGCGCGGATCTGCTGATCGTGCCCGCGCTCGCCGAGCGGCGGCCCGAAGCGCTGCTCGACCATGTCGCGGGCGCGGGATCGGCTTCCGTGCGGACTCTTGTGGCCGAGACGCGCGGCCGCGGCACTCCTGTCGCCTCCGCCTGTACGGGCACGTTCCTGCTGGCCGAGTCGGGAGTGCTCGACGGGCGGAAGGCGACCACGAGTTGGTGGCTCGCGCCGGTCTTCCGGCAGCGCTATCCGGCCGTCACGATCGACGAGACCCGGATGGTGACGACATCGGACGGCGTCACGACGGCCGGTGCCGCCTTCGGCCACGTCGACCTCGCGCTCGCCGTCGTCCGGATGACCAGCCCGGCGCTGGCCGATCTCGTCGCCCGCTATCTCGTTGTCGACGAGCGGCCGTCGCAGTCGGCGTACACGATCCCGAGCGCGCTCGCGCAGAGCGATCCGCTCGTCGCCGCCTTCGAGGGCTGGGTCCGGCTGCATCTGGACGAGCCGCTGAGCGTCGCGGAGGCGGCGCGTTCGCTCGGCGTGAGCGAGCGCACGCTCCAGCGGACCGTACGCCGGGTCCTCGGCACGTCGCCGGTCCGCTTCGTCCAGGACCTGCGCGTCGAGCGGGCCTCACATCTGCTGCGTACGACCGGTCTCTCGCTGGACTCCATCGCCCGCAAGGTCGGCTACGAGCATGCGAACACGCTGCGGATCCTGTTGCGCGAGCGCACCGGCAGTACGACGGCGGCACTGCGCGGCCGCTGAGGCGTGCGTACCGACGGGTAAGTTGGGATTGACAACTCACTTTCCCGGGGTGCATCGTCGGGAGTGAGTTTGACATTCAAACTCACTCGGACTTGGGAGGCGCCGTGCGCGACGCGGTCATCGTGGAAGCGGTTCGTACGCCGATCGGCAAGGGCAAACCAGGAGGGGCGCTGCACGACGAACGCCCCGTGGACCTGCTCGCCCGGACCCTTGTGGCCCTGGTCGAGCGGGCCGGGATCGCCCCCGCGCTCGTCGACGACGTCATCGGCGGATGTGTGACACAGGTGGGGGACCAGGCCTACAACATCACCCGCAACGCGGTGCTGGCCGCCGGATTTCCGGAGAGCGTGCCCGGCATGACCGTGGACCGGCAGTGCGGCTCCTCGCAGCAGGCCGCGCACATCGCAGCGCAGGGCGTGATCAGCGGCGCGTACGACATCGCCGTCGCGTGCGGCGTGGAGTCGATGTCGCGGGTGCCGATGGGGTCCAACGTGCTGCCGGGCAGCGACCCGTTCGGGGTGCGCCTCGGCGAGCGGTATCCGGAAGGACTCGTCGGGCAGGGCATCAGCGCCGAACTCATCGCGGCCCGCTGGAAGATCTCCCGCGAGGAGCTGGACGCCTACGCGGTGGAGTCGCACCGCCGGGCGGCGGGCGCGTGGGAGCGCGGCGAGTTCGACCGTGAGGTGGCCTGGGCCGGGCAGCGGGACGAGTCCGTACGGCCCGGGACCTCGGCGGAGGTGCTGGCCGGGCTCCGGTCCGCGTACTACGACCCGGCCGCCGCGGAACGCTTCCCGGAGATCGGCTGGCAGGTCACGGCGGGCAACAGCTCACCGATCAACGACGGCGCGGCGGCGCTGCTGATCATGGGCGCGGACGTGGCGGAGCGGCTCGGGCTGCGGCCGCGCGCCCGCTTCCACTCGTTCGCCGTGGTGGGCGACGATCCGCTGCTGATGCTCACGGCGATCATGCCGGCCACCGAGAAGGTGCTGGCCAGGGCCGGACTGAGCACCAAGGACATCGATCTGTTCGAGGTGAACGAGGCGTTCGCCTCGGTGGTGCTGGCCTGGCAGCGCGAGACGGGCGTGGATGCGGACCGGCTCAATGTGCGCGGTGGCGCGATCGCGATCGGGCATCCTCTCGGCGGCAGCGGAGCGCGGATCATGACGACTCTGCTGCACGGCCTGGAGGACCGGGGCGGGCGCTACGGGCTGCAGACGATGTGCGAGGCGGGCGGCATGGCCAACGCCACGATCATCGAACGGCTCTGAGCCGTCTCAGATCCGGCTCAGAATCGGCCTGACCTCGCGACCTAGAATGAGTCACATGTCGAAGAGCATCCAGCCACGTGAGTGCTCCATCGCCGACGCGCTCGACCTCGTCGGCGAGCGCTGGACGCTGCTCGCCGTCCGCGAACTGAGCCATGGCGTACGGCGCTTCGACCAGATCGTCAGCAACACCGGTGCGTCCCGCGACATCCTCACGGCCCGGCTGCGCAAGCTGGAGGCGGCCGGAGCCGTGCGGCGGAAGCAGTACAACCAGCATCCGCCGCGCTACGAATACCATCTGACGCCCGCGGGCCAGGAGCTCGGGGACGTCCTGCTCACCCTCATGAAGTGGGGCGACCGGCACCTCAACGCCGGTGATCCGCCGGTGAAGTGGCAGCACTCCTGCGGCGAGACCCTGGATCCGGAACTCGTCTGCGCCCACTGCGGCAAGCCGGCGCGCAGGGGTGCGCACTCGCCGACGGGACGCGGCACGCTCACCGCCGACTGACCGCACCACGCAAGGGATGCCGCCCGCTCAGTCCGTCCTGCGGACGGTCAACTCCCTTACGCCCGCCGGATTGTCGGCGTCCTTCGACCGCACGGTCAGCCTGATGTGCCGCGCCCGGACACCGGGTGTGAACGGCGCCCAGTGTGCCGCGTCCGCCGATGTCTCGACCGTGTATGAGACCGGCCGTACATCGGTCCACCGCGGAGCGACGGAGGCGAGCTTCGTCGTCCGGCCGAGGTCGGCCGTCAGCGTCCCGTTCGTGCCGTCCGGGATCCAGGCCGTGGCCGTACTGCCGTCGACGGCGGCGGCCGCATACATGCCCGGCTCCTCCGACGACGCGGTCACTCCGACGCACCGCGCCGCATTGTCCGTCGGCGCGAGGTCCGGACGTCGCGTCGGCAGCGTGACGGTGTCCTCGAGACGGACCCTGCCCGCCGGAGTGCTGAGCGTGAAGGGCTCGCCGGCCGTGAGCCGTACGGTCGTGCGCCGCGGACCCACCGCGATGTCGAACGTACGGCCCTGCCACCGCAGTCCGCGCAGCGTCACCCCGTGCCGCAACTGCGGCGGCAGCAGCGGATCCAGCCGCACGCCGTCCTCGCGCAGCCGCAGTCCCGTCAGACCGTGCGTGAAGACCTGCAGGAAGCCGCCCTTGCCGGTGATGAAGTCCTGCGCGGGAGAGCCCGCCAGCGGGTCGTCGGCGCCCGGCTTGTCGCCGCGCGCCTCCGCGAAGATCGAGAACGGTCCGCGCACGAACGGCTTGATCGCCCGCTGCAGATAGGTGTACGTCGAGCAGCCCGGCGCACCGATCACCGCGGCGTCGATGGCGTGCACCGAGTCCGTCATCGCCGGTCCGTCCGGGTCGGTGCGCTGCGCGTAGTGGTCGAGCGTCGCGGCGGCCGCGCCCGGCTCCATCGGCCACTGAAGCGGATACGTCAGCAGGACCGTGTCGGCCTGCTTGATCCGGGTGCCTGGGTATCCGGCGTACTGCAGAAAGATCTTCCGCTGCGCGTCGTACGGAATGCGCAGCCCGTCGGCCGTCCGCCGCCACTTGGGCGGTGCGCTCTCGCCGAGCAGTTCGGCGGCGCGGGCCGCGTTGCGCAGCGCGGTGGCGGCTCCGGCGTTGGTGAACACCGCGTCGTCGACGCCGTTGCTGTACTCGTCCGGTCCCGCCACGTCGGTGACGGAGTAGCTGCCGTCCTGGTTTTCGGTGACCCGCGAGACCCAGAAGTCGGCGATGCCCTTCAGCAGCGGCCAGCCGCGCTCCCGCAGCCACGCGCGGTCGCCGGTGGCCAGGTAGTACTGCCAGACGGAGAGCGAGATGTCGCCCTGAAGGTGGATCTGGGTGATGCAGTGCGGCGGGTTCCAGCTCTGGCACTCGGACCACAGCCCGCCTTCGCCGCCGCTCGTCCATGGATAGAACAGGCCCTTGAAGCCGAGCTTGGCCGCGTTCTCGGCGGCTCCTTCGCGGGTGCGGTAGCGGTAGTCGAGGACGGAGCGCGCCAGTTCCGGGCGGGTGGCGAGAAGCCCCGGATACATCCAGGTCTCGGCGTCCCAGAAGACCAGCCCCGCGTAGTTGTCGCTCGTCAGACCCGTCGGCGCGAGACTGTCGGAGGAGCCGCGCCGGGTGTTCGCCAGCAGCCCGTACTGGGCCGAGCGGAGCCACGTCTGCAACTGAGGCTCACCCGGCGTCAGCACGTCCGAGGTCCACAGAGCCGACCAGGCTTCGGTGTTGGCGTGCAGCAGGGCATGCCAGCCGCGACCGGCCGCGCGCCGCGCCGCGTCCCGGGCGGTCTGCCGCGGATCGGGCGAGGTGAGCGTGGTGTCGACGCCGACGTACTTCACGTACTCCCGCGCGTCACCGTCCCTGCCGCGCCGCAGAGTTGTGGCGATCGCGCCGTCCGTCACCGTGCCCTCCGTACGGAAGGTCGCATCGCCGGTACGGGTGATCCGGCGGGCCCCGCGCCAGTCGAGCCGGTCGGTGACCTCGGGAGAGCCGTCCCAGTGCGGAGCGACCCGCAGGCGTACGGCGCCGGTGTGCGGGTCGGAGCGGTCGGTGACGACCTCGAAGACCAGGTCGGTGGCGCGGCCGTCGGCGGTCGTCCAGGTCAGCGAGGTGCGGACGAGTCCGCAGCGCTGGAAGACGGTCTGGCGGTAGTGGGAGACACGGGACGTGGGGCCGAAGGTCTCGTCGCCGACGCGGACGTCGAGCGTCGTCCAGGTGGGCAGGGCCGCGAGGACCTGGCGGTCGGCGGTGGTGTCCGGGTGGTGCGCGTACAGACCGGCGACGAACGCGCCGTCGTAGCGCGGCGTGAACAGCGGCCAGCCGGTCTTGGCCGTGCTCTGTGCGTAGCCGGCGCCGGTGGGTGGCACACGGATGCCGAGATAGCCGTTGCCGCTGTACGCGTGGTTGTCGCCGGACGCGTCGATGCGGGTGGAGGTCGGGGCCCAGGCGGGATCGGTGTCGCGTTCACAGGACGCCGCCGGGGAGGCCTTCGGCGATGCCTTCACGGACGCGGGCGGCGTTTTTGCGTACGAAAGGGACGGAACGGCTGCTGCGATCAGTGCGCTCGCTACTAAGGGTGCAAGGTACGGCTTGCGCGAGAGGCTCATCACAGGACCGTATCCACCAGTCGATCTCGGAGTCGTTCCTCGTCGGAGAGGACTCCTGGAACGAGTGAACTCGGCCGGTTCTCAGGGAGATTGGGGCGCGAGGCCGGTCTTGAGGCCCGCGCCGCAGAGCGGGACGACGGCCGAGCCCTCGTTCCAGTCGCCCGCCGCCGCCCAGCAGGCCACGCCCGTCGACTCGACGAACAGCCCGCGGGCCGCCAGATCCAGTTGCGCGGCCCGGATCTGCTCCTCCGTCACCGTCCGGAACGTGCCGCCCGACTCGCGTACGGCCCGCAGGATCGCGCGGGCGCGCGGCGGACGTGGGATGGCGATGCCTTCGGCCAGCGTGGGCCCGATCGGCCGCCGGTCGTCCAGCAGATCCTCCGCGCCGGCGTGGAAGGCGGCGGCCAGCGGTGACGCGGCCTCGGCCTGGACGGCGACGAGAGCGGGGCGCCGGTCGATGAGTCCGTGGGCGCGGAGTTCGCCGATGGCGAGGGCCGCGCCGAGCAGCAGTGTGCCGTTGCCGACGGGCACCACGATCGCGTCGGGCAGTGTGCCGCCGAGGTCCTCCCACAGCTCGTAGACGTAGGTCTTGGTGCCGTGCAGGAAGTACGGGTTGTACACATGGCTCGCGTAGAAGGTGCCGGGGCCGTCGGCGGCGGCGCGGGCGGCGTCGGCGGTGGCCTCACGGTCACCGGGGACCAGTTCGAGGTGTGCTCCGTGCGCGCGGATCTGCTCGATCTTCTTGGCCGATGTGGCCTCGGGGACGTACACCGTGCACTCCAGGCCCGCCCGCGCGCAGTACGCGGCGACGGCCGTGCCCGCGTTGCCGCTGCTGTCGGCGACCACCCGGTCCGGTCCGAGCCTGCGGGCCAGCTCCGCCAGCATCACCGCGCCGCGGTCCTTGAACGAGAGCGTCGGCATCAGGAAGTCGAGCTTGGCCGAGACGGCCGGGGTGAGTTCCACCAGCGGTGTCCGGCCCTCGCCGAGCGAGACGGCGGGAGCGGCCAGCGGAAGCGCCTCCTCGTACCGCCACAGTGAGTTGACCCGGCCCGGCAACGCGGCACGGTCTACCGGATCGGCGACGAATTCCAGGTCCCATGGACCGCGGCAGCCGGGACAGCGCCAGGCGGCCTGCGCTACGCCGGAGCGAATGCCGCAGTCCGGGCAGAAGTACGAGGTCATGGGTCACGAGCATGGCAGTTGTGTGGCGCATGTGTTACGTCACTCCCCGAACCCTTGTGGGATTCCTATGGATCCGCCAATCTTTCGCTCGGCAGGCGAGACAAGGACGCAATTGATTCAGCTCTCATCCATTGTCATGGGCCTGCCGTACCCCCACAGAAGCGCACCACCCAAGAGGAGGACCCCTCGCATGTCAGTGATGCGTAATGCGCGCCGAAGACTCACCGCGGCCAGTGCCATAGCCGTCGCGGCCCTTACGATCGGCGCCACTTCCGCCCTCACGGCCACCGCAGCCGAGCCGGCCCCGGAAGGCGTCATCCAGAACGCGGGCGCCCCCGGCGTCATCAAGGGCAGCTACATCGTCACACTTCGCGAGTCGGCGGCAGACGCCGGTTCCAAGAAGGGCAAGGCGCTCGCCGCCACCTACGGGGCGAAGATCAAGAAGACCTTCAACGCCGCGCTGAACGGCTACTCCGTCCAGCTCACCGAGGCCCAGGCGAAGAAGTTCGCCGCGGACCCGGCCGTGGTCTCCGTTTCGCAGAACCGTGTCTTCAAGGCCACCGCGACGCAGCCCAACCCGCCGTCCTGGGGCATCGACCGGATCGACCAGCGGGCGCTCCCGCTGAACCAGAGCTACACCTACCCGGACACCGCGGGCGAGGGTGTGACCGCGTACATCATCGACACCGGTGTACGCATCACCCACAGCGACTTCGGCGGCCGCGCGTCGTACGGCTATGACGCCATCGACAACGACAACACCGCGCAGGACGGCAACGGCCACGGCACGCACGTCGCCGGAACCGTCGCCGGCACCGCCCACGGTGTGGCCAAGAAGGCCAAGATCGTCGGCGTCCGCGTGCTGGACAACTCGGGCTCCGGAACGACCGAGCAGGTCGTCGCGGGCATCGACTGGGTGACGCAGAACGCCGTCAAGCCGGCCGTCGCCAACATGAGCCTGGGCGGCGGGGTCGACACCGTCCTCGACGCCGCGGTGCGCAACTCCATCGCCTCCGGCGTGACCTACGCCGTGGCGGCGGGCAACGACGGCGCCAACGCCTCGAACTACTCGCCCGCGCGCGTGGCCGAGGCCATCACCGTCGGCTCGACGACCAGCACCGACGGACGTTCGTCGTTCTCGAACTATGGCAGCATCCTGGACATCTTCGCGCCGGGCTCGTCGATCAAGTCGTCCTGGAACACCAGCGACACCGCGACGAACACCATCTCCGGCACGTCGATGGCCACGCCGCACGTCGCGGGCGCGGCCGCGCTCTACCTCGCGGGCAACAAGACCGCGACGCCGGCGCAGGTCTCCACGGCGCTGACGACCGCCGCCACGACCGGCGCGGTGGGTACGCCGGGCTCCGGCTCGCCGAACCGTCTGCTGTACGTCGGCTCCACCGACACCCCGCCCCCGGGCAAGAAGTTCGAGAACACCGGGGACTACACGATCAGCGACAACACCACCGTCGAGTCCCCGATCACGGTCAGCGGTGTCACCGGCAACGCGCCCGCCACACTGGGCGTCTCCGTCGACATCAAGCACACCTACATCGGTGACCTGCGGATCGACCTGGTCGCGCCGGACGGGACCGTCTACAACCTGAAGGCGTACGGGTCGGGCGGCAGCTCGGACAACGTGCTCGCCACGTACACGGTGAACGCGGCGTCCGAGGTGGCGAACGGCACCTGGAAGCTGCGGGTCGGCGACAACGCGGCGCAGGACGTCGGCAAGATCGACACCTGGGCCCTGCAGTTCTGATCCACGGTTCGGACCCGATCACAGTGTGACGAGGGGCGGTCGCTGCGGCGGCCGCCCCTCTGTCTTGTTCCGGCCCCTCTCGCATATGATCCGCGCGCCTGTTCGCACGAACCGCTCGTACGAACCGCCCGCACGATCCGGATGAGGAGCACTTCCGCCCGTGGCCATGTACACACCCCCGTACGCGTACCAGCCGCCTCGGCCGCCGTCCGTGAACGGGCTCGCCATCACGTCCCTCGTGCTCGGGATCGTGTGCTGCATCCCGCCGCTCGGCCTGATACTCGGCCTGATCTCGCTCTCGCAGATCAAGAACCGCGGCCAGCGCGGCAAGGGCATGGCGATCGCGGGCGTGGTCCTCTCGGGACTCAGCACGACGCTGCTGCTGATTGCCATCGCGACGGGCGGGATCGGCAAGGCCTGGGACGGGTTCCGGGAGGGCGTGGACGAGGCGTCCCGCTCGCAGAGCACCCTCGATCTGCGCAAGGGTGACTGCTTCAGCGTGCCCGGCGAGCTGGAGAGCGAGACGGAGACGGTGACCTTGGTCGACTGCGCCAAGGCGCACGACGGCGAGGTCACGGGGGTCTTCAAGCTCGACCAGTTCGACGAGTGGCCCGGCGAGACGCCGGTGGAGCCGGTGGCCGAGAAGCGCTGCCAGGAGCTCAACGACGCCTACGCGACGGACGAGTCCGCCGTGCCGGACAACGCGGCGCTGTACTACTACATGCCGAGCGAGCGCAGCTGGCGCCTCGGCGACCGAGCGGTCACGTGCGCGTTCGCGGCGACGGACGGCAAACTGACGGGCTCGCTGAAGTCGTAGGCCTTGGCCGGAGGGGCTGATGCAGCCCCTCCGGCGCTTGCCGTGCGGTCCGGGTCCAGTACGTGCGGTCCGGGTCTAGTAGCTGCGTGAGAGCCCGCGGTCGACGGCCGTCATCAGTTCGCCGTCCGCCGTGTCACCGTCCAGCGACCAGAACATCGCCCCGCCCAGGCCTCGTTCACGGATGTACGAGGTCTTCGTGCGCAGCACCTGCGGGTCGTCGTACGTCCACAGGGTCGTACCGTCGAAGAGCCACGCGTGCCCTCCTCGCCGGTCCCGGTGCACCGTGTACGTCCCGGAGTCCGCGAGCTTCTTGAGCGCCTTGTAGTCCTCGTAGCCCGCCGCCCAGGTCGCCGGCGCGGGAGCGGTCGCCGGCTGGTTCAGGCCGTCGCCGCCGCCGGTCACGCCCGTCCAGCCCTGGCCGTAGAACGGCATGCCCATCACCAGCTTGCGCGCGGGCGCTCCGCGTCGCAGCCAGTCGCGTACGGTCTGGTCGACGCTGAAGTCGCCGCGCGCGTACAGCGCCGACTGCTGGGCCGTTGTCTTCTCGCCGGAGACATGGAAGTCGTAGCCCTGGAGATTGACGAAGTCCAGGTCACGCATGATCTTGCGGACCTCGAAGCCCGCGTCGATCTTCTCGGGCGCGGTCGGGACGAAGGCCGTCAGGTCGTAGTGCTTGCGCTTGCCGAGCGACCTGCCGTACGCGTCGAGCTGGGTCCTGAACTCCCGTACCAGCGCGGTGAAGTTCTGCTTGTCCTCGGGCCGGAAGACGGTGTCCGTGTCGCCCGCCGAGCCCGGCCACTCCCAGTCGAGGTCGACGCCGTCGAAGAGCCCGGCCGCCGCGCCCGCGCCGCCGCGCGCTCCGTCGAGGGGCAGATTGCCCTTGATGTAGAGGTCGATGCAGGAGGCGACCAGCGCCTTGCGGGAGGCGGGAGTGCGGGCCGCGTCGGAGAAGTGGGTGGACCAGCTCCAGCCGCCGAGGGAGATCAGCACCTTGAGGCCTGGGTGCTTGGCCTTGAGTTCGTGCAGCTGGTTGAAGTTGCCCGCGAGCGGCTGTTCGGCGGTGTCGGCGACGCCGTCCACCGAGTTCTCGGCGTCGAGCGGGCGGGCGTAGTCGGCCCAGGCGTCGGCCTCGCCCGGCACGTTGCCGGTGAAGCACTTGCCGTCGGAACTGACGTTGCCGAACGCGTAGTTGATGTGGGTGAGTTTGGCCGCCTGGCCGCTCGTGTCCATGTCCTTGACCTGGAAGTCCCGGCCGTAGACGCCCCACTGGGTGAAGTAGCCGACGCGCTTGTACGAGGGCGAGTGCTGGCCGCCCGCTTCGGCGGAGGCCGAGGCGGCGGGCGCGAATGCCGCCAGGAGCGAGAGTGAACAGGCTGCAACAGCCGCCCGGACAAAGGTTCTTCGACGCATGGGACCCATTCCTGTGCGTGTGACGTTTGTGAACGGTGTCGTGCAACCAGGAACGTATTGGTCTGGACCATTGAGGTCAAGGGCAGAATGCCCATACGTGCGGCAAACCCCTGCCTACAGGCAACTCATCACTTCGAGTGAAACTTTGGCCTACAGTTGCGGTCAACAACCGACGGTTGCCAGTCTGTTGCTGTCTGTCAACCTGTTGGGAGTGGCCAGTGACATTCGGTGAGCAGCCGGCCTATCTGCGCGTTGCGAGCGATCTCCGGCAGAAGATCGTGAATGGTTCGCTGCCGCCGCACACCCGCCTTCCCTCGCAGGCCCGCATCCGCGAAGAGTACGGCGTCTCCGACACCGTCGCCCTGGAAGCGCGCAAGGTGCTGATGGCGGAGGGGCTGGTCGAGGGGCGGTCCGGCTCCGGCACCTATGTGCGCGAGCGCCCCGTCCCGCGCCGGGTCGCCCGCACCGGATACCGCCCGCAGTCCGGCGCGAACCCGTTCCGCCAGGAGCAGGCGGCGGAAGACGCCCGCGGCACCTGGGAGTCCAGCAGCGAGCAGGAGGGCGCAAGCCTGGAGATCGCGGCCCGCCTCGGCATCGGGCTCGGCGACCGCGTGATGCGTACGCGCTATCTGTACCGCGACGCGGGCGAGGCGATGATGCTCTCCACCTCCTGGGAGCCGCTCGAAGTCACCGGACGCACACCGGTGATGCTGCCCGAGGAGGGACCCCTGGGCGGCTGCGGAGTCGTCGAGCGGATGGCCGCCATCGACATCGTCGTGGACAACGTCGCGGAGGAGGTCGGCGCGCGCCCGGGGCTTGCGGAGGAGCTCCTGGCGCTCGGCGGCGTCCCGGGCCATGTGGTGATGGTCGTCGAGCGGACGTACTACGCGTCGGGCCGCGCGGTCGAGACGGCGGACGTGGTCGTCCCGGCCGACCGCTTCCGTATCGCATACCACCTGCCGGTGAGGTAACCGCCCGACCGGCGGGCGAGCTCACCGATAGGCGAACGCGCCGTCCGCCTCCCGTGATCGCGAGTTAACCCTGGTCAGGCTCCCTTAACGCGCGGGCAATCGCGTGCCGCAACAAATTGTCATGCCCGGCTCCTACCTTCCCGTCCGTACTCGCCCCACCGGGACCGACGAACGGGATGGGATGCAGCCGATGACGGACACCGCCACCGCCACCGCCACGACGCGGGCACCGGAACAGCCGCCCAAACGCAGTTACGCCAAGCTCGCCGCCGACGAGAGCCGTGAGGACTACTCGCTGCGCTATGCGCCGCACTCCTTCCGGCGCTGGTCGCCCTCGATGGTCGCCGGCACCGCGCTCGGCGGCATCGCCTATCTCGCGGACTTCGCGATCGGCGCGTCGATCGTCTTCACCTACGGCTTCACCAGCGGGTTCGCCTCGATCCTCACCGCCGCCGTAATCATCTTCGTGACCGGCATCCCGATCGCCCGGGCCTGTGCCAAGTACGGCCTGGACATGGACCTCGTCACCCGAGGCGCCGGATTCGGCTACTTCGGCTCGACGCTCACCTCGCTGATCTACGCCTCCTTCACCTTCATCTTCTTCGCGCTCGAAGGCTCGATCATGGCGCAGGCCATGCACCAGGCGGTCGGACTGCCGGTGGAGATCGGCTATCTGGTCACCACGCTGATCGTCATCCCGATCGTCTTCAAGGGGATGGGCGCGCTGGCGAAGGTGCAGGCATGGACCCAGCCCGTCTGGATCATCGGCATGGTGCTGCCCTTTGTGGTGCTGGCCTTCGAAGCCCCGTACGCCTGGGGCGCGTTCGGCTCCTTCGGCGGTACGGAGGGCGCCGGGGCGGGCTTCTCGTGGATCGGCTTCGGCCTCGGCACGGGCGTTGCGCTGTCGCTGATCGCGCAGATCGGCGAGCAGGCCGACTATCTGCGCTTCATGCCCGCCAAGACCGAGGAGAACAGGCGGCGTTGGAACTTCGCGGTGCTGGCCGCCGGGCCCGGCTGGGTCATCATCGGCGCGGCCAAGCAGCTCGGCGGCGCGTTCCTCGCCTTTGTGGCCCTGGAGGCGGTCGGCAAGACGCATGCGCTGGAGCCGATCGCTCCGCAGATCGAGGCGCTCAAGCCCTGGCTCGGCTCGGTCGCGCTGCCGGCCGCAGCGCTGTTCGTGATCGTCTCGCAGATCAAGATCAATGTGACCAACGCCTACAGCGGCTCGCTGTCGTGGTCCAACTTCTTCTCCCGGATCACGCACAAGCACCCGGGCCGGGTCTGGTACATCTTCCTCAACCTCGCCATCGCGCTGACGCTGATGGAGATGAACATGTTCGCCGCGCTCGGCAAGCTGCTGGGCTTCTACTCGAACGTGGGCATCGCGTGGATCGTCGCCGTCGCCGCGGACCTCGTGATCAACAAGCGGATCGGACTCAGCCCGCCGTACATCGAGTTCAAGCGGGCCTACCTGTACGCGGTGAACCCGGCCGGCTTCGGCGCGATGGTGATCGCGTCGACCGTGTCGATCCTCGCCTTCTTCGGGCTCTTCGGACGGTACGCCGAGGCGTTCTCCACCTTCATCGCGGCCGGACTGGCGCTGGTGCTCTGCCCGTTGATCGCCTGGCTGACGAAGGGCAGGTACTACCTGGCCCGGCCGAATCCCGTGAACGGTCCGGGTGTGGAGATCGAGGACATCACCGCCACGCACGAGTGCGCCGTGTGCGAGACGGCGTACGAACTCCCCGACATCGCGGACTGCCCCGTCCAGTCGGGCCCGATCTGCTCGCTCTGCTGCTCGCTGGACTCCGAGTGCGGCGACGTCTGCCGCAAGGACATGGCGGCGGGCCCGGTGCTGATGCCGATGCCGACGCTGCCGAGCCCGACAACGCCGAGCCCGGCTGCGCCGAAGTCGGTCTCGGCGGAGGGGGTGTAGCGCCTTAGGAGCCGTCAGAACCAGCCACAGGGGGGCGCATCCAGCCGGGTGTGCCCCTCATTCCTGCCTCTTTGTGTAAACACGTATCCGCTGAGTAAAGGTCAGGCGTACGCTCGGGCATATGCGTAGTGCGGTTTCCTGGCGATCGTTATGGACTGACCGGCCGACCGAGGGAGGGGCGCGATGAACGACAGCGGCCCCGTGCTCCCTTGGCTCGTCATACGGCAGGACGACAACGGCAACCGCTATCGCGTCGGACGGTACGCCACCGAGGACGAGGCCAAGCGGATTGTCGCCACGCTCGACGGCAAAGGGCACAAGCAGCTCTACTGGGTCGAGCGCATCGGCCAGACGACGCACTGACGTACGCTCCGGCGCATGACGGATCGCGTGGTGGTGGCCGGAGCCCTGTACGACCGGGGGCGGCTGCTGGCCGCGCGCCGCAGCGCCCCCGAGGAGCTCGCCGGCCGCTGGGAGCTGCCCGGCGGCAAGCTGGAGCCGGGGGAGCGGCCCGAGCAGGCGCTGGTGCGTGAGCTGCGCGAGGAGCTCGGCGTCGAGACGGAGCCGCTGGAGCGGATCCCGGGCGAGTGGCCGCTGAAGCCCGGGTACGTACTCCAGGTGTGGACCGCCCGGCTCGTCTCCGGCGAACCGCGGCCGCTGGAGGACCATGACGCGCTGCGCTGGCTGGCTCCGGACGAGACCGATGCCGTGGACTGGCTCGACCAGGACCGCCCGGCGGTGGCCGCGGCCGCCCGGATCCTGCGCGAAGGCGGGCGCGAGGGCGCGCGGGGCTGACTCGTACGCCGTTCGTGCCACGGTGCGCTCAATCCTGCGCCGACCGGGATACCCCGGACCGAATATCGGGTATGTGGCGATTAACCCCCCGAAATGGGACATGGGTCTGCTGCCGGTCTGGGGAAGTGAACGGCGTGATCGACACTGATGGCGAGACCGCCGCGTGGACCTTCCCTGCCGAACCCAACGCCGTGCGCACCGCCCGCCACGCCGTTCGAGACACTCTGACCGCCTGGAACGTGTACACCGTGATCGGTGATGTGACAGTGCTGCTGGTCAGCGAGCTGGTGACCAATTCTCTGCGGTATGCATCCGGCCCGATCGGGGTCCGCCTGGTTCTCCACGAGCCGGACGGGGCAGCCCCTTCTCTGCTGGTGGAGGTCTCCGACCCGCTTCCGGATCCGCCCACCGAACGCGACGCCGCGCCCGATGACGAGAGCGGCCGCGGGCTGCAGCTGGTGGCCGTCAACGCCCGGCGCTGGGGAACGCGGCGCGGAACGACGGGAAAGACCGTGTGGTTCGAGCTGGCTCTTACTGGTTAGAAGTGGGAAGGGACAACGATCACTACCAGCACGGCTCAAAATGAACGAGACCGTGCTGTGATCGTGAACGCCGTGTGCGTCAGGGCCGTAGTGCTGAATACTGCGGTCATGGCCGGTCCGGTGCGGTGAGCTGGAGGGGACGGTCGCGTGAGCGAAATACCTGAGACGGCGAGCGATGTCGTATGGCAGAGCAGCCCGCCTGGCTCGATCTATGACTACATCAAAGTGGCGTCCTTCTCGATCGGCCCCGACGGCCTGGTCGACCAGTGGAGCAGACGGGCCGTCGACCTGTTCGGCATCACTGCGGACGAGGTCAGGGGCAAGGACCCGGTCGAGGTCTTCATGCCCGCCGAGCTGCGTCCGCGCGGCCACCGGCATGTGGCGGAGATCCTCGACGGCAAGGAGTGGACCGGCCTCGTCCCGTTCCGTATGCCGGAGCGGGGTGGAGCGCACGGCGTCGCCGAGGTCTATGTGATGCCGAGTGAGACGGAGAGCGGCGAGAGGGCTGCGCTCTGTATCGTCGTCGACGTCCGCGCGCTGCGACGGATCGAGACGGATCTTGCCGCTTCGCAGGCGATTTTCGGCCAATCTCCTTTCGGCTTCCTCCTCTTCGGCACCGACCTCACGGTGCAGCGCGCCAACCAGCGCTTTGCCACCGTCTTCGGTGGCGCCGCCGCCGACCACCGCGGCCGCACCGTTCACGACTACCTCTCCCGCCCCGAGGCGGAGAGGATGAACGCCTCGCTGCGACGGGTCCTGGAGACCGGCGAATCCGCCATCGACCTCCAGATCGTCGGTTCGGCGCCGGGCAGCACGGACCGCCGGCACTGGAACATCAATCTCTACCGCGTGCACAGCGGAACCGGCCGGCCCATCGGTGTGGCCGGAATCGGCACCGATGTGACCCGCCGCCACATCGCCGCCCGCGAGGCCGCCAGCGCCCGGCGCAATCTCGCCCTCCTCAATGAGGCGAGCGCGCGCATCGGCAACTCCCTCGATCTCGAGACCACCGCCCGCGAACTCCTCGACGTCGCCGTCCCCGGCTTCTGCGACCTCGCCTCGGTCGACCTCTACCAGGGCCTGCTCAGCGGCGACGAGGCGCCGCCCGGAAGAGGCGGCTCGCACCATGCCGAGGGCTATGGCGGAGCCAGCGCCGATCTGCGCCGGGTCGCCTTCGCCAGCGCGGTCTCCGGCACCCCGCTGATCGCCACGCCGGGCCGCGGCTCGGCGGACAACACCCCGACCGCGGTCGGCGAACTCCACCACTACCCCTTCAACTCGCCCTGTGCGCTGGCCCTGCGCAACGCCCGCGTCCAGTCGATCCCCGGCGAGGAAGGCAGCCTCGTCCACTCCACGCTCGCCGTGCCGATGGTCGCCCACGACACCGTCGTCGGCCTCGTCCAGTTCTCCCGTACGAAGGGCAGCGAGCCCTTCGGGGAACGGGACCGGGCGCTTGCCGTCGAACTCGCCGCCCGTGCCGCGGTCTGCATCGACAACGCCCGGCTGTACCGCCGGGAGCACGAGCGGGCGCTCATCCTCCAGCGCAGCCTGCTGCCGCCCGGTGACCCCGAGGCCGCCGGTCTCGACATCGCCTGCCGCTACCTGCCGGGCAACACGGCCACCGAGGTCGGCGGCGACTGGTTCGACGTCATCGAACTGCCCGGCCACCGCACCGCCCTGGTCGTCGGCGATGTGATGGGCCGCGGTCTGCGCGCCGCTGTCGCCATGGGCGAACTGCGCACCGCCGTACGGACCTTGGCGCTCCTGGACCTCGAACCCGCCGAAGTGCTCTCGGCGCTCGACGAGATCGCCCGCGGCCTCGGCGGCCCCGGCGGTCCCACCCACTCCGGCTCCCGGGGCGGCGCACAGGTGCCGGCCCGCGTCGCCCACATGTCCCGCGAGGCAGACCTCTCCGAGGTCTATCTGGCGACCTGCGTCTATGCCGTCTACGACCCGGTCACCCGCCGCTGCACCTTCGCCAACGCGGGCCATCTGCCGCCCGTCCTCGTCGAACCCGGCGAGGAGGCGCTGCTGCTCGATGTGCCGCCCGGTATGCCGCTCGGCGTCGGCGGCGAGCCCTTCGAGGAGGTCGAGGTCGAGCTCCCCGAAGGCGCGCTCCTCGCGCTCTACACCGACGGGCTCGTCGAGTCCCGGGACCACCCGCTCGACGAGGGCCTGCGCGCCTTCCGCACCGCGCTCAACGACCCCGTGCATCCGCTGGAAGACGTCTGTGACCATGTGCTGAGCACGCTCGACACCCGGCACGGCGAGGACGACATCGCGCTGCTGATGGCCCGCATCCAGGGCCTGTCCACCGAGGCGGTCGGCGACTGGCGGCTGCCCCGCGAACCGCGCTCGGTGGGCCGCGCCCGGGAGCTGGCCCGTGCCCAGCTGATCACCTGGGACCTGGAAGCCCTGGTGGACACGGTCGAGCTGCTGGTCAGCGAGCTGGTCACCAATGCGCTGCGGTACGGCGAGGGCGAGATCCGGCTGCGGCTGCTGCGGGATCGCACGCTGGTCTGCGAAGTGTGGGACTCGGGCCTGGTGCAGCCGCGCCGGCGACGGGCCCGCGACACGGACGAGGGTGGCCGCGGACTCCAGCTGGTCGGACTGCTGAGCGCGGGCTGGGGCTCGCGCCGGACACCGCGCGGCAAGACGGTCTGGTTCGAACTCGCCCTGCCCGACGGCGACTCGACGACCGAGCCGAGCGTCGAGCAGCTGCTCAGCATGTTCTGACCGAGCAGCCCAGCCCCTGGCCGCCCGGACCAGCCGCACCACCGGCACCCGGGCCGCCTGTGCCCGGACCACCCGCGCCCGGGCCGCCTGTGCCCGGGCCGCCTGTGCCCGGGCGGCGCGCGCCCAGGTTCGGACCCGGCCCGCCCGCGCCCAGGCCCGCAGCCGCGCCCCCAGCCCCGTACGCCCTAACCCGTCGCCTTCAGCGCCGCCAGCCGCGCCTCGACCTCCGCGCTGTCGCCCAGGCTGTCCAGCTGCTCGAACTGGGCGTCCAGCGAGGACGCGGCCAGCTCCTCCTTGCCCATCGCCTTCGCCTCCTCCCGGCGCACCTTGTCCTCGAAGCGGCTCAGCTCGCTCGTCGGGTCGAGCACATTGATGTTCTTCACCGCGTCCATCATCTGGTTCTGCGCCTGCGCCGTCCTGGCTCGCGCCACCAGCTCGTCCCGCTTGGACTGCAGCTGAGTGAGCTTGGTCTTCATCTGGTCGAGCCCGCTCTTGAGCTTGTCCACGACCTCCGTCTGTGAGGCGATCGTCGGCTCCGCGGTGCTCGCCTCCTTCTCGGACTGGAGCTGGCGCTGGAGCGCCACCTTGGCGAGGTTGTCGAACTTGTCCGCGTCCGCGCTCTGGCCCGCAGCCCTCAGCCCGTCCGCCTTCTTGCTGGCGGCCAGCGCCTTGTCGCCCCATTCCTTGGCGGCGGCCACATCCTCCTGGTGGTCCTGCTCCATCAGCCGCAGATTGCCGATGGTGCCCGCCACCGCCTGCTCCGCCTCGCTGATGTTGTTCGTGTAGTCCCTGATCAGCTGGTCGATCATCTTCTGCGGATCCTCGGCCTGGTCGAGGAGCGCATTGATATTGGCCTTCGCCAGCTGGGTGACCCGGCCGAGGATCGTCTGCTTGGTCATGGCACTTCTCCTTGTGAGCGCTGGGTGTGCTGTGCGCACCGGATGCATGGCGAGCCGCGTCAGAACCGGCCGCCGCCCATCCGGCCGCGGGTGCCCCCGCCGCCGAAACTGCCGGGCCGGCCGCCGAAGCCGCCGCCCCCTGCTCCACCCCCGAACCCGCCCCCGAAACCCCCGCCATGGCCCCCGCCCCTTCCACCGCCGAACAGTCCGCCGAGGATGATCCCGCCGAGCACCGCGCCCCCGAACCCGCCTCCCGCACCTCCTGCTCCTTGTACACCGCCCGGCCCGAACGGGTTCCCGAATCCCCGCACGTCTTCCTCGGCCAGACTCTGCGCCCGCCGCGCCAGCGCGTCCGCCTGCTGCGCCTCCGCCAGCGCGCCCTGGGCATCTCCGGACTCGGCCAGCGCCCCGGACCGCTCCAGCCGCCGCTGCGCCTCCGCCAGCCGGGTCCTCGCCTCGCTGCCGACCGTCCCGCGGTGTGTGGTGATGAAGTCGACCGCCGCGCCGATGGCGGACCGCGCCCCGAGCGTCGCCCGGTCGAGCAGCGCCCTGGCCCGCCGCGTCCCCTGTTCGTTCTCCCGCGCCCCGGCCAGCGCCTCGTCGAGCGCCGCGTCAGCCTCCTCGACCCGCCGCAGCGCGTCGATCGGGTCGTACGGACCTGCCTCCACCGCACCGCGTACCTCCGCGGCCACCGCCTCCGCCCGTGCGATCCGGCCCTGGAGATCGGCCGTGGACACACCTTCCGGCGTCCCTTTCAGCAGCCCGTGCGCCTCCGCCAGATCGGTGTCCGTCTCGGTGAGCGCGCCCGGCAGCTTCCCGGCCGCCTCCGCGAGCTCCTTCGCGCGCCGGTCCACGGCTTCGATCAGCTGTGTCGCCTGCGCCAGCGCGCCCTCCGCCGCCCGTACCTGCACGGCCGCCGTGCCGTTGTCCGAGGAGTCGACGGCCTTGCGCGCCTCGTCGAGGCCGGTCGTGGCAAAAGCGAGCCGGTGCCTTGCCTGCTCCACATCGCCGGCGACGGGTGCGGATGCGGATGCGGCATACCGCTCCTGCATCGCCCCGAGCGTCGCCTCCGCGGTGACGACGCGTCCGTTCAGCTCGTCGAAGGCGGCCTGCGCGGTGGCGAGGGCCGCCGGTGCGTTCTGTTCGAGCGCGCGCAGCCGGTCGAAGTCCTCCGACTCGGCGTCCAGCCGCCGATTGGCCTCCGTACACCGCGAAACGATCTCGTCGAGCATTCGCCGCCGGGTCGCGTCGTCCTCCGGATACGCGTCGTCGAGCTGCTGCCGCAGCCGGAACGCGGCCGTCAGCTCGCGCTGTGCGTGAGCGACCGCCTCGGTGAACGGCTTGGCCGCCTCCTCGCCGAACTGGGCGGTCGCGAAGCCCAGTTCCTCCTGGCTGGTGCGCAACGCGTCGTCGGTGTCGACGAGCGCCTGTTTGGCCTGCGCGTCGAGTTCCGGCAACGGCGTCTGCGGAGCCTGCTGCCCGGAGCCCCAGCCCGCTCGTCCGCCCTGCGGCGTGGTGCGCGTCGCGGTGCGCTTTCGGCGTTTGGCGTAGGCGTACACGGCGAGGGCGCCGGCCCCGCCGACAACCGCGATCGGCAGCACCAGGTCCCCGGTTCCCCGCTCGCTCGCGGCCTCGCCCGGGTCCGCCTCGCCGGGAGTGATGGCGGGTGCCGGCACCGGCTGCCCGCTCACCACCGCCGCGTATCCGTTTGCCGCGCCGATGGCGGCGCCCGCCCAGTCGTTCTGCCGCAGCGCGGGCTCGACGGCGGTGCCCGCGACGTCCGCGAGCTGTGCGTCGGTCAGCCGCGAGCCGTTGTCGACCCAGTACGCGTACTGCCGGTCGTGGGTGGCGACGGCCAGCAGGATGTCGTTCTGGCCGAGACCGTTCTTCTGCGCCGTCTCGTCGGCCCACTCCCGCGCGCCGCGACCCGAGAAGTCGCGTACGTACACCACGAAGAGCTGCAGTCGCTGATCGTCGTAGAGCCGGTCGAGCGCCTGGGTGACCTCGGGCTCACGGTCACCCAGCGCTCCCACCCGGTCGGTGATCTGGTTCTCGCGGGACAGGCTGACGGGATCGTCGGCGAGCGCGCCTCGGGCGGCGGGCGCGACCAGCCACCATGCCGCCACCAGCACGGCAAGGAGTATGCGGGTGGCTCTTCGCGTCACATTTGGGAGGCTAAGTCCGTGACTGTGCCTCCGCTACCGGAGGTCCTATGAGTGCGCGTCCCGCCGAAGGATCTTGTTGCCGAGCCACACCAGCGGGTCGTACTTCTGGTCCACCGCCCGCTCCTTCAGAGGGATCAGCGCATTGTCGGTGATCTTGATGCCCTCCGGGCACACCTCCGTACAGCACTTCGTGATGTTGCAGTAGCCGAGACCGTGGTCGTCCTGCGCCGCCTTCTTGCGGTCATGACCCCTCTCGGCGGCCGCGTCCAGCGGATGCATGTCCAGCTCGGCCACTCGCATCAGAAAGCGCGGACCGGCGAACGCCGTCTTGTTCTCCTCGTGGTCGCGCACCACATGACAGGTGTCCTGGCACAGGAAGCACTCGATGCACTTGCGGAACTCCTGCGAGCGGTCCACATCCATCTGCTGCATGCGGTACTCACCGGCCGCCACACCGGGCGGCGGCACGAAGGAGGGCACCTCGCGCGCCTTCGTGTAGTTGAAGGACACGTCCGTCACGAGATCCCGCACCACCGGGAAGGCCCGCAGCGGCGTCACCGTGATCGTCTCCTCGCGCGTGAAGACCGACATCCGCGTCATGCAGAGCAGCGCCGGCCGGCCGTTGATCTCCGCGCTGCACGAACCGCACTTGCCCGCCTTGCAGTTCCAGCGGACCGCGAGATCGGAGGCCTGAGTGGCCTGGAGGCGGTGGATGATGTCGAGGACGACCTCTCCGTCATTGACCTCGACGGAGAAGTCCTCCAGCTGCCCGCCGTCCGTATCACCGCGCCAGACCTTGAAGGCCGCTGTGTAGCTGCTCACTCGTAGAGCTCCTCTTCGGCGAGGTACTTGACCAGCTCCTCCTTGTCGAAAAGAGCGAGCAGGTCGGAACGGATGGGTTCGGTCGTCGTGCGGACGAGCTCGATCTGGCCGCGCACCGGATCGGTCGCCGCCAGATCACCGGTGGGATCGACCAGCCGGCACAGCAGATTGACCCGCCGCCACTCGCGCTCCATGGCGGGACAGTCCTCGCGGGTGTGGCCGCCGCGGCTCTCCGTCCGCTCCAGCGCGGCCCGCGCGATGCACTCGCTGACCAGCAGCATGTTCCGCAGGTCCAGCGAGAGATGCCAGCCGGGGTTGAACTGCCGGTGCCCCTCCACGCCCGCCCGCCGCGCCCGTACGCGCAGCTCGCCCAGCTTCTCCAGGGCGTGCGCCATCTCGCCCTCGCGCCGGATGATGCCGACCAGGTCGTTCATCGTCTGCTGGAGCTCCTGATGGAGCGTGTACGGATTCTCCGGCTGAGCGCCCTCCTCGGGGCCCTCGGCGCTGAACGGGCGCAGCGCCTCGGCCGCGGCCGCGTCGATCTGGTCCTCCTCCACCGCCGGTCGCGTGGCGAGTCCCGCCGCGTACTCGGCCGCGTGCAAACCCGCGCGACGGCCGAAGACCAGCAGATCGGAGAGCGAGTTGCCGCCGAGCCGGTTGGAGCCGTGCATGCCGCCGGCGACCTCGCCCGCCGCGTACAGGCCCGGCACGCCCACCGCGGCAGCGCTGTCGGATTCGACGGCGATGCCGCCCATCACGTAGTGACAGGTCGGGCCGACCTCCATGGCCTCGGCCGTGATGTCGACATCCGCCAGCTCCTTGAACTGGTGGTACATCGACGGCAGCCGCCGCTTGATCACCTCGGCCGGCATACGGGTCGACACGTCGAGGTAGACACCGCCGTGCGGAGAACCCCGGCCCGCCTTGACCTCGGAGTTGATCGCGCGGGCCACCTCGTCGCGCGGCAGGAGTTCGGGAGGACGCCGGTTGTTCGCCTGGTCCTCGTACCAGCGGTCGCCCTCCTCCTCCGACTCCGCGTACTTCTCCTTGAAGACGTCGGGGACGTAGTCGAACATGAACCGCTTGCCCTCGGAGTTGCGCAGCACCCCGCCGTCCCCGCGCACCGATTCGGTGACGAGGAGTCCCTTCACCGAGGGTGGCCAGATCATGCCGGTGGGATGGAACTGCACGAACTCCATGTTGAGCAGCGGAGCGCCCGCGAGCAGCGCGAGCGCGTGCCCGTCGCCGGTGTACTCCCAGGAGTTCGACGTCACCTTGAAGGACTTGCCGATCCCGCCGGTGGCCAGCACCACCGAAGGGGCCTCCAGCACGAAGAAGCGTCCGGACTCCCGCGCGTAGCAGAAGGTCCCCGAAACTCGCTCGCCGTCCTTGAGGACACGCGTGACCGTGCACTCCTGGAAGACCTTCAACCGGGCCTCGTAGTCACCGAACTCGGCCTTGTCCTCCTGCTGCAGCGAGACGATCTTCTGCTGGAGCGTACGGATCAGCTCCAGGCCCGTCCGGTCGCCGACATGCGCCAGCCGCGGGTACTCGTGCCCGCCGAAGTTGCGCTGCGAGATCTTGCCTTCGGCCGTGCGGTCGAAGAGCGCGCCCCAGGTCTCCAGCTCCCAGACGCGGTCCGGCGCCTCGCGGGCGTGCAGCTCCGCCATCCGCCACTGGTTGAGGAACTTGCCGCCGCGCATGGTGTCGCGGAAGTGCACCTGCCAGTTGTCCCCGGCGTTCACATTGCCCATGGAGGCGGCGATGCCGCCCTCCGCCATCACCGTGTGGGCCTTGCCGAACAGGGACTTGCAGATCACCGCCGTACGGGCACCCTTCTCGCGGGCCTCGATGGCGGCCCGCAGACCCGCCCCGCCCGCGCCCACCACCACGACGTCCCACTGCTGCCGTTCGAGTTGCGTCATGTCAGAACGCCCCACCCATCAGAAGAACCTCGGATCGTCGAACGCACCGGACGCGACGAGATAGACGTAGAAGTCGGCGAGCGCGACGCTGATCAGCGACGCCCATGCGAGCAGCGCGTGGCGTTCGTTCAGCCGGCCGACCCAGCCCCACAGGCGGTAGCGCACCGGGTGTTTGGAGAAGTGCTTGAGCCGGCCGCCGATGATGTGCCGGCAGGAGTGGCACGAGACGGTGTACGCCCAGATCAGCAGGACGTTCACCAGCAGGACCAGGGTGCCGAGACCCATGTGTCCCCACTCGTAGTGCTCGTCGCGGAAGGCGAGCACTACGTCGTACGTGAGGATTCCGGCGACCGGGACCGCGAAGTAGAAGAAGTACCGGTGGATGTTCTGCAGGATCAGCGGGAAGCCGGTCTCGCCGGTGTACTTCTTGTGCGGCTCGGCGACCGCGCAGGCCGGCGGCGACGCCCAGAAGCCGCGGTAGTAGGCCTTGCGGTAGTAGTAGCAGGTCAGCCGGAAGCCGAGCGGGAAGATCAGGATCAGCAGCGCGGGCGACAGGCCCCACCAGCTGCCGAAGATCTCCCAGTTGGGGCCGCCCTTCATGGGCTCGCAGTTCTCCGCGAGACACGGGGAGTAGAACGGCGAGACATACGGCGCGGCGTAGTAGTCGGCGTTGGCGAAGGCACGCCACGTCGAGTAGATGACGAAGGCGAGCAGCCCGCCGGCGGTCAGGGCCGGTGCGAGCCACCAGCGGTCCGTCCGCAGATGGCGGGGACCGATGGCGGCGCGCGTGACGCCGTGCACGCCCGTATTGATTTGTGGTGGTTCAGTACCAGTGGCCAACGAGTTCTCCTAGGGAGCGTGCCGGTCTCGGACGCCCACTCCCTCGTCGTCCGAGTCCGTCCACAGCGCGTGGTTGTACGGAACGTCGGGGATGGTGACCAGCTCGGGGCGGTCCGGTGACTTCTGCCCGGCGGACGCGGCCGGGCCGGCGCCACGCAGCTCATCAACGGTCCGCTCCAGCTCTCCGACACGCTGGACGAGCTCGTCGAGGCGGTGCTGAATCGCTGTCAGGTCTTCCTGCTGGGACATGACTGGCCCTCACTTCCGCAGGGTGCGGTGGCGTCGCTCATGCGCCTGCGAGTGTTGCGCGTCACATCCCCGCTTGTGAAGGGACGTGCAGGGATTCCCGGCGCATGCGCTTCCAGCGCGCCCCTCATGGTTGATTTCTCGCCCCCCATTTTCACCCTTTACGTGCTGTTACGCCCGGTTCTGGGTTGGGCCGCACGGGTGGCATCCGAAGACGCCACGCCGTGTCGCCGCCATAGGCGGCCCTCTGTCCACTTCAGTGGACCGGAATCGGTGTGATCATCTCCAAATTCCGCGAATCAGGACGAAGAGGTAAAACCCATGTCCCAGGTCGATGCCCCCCGCGGGAGGACATGCTCCCGAAAGCTCCGCTCCGTCGCGCTGCTGACCAGCGGGGTGCTCGCGCTGCCGGTCCTCGCGGGCTGCAGTGCGGACGAGTCCGAGCGCACGGGCAAGGCCGCGCCCCAGGACATCGGGGCCGCCGCACGGGACCGGGTCGCCGACGGAGGCACGCTGCGCTGGGCGATCGACTCGATGCCGACCACGCTGAACGCCTTCCAGGCCGACGCGGACGCCGCCACCACTCGTATCGCCGGAGCCGTACTGCCCGCCCTCTTCACGCTCGACCGGAGCGGACGGCCGCAGCGCAATCCGGACTACGTCGAGTCCGCCAAGATCGTCGACCGCGAGCCCAAGCAGGTCGTGCTCTACAAGCTCAACCAGAAGGCGGTCTGGAGCGACGGCCGGGAGATCGGCGCGGCCGACTTCGTGGCCCAGTGGCGCGCGCTGAGCGGCAAGGACACCGCGTACTGGACCGCGCGCAACGCCGGGTACGAGCGCATCGAGGAGATCCAGAAGGGTGCCAGCGACCTCGAGGTCAAGATCACCTTCAAGAAGCCGTACGCGGACTGGCAGTCGCTCTTCACGCCGCTGTACCCGAAGGATGTGACCGCGTCGCCGAACGCCTTCAACGACGGCGCCCGCAACGCGCTCAAGGCCACCGCGGGGCCGTTCCAGCTGAAGACGCTGGACCGCAAGGCAGGCGCAGTCACCCTCGTACGCAACCTGCGCTGGTGGGGCGAGCAGGCCAAGCTGGAGAGCCTGGTGCTGACCGCGGTGCCGCGCGACAAGCGGGCGGCGGCGCTGGCCGCCGGAACGCTGGACATCGCGGAGATCGACCGGGGCACCGTGGACCGTATCGCCCTCGCCAACCGGGACAAGGGCGCAAACGGCGCACGGCACGCGAATGCCGGGGCGGGCGAGGCGTACACGAACGAGCAGGTCGCGCTGCGCGCCTATGTGGTCCGCAAATCGCTGGAGCCCGCCTACACCCAGCTCGCGCTGAACGGCGAGACCGGACCGCTCGCCGACGACCGGGTGCGCCGCGCGGTGGCCCGCGCGCTCAACCGCAAGGAGCTGGCCGAAACGGTGCTGCGGCCGCTCGGCCTGCCCGCGAAGCCGCCCGGCAGCCATCTCGCGCTGGCGGGCCAGCGGGTGTACACGGACAACAGCGGGGCGCTCGGCGCGCAGAACACCGAGGAGGCGCAGGCGCTGCTGGCCGACGCCGGCTGGACGCCCGGCGGAGCGCTGAAGAAGCCGGCCCCCGCGAAGGCCGGCGGCGAAGGCAGCAAGTCTCCCGGGACCGGGTCCGCGACCGCGCAGCCCGGCAGGAGCGCTGCCGCTTCCGCGTCGGCCTCCGCCTCCGCGAAGGCCTCCGCCTCTGCCTCTGCGAAGGCCGACCCGAAGAAGTCGGACCAGAAGAACCAGGCGAAGGAAGCCGAGGCAGCGTCCGACGAGGGGCTGTACGTCGTCGGCGACGACAACAAGCCGGCCAGCGAGTCCGGTGCCAGCGGCACCCGCGTCCTCGCGCCCGCCGCGGCCCGGAAGGCCGAGTCGCGCGACGGCGACCCCGCCGAGGGTGACAAGAAGGGCGGAGCCGCCGGAGCGTACGCGCCGATGGGCACCGCGGCTCCGGCCGCGGCCGTGGCCCGCGTCGGCAAGAACGGAAAGCCGCTCAGCCTGCGCTTCGTACTGCCGTCGGGCCCCGGCTCCGAGCCGCTGCGCGCCGTCGGCGACAAGATCGCGAAGATGCTCGACCGGATCGGCGTGCAGACCGAGATCATCAAGGTCGCCGACGACAGCTACTTCAAGGACCATGTCGCGTCCGGCAACTACGACCTGGCGCTCTACTCCTGGCCCGCCACCGCGTACCCGGCGACCGACGCCCGGCCGATCTTCGCCAAGCCCGAGCCGGCCAGCGACGGATCGCTGCTGGTCGAGCAGAACTACACCCGGGTCGGCACCGACTACATCGACCAGCTCTTCGACCAGGCGGCCGCCGAGCTGGACGAGAACGCCGCCCGCGATCTGGTGCGCCGCGCGGACGCCCGGATCTGGGCGGCGGCCGGGTCCATTCCGCTCTACCAGCGGCCCGAGCTCGTCGCGGCCAAGCCCAAGATCGCCAACGCGGGAGCCTTCGGCTTCGCCACTCCCCGCTATCAGGACATCGGGTTCAAGAAGGCCGAAACCAAGAAGGCTACCGGACGGTAACCGAACGCCTTCCGCCCACAACCTCAGAACTGGCTCAAGTCCCTTGCCCGCCGGCATCGCCGGCGGGCAGGATCATGTACACCCTTTGACCCAGGCTTTGCTCAGGTTTACCCACCCCAGCGCAGTTCCGCGCACCTCTCCACACCCCCCGCGATCTCCCTTCCGATCGGCCCGGGAAGCCCCGCACGCCGCGGCCCCGTACCATGGGACAAGCCGTGGCGTGTCCGCCCGGCGGGCGGACGAGGCTACGACCATCAAACGCCTGATCCCACGATCGAGAGAAGCGGCAAGCCAGCATGCCCACGCGCCACGACATCCGTAACGTCGCCATCGTCGCCCACGTCGACCATGGCAAGACCACTCTGGTCGACGCCATGCTGAAGCAGGCCGGAGCGTTCGCCGCGCACGCCGCCGAGCACCTCGACGACCGCATGATGGACTCGAACGACCTGGAGCGTGAGAAGGGCATCACGATCCTGGCCAAGAACACCGCGGTCAAGTACCACCCGAAGGACGGCGGCGCCCCCGTCACCATCAACATCATCGACACTCCCGGTCACGCCGACTTCGGCGGCGAGGTCGAGCGCGGTCTGTCGATGGTCGACGCGGTCGTGCTGCTGGTGGACGCCTCCGAGGGCCCGCTGCCGCAGACCCGCTTCGTACTGCGCAAGGCGCTGTCCGCGAAGATGCCGGTCATCCTCTGTATCAACAAGACGGACCGCCCGGACTCCCGGATCGCCGAGGTCGTCGACGAGACGTACGACCTGTTCCTGGACCTGGACGCGACCGAGGAGCAGATCGAGTTCCCGATCGTCTACGCGTGCGCGCGTGATGGCGTCGCCTCGCTGACCAAGCCGGAGGACGGCACCGTCCCGGCCGACAGCGACAGCCTGGAGCCCTTCTTCTCCACGATCCTGGCGCACGTCCCGGCGCCGGAGTACGACGAGTCCGCCCCGCTGCAGGCGCATGTCACCAACCTGGACGCCGACAACTTCCTCGGCCGTATCGCGCTCTGCCGTGTCGAGCAGGGCGAGCTGAAGAAGGGCCAGACCGTCGCGTGGATCAAGCGTGACGGCACGATGTCGAACGTCCGCATCACCGAGCTGATGATGACCGAGGCGCTCACCCGCCTGCCCGCCGAGAAGGCAGGACCGGGCGACATCTGCGCGATCGCCGGTATCCCGGAGATCATGATCGGCGAGACGCTGGCCGACCCCGAGAACCCGATCGCGCTTCCGCTGATCACGGTGGACGAGCCCGCGATCTCGATGACGATCGGTACGAACACCTCGCCGCTGGTCGGCAAGGGCGGCAAGGGCCACAAGGTCACCGCCCGTCTGGTGAAGGACCGGCTGGACCGCGAGCTCGTCGGTAACGTCTCGCTGCGCGTGCTGCCGACCGAGCGCCCCGACGCCTGGGAGGTGCAGGGCCGCGGTGAGCTGGCCCTGGCCATCCTCGTCGAGACCATGCGCCGGGAGGGCTTTGAGTTGACCGTCGGCAAGCCCGAGGTGGTCACCAAGGAGGTCAACGGCAAGGTGCACGAGCCGATCGAGCGCATGACGATCGACTCGCCCGAGGAGCACCTCGGCGCCATCACGCAGCTGATGGCGACCCGCAAGGGCCGCATGGAGACGATGACGAACCACGGTTCGGGCTGGATCCGCATGGAGTGGATCGTCCCGTCCCGCGGCCTCATCGGCTTCCGTACGGAGTTCCTGACGCAGACCCGTGGCACGGGCATCGCGCACTCCATCTTCGAGGGCCACGAGCCGTGGTTCGGCGACCTGCGCACCCGTAACAACGGCTCGCTGGTGGCGGACCGTTCGGGCTCCGTGACCCCGTTCGCGATGATCAACCTGCAGGAGCGCGGCGTGATCTTCGTCGACGCCGGCACCGAGGTCTACGAGGGCATGATCATCGGCGAGAACTCCCGCGCCGACGACATGGACGTGAACATCACCAAGGAGAAGAAGCTCACCAACATGCGTGCGGCTTCCGCGGACAACACGGAGAACGTGGTGCCGCCGCGCAAGCTGTCGCTCGAGCAGTCCCTCGAGTTCTGCCGCGACGACGAGTGCATCGAGGTGACTCCGGAGACGGTCCGCATCCGCAAGGTGGTCCTGGACCAGAAGGAGCGCGGGCGCACCGCGTCGCGCGCCAAGCGCAACTGACGCACCGCGGGCACTCAGCCCGCTTGTATGGCCGAAAACGGCCGGTGTCCTGAGACGGCCCGGACGACCCCGACGGGGGTCGTCCGGGCCGTTTCGTGTGTGTCCGTCGGCATGCCTGACGGCACGTTATGAGGGACCCGCCGAGCGGCGTTCGTCAACCGGATTTCCTACCCCGCACGTTCGGCTATCGGACGTTGCGCACCGGAAACTTGTATTAACAGTCCGTTTCGCGGGTGTCTGTCTGCGATCCCTTTGTCCGAATTTTGGGCTTCTGACGTGGGGTGATGTTGCCAAAACGAGATGCTTTAAGTGTGGTTTACGGCCCGAACTTACCTAATAGTTGGCTTCACTGAGCTCGGGTCAACGGGTCGCGCGCTGTGGGGAGCGCGGACTCACGAGCACACGTGGGTACTGCTTCTCGCCGTCAGGGGTGTCGGCGGGTGTCATGTGCCCAGCCTTGCAGTTAATACGTGGACTCATGAGGAGGAACCCATGCGCGGTGCCACGAGCGCCAGTGGGGTCGGGTCGTCGCAGATGGCTCGTACGGCCGGATTCCAGCGCACTTCATCCGGCCTGGCCGCAATCAGCGGCCGGCGATTCTGAGACCCGGTCAACCGCTCGGCTCGCGCTCCTAGGGGTGGATTACATCCCTATTGACAACCTTTGCAGCCCTTTTGTCCCCGGGTACTCCCGCCGGCAAGAGGGAACGCTGACGCACCCGTTCAGGGGCGACGGCGGGAGCAGAGGGATAGTCATGCGGCGGCCGTGACGGTACGAGTGCACTCCGCTCGACCGGTCACAGCGCGCAGGATCGCGGGTCACCCGACACCCGTGAATGGACACATCATGACCAGTCCAATTGAGACCGAGGGCGCCGAGGCCTCTGTCGCCTTGGACGAAGAGACCGCGACCAAGACAGACGCCGCGGGCATGGAGGCCACCGGCCGCTCACCCGGCCAGCTCATGTGGGCGCGCTTCAAGCGCGACCGCACGGGCGTGATCTCCGCCTTTGTGGTGATCTTCTTCTTCGTCATAGCCGCGCTCGCACCGGTGATCTCGGCGCTGTACGGCAAGGATCCGTACACGCTCTACGCGCAGGAGCCGGACTATCCGTTCCTGCTCGACGACTTCGCCATGCCGTCGGGCGACTTCGGCGGAATCTCCAGCGACTTCTGGTTCGGAGTCGAACCCAACCTGGGCCGCGATGTGTTCACCATGCTCCTCTACGGCATGCGCACCTCGCTGTACATGGCCCTCGTCGTGACGCTGTTCAGCGTGCTCACCGGCGTGGTCGTCGGCATGGTGGGCGGCTACTTCGGCGGCAAGGTCGACTACTGGCTGGGCCGGATCACCGACTTCTTCCTCTCCTTCCCGAACCAGCTGTTCTTCATCGCCTTCATGCCGATCGTGACCGCGCTGTTCGTCTCTCCGACGGACGAGACCCCGACGTATCTGCGGGCCGTCGCGATCATCCTGGTGATGTGGTTCCTCGGCTGGATGGGCATGGCCCGGCTGGTGCGCAGCTCCGTACTCTCCCTGCGTGAGCGGGAGTTCGTCGAGGCGGCGAAGGTCTCTGGCGCCTCGCGGTGGCGGATCGTGCGCAAGGAGATCCTGCCGAACATCGTGACGCCGATCCTCGTGCAGGGCACCTACTTGCTGCCCAGCTCCATCCTGAGCATCGCGTTCCTCTCATTCGTCGGCGTCGGATTCGTCGAGCCGACGCCCGACTGGGGCCGGATGTTCGCCATCGGCTCCGAGATCTACGAGCAGGACCCGGCGTTCATGTTCTTCCCGGGCGTCGCCATGGTGGTTTTCGTTCTTTGCTTCAACCTCCTTGGTGACTCTGTCCGGGACGCGTTCGACCCCAAGACCGGACGGTGACGTCCATGGGCGGGGGTGGCTGCCGCCCCCGCACCGGGCAACCGGACGGTCAGGCAGCACTTCTCTGGATTACAACCGACAGGTAGGTGCACAGAGCATCATGAATCCCATTCGATCGCGCTCCGCACGCGCCATAATCGTCGCGGCCGCTGCCGGCTCGCTGGCGCTCACCGGCTGCTCCAAGGACAACGGCAAGGACGCCAAGGACGAGTCCAAGTCCAAGCAGGACGCCGCGTCCCAGTCGAAGCCTGTCGTCTACGGCGACGCTGCTGCCTCGAACGGCCCGGCGGCCGAGGTTCCGGGCGCCAAGCCCGGTGGCTCCATCAACATCTACACGCAGTCCGACCTGTCCCACATGGACCCGGGTCAGATCTACGTCAGCGACGCGGGCCAGTTCGCGAACCTGGTCCACCGCAAGCTGACGAACTACCAGGAGGACGACAAGGGCAACCTGACCGTCGTCGGTGACATCGCCACCGACTCCGGCAAGTCCTCCAACGGCGGCAAGACCTGGACGTACACCCTCAAGGACGGCATCAAGGACGAGGACGGCAACGCCATCACCTCGGCCGACGTCCGTCACACCATTGAGCGTCAGTACTCGAAGGTCATCTTCGACGGCCCGTCGTTCGTCCAGACCTGGCTCTCCGGCTCCGACTACCGCAAGGCGCTGCCGGACGGTCCGTACAAGGGCAAGCACCTGCCCGACAGCGTGCTGTCGACGCCGGACGCCAAGACGGTCGTCTTCAACTTCGACAAGCCGCGTCCGGACCTGCCGCAGGCGCTGTCCATGGCCGGTTACGCCATCGTGCCCGCCAAGGTGGACACGAAGGAGAAGTACGACAAGGCCCCGAAGTCGCTCGGCCCGTACAAGATCGCCGAGTACAAGGCCGGCAAGTCCCTGAAGCTCGTCAAGAACACCAACTGGGACGCGAAGACGGACTCGGTTCGCCACCAGTACGTGGACGGCTACAGCTTCACCACCACGATCGACCAGGCCAGCCAGACCAAGCGTCTGATCGCCGACCAGGGCGACGCGAAGAACGCCATGCAGTTCACGGACTCGGTCGACCCGGCCCAGACGTCCTCCGTGATCGGCAACGCGGCGGTCAACAAGCGCACGATCAAGGGCTACCAGCCCTACGTGTGGCAGATGAGCTTCAACATGGACCGCCTCAAGGACAAGAAGGTCCGTGACGCGATCACCTACGCCATCCCGAACCAGTCGATGATCCAGGCTGACGGTGGCAAGTACGGCGGCGAGCTGGCCGGCGGTCTGTTCGCGCCGACCCTGCCGGGCTTCGACCCGACGTACGACCCGTTCGGCAAGCTCAAGAAGCCCAACGGTGACCCGGAGAAGGCCAAGGCGCTGCTGAAGGAGGCGGGTGTCAAGGAGGGCACGAAGCTCAGCTACGCGTACTCCAACACGCCGCGCGGCCAGAAGCAGATGGTCATCATCAAGGACGCGCTGAACAAGATCGGCTTCGACGTTCAGGCGAAGGAGATCGAGCGCGCGACCTTCTACGAGCAGATCGGTAAGGTCAAGAACGGCTTCGACCTGTACATGACCGGTTGGGGCCAGGACTGGGCCTCCCAGTCCACGGTCGTGACCCCGGTCTACGACGGCACCCTGGTCGCCGACGGTCAGCCGAACTACTCCCACATCAACGACGCCAAGGTCAACAGCCTCATTCAGGAGGCGCTGGTCCTGGAGCCGACGGCCGCGGCCAAGAAGTGGGAAGAGGCGCACAAGCGCATCGTCGAGGAGATCAACCCGGCTGCTCCGGTCTACTACTCGAAGCAGCTCCAGCTCTTCGGTTCGAACATCGGTGGCGCTCGCTACAGCACCAACTCGAGCTACATCGACATCAACCGTCTGTACCTGATCCAGCCGTAACCCTGATCCACGGCTGATCCGTGGGGGTGCGCGCCAGGCGGAGCGCACCCCCGCGGACCACAACCCCTCACACCCCGCCGAATCCGAAGAGAGCAGCCTCCCGCGATGCTTCAGTTTCTTCTCCGCAGGTTGACCGGCGCCGTCGTGATCATGTTCCTGATCGGCGCGTTCACGTTCTTCCTGTTCTACACAATCCCTCAGGACTTCGCCCAGCTCTCCTGCGGCAAGAACTGCACGCCGGAGAACATCGCGGTCATCCGCGAAAACCTCGGCCTCGACAAGCCCATCGCCGCCCAGTTCTGGGACTTCATGTCCGGCATTGTGGTCGGCCGGGACTTCCCCGTCGGGCGCTGTGACGCTCCCTGCCTCGGAGTCTCGTTCAGCTCGGGCGACTTCGTCTGGGACTCGATCATGGACCGGTTCCCGCTGACGCTGTCGCTGACCGTCGGTGGACTCGTCATCTTCCTGGTGCTGGGACTCGGCTCCGGTCTGCTCGCCGCCTGGAAGCGCGGCACCGCGATCGACAAGCTCGTCAGTGGCGCCTCGATGGTGCTCAGCTCGTTCCAGATCTACTTCCTGGGGCCGATCGTCCTTGGCATCTTCGTCTACAGCACGGGCTGGATGGAGAATCCCAAGTACGTTCCGTTCCTGGACGATCCGGTCAGCTGGGTCGTCGGGATGATCATCCCCTGGGCCGTGATGGCGACCATCTTCACCGCTCAGTACACGCGTATGGCTCGTTCCACCATGATCGAGCAGCTGCAGGAAGAGCACGTCCGCACCGCTCGCGCCAAGGGCATGAAGCAGCGGTACGTCTTCTTCCGGTACGCCTGGCGCGGCTCCCTCACTCCCATCGTCACCATCCTCGGCATGGACCTCTCCGGTCTTCTCGCAGGCGCGGTGGTCACAGAGTTCACGTTCGACCTGGCCGGTATCGGCCGCCTCGCGGTGGAGTCGTCGCTGACCAAGGACCTCCCGCTGACGATGGGCGTCATGCTGTTCGGGGCCTTCTTCATCCTGATCCTGAACATCATCGTGGACCTCGCCTACGCCTACATCGACCCGCGCGTGCGCCTCGCCTAGGAGATCGACCGTGACCACACTGACCAAGACCGAAGACGCACCGGCCCCGACCGGGCCGGAGGCCTTCCTCTCGGTCCGCGACCTGAGCGTCCGGTTCTCCACCGAGGACGGCGTCGTCAAGGCGGTCGACGGCCTCTCCTTCGACGTCGAGCGCGGCAAGACGCTGGGCATCGTGGGCGAGTCGGGCTCCGGCAAGTCCGTCACCAACCTGACCGTCCTCGGTCTGCACAACCCCAAGACCACCGAGGTCCAGGGCGAGATCGTGCTGGACGGCCAGGAGCTGACCGGCGCGCGGGAGAGAGAACTGGAGAAGCTTCGCGGCAACAAGGTCGCGATGATCTTCCAGGACCCGCTGACCGCGCTGTCGCCGTACTACACGGTGGGCCGGCAGATCGCCGAGCCGTTCATGAAGCACACCGGCGCCTCCCGGAAGGAGGCGAAGGCACGGGCCATCGAGATGCTCGACAAGGTCGGCATTCCGCAGCCCGCGATGCGCTTCAACGACTACCCGCACCAGTTCTCCGGCGGTATGCGCCAGCGCGCGATGATCGCCATGGCGCTGATCTGCAACCCCGACCTCCTGATCGCCGACGAGCCCACCACGGCGCTCGACGTGACCGTGCAGGCGCAGATCCTCGACCTGCTCAAGGACCTCCAGCAGGAGTTCGGTTCGGCGATCATCTTCATCACCCACGACCTGGGCGTCATCGCCAACATGGCGGACGACCTGCTGGTGATGTACGCGGGACGGGCGGTTGAGCGCGGCAGCGTCCGCGAGGTGCTCACGGCGCCCCAGCACCCGTACACCTGGGGCCTGCTGAGCTCGATGCCGCGCCTCGGCGGCGACATCGACGAGGCGCTCATGCCGATCCCGGGCTCCCCGCCCAGCCTGCTGAACCCGCCGTCCGGCTGCCCCTTCCACCCGCGCTGCACCTTCACCGACAAGGTGAGCGGCTCGCGGTGCTCCGGGGAACGGCCGCCACTGGCCGAAGGGCGGGCCTCCGCCTGCCATCTCACGGCGGACCAGAAGCAGACCATCTTCATCGATCAGATCAAGCCCCGGCTGGGCTGAGGAGACGCAGAGACATGAGCGAGAACGTCACTCTGCCCAAGCAGCAGGGTAAATCCGAAGGGTCCGACCGCGGCGAGCCGTTGCTCCAGGTCGAAGGCCTCACCAAGCATTTCCCCATCTACGGCGGCTTCCCCTTCAAGCGCCAGATCGGCGCCGTCAAGGCCGTCGACGGGATCGACCTGACGGTGCATCACGGCGAGGCCCTCGGCCTCGTCGGCGAGTCCGGCTGTGGCAAGTCGACCACCGGCCGGCTGATCACCCGGCTCCTCGAGCCGACCGGCGGCAAGATCACCTACGCCGGGCAGGACATCACGCACGCCAGCCGCAAGCAGCTGGCGCCGGTCCGGTCCGAGATCCAGATGATCTTCCAGGACCCGTACTCCTCGCTGAACCCGCGGCAGACCGTCGGCACCATCATCAAGAGCCCGATGGAGGTCAACGGCATCAACCCGCCCGGTGGGCGCGAGAACCGGGTGCGGGAACTGCTGGAGACCGTGGGTCTCAACCCCGAGCACTACAACCGCTTCCCGCACGAGTTCTCGGGTGGTCAGCGGCAGCGCATCGGCGTGGCGCGGGCCCTCGCGCTCGAACCGAAGCTGATCGTCGCCGACGAGCCGGTCTCCGCGCTGGACGTGTCGATCCAGGCGCAGGTCGTCAACCTGCTGCAGAAGGTCAAGGACGAGCTGGGCATCTCCTTCCTGTTCATCGCCCACGACCTCGCGGTCGTACGGCACTTCTCGCAGCGCGTGGCCGTGATGTACCTCGGCAAGGTGATGGAGGTCGCGGACCGCGAGTCCCTCTACAACCGGCCTCGCCACCCGTACACGCACGCCCTGCTCTCGGCCGTGCCCGAGGCGGACGTCGACTCGGCGAAGAAGGAGCGGATCCGCCTCTCCGGCGACGTCCCTTCCCCGATCATGCCGCCGTCCGGCTGCCGCTTCCGCACCCGCTGCTGGAAGGCGCAGGACAAGTGCGCGACCGAGGAGCCGCCGCTGGTGCAGATCTCCGGAAGCAAGGCGGGCCACCTGACGGCCTGTCACTTCCCGGAGGAGCCCACGACGGAGGGGCGCGTCGAGGACGTGGTCCTGGACCCGGCGCTCGCCGCGCTGGAGGACGAGCACCGCTCGGACGACACGGGCAAGAAGCTCTGACGCGAACGACGACGGACGCGAACGCGGGGAATGCCCCGGCTGCCATTCGGCGGCCGGGGCATTCCCCTTTTCCCCGTACCCGAGCGGATTTCCCACTGGGCGCGGTCAATTCGTCAGGAGTACTGAATACCCCAGGTGTTGCTGTTCTTCTTGACCGGGATGACGCCGGGCTTCTTGTAAACCGTCTCCGTCTTGCAGACGCCGCCGGGGCCGGTGAAAACGCGGTACTTGTGCGCCGTGAAGCTCTTGGCCTCGTGATGCATCATCAGGCGGCCCTTGGTCTTGCCCGGCTTCCGCTGAACCGTCGCCGAGTAGGTCCAGGTGTCGGACTGGGACCAGGTCTTGGCCAGGGAGACGCTGAAGGACGTGCTGGCCTTGGCCAGGATCACTCCGGCTTCGGCGCCGACGGTCGCGGTGCCGGTGGCGGTCCACGAGCCGGTCTTGTTCTTGGCGTAGCTGATGGTGACACCCGGCATGGCCCAGTCGCTGTGGACGTTGGTGGCCTTCCACACCGTCTTCTTGTTGATGATGGTGATATAGGTGCCGGTCGAGTCGCACGCCTGGGCATCCGCATTCGCCGGCGCGGCCGCGACAATGGTGCCACCGCTGATGACGACAGCGGCGAGCATCGTGCTGAGAGCACGCTTCATGCCTGTTTTCCCCCTTGTTGTTGGTCAAGCCGTTGGCTTGACCGGTCGCCGACAACTCTGGCTCAACCAGCCTTGGAACGGAATCCATTTGAGGAAAAGCTGAGCTTAACTTCCCTGTGTGGAAAGGGAGTTGACGGACGGGCGGAGTTCGGTACCGGCGAAAAACCGTTTGCTTGAGCATTTGACTGCCGGAAGAGTTGCGGGATGACTTTCACCGTCCGCCCGGCCACCCCCGAAGACGCGCCCGCCGTCTGCGCGCTGCTGAATGCCGTCGACGTCATCGAGATCGGCCGGCCCGAGACCGACCTGAGCTCCGTCGAGACCGATCTGACTCACCCGGAGGCGGATCTTCCGCACAACTCCTGGCTCGGATTCCAGGCGGGCGAGCTGGTCGCGTACGGACTCCTGTGGGACGACTCCGGCGCCGAGCGCATCGACATCGACCACTACGTCCTGCCGGAGCACCAGGCCGCGGGGGAGCGGCTGCTCGTGCTGATGGAGGCGCGGGCCGCGCAGCGGGCCGCCGGCAACGGGGCGGACCGGGCCGTCGTGCACTTCCATCTGAATGTGCGGCCCACGCTCGACACCTCTCTGCTCACCCGCCGCGGCTGGCGCACCGTACGCCGCTACAACGTGCTGACCCGGCCGCTGAGCCCCGCGGCCGATCCGGTCCCCGCGCCGCCGCCCGGCCTCACCCTGCGGGACTGCCGCGACGAGGCCGACCGCAGGCGCGCCCACGCGCTGATCGAGGAGGCGTTCGCCGAGCACTACGACCACCAGGAGCGCACCTACCAGCAGTGGCTCGACGACCGCGGCAAAGGCATCGACTGGTCCCTGGTCTGGCTCGCCTCCCTCGCCGGCTCCGGCGACGTGGGCGTGGTGCTCACCCGGGGCGACCGTGAGGCCATGGGCTGGATCCAGTACCTCGGCGTACGCAAGGAGGCCCGCGGCCGCGGGATCGCGAGCCATCTGCTGCGGCATGCCTTCGGCGTGTACGCGCAGCGCGGCCGCGACACCATCGGTCTCGGCGTCGACACCGGGAACGCGACCGGTGCGCTGCGGCTGTACGAATCCCACGGCATGGCGCTCCACTTCGCGGCGGACACCTGGGAGGTGACGCTGCCCGCCGGTCCGGCCGCTCGTCCGGACGGCCGTGGCTGACATGCGGTATCTCCTGGTTCGGGGTGAAATTTGACCCTAAGTAAGACTTGAGGACTCGGGAGGCACTCCATGCGTGGAGCCACGCACGCCAAATGGGCCGTATGCGCGGTGGCCGTCGCCCTCACGGCCACGGCCTGCGGCGGCGGCAGCGACAGCGGCGGCGGTGGGGCGGACGGGATCGTCAGCTCCTCGTGGGGCGACCCGCAGAATCCGCTGGAGCCGGCGAACACCAACGAAGTCCAGGGCGGCAAGGTCCTCGACATGCTCTTCCGCGGCCTCAAGCGGTACGACCCGAAGACCGGTGCGGCCCAGGACATGATCGCCTCGAAGATCGTGACCTCGGACTCGACCAACTTCACGATCACCATCAAGGACGGCTGGACCTTCAGCAACGGCGAGAAGATCACCGCCAAGTCCTTCGTGGACGCCTGGAACTACGGCGCCGACCTCAGGAACAACCAGAAGAACGCCTACTTCTTCGGCTACATCGAAGGCTATGAGCAGGTCCACCCGGAAGCGGGCCAGCCCAAGGCCCAGACCATGTCCGGCCTCAAGGTCGTCGACGACCTGAACTTCACCGTCAAGCTCACCCAGAAGTTCTCCACCTGGCCCGACACCCTCGGCTACGCCGCCTTCTCGCCCCTGCCCACGGCCTTCTTCGACGACCACGACGCCTGGCTCGCCAAGCCGATCGGCAACGGCCCGTACACCGTCAACTCGTACGCCAAGGGCTCGAAGTTGGAGATGCGCCGTTGGGACGGCTACATGGGCACGGACAAGGCGCAGAACGGCGGCATCGACCTGAACGTGTACACCGACAACAACACCGCCTACACGGACCTGACCGCCGGCAACCTCGACCTCGTCGACGACGTGCCGGCCTCGCAGCTCCAGAACGTGCAGGCGGACCTCGGCGACCGGTACATCAACACACCCGCCGGCATCATCCAGACCCTCGCCTTCCCGTTCTACGACAAGGCCTGGGACACCCCGACGAGCGCACAGGTCCGCAAGGGCCTGTCCATGGCGATCAACCGCCAGCAGATCACCGACACGATCTTCCAGAAGACCCGTACGCCGGCGACGGACTGGACCTCGCCGGTGCTGGGCACCGAGGGCGGCTTCAGCAAGACGCTGTGCGGTGAAGCCTGCACCTACAACGCCGCCGAGGCGAAGAAGCTGATCACCGAGGGCGGTGGAATCCCCGGCGGCCAGGTCAAGATCTCGTACAACGCGGACACCGGCTCGCACAAGGAGTGGGTCGACGCCGTCTGCAACAGCATCAACAACGCGCTCGGCAACAACCAGGCGTGTGTCGGCAACCCGGTCGGCACCTTCGCCGACTTCCGCAACCAGATCGGGCAGCACAAGATGCCCGGTCCGTTCCGGGCCGGCTGGCAGATGGACTACCCGCTGATCCAGAACTTCCTGCAGCCGCTGTACTACACCAACGCCTCGTCCAACGACGGCCTGTACTCCAACCCCGAGTTCGACAAGCTGGTCGACCAGGCCAACGCCGAGTCGGACACGGCGAAGGCCGTCGGGCTCTTCCAGCAGGCCGAAGAAGTGCTGCGGGACGACATGGGAGCCATCCCGCTCTGGTACCAGAACGGCAGCGCCGGTTACTCGGAGCGCATCTCCAATGTCTCGCTGAACCCGTTCAGCGTCCCGGTCTACGAGCAGATCACCGTCAACTGACGGCGGACGGCGACCGGCCCGGCGCAACAGCGCGCCGGGCCGCAGCGCATCCCACGACCCCCGGAGCCCTTCATGGGACGTTATGTGATCCGGCGTCTGCTGCAGATGATCCCGGTCTTCTTCGGCGCGACGCTGCTGATCTTCCTGATGGTGAACGTGATGGGCGACCCCATCGCCGGCCTGTGCGGAGACCGGCAGTGCGACCCGGCGACGGCCGCGCAGCTGCGCAAGGAGTTCGGCCTCGACAAGCCGGTGTGGCAGCAATACCTGACCTACATGGGCAATGTCTTCACCGGCGACTTCGGCACCGCCTTCAACGGGCAGCCGGTCACCGAACTCATGGCCGAGGCCTTCCCGGTCACCATCCGGCTCACCCTGGTCGCGATCTTCTTCGAGATCGTCATCGGCATCACGCTGGGTGTGATCACGGGCCTGAAGCGCGGCCACCCCGTTGACACCAGCGCGCTGGTGCTCACCCTGGTGGTCATCGCGATCCCGACCTTCGTCATGGGTCTCGTCGTCCAGCTGGTGCTCGGCGTCGAGTGGGGCGTCATCAAGCCGGCGGTCTCGCCGGAGGCACCGCTGGACGAGCTGATCGTGCCCGGTCTGGTGCTCGCCTCCGTGTCCCTCGCGTACGTCACCCGGCTGACCCGGACCTCGATCGCCGAGAACGCCCGCTCCGACTACGTCCGTACCGCGAAGGCGAAGGGGCTGCCCAGAGGCCGGGTGATCAGCCGTCATCTGCTGCGCAACTCGCTGATCCCGGTGGTCACCTTCATCGGCACCGACATCGGCGCGCTGATGGGCGGCGCGATCGTGACCGAGCGCATCTTCAACATCCACGGCGTCGGCTACCAGCTCTACCAGGGCATCGTCCGCCAGAACACACAGACCGTCGTCGGCTTCGTGACCGTCCTCGTCCTGGTGTTCCTGCTCGCGAATCTGCTCGTCGACCTGCTGTACGCCGTGCTCGACCCGAGGATCCGCTATGCCTGATCCGCAGTACGACGACGGGGGCGCCATCGCCGCGACCGGCATGGGCGCCGGGATGGACCTCGCCACCAGCGAGGGCGGGACACTGGAGAAGACGCCGGGCGGTCCCCTCGGCACCGGGCCCTCGGAGAAGCCGCGCAGCCTCTGGTCGGACGCCTGGCGCGATCTGCGGCGCAATCCCGTCTTCATCATCTCGGGCCTGATCATCGTCTTCCTGGTGATCATCTCGATCTGGCCGCAGCTGATCGCCTCCTACAACCCGCTCCAGTGCGACCTCGCCAAGGCCCAGCAGGGCTCCCAGCCCGGTCATCCCTTCGGCTTCAACGGCCAGGGCTGCGACGTCTACACCCGCACGGTCTACGGCGCGCGGACCTCGGTCACCGTCGGCGTCTGCGCCACCCTCGGCGTCGCGCTGCTCGGGTCCCTCCTCGGCGGTCTCGCCGGGTTCTACGGCGGCGCGGGCGACGCGGTCCTCTCCAGGGTCACCGACATCTTCTTCGGCATTCCCGTCGTCCTCGGCGGGCTCGTGTTCCTGTCGGTCGTCTCCAGCACCACGGTCTGGCCGGTGGTGGGCTTCATGATCCTGCTCGGCTGGCCGCAGATCTCGCGTATCGCGCGCGGGTCCGTCCTCACCGCCAAGCACAACGACTACGTCCAGGCGGCGCGTGCGCTCGGCGCGTCGAACTCCCGCATGCTGCTGCGGCACATCGCGCCCAACGCCATCGCTCCGGTCATCGTCGTCGCGACCATCGCGCTCGGCACCTACATCTCGCTGGAGGCGACGTTGTCCTACCTCGGCGCGGGACTGAAGCCGCCGACCGTGTCCTGGGGCATCGACATCTCCTCCGCGTCGCCGTACATCCGCAACGCGCCGCACATGCTGCTCTGGCCGGCCGGCGCGCTGGCGGTCACGGTGCTCGCGTTCATCATGCTCGGCGACGCGGTGCGCGACGCCCTCGACCCGAAGCTGCGCTGAGGAGCCCCGCGATGAGTGCCGCGATGAGTCCCGAGCCGCCGCCCGCCGCGAGTGGCGAGCCGCTGCTCGACGTACGGGACCTGCACGTGGAGTTCCACACGCGCGACGGCGTCGCCAGGGCCGTCAACGGGGTCAACTACTCCGTGCAGGCGGGCGAGACCCTGGCGGTGCTCGGCGAGTCGGGCTCCGGGAAGTCCGTCACCGCACAAGCGATCATGGGCATCCTCGACATGCCGCCCGGCAAGATCACCGGCGGCGAGATCGTCTTCCGCGGAGAGGATCTGCTGAAGCTCAAGGAGGACGACCGGCGGAAGATCCGCGGGGCCGGGATGGCCATGATCTTCCAGGACGCGCTCTCCTCGCTGAACCCGGTGCTCAGCGTCGGCGACCAGCTCGGCGAGATGTTCGTCGTGCACCGCGGAGCGTCGAGGAAACAGGCGCGCGCCAAGGCCGTCGAGCTGATGGAGCGGGTCGGGATCCCCGGGGCCAAGGAGCGGGTGACGCAGTATCCGCATCAGTTCAGCGGCGGTATGCGGCAGCGCATCATGATCGCCATGGCGCTGTCGCTGGAGCCGGACCTGATCATCGCCGACGAGCCGACGACCGCGCTGGACGTCACCGTCCAGGCCCAGGTGATGGACCTGCTGGCGACGCTTCAGCGCGAGCTGAACATGGGCCTGATCCTGATCACCCACGACCTCGGCGTGGTCGCGGACGTCGCCGACAAGATCGCGGTGATGTACGCGGGCCGGATCGTCGAGACGGCCCCGGTGCACGACATCTACAAGGCCCCGGCCCATCCGTACACGCGGGGTCTGCTCGACTCGATCCCGCGCCTGGACCAGAAGGGCCAGGAGCTGTACGCGATCAAGGGCCTGCCGCCGAACCTGATGAACATCCCGAAGGGCTGCGCCTTCAACCCGCGCTGCCCGATGGCCCAGGACGTGTGCCGGACCGACGAGCCACCGCTGTACGAGGTCTCGCAGGACCGCGGAAGCGCCTGCCACTTCTGGGAGGAGCAGCTCAATGGCTGAGGCGATCCTGGAGGTCCGCGACCTGGTCAAGCACTACCCGCTCACCCAGGGCATCCTCTTCAAGAAGCAGGTGGGCGCGGTCCGTGCGGTGGACGGCGTCGATCTCGACCTGATGGCGGGCGAGACGCTCGGCATCGTGGGGGAGTCGGGCTGCGGAAAGTCCACGCTCGCGAAGATGCTCGTCCATCTCGAGCAGCCGACGGCCGGCTCGATCCGCTACAAGGGCGACGACATCACCAAGCTGTCCGGGCGCGCGCTGAAGACGGTCCGCCGGAACATCCAGATGGTGTTCCAGGACCCGTACACCTCCTTGAATCCGCGGATGACGGTCGGCGACATCATCGGTGAGCCGTACGAGATCCATCCGGAGGTCGCCCCGAAGGGCTCGCGCCGCACGAAGGTCCAGGACCTGCTGGACGTGGTCGGGCTGAACCCCGAATACATCAACCGCTATCCGCACCAGTTCAGCGGCGGCCAGCGGCAGCGGATCGGCATCGCGCGCGGACTCGCGCTCCAGCCGGAGATCATCGTCGCGGACGAGCCGGTCTCGGCACTCGACGTCTCGGTCCAGGCGCAGGTCATCAACCTGCTGGACAGGCTGCAGACCGACTTCAGCCTCAGTTACGTCTTCATTGCGCACGACCTGTCGATCGTCCGTCATATCTCGGACCGCGTGGGCGTGATGTATCTCGGCCGGATCGTGGAGATCGGCAAGGACGAGGAGATCTACGACCACCCGACGCATCCGTACACCCAGGCGCTGCTCTCGGCGGTCCCGGTGCCGGACCCGGAGGCGCGGGACCGCCGGGAGCGGATCATCCTGCACGGCGATGTCCCCTCCCCGGCGCACATCCCGTCGGGCTGCCGTTTCCGCACCCGGTGCTGGAAGGCGCAGCAGCGGTGCGAGCTGGAGGTGCCGCTGCTGGAGATCCCGGCGGAGTTCCGGCTCATGGAGGGGCCCATGAAGCACGCGTCGGCGTGCCATTTCGCTGAGGAGAAGCATGTGGTGCCGCCGACTCCCGCGGAGGACGAGGAGTGACCGCAAGGGATGCGGACGGCGGGCGCGGACGGCGTGGCAAAGTACAATAAATGCCCATCAATTTCGTTAACAAGCAGGCAACTTGACCGTCTCGGCTCCGATATACGAACGGGCCACGCTGAACAACGTACGGCCGTGCGGGTGCCGTAGACCGGCCGGGGTTCGCCATGTGGCTCCGGCCGGTCGCACAGCGCCGCAGACGCCCTTTCCAATCCCTCCGCACCCATGCAGGATCGCAAGGGTGACTCTTACGCGGGGGGCCAGGATCACCGGAGCGGCGCTCTGCGCCGCGCTCGCGCTGATCGTGGGCGGCTGGATCGTCCGGGACCTCGGGACGGTCGACCATCCGCTCGACCTCTGGCGCTTCTGGGCCGGCGCCGGCCCCGGAATCGGCCTCGGCCCCGGTCTCTCCCCGCCGACGACACTGCTCGAGGACCTCCTGCTCTTCGCGGTGTACGTCACCGTCTCCATCGCCGCTCTCCGCTCGTCCGTCGCGAGCGCGGCACTGGTCGCCGCGGGAGTGATCACCCTCGCGTTACGGCTCCCGGGGCTGTGGGTGCTCAGCTCCACGTGGATGGGGATCGCGGCCACGGACGAGTTACGGGCCCGTGCGCTCTACGCGACCTTCGCGTCGCTCGCGCTCGGCGTCGGCCTGCTGATCACAGCCGTCGCAGGCCGGTCGGGACGGCCGGGGCAGGCGGGCCGGACGACGGCGACCCGGCCGCGCGGGGGCGTACGGGCGCTCGCGTTTGTGCTCCTCGTCGTGTCCGCGGGCGTACTGGCGGCCTGGGAGATCCACACGGCAGTCGAATACCGCGGCACGGACTACCTCGACCGGTTCACCGGCAGCGCGGCCGTGATGCTGCCGGTGTTCGGGATTCCGCCGGGCTGGCTGACCCTGGTGACGGTCGTGCTCGCGCTGGTCGCAGGCTTCGGCGCGCTGGTCGGCGCGGTCTTCTCCCGGCCGCTCGGGCTGGTGGCGGGAGTGTTCGTGCTCGGCGTGGGCGGGCGCGGCCTGGACGTCGCCGTACGCAACGATCTGATCGCGCGCCTCGGCGATCTGCCGGCGCGGCAGCAACTCCAGGTGCTGTCCTGGCTGTTCGAACTCGTGGCGGGTGCGGTGCTACTGATGGCACTGGCGCGCCGCGGCGAGCCCGACCCCGACCCCGAACCCGAGTACGGCTACGGCTACCCGCACGCGGGCAGCCCGCCGCCGCCGTCCTCACCGCCGCCCGGCTGGTGACCGGGACCGCCGACCACCACCCGAGCTAACGCAGGCCCAGGCTCCGCTTCAGGAAGTCCACCTGAAGGAGCAGCAGGTTCTCCGCCACCTGCTCCTGCGGAGTCATATGGGTCACTCCGCTCAGCGGCAGCACCTCGTGCCCCCGGCCCGCGGCCAGCAACGCCGACGACAGCCGCAGGCTGTGTGCCACCACCACATTGTCGTCCGCCAGACCATGGATGATCATCAAGGGCCGCGCCGGATTCTCCGGGGCGGTCAACCCGTCCTCCGTCACCAGCGAGTTGGCCGCGTACACCTCCGGCTGCACCGCCGGATCCCCGAGATACCGCTCCGTGTAATGCGTGTCGTACAGCCGGAAATCCGTCACCGGGGCGCCCGCCACCGCCGCATGGAAGACATCCGGCCGCCGCAGCACCGCCATCGCCGCCAGATAACCCCCGTACGACCAGCCGCGGATCGCGACCCGCTCCAGATCCAGCGGATACGAACCCGCCAGCGCGTGCAGCGCGTCGATCTGATCGTCCAGCGTCAGCGGGAAGTTGTCCCGGACCGCCTTCTCCCAGCCGGGCGAACGGCCCGGCGCGCCCCGCCCGTCCGCGACGATCACGGCGAAGCCCTGGTCGGCGAACCACTGCGAGGTGAGATACGGATTCTGCGCGGCATAGACGCGCTGGCCGTGCGGCCCGCCGTACGGATCCAGCAGCACGGGCAGCGGCCCGTCCGACTCACCGTGGCCGGACGGGAGAAGCACCGCGCACGGAATCCGCCGCTCGCCCGCCTCGCACAGCCGCGGTCGCGCCGTCAGCACCGGCTGCTCCGCGTACGAGGCCACCGTGGCGACGGCCTTGCCCTGCCGCAGCACCTGCACGCTCGTGCCGCTCACCTCCGTACGCGACGAGGCCAGTACCGTCACTCCGCCGGAGCGCACCGCCGTGTGCACACCAGGACCCTCCGAGACCCGCTCGATCCCGAGCTCATTGACCCGGTACACATGGATCTCGCCGACCTCCGGATCCTTGGCCTCCTCGCCGGCCGCCGCGGACACCAGCACATCGCTCTCGCCGATGTCGAGCACCGCCCGCAGCTGCAACTGCCCGCCGGTCAGGGCGCGGTCGCCGACCGCAAGCACCCGCGCGCCGCCCTCGTCCGCGATCCGTACGAGCCTGCCGTCCGGCGCCCAGGCCGGCACCCCGGGAAAGAGATCCAGCCACACCGGGTCCTCGTCGACATGCACGGTCCGGGTGGTGCCGGTCCGGGTGTCCACGGCCAGATGGAGCTGGGTGCGCTGGTCCCGCGACTGGACGAGCAGCAGCGGAGCGCCCGCGTCCGACCAGTGCACATGGGCCAGATACGGATAGCGGGACCGGTCCCAGTTCACTTCCGTACGGTCGCCGTCCAGCGTGACAAGAGACAGCCGTACGTCCGCGTTGGGCGTTCCGGCCGACGGATACGCGACCTGCTCCGGCTCCCGGTCCGGATGGGCGGCGTCCGAGATCCACCAGCGCCGGACCTCACGCTCGTCCACCCGCGCCACCAGCAGCCGGTCCGACTCCGGCGACCACCAGAAGCCGCGTGAACGGCCCATCTCCTCGGCCGCGATGAACTCGGCGACGCCGTACGCCGTGTGTTCGTCCTCCGGCTCGGCGAGCGCCCTGTCGCCCTCGCCCTCGGCGCCGGTCACCCGCAGCGCGCCACGCGACGCATAGGCGACGAAGCGGCCGTCCGGCGACGGCCGGGGGTCGATCACCGGTCCGGGCACGCGCAGTTCGCGCGCGGTCCCGGCGCGCAGCTCGGCCGCGTACAGCCGCCCGGAGAGTGCGAAGGCCGCCAACTCGACCGCGCTGTCCACCGCGTAGCCGACGATGCCCGCCGATCCTTCGCGGCTGCGCTCCCGCCGCGCCCGCTCCTCGGCGGAGAGCCGCTCGCTCGCGCTGCCCAGCAGGGCTCCGGGATCGGCGGCCAACCGCTCCTCGGGACGGCCGGACTCACCGTCGAGATCGAGTACCCACAGCCGGCCCGCGCGATCGGTTCCGGAGCCGGACCGGAGGAACACCACCCGGGCACCGTCGGGCGACACCGTGAAGGCGCGGGGGGCGCCAAGGGTGAAGCGCTGGGTCCTGGCGTACTGACGCGGGAAGGAGAGCTGAAGCCTCGTGGTCATGCGACCGAACCTAGCGTTCGTGCGCCCCCGTGTGCTGCTGTGCACCGATCAATGCGTTGGTACGGATAGTTATGATCCGTAGCGCAAGGTGGGTAGGAACCCACTGGCACATGCGACCTGCCCGTCCCGACCGAATATCTGTGGAGGTGAACCGCCGTGGCACTCTCGATTTCGGCGGTGGTGCTGCTGGCGATCGTCGTCTTCCTGCTGATCCGGAAGTCCGGGCTGAAGGGAGGGCATGCGGCGGTCTGCGTGTTGCTCGGGTTCTATCTCGCAAGCTCGTCCATCGCCCCCACGATCAATGAACTGACCACCAATGTCGCCGGGATGATCGGCGGCATCAAGTTCTAGCGCCGCGGCCGCCGTGAATCCGTAGGCTGTCCCGTATGAAGGATCTTTCCGCCGGTCGTCTCCTGCTGGTGCATGCGCACCCCGACGACGAGTCGATCAACAACGGCGCGACGATGGCTCTGTACGCCGGCGCCGGCGCCCGGGTCACGCTGGTGACCTGCACCCTGGGGGAAGAGGGCGAGGTCATCCCGGCAGATCTCGCCCATCTCGCGGCCGACCGCGAGGACCGGCTCGGTGCGCACCGCATCGGTGAACTGGCCGCGGCGATGAAGGAGCTCGGCGTCACCGATCACCGATTCCTCGGCGGGCCCGGCCGTTTCAGGGACTCCGGGATGATGGGCGTCGAGCAGAACCGTCGCGAGGGCGCGTTCTGGAACACACCGGTGGACGAGGCCGCTCCGTATCTCGTCGAGATCATCCGTTCGGTGCGTCCTCAGGTGCTCGTCACGTACGACCCCGACGGCGGTTACGGACATCCCGACCATATCCAGACCCACCGGGTCGCAATGCGCGCGGCCGAACTCGCCGCGGAGCGCGCGTTCCGCCGCGATCTCGGCTCGGTGCACAGCATCGACAAGATCTACTGGAACCGGGTGCCGCGGCCGGTGGCCGAGGAGGGCTTCGCCCGGCTGCGCGCCGCGGGCGGAACGGACTTCCCGGGCATCGCATCGATCGACGACATTCCGGGTGTGGTGGACGACTCCCGTATCACCGCGGAGATCGACGGCACGGACTACGCGGAACGGAAACTGGCGGCCATGCGCGCCCATGCCACCCAAATCGCCGTGGACGGCCCCTTCTTCGCACTCTCCAACGATCTGGCACAACCGGTCTTCGCTACGGAGTACTACGAGTTGGCGCAGGGCAAGCCGGGTGGGCCGGACGGCGAGCGTGAGCAGGATCTCTTCGCGGGAGTTGCGGCATGAGTGGTTCGTCGGGTGCAGGGCTCGGACTGACGTCGAAGCCGGTACGGATCGCCGCGTACGCCGGACTGTTCGTTCTCGGCGCGCTGGTCGCCGTCGCGGGCTCGCTGGTCCAAGGCGCCTGGTTCCCGGGCGGGTTGCTGCTCGCGCTGCTGGCCTCCGCCGGGCTCTTCTACGGCTCTTTGCGGGCGACCGGCACGCAACTGGGAGTCGTCGCGCCGGCCGCCGGGTGGCTGGTGGCGATCGTGCTGCTCAGCCTCGGACGGCCGGAGGGTGACGGTCTCTTCCCGGCGGGCATCGGGCCGCTGGTCTTCATGCTCGGCGGCATGGCCGTCGCTGTGATGTGCGCCACCATGGCGCGGCCCCTGCAACCGGGCGGCGGACCCGGCCGACTTGGCAGATAAGGGACCCGCGGGACCCCCGGCAACCAGCCGGTACGGCGGACGCCTAGGGTGGGTCGCCCCGAGCGGTGGGAGCCCGGTGAACTGACCATGCCCGTACGGTCGGCGGAATGGCGCTTTCCACAGTCGCGGGGTGAGTATCCGCGGCGGACAGTATGGTGGTGCGCGCCCGCCGAGCCGCCCGCAGAGTAGTTATCCAGTAAGAACGGGCGGCGGAGCCAACCGGGAGAACCTGCTTTGAGTCGTGAAACTGACAGTTCGTCCTCCGGCCCCCAGGGGCGCGGTGGAGCCGCGTACCCCTCGGGAACACCGCCGTACGGATCCCGCCAGTATCCGTCGCTGCATCCCACGCAGGACGCTCCGGACGAGGCGGCCGTCGCCCCTGCCCCCGAGCCGAAGGCGGACGAGCCCAAGACCGAGACCACGCTGACCACGCGAATCCGGATCAACATCCCGGGCTCGCGGCCGATCCCTCCGGTGGTCATGCGTACTCCGATGAGCGATGTGGACGCAGCGGCTGCCGCCGCGGCGACGGCCGCTTCGTCGTCACCCGCAGGTTCCTCTGCGGGGTCCTCCGGCGAGAGGGAGAGCGAGCGGACGGGCAGCACACCGCGGCCCGACGCGGCGCGGGACTCCTCCGGGCCGGCTGCCGAGCCGCCGGCGGAGGAGAAGACCAGCGACTGGTTCGCGCCGCGGAAGCCTGCGGCGGCGGCACCGCCGCCCGAGGGCCCGGCTGCCGGTTCGGCGAACGGTGGCGGGCCGGGCGCCGGTCTGCCCTACTTCTCCGACGCGTCTCGGCCCGGCGGCTCGCTGAGCGATCTGGCGGCGAACGCGGAGGCCGCGGGCCCGGGTTCCGGTCCTGGTTCCGGCCCCGGCTCCGACGCGAACGGCTTCGCTCCTCCTCCTGGGAGCGGCACACCGCCGCTGGGCGTACGCCCGCCGACCGGCCCGACCTCGGGCCCGGTCAAGGGCAGCATGCCGATCCGGCCCCGCCCGAGCGGCCCGGGAGCAAGCGGCCCCGGCGGACCCTCGGACTTCGGCGGCCGTCCTGGCGGCCCGGGTGTCCCAGGCGGCCCCGGTGCCATGGGCGGACCTGCCGGTCCCGGTCCAGGCGCTCCCGCAGGTCCCGGCGGACCCGCCGGGCCGCCCCGGATGTCCGACGACACCGCCGTACTGACACCGCAGAAGCCCGCCCCCGACCCGGTCGCCAACCCCGCGCCCGGTCCCGGCGGCCATGTCTCCGGCGACACGCTCACCAGCGGCATCCCCGTCGTCCCGCCGGAGCACCGCTCGCCCTCGCCCTTCACGCCGCACGGCAGCCCGCAGTCCGGACCGGGCACGGGCCCGAACCCGATCCTGGCCCAGGGCCTCGGCCTGCAGGCGGCCCCCGAGCCCGACTTCTCCGCACCGGAGTTCCCGGGCCGCCCCGGCGGCGGGCCCGCGCCGGTGCCCGGCCCTGCAGCGGCCCGGCCGGCTCCGGCTCCGGCTCCCGCACCGCGCTCCGCGCCGCCCGCCAAGAAGGGCCGTTCCAAGCTGATGCTCGCGGGCGTCGGAGCGGTCGGCCTGCTGGGCGTCGCGTACGGAGCCGGGCTGCTGCTGAACCACTCCGAGGTGCCGAAGGCGACCACGGTGCTCGGCGTCGACATCGGCGGCGGCACCAAGGAGCAGGCGGTCGGCAAGCTCGACAGCGCGCTCGGCAAGCGCGCCGCCTCGCCGCTCCAGCTCTCGATCGGCGGCAAGAAGGAGCAGCTCGCTCCGGACAAGGCCGGGCTCTCGCTGGACAGCCAGGCCACGATCCGTAACGCGGCGGGCAGCGACTACAACCCGGTCTCCGTGATCGGCTCGCTCTTCGGCGCCGAGCGCGTCGAGGAGCCGGTGTTCCTCGTCGACGAGGAGAAGCTGAGCGTCGCGCTCACCGACCTCGCCGGCGTCTCGGGCTCCGCCACCGAGGGCACGATCAAGTTCGTACCGGGCAAGGTCGTCCCCGTACCGGGCAAGGCGGGCAAGGCGCTGGACGTCGGCCGTTCCATGATCTCGGTGAAGGACGCGTACCGCGCCCAGGTCCAGTCCGGACGGCCGAACCTCGTCGAACTGCCCGTCGCGACGCGCGAACCGAGCATCACCCAGGCGGAGATAGACCGGGCGATGAAGGAGTTCGCGGAGCCCGCGATGTCCGACCTGATCACGATCAGGGCGGGCGGCAAGGAGATCAAGTTCGGCCCGGCCAGGTCGCTGCCGAAGATCCTTTCCATGAAGGCGATCGACGGCAAGCTGGTCGAGTTCTACGACAAGAAGGCGATCGACGAGCTGCTCGACGGTGTCTTCGACGGCGTCATGATCACAAAGGGCGACGGTCAGAAGCACCAGCTGTCCGCGGACGACGTGGCGCAGGCGATGGGCAAGGCGCTGCGCGGCAAGACGACGGCTGAGCGTACGACGGAGATCTCGCTCAACCCGAGCTGACGCAGGCCAGGACCGGAGCCCCTGCCCGCGGAACCGCAGACCGCGACGGGCAGGGGCTCTGTCGTGTCCGCTCGGCCCGCCGGGGCCGCGGCTTCGGCACTCAGTTCAGCATGGCCCGTGCCGCCCGCGCCCGGCCCTTGATCGCGTCCGCCGCTGCCTGGTCCACCGCGGCCACCACTTCCGCGTACGCGTCCAGCTCATCCGCTCCCGTCAGGAACTCGCCGCGCTGGACGAGCAGTTGAGCCCGCTCGTAGCGCAGCCGTGCCGGATGGGAGGGCAGCAGCAGGCACAGGTCGACCGCCCACAGGGCGACGTCCGTGCGTTCCGGGCGGGCCGCCGCCCAGGCCCGGATGTTGTTCAGGATGCGCACCAGGACGTCCAGCGGATCCGCCGGCGTCAGCATCGACGGGTGGAGCGGCGCGCCCGTCGCGCCCGCGACGAGGAGTTCCGCGTCAGGTCCGGTCAGCAGCCGGCCGCCCGCGAAGGGGTCCACGAGGACCTGCTCGTCCATGGCGTGAGGATCGCCGAAGCCGACCACGAAGTGGCCCGGGAGCGCGACCCCGTACACATGCGCCCCGGCGCGCCGCGCCACCTCGATCCAGACCACCGAGAGCAGGATCGGCAGTCCGCGGCGCCGCCGCAGCACCTCGTGGAGCAGCGAGGACTCCAGGCGCTGGTAGTCGCCGGGCGTGCCGCGGAAGTCGTGGCGGCCGCCGAGGACGTCGGCCACGGCCGTGGCCCAGGCCCGCGGGTCCTTGATGCCGAAGGGGAGAAGGCCGGCCAGCCGGTCCAGCTCGATCTGGGCCGCGTCCACGCCCGCGTCGTCCAGCGAAGGGTCCGCCACCGTGCCGATCAGCAGGCACAGCGCGGCGAGGTCGGGCCGCTCGGAGCGGGCCTCCTCGGCGAACTGGCGCCGCCGGCCGCCAGGTGTGACGGGGGGTTCGTCCTGCATACGCGATTCGTACCCGCTTACGCCGATCGGAAGTAGTGGTATCGGTGATGGGTCACAAAGCCCATGCCTTGGTAGAGCCCATGCGCACCGTCGTTGTCGGTCTCCACCTGGAGCCACGCCGCCGACGCGCCCTCCTCCAGCGCGCGCCGCGCGAGCGCGGTCATCACGGCCGTCGCCAGGCCCTGACGCCGGTACGCGGGGTCCACCTCCACTGCCATGAAGCCCGCCCAGCGTCCGTCGACCACACACCGTCCGATCGCCGCCAGGTCTTCACCCTCGCCGGGTACGGAGGCGAACCACACCGACGGGCCGCTGCCCAGTACGTGCAGCACATGTGGGCCGGGCACATCGAACCGCTGGTAGCGGCGTAGCCACGCCTCGTCCAGGCTGCGCGCGAGCCGGACCCGCGCCACGTCCGCGTCCAGGTCGCCGACCGCGGCCAGACTGCAGATCCGTACGTCCGTCGAGACCTCGCGCCGCCAGCCGTGCGTCTCCAGCTCCGCGCAGAGCTGCTCCTGCGTGCCCGCCGCGCCGGTCGCCGCCTGGATGTACGCGGGCAGGTCTCGCTCCTCGTACCACGCACGCACCCGGGCCAGCGCCTCATCCAGCGGCAGGCCGGGATCGCCGAGCGGCAGCACCGAGTTCGCCCGCCGGGTGAACCCGGAGGACGATCGCAGCTCCCAGTCGCCGAGCCGCTCACTCTCCACCGGCTGCCAGGCACGCGCCGTGACCCGCGCGAGCTCCTCGAAGTCCGCTGCTGGGCCCCTCCGCCGGGCCGGTGCCGCAGGCACGACCTTGCCCGCCACCAGGGACGATTCCGGGATGCGGACAATTTCTCCGGTCCGCCGTGTGATCACCAGCACACCTTCGGTCCATGATGTGAGAACACCAACCGTGTCGGTGAACTTCTCGGCCCCTGCCGAGGAGTCAGCAGTACGTCTGACTGATACTCGTTTACCCACGTCAATAGGTGTAATACGGACCTTGAGCCGTCCGCCGCCGGTGAATTCCACAGGTCTGCGAGCCCCTCCTGTTCGGATCGTGCCCAGGAACGGAGATACTAGGGGTGGGCATCGACGACGCCGCGCTCCCGCGCAATGCCAGCCCTACCGAGGAGGAACGACAGCGTGACCTACGTCATCGCGCAGCCTTGTGTCGACGTCAAGGACAAGGCGTGCATCGAGGAGTGCCCCGTCGACTGCATCTACGAGGGCTCCCGGTCCTTGTACATCCACCCGGACGAATGCGTCGACTGTGGTGCTTGTGAACCGGTCTGCCCGGTCGAGGCGATCTTCTACGAGGATGACACTCCGGAGGAGTGGAAGGACTACTACAAGGCGAACGTCGAGTTCTTCGACGAGCTCGGTTCGCCCGGCGGTGCTTCCAAGCTGGGCCTGATCGAGCGCGACCACCCCTTCATCGCCGCACTGCCGCCGCAGAACCAGTAGTACGCGAAAGGCACGTGCGCCACCCGGTCCCGTACGGTTCGTCGTCCGTACGGGACCGAAGCGTTTGCCCGACGTACGAAAGCCGACGCATGACAGTCGACGTACGAAAGAGAGAAGTTTCGTGTCCGCAGTCTCTTCGCGCCTTCCCGCCTTCCCCTGGGACAAGCTCGAGCCGTTCAAGGCGACGGCCGCGGCCCACCCCGACGGGATCGTGGACCTCTCCGTCGGCACGCCGGTCGACCCCGTCCCGGAGCTGATCCAGAAGGCCCTCGTGGAGGCCGCCGACTCACCGGGCTATCCGACGGTGTGGGGCACGGCCGAACTGCGGAACGCGCTGACCGGCTGGGTGGAGCGCCGGCTCGGCGCCGTCGACGTCGCGCACACGAACATCCTGCCGGTCGTCGGCTCCAAGGAGCTGGTGGCCTGGCTGCCGACCCAGCTGGGCCTCGGCCCCGGCGACCGGGTCGGCTACCCGCGGCTCGCGTATCCGACGTACGAGGTCGGCGCGCGCCTCGCCGGCGCGGAACCCGTCGTCTACGACGACCCGACGGAGCTCGACCCGGCCGGGCTGAAGCTCCTCTGGCTCAACTCGCCGTCCAACCCCACCGGCCGTGTGCTCGCCAAGGAGGAGCTGATCCGCATCGTCGCCTGGGCCCGCGAGCACGGCGTGCTGGTCTTCAGCGACGAGTGCTACCTGGAGCTGGGCTGGGAGGCAGAGCCGGTCTCGGTGCTCCACCCGGACGTCTGCGGCGGTACATACGAAGGCATCGTCGCCGTCCACTCGCTCTCCAAGCGCTCGAACCTGGCGGGCTACCGGGCCGCGTTCATCGCCGGTGACGAGCGCGTGCTCGGCGAACTGCTCCAGATCCGCAAGCACGGCGGCATGATGACGCCGGCCCCGGTGCAGGCCGCCACGATCGCGGCGCTCGGCGACGATGCGCATGTCACAGAGCAGCGCGCGCGGTACGCGGCCCGTCGCGTGGCGCTGCGTACGGCACTTGAGGCGCACGGCTTCCGGATCGAGCACAGCGAGGCGAGCCTCTACCTGTGGGCGACGCGCGACGAGCCGTGCTGGGAGACCGTGGCGCACCTGGCGGAGCTCGGCATTCTGGTCGCGCCCGGCGACTTCTACGGGACGGCCGGGGAGCGGTTCGTGCGGGTGGCGTTCACCGCGACCGACGAGCGCGTCGAGGCCGCGGTCAAGCGCTTGGCCTGAGGACTCACTCGTCGATCCGCTGCGGCGGAGGACGAACACACAGAAGGGCCCCGGGAGTTCGCACTCCCGGGGCCCTTCTGTCGTGTCCGTGGTCGCGGCCGATGGCTAGCCGATCGGCAGGCCCTGCAGCGGCAGCTGGTCGGTGGGCAGGCCGCCACCGGTGAGCGAGTCGGTGGGCAGGGCGGCTCCGCCCAGCGAGTCGGTCGCGCCGCCCGTGGCCTCGCCGACGACGTTGCCCGCGCTGCCGGCGGCGTCGCCGGCGGCCTTCTTGGCGACCGGGGTCGCCGTCTTGCCGGCCGCACCGACCGTCTTGCCGGCGGCCGGGACGCCCTGCTCGACGGCGCTGCCGCCGGTGTTGCCCGCCAGCCCGGTGGTCTTCTGGGTGGCACCGTCGAGCGTGCCGCTGAGGGCGCCGGTGTCGAGCGTGCTCAGGCCGCCCACGGGGGCCTGCGGAAGGTCCACAGCGCCGGCGGAGCCGGCCGCACCGACCACGGGGGCTGCGCCCGCCGCGATGAGCAGCGCGGCACGGGCGATCCGACGGGTCAGGGGGAGGGACATGATGCTCCTTGAGACGAGAAGGACGTTTGGGGTGGTGCCTGTCCGGGCCGGCGGTCCGGCCGTCGGACGCAGTGACAACCGCTCGGAGGGAGGGAGAGGTTGCGGTGCCTCAAGGTAAAGAGTTCGTAATGTGTCGCATTATCGGTTACGGATAAAGACGGGCAAACATTCCATTGCGCAAGGAGCTGCTGAACCGTCACTTCCCTTTGATCGCAAGGGATTTGAGGAGATGAAGACGGTGCGTGCAAACGGCTGCTCCGCGCATCCGTGTCATGTGTGCCGCCTTCCCCTTGCGGGGGAGCCGCCGAATTACCGTGCGATGCGAATTCGAACTTCGTCCATACGAGAATCCGGCGAGGAGGCTTTTGAGCGGATGTCCGCCTTGGCGGAGGTCTGCGAGGACGCGGACCGCCAGCCCCTGTCGGACTCCTTCGCGCTCCACACCCGGCCTTGGTAGGAGACCTCCGCGATACGCAGACCCTCCGACCGCGCCACGGCCCAGTGCGCCAGCTCCCAGCCGCGCTGCACCGCCCTGCCGCCGTCCGTTCCGACCGTCGACTGCACCGGCACGGACACCTCGCCCGCGCCGGGCGCTCCGGCCTTGCCGGACGTACGCGCCGCCGGCAGCACATCGGGACCGAACGCGCGCACCAGCTCGGCACGCACCTTCACCGGGTCGCCCGTCCCGCCGTCCTTGCCGGACTCGCAGGTCAGCGCGCCGGTCGCGCGGCCGGTGAGCGCGGCGGCCAGCAGCGTGGCGTCCGGCTCGTGCTTCGCGTACGCCTGCGGGAAACCGCTGCGCTGGACCTTCTGCGCCGCGACGGTGAGCGGCAGCCGCGAGTAGCCGGGCACCTCGGCGAGATGCTCGTAAAACTTCCCGGCCGAGTACACCGGGTCGAGGATCTGCCGCGTCGTGCCCCAGCCCTTGGACGGGCGCTGCTGGAAGAGGCCGAGGGAGTCCCGGTCGCCGTGGTCGAGGTTGCGCAGCCCCGACTCCTGGAGGGCCGTCGCGAGTGCGATGGTGACCGCTCGCTCCGGCATGCCGCGGGTGGTGCCGACCGCGGAGATGGTCGCGGCGTTCGCGGCCTGCTCGGCGCTGAGTTCGTACGTCGGACCGCCCTCGCCCGATGCCGCGCGGACGGTGCAGCGCGGCGCACCGCCGCCGGTCACGTACTGCACCACGACATAGCCGATCAGAGCCAGCAGCACGGCGAACGCGGCCGCGAAACGCAACAGGCGGCCGCGCCGGACGGGGGAGGCGGTCTCGGACACGGAGCCCACCGTACTCGGGGGTGTCCACAAGGGCCGCGCTAAGGTCGGAGCCATGCCCGAAACCGTGCTTGACCTCACTCTTGATGCCCCGGCGCTGACCGCGAGCCTGGTCGACTTCCGCTCCGAAAGCGGCCAGGAGAAGCCTCTCGCGGACGCGATCGAGCAGGCGCTGCGCGCACTCGACCACCTCACGGTCGACCGGCACGGCAACAACATCGTGGCGCGCACGAACCTCGGGCACGGCGAGCGGGTCATCCTCGCCGGTCACATCGACACGGTCCCGATCGCCGACAACGTCCCCTCCCGGCTGGACGAGAACGGCATCCTGTGGGGCTGCGGCACGAGCGACATGAAGTCGGGCGTCGCGGTGCAGCTGCGCATCGCCGCGACCGTGCCCGAGCCCAACCGCGACCTCACCTTCGTCTTCTACGACAACGAGGAGGTCGCCGCACACCTCAACGGTCTCGGTCATGTGGCCGAGGCCCACCCGGAGTGGCTGGAGGGCGACTTCGCCGTCCTTCTGGAGCCTTCCGACGCCGAGGTCGAGGGCGGCTGCCAGGGCACCCTGCGGGTCCTGCTCCGTACGACGGGAGAGCGGGCACACTCCGCACGCAGCTGGATGGGGTCGAACGCCATTCACGCCGCCGCGCCGATCCTGGCCCGCCTCGCCGCGTACGAGCCGAGGCGGCCGGTGATCGACGGGCTGGAGTACCGCGAGGGCATGAACGCCGTACGGATCGAGGGCGGCGTCGCGGGCAACGTCATCCCGGACCAGTGCACCGTGGCGGTCAACTACCGCTATGCGCCCGACCGCAGCGAGGCAGCGGCCCTCGCGCACGTCCACGAGGTCTTCGCGGACTGCGGCGTCGGCGAATTCGTGGTGGAGGACCACACGGGCGGGGCGCTGCCCGGGCTCTCGCATCCGGCGGCAGTCGCGTTCATGGAGGCCGTCGGAGGCTCGGCCCGGCCGAAGTTCGGCTGGACGGACGTCTCACGCTTCAGCGCGCTCGGGGTGCCCGCGGTGAACTACGGACCCGGTGACGCGCTCTTCGCGCACAAGCGGGACGAGCAGGTCGCGGTCGAGAAGATCACGCACTGCGAGGAGCGGCTGCGGGACTGGCTCACTGCCTGACTGCCGCGATTTCTCATTTCGTAACGTTCGTCGACCTACCCTGACTCAAAGCAATGATGTTCGGCGGAGGGAGCAGGTCATGGGCAACCCGGAGGGTTTGCGGGCGCTGGAGGAGCAGCGACTGGGCCCGGTGCTGCGCCGTAGGGAGCAGGTACAGCCCGGAACCACCGACCAGCGGCTGCTGGACACCGAGGGCGACTCCGAGTGGGTGCACACCGATCCCTGGCGGGTCATGCGCATCCAGTCCGAGTTCGTGGAGGGCTTCGGCGCACTGGCCGAACTGCCCAGCGCGATCAGCGTCTTCGGTTCCGCCCGCACGGCGCCCGGGACTCCCGAGTACGACGCGGGCATCCGCATCGGCAAGGCGCTGGTCGACGCGGGCTTCGCGGTGATCACCGGCGGCGGCCCGGGCGCGATGGAGGCGGCGAACCGGGGTGCGCGGGAGGCCAAGGGCATCTCGGTGGGCCTGGGCATCGAGCTCCCCTTCGAGCAGGGCCTCAACCCGCACGTCGACATCGGCGTGAACTTCCGCTACTTCTTCGTCCGCAAGACGATGTTCGTGAAGTACGCCTCGGGCTTCGTGGTCCTGCCGGGCGGCCTGGGCACGCTCGACGAACTCTTTGAGGCCCTGACCCTGGTCCAGACCCGCAAGGTGACGCGTTTCCCGATCGTGCTGTTCGGCACCGAGTACTGGAGCGGCCTGGTGGAGTGGCTGCGGAACACGGTGGTGGCACAGGGCAAGGCGTCGGAGCGTGACCTGCTGCTGTTCCACGTCACGGACGAGGTGGAGGAAGCGGTCTCGCTGGTCACCAAGGAGACGGCCCGGTAGTTCCCGGGGCTCCGGAAACCGGATTCAGGCCAGCCCCCTGCGGGCCACCGCCGGCGCGCGGTGGCCCGCGATCGTCGCCACCATGTCCAGCACCTGCCGGGTCTCGGCCACCTCGTGCACCCGGTACACCCGCGCCCCCAGCCACGCCGACACCGCCGTCGTCGCCAGCGTCCCGATCACCCGCTCCTTCACCGGCCTGTCCAGCGTCTCGCCGACGAAGTCCTTGTTGGACAGCGAGACCAGCACCGGCCAGCCCGTCTCCACCAGCTCGCCGAGCCGACGCGTCGCCTCCAGCGAATGGCGGGTGTTCTTGCCGAAGTCATGACCCGGGTCGATCATGATCCCGTCCCGCCGCACGCCCAGCTCCACCGCCCGCTCGGCCAGCGACAGCGTCACGCGGAGAATGTCCGCCACCACGTCGTCGTACGCGATCCGGTGCGGCCGCGTCCGCGGCTCGGTGCCGCCCGCATGCGTGCACACCAGGCCCGCTCCGTACCGCGCGGCGACCTCCGCCAGCCTCGGATCGACCCCGCCCCACGCGTCGTTCAGCAGATCCGCGCCCGCCTCGCAGACCGCCGCGCCCACGTCGTGCCGCCAGGTGTCGACGCTGATCACGACGTCCGGGTGGCGTCTGCGTACCTCGGCGACAAAACCGACCGTGCGCCGGGCCTCCTCGTCGGCCGTGACCTCCTCGCCGGGGCCCGCCTTGACCCCGCCGATGTCGATGATCGCGGCGCCCTCGGCCACCGCCTGCTCGACGCGGGCGAGCGCCGGCTCGTCGCGGAACGTCGCACCCTGGTCGTAGAAGGAGTCAGGCGTACGGTTCACGATCGCCATGATCACCGGCTCGTGCGCGTCGAATTCACGCTTTCCCAGCCGCAGCATCTGCTGTTTCCTCCTCAGGTCGTCCGCCTGCGACCCTAACTGTCGGACCTCCGTGGCACGATCAGCACCGGAGGAGTTTCCGTCCGGGGAGAGGGTCGCTCGTGTTCATTTTCTTGCTGATCGCCATGGTCGTGGTCGTCGCCGCGGTCACGCTCACCGTGGTCGGCGGCGGCGACAGCGCGGCCCTGCCCGAGGCCGCGCCCGAGCAGCTGGTCGACCCGCTGCCCGCGTCCCGGCCGGTGGGCCGCGCGGACGTGGAGGCGCTCCGGCTGCCGGTTTCCCCGCGCGGCTACCGGATGGCGGACGTGGACGATGTGCTCGGCCGCCTCGGGGCCGAGCTCGCCGAGCGGGACGCCCGGATCGCCGAGCTGGAGTCGGCGCTGGCGGGCGCGCAGGCGACGGCGGGAGGCAGGCGCGATCTGTTCACCAAGCCCGGCGAGGAGCCGGGACAGTGACCGGTGGCGCCGTACCGGGACCCGACGGGAAGCTGCGCTGCCCCTGGGGCCTGTCCACCGAGGACTATGTGACGTACCACGACGAGGAGTGGGGCCGGCCGGTCCACGGCGACGACGCCCTCTTCGAGCGGCTGTGCCTGGAGGCGTTCCAGTCCGGTCTTTCCTGGATCACGATCCTGCGCAGGCGCGAGGGATTCCGCCGCGCCTTCGACGACTTCAAGATCGCCGCGGTCGCGGAGTACACCGACGCCGACAAGGAGCGACTGCTCGCCGACGAGGGCATCATCCGCAACCGCGCGAAGATCGACGCGACGCTCGCCAACGCGAAGGTGCTCGCCGGCTGGTCCGCCGGCGAGCTGGACACGCTGGTCTGGTCATACGCACCGGATCCGGCGAAGCGGCCGGTTCCGCGCACGATCGCCGACGTCCCGGCCGTCACGGACGAGTCCACCGCGCTGGCCAAGGACCTCAAGAAGCGCGGGCTGCGCTTCATCGGACCGACGACGGCGTACGCGCTCATGCAGGCGTGCGGGCTGGTGGACGACCACCTGCGTGACTGCGTCGTCCGAAGCCCCCGTGCCTAACGGCCGAGGTACTTCGGCTTCTCCTTGGCGATGAACGCCTGGACCGCGATCGTGTGGTCCTCGGACGCGCCCGCCCGCGTCTGGAGCTCGTCCTCCTTCTCGAGCGTCTCGCTGAGCGTGTGACCTGCGCCGTAGGCCAGGGACTCCTTGAGCGCCGCGTACGCCAGGGTCGGGCCCTCGGCCAGCGCGCGGGCCACCGCGGCGGCCTCGGCGGCCAGCTCGTCCGCCGGGACCACCTTGTTGGCGATGCCGAGCTCGAAGGCCTCCTGGGCGGAGAAGGAGCGCGGGAAGAGCAGCAGGTCGGCGGCGCGGCTCTGGCCGATCAGCCGGGGCAGCGTCCACGACACCCCGGAGTCCGCGGTCAACGCGACGCCCGCGAACGAGGTCGTGAACTTGGCGGTGTCGGCCACCACCCGGTAGTCGGCGGCGAGCGCGAAGCCGAGGCCCGCGCCGGCGGCGACGCCGTTGACCCCGGCGACGACCGGCTTCGGCATTCCGGTCAGCGCGCGGACGATGGGGTTGTAGTGCTCCCGCACGGTGGTCATGGTGCTGCCGGAGCCGGTCGCGCGGTCGGTCTCCAGCAGCGAGACATGCTCCTTGAGGTCCTGGCCGACGCAGAAGGCTCGCCCGGACGCGGTGAGCAGTACCGCCCGTACGTCGGGGTCGGCGGCGGCTGCCTGCAACGAGTCCCGGAGAGCGACCTTGGCCTCGGTGTTCATCGCGTTCATGGCCTCGGGCCGGTTGATCGTGATCGTCGCGAGTCCGTCGCTCACCTCGTACAGCACGGAGTCGGCCATGTCAGGTCCCCTTTACGGCTCGGGCAGTGGTGTCCGAGGCTCAGCATGGCGGAGATCCACGACGCTGGGCATGTGACCTGCGTCAAACAATCTTCCGGTGCAACGGAGCGGGCGGCGGCGAAGTATCGCAGGCGGATCGCCGAATTGAGTGGTTTTGCGAGAGCGCGTTGCCTAAGCGATGCCGACTGATGTTGGTCATCGGGTCCCGCCATGCGGGATAATGACCTGGAAGCAATGTGTTCGACGCCGGTGACGCGTGCCTATCCAGGGGCCGTGGCGGCTGAGATGAGCTGGTTTCAGGAAGGGGAACGAGCATGGCGGCCATGAAGCCGCGGACGGGCGACGGCCCGCTCGAGGTGACCAAGGAGGGGCGGGGCATCGTCATGCGCGTTCCGCTCGAAGGCGGCGGTCGGCTTGTCGTCGAGCTGACTCCGGACGAAGCTGATGCCCTCGGCGACGCCCTGAAGAAGGTCGTCGGCTGACGAAACTCTTCCACTGCCCCGGCACCGTGATGCGGTGCCGGGGCAGTGTCGTGTCCGGGCACCCGCGTCAGCGAGGCGGGGTCGCAGTTCAGCCGCGGCGCACTGCGCAGAGGAGGCCGTCGCCCACCGGGAGCAGGGACGGGAGCAGTTCCTGGCTCTCGCGGACGGCCCGGAGCAGTTCGCGTACCCGCAGGACCTCCGCCGGCTGGGCCGCCGAATCGACCGTGCGGCCGTCCGCGAACACGCCTTCGAAGCAGACAAGACCGCCAGGTCGCAGCAGGCGCAACGATTCAGCGAGATAGTCCAGCGACTCCATCCGGTCGCCGTCGCAGAACACCAGGTCGTATCCGCCGTCCGCGAGCCGCGGCAGCACATCGAGTGCGCGGCCGGGGATGAAGCGCGCGCGGTTCCCCGCGAATCCCGCACCCCGGAAGGCCTGCCGTGCGAACACCTGCCGGTCCGGCTCCGGGTCCACCGTGGTCAGTACGCCGTCGGGCCGCATCCCCTGCAGCAGGTAGATCCCGGAGACACCCGTCCCCGTCCCGATCTCGGCGACCGCTTTCGCGTCCGCCGTGGCAGCCAGCAGTCGCAGCGCCGCGCCGGTGCCTGGCGACACCGAGGCGAGCCCTGACTCCCGGGACCGGTCACGGGCCCAGCGCAGCGCATCGTCCTCGGCGACAAAGGCGTCGGCGAACGCCCAGCTCGTCTGCCGGTTGGCGGTAATGACCCTCTCCTGTCCCCGTAGTTGGCGCGACGCTGACTGTATCCGCTGCACCCGGGAACCCGCAGATGGGACCGGGCGTTATGCGGGACAGGGGGATCGCATGAATCAGGGCCTTGAGCAGCACCCAAATTCGCGTAAAGATTCTTATCCGGAGCTAACGGGCGAGGTGGCTATGGTAGGGGCTCCGCTGGACACCACCAGAGCCGACAGGGGAGGTGCGGCTGCACCTGTGGATCGGAGAGGAGTGCTGAAGCGCTTTCTCAGGTCGGCGGGTGAGCCGAAATCCGTGACCGAGACCGCTGACCGTTCCGCAACAGTCGACTCCGCAGCTACCGCGACGTTCGCATCGGATGCGGAATCGCAGGCGTGGTCGCCTCCCACGTGGGAGGAGATCGTCAGCACGCACAGCGGCAGGGTCTACCGTCTCGCCTACCGACTGACGGGCAACCAGCACGACGCCGAGGACCTCACCCAGGAAGTCTTCGTCCGTGTCTTCCGCTCGCTGTCGACGTACACGCCGGGCACCTTCGAAGGCTGGCTGCACCGCATCACCACCAATCTCTTCCTGGACATGGTCCGCAGGAAGCAGCGCATCCGCTTCGACGCTCTCGGTGACGACGCGGCCGAGCGGCTGCCCAGCCGTGAGCCCTCCCCGCAGCAGGTCTTCAACGACACCCACTTCGACGCCGACGTCCAGCAGGCGCTGGACACCCTCGCGCCGGAGTTCCGTGCCGCGGTGGTGCTCTGTGACATCGAGGGGCTCTCGTACGAGGAGATCGCCGCGACTCTGGGCGTCAAGCTCGGCACGGTCCGCAGCCGGATCCACCGGGGCCGCTCCCATCTGCGCAAGGCCCTGCAGCACCGTTCCCCGCAGGCGCGCGCCGAGCAGCGCACGCTCGCGGGCGTGGTCGGTTTGGCAGGGGAGGTCGGACCGGCGTGAGTGGCTCCAGCCCGACCCCCGCAGAGCAGCACTTGGGGGACCGCCTCGCCGCGCTTGTCGACGGCGAGCTCACACACGACTCCAGGGACCGGGTGCTGGCGCACCTGGCGACCTGTCCCAAATGCAAGGCCGAGGCCGACGCGCAGCGCCGCCTCAAGGACGTCTTCGCCCAGACCGCGCCGCCGCCGCCCTCCGAAGGGCTGCTCGCGCGGCTCCAAGGGCTGCCCGCGGGACCGGGAGAGGACGACGGCAGGGGCGGACCGTTCGACGGGGGCCGGATCACCGACGCTGTTTTCGGAGCGCTGAATCCGTCCGCGGGACGACGCGGGGACTCCCGCTCGGAGACGTTCGGTTACGTCCCCGAGGGAGCCCACGCCGCGCTGCTGCCCAGCTCCGGCGGCTTCCGCATCCATGAAGTGGGTCGTACGGAAGCGGAGCGCTCACCCTGGCGCGGCCGGAGGTTCGCCTTCGCGGCCGCCAGTGCCGTGTCCTTCGCCGCGATCGCGCTCGGCGGAGCGATGCCCCTGGACGCCTCGCTCCAGGCGGGCCCCCGAGGCCAGGGCACGGGTAACAATGTGACGCCGGTACGTGCCGCCACCGCCCCGTCGACCGGATCGGGCGTCAGGAGCGCGGAGGACCGCCGCCGAGGCGGCAGCCTGAGCAACTCGCAGGACCAGCAGCTCGGCGTCGCGGGCCCCAGCCCGCTGGCCCCCGCGGCCCCGCTGAACCATCCGTTCTCCGCGCTGGCGCTGTTCAACTCCTCCTTCACCCCGCCGCCGTTGATACGTCCCGCGGGCTCGGCCTTCCAGCTCGCCACCGCTCCCGCCCCCAGCCCGTCCGTCACACCGGCCCCCACACACCTCGTTGCCCCGACGCAGTCCGCACTGTCTCTGCCGCCCCGGCGCTGACAGGGCCCCTGCGCGGCGATTCGCAAACCTGGTTGAATCCTCTGAGGGGTGCCCCGCGGGGGTGCCGCAGTAGGCCGGCAGTTGCGGGGAGAGCATGGACGACGGGAAGCCCACCGGACCGAAGGCGAAGTGGTGGAGCCGGCCCAGCGCGGGACGTGCGACTCACGTGGAGCCAGAGGTGCGGCCGTCCGTGCCGGTACCGGCACCTGAGCAGAGCGCCGAGACCCTGGCGAGCCACGAGGCCCTGGCGACCCAGGTGCCCGCACCCGCGGATGCCGAGGTGACCGCCGAGCTGCCCCCGGTGACGGCACCGGCGACGACGGCGGAGCCCGTACCGGGACCGGTGGCCGACCGGCTCAGGACGGGGCCGCTGCACCAGCCCGACGAGTACAGCACTCCGCCGTACGGCGGGCCCGGGCCGTGGGCGCCCGCGCCGCCCGTGCAGCGACCGGTGCCGACTCCCGCGCAAGGTACGCCCGTACCGCCGCAGTACACCGCGGCGAACGGCACCCCGACACCGGCCGACGCCGGAGCCTTTGCACCTCCGACGCCCGCCGACGCCGGAGCCTTTGCACCTCCGACACCGGCCGACGCCGGAGCGTTCGCGCCCTCGCCACCGGCCCAGCACCCCATGTCCGGCCACCCGCACCCTCAGCCCTCCCTCTGGCTGCAGTACGACCCTTGGGCCGCACCCGGAGCCCAGCCGCTGACCCATCCCGGCGAGCCGGCCAGGAAGTCCCGCCGCCGTGGCTCGCTGCTGCTCGGCGCGGTCCTGCTGGCGCTCGTCGCCGGCGGCATAGGCGGCGGCATCGGCTCGTACATCGAGCGCAACGGCGGCATCACCCAGGTCGAGCTGGATCAGGCGCCCAAGGACAACGGCAACCGCGCGCCCGACAGCGTCGCCGGCATCGCCGCCAGTGCCCTGCCGAGCGTGGTCACGCTGCATGTCAGCGGCGGCGGCGAACAGGGCACGGGCACCGGCTTCGTCCTCGACGAGCAGGGCCACATCCTCACCAACAACCATGTCGTCGACCCGGCGGGCTCGTCCGGCGAGATCTCGGTCACCTTCAGCGGCGGCGAGACCGCCAAGGGCACCCTCGTCGGCAAGGACAGCGGCTACGACCTCGCCGTGGTCAAGGTCTCCGGAGTCTCCGGCCTCACGCCGCTGCCGCTCGGGAACTCCGACAACGTCCAGGTCGGCGACCCGGTCGTGGCGATCGGCGCGCCCTTCGACCTCCAGAACACCGTGACCTCCGGCATCATCAGCGCCAAGGAGCGGCCCATCACCGCCGGCGGTGAGAAGGGCGACGGGAGCGATGTCAGCTATGTCGACGCCCTCCAGACCGACGCCCCGATAAACCCCGGCAATTCGGGCGGGCCGCTGGTGGACACCAAGGCCCGTGTCATCGGCATCAACAGCGCGATCCGCGCCGCCGACACCGGAGCCGGCCCCGAGGGCGGCCAGGCCGGATCCATCGGCCTGGGCTTCGCGATCCCGATCAACCAGGGCAAGCGCGTCGCCGAGGAGCTGATCAACACCGGCAAGGCCACGCATCCGGTGATCGGCGTGAGCCTGGACATGAAGTACACGGGCGACGGAGCCCGCGTCGGCGAGAAGGGCAAGGACGGCGCCGCGCCGGTCACCCCGAACGGCCCCGGCGCGAAGGCGGGCATCAAGCCCGGCGACGTCATCACCAAGGTCGACGGCCAGCGCGTGCACAGCGGCGAGGAGCTGATCGTCAAGATCCGCGCGCACCGTCCGGGCGACCGGCTGGAGCTGACCCTGGTCCGCGGCGGAAAGGAACGGACGATGACGCTCACCCTCGGCTCCGCGTCCGGCACATGACCCCCGGAAGAACGCCCAGGGCCGAGACCGTGGCACCGGAGCCGGGACGGTACCGCCTCGGCAGTCCCGCCGGGTACCGTGGATCGGGCCCGGACCCCATACGACCTGCGGGCCACAGAGAACACGAGGAGCAGCAGGGTGTTCAATGACCTAGGCGCACTTGAGCTGGTGACCATAGTGGTGCTCGCCGTGCTCGTCTTCGGCCCCGACAAGCTGCCGAAGGTCATTCAGGACGTCACCCGCTTCATCCGCAAGATCCGCGAGTTCTCGGACAGCGCGAAGGAAGACATTCGCAGCGAACTGGGCCCGGAATTCAAGGACTTCGAGTTCGAGGACCTCAATCCCAAGACGTTCATCCGCAAGCAGCTGAACGAGAACGAGGACTTGAAGGAGCTCAAGGAGCTCCGCAGCAGCTTCGACCTCAAGAAGGAGATGAACGAGGTCGCGGACGCGGTGAACAACAAGGATTCCGGCGATTCCGTACCCGCCGCCGTCAACGGGTCGCCCGGCACTCCCGACCTGCTCAAGAAGAGCGAAAAGCCCGTTCAGGACGAGCGCCCGCCCTTCGACGCAGACGCCACCTGAGTCTGTCAATCCCTACGAGCCGGGACAGGGTGGCTATTCTCTCCATCTGTCAGGACGCGAGGACGCCCGAGGGGGGCGGGTCCGCTCCGGACCCTGAACACAGAGGAGGCGGCCGGATGGAGACGACAAGTCGACTGGCGGCGCAAGGCGCGGTCAGCGATGCCCCTGCCCCCGACGGGCAGTGCCCGCCCGCGGCGGCATCGACGGGGACGGCGGCTCAGAACGCGGCCGACGGATATCTGCGAGCCACGTTCCCTTGGTACGGACTGGACGAGGCCTTCACCGGACCGCGCTGGCTGATGCAGGTCGGCACGGCAGCGGACGGCACGGTGCAGCACGGCTCGATGGGCCACGGCGACGAGCCGTCGATACGGTCGGAAGCCGCGAGCGCGGAGAAGGAGCGGTTCGCGGTGGTCATCACCGTCGCCTCCAGCCCCGTGCGGCGCAGTGGCGACGGCACGGGCGTACTGGACGCCACGACGGTCTCCTCGGCGGCCTGGCTGGCCGGCTCGGGACTGCTGGCCCACACCTGGCCCGCACAGCTGGACCACTCGCTGCGTGACGACTGGCTGGACCAGCAGACGGAGACCGCGTTCGACCTCGCGGATGACCTGGCCGGACCCGCCTGGTCGATGCTGTCGCTGCCGGTCGACGGAGTGCCGACGTCCTTCCACTACCGCGAGTCGGAATTCGGCTGGGTACTGGCGGGGTCGACGCGCGGCGGGGTGCATGTGGGGGCGTACGGGCGCGGCATGAGCGCGTACGGGCTCGGCTTCTCGGTGGTCAAGGACCTCGGGCCGTACGTCTAGTACAGCGAGTACATCCAGTACGTCCAGGACCCTGAGCGCCGGACGGGCTCGACAAGCCCGTCCGGCGACTGAGGACTTCCAGACCGTGTCTTCTTAGAACTTGTTCCGCGGCGTGATGCCGAGCGACATACCCGACAGGCCGCGCTGGCGGCCGCCGAGCTTGCCGGCGATCGCGCGCAGCGCCGAGCCAGCAGGGGAGTCCGGGTCCGTCAGGACGACCGGCTTGCCCTCGTCGCCGCCTTCGCGGAGCCGTACGTCGATCGGGATCTGGCCGAGGACCGGCACATTCGCGCCGGTCGTCTTGGTCAGGCCCTCCGCGACCCGCTGGCCGCCGCCGCTGCCGAATACGTCGACCATCTCGTCGCAGTGCGGGCACGGCAGGCCCGACATGTTCTCGACGACGCCCACGATCTTCTGGTGGGTCTGCACGGCGATCGAGCCGGCGCGTTCGGCGACCTCCGCCGCCGCCTGCTGCGGCGTGGTCACCACCAGGATCTCGGCGTTCGGCACCAGTTGGGCGACCGAGATGGCGATGTCGCCGGTGCCCGGCGGAAGGTCCAGCAGGAGGACGTCCAGGTCGCCCCAGTACACGTCCGCGAGGAACTGCTGCAGCGCACGGTGCAGCATCGGGCCGCGCCACACCACAGGCGTGTTGCCCGGCGTGAACATTCCGATCGAGATGACCTTCACGCCGTGCGCCGACGGCGGCATGATCATGTTCTCGACCTGGGTCGGACGGCCGTCCGCGCCCAGCATCCTGGGCACCGAGTGCCCGTAGATGTCCGCGTCGACGACGCCGACCTTCAGTCCGTCGGCCGCCATCGCCGCCGCGAGGTTCACCGTGACGGAAGACTTGCCCACGCCGCCCTTGCCGGAGGCCACGGCGTACACCCTGGTCAGCGAGCCGGGCTGGGCGAAGGGGACCTCGCGCTCGGCCGTGGCGCCGCGCAGGGACGCGGTGAGTTCGCGCCGCTGCTCGTCGCTCATCACGTCCAGCGTGACGTCGACGCCCGTGACGCCCTCGACAAGCGAGACGGCGTCCGTGACGCGCTGGGTGATGGTCTCGCGCATCGGGCAGCCGGAGACGGTGAGATAGACCGTGACGGCCACTGTGCCGTCGGACCCGATCTCGACCGACTTCACCATGCCGAGGTCGGTGATGGGTTTGTTGATCTCGGGGTCGTTCACCGTCGCCAGTGCTTCAAGCACCGCGTCTTCCGTAGCCATAAGGACGATGGTACGGCGCTGCCTCCCGCGACCGGAAAGCCCTGTCAGCGGTCGCCTTTGTCACGTCCGTCCCGCCGCTCGTGCGGGAATACGCGCCGCTCGTCCAGTTCCTTGATCAGATCCTCGAACTCGGAGCGGATCCAGTCCCGCGTCGCCACCTCGCCGAGGCCGATGCGCAGCGATGCGATCTCCCGGGTCAGATACTCCGTGTCCGCGATCGACCGCTCGTTCTGCTTGCGGTCCTGTTCACGGGTGACCCGGTCCCGGTCGTCCTGGCGGTTCTGGGCCAGCAGGATCAGCGGAGCCGCGTACGAGGCTTGCAGCGAGAGCGCCAGCGTCAGAAAGATGAAGGGGTACTCGTCGAAACGCAGATCGTCGGGAGCCGTGGTGTTCCAGACGACCCACAAGGCGACGGTCAGCGTCATCCAGACGAGGAACCGCCCGGTCCCCAGGAAGCGCGCGATGCGCTCCGAGAACCGGCCGAAGGCTTCGGGGTCGTACTCCGGCAGCAGTGTCCGGCGCGGTGTGCGCGGCACATCGAGCCGGCTGCGGTGGCGCGGCAGGGCACTCGAGCCCGTCGGGACGCGCTCCCTGGGCTCCCCGCGCTCGGTCAGCCCGTGCTCGCTACCCATGGGCGGACTCCTCGAACTCCGTCTCCCGCCAGTCCTCCGGCAGCAGATGGTCGAGTACGTCGTCCACGGTCACCGCGCCCAGCAGCGAGCCGCTCTCGTCGACGACCGGCGCGGCGACCATGTTGTACGTCGCGAGATAGCTGGTCACCTCCGGCAGCGGGGTGTCCGGCGCGAGCGGCGGGAGATCGCTCTCCACGACGGAACCGACCAGAGTGAACGGCGGATCCCGCAGCAGCCGCTGGAAGTGCACCGTGCCCAGGTACCGGCCCGTCGGCGTCTCGTCCGGCGGCCGGCACACGTACACCTGCGCGGCGAGCGCGGGGGAGAGGTCCTGCTGGCGTACCCGCGCCAGCGCGTCCGCGACGGTGGCGTCCGGCCGCAGCACGATCGGCTCGGTGGTCATCAGACCGCCCGCCGTCCGCTCCTCGTACGACATCAGCCGCCGCACATCCGCCGCGTCGTCCGGGCGCATCAGCATCAGCAGCCGCTCCTTGTCCGCCTCGGGCAGCTCGGAGAGCAGATCGGCCGCGTCGTCCGGGTCCATCGCCTCCAGCACGTCCGCCGCGCGCTCCTCCTTGAGCTTGCCGAGGATCTCCACCTGGTCGTCGTCCGGCAGCTCCTCCAGCACATCGGCCAGCCGGTCGTCGTCGAGGGCGGCCGCGACCTCGGCCCGCCGCTTCGGAGACAGATGGTGCAGCACATTGGCGACATCGGCCGGGCGCAGCCGCTCGAAGGTGGCGACCAGGTTCTCCGCGCCCTGCCCGTGCTCCTCCAGCGAGAAGCCGGTCACCGCGGACCATTCGACGGTCAGCGTCGCGCCTCTGCGGCGAAGGGCCCCGCCCTTGCCCTTGCGCACGAAGACCTTGCCGATCTCCCATTCGCGGCGGGCCGGCAGCTGCTGGATCGAGACGTCCAGAACGGTGGCCTCCTCGCCGCTGTCCACCAGGCGTACGCGCCGGTCGAGCAGCTCGCCGAGCACCAGCCGCTCGGTGGGCCGCTGCTCGAAGCGCCGCATGTTCAGCACTCCCGTGGTGATGACCTGGCCCGACTCGAGGCCGGTGACCCGGGTCATCGGAAGGAAGATCCGGCGGCGGCTGAGCACCTCGACGACCATGCCGAGCAGCCGGGGCGGACGGCGGCCGACGCGCAGCATCGCGACCAGGTCGCGGACGCGTCCGACCTGGTCCCCGTGGGGGTCGAAGACGGGTACTCCGGCGAGATGGGAGACAAAGACACGGGAGGCGCCTGCAGCCATGCTCGCGCCTCCTCTTTTGCCGGGAATCGCCGCTGTTCGACGGCTTCAGGCTAGCCCGTACCGATCCGTGTCGCCCCTGTCCGACGTCCGTACGGCTCTCTGCGGAGCGCCGTCCTCCGCCCGGGTACGCTGCGGTCTGCCACCCATGACAAGCAGATGAGAGGCAGAGTGCTGGTGACTCCCCTCCCCCCGGTTTTCCGGCTCCGCAGGGCCGCGCTCTGTGTGGCTCTGTGCGCCGGGCTGACCCTCTCGCTCACGGCCTGCGGCGAGGATCCGGACGCGGGGACCAACGGCGTCGGCAAGCTGTCCGCCGACGAGATCGAGACGAAGGCGCGCGCGGCGGCGGACTCGGCGGCGGCGGTACGCCTCTCCGGCACGCTGGTCAGCAAGGGCGGCACGTACAAGCTGAACATGCGCCTCAAGCACGACGGCGGCACCGGCTCCGTCACCTCGAAGGACAACACCTTCGAACTGCTGCGGGTGGGCGACGCCCTCTATCTCAAGGCCGACGCGGGCTTCTGGACTCATGCGGACGGCGAGGACTCCGGCAAGCCTCCCAGCAAGACCGACGCGGAAGCGGCCGGCAAGCTCGACGACAAGTACGTGAAGGTGCCCAAGGGAGACCCGGCGTACAAGCAGTTCCGCGGCTTCACGGACATGGACGTGCTGCTGGAGGGGCTGCTCGGGTTGCAGGGCACGCTGAGCAAGGGCGACCGCACCAAGGTCGGCGGCATACGCGCGATCAAGGTGAAGGCCGGCGAGAGCGGGGAGGGCGGCATGCTCGACGTCTCGCTGGAGGGCGAGCCCTACCCCTTGCAGTTCGCGCGGGCGGGCGGCGCCGGGGTGCTGACGCTCGGCGACTGGGACGAGGAGTTCGCACTGGAGGCGCCGTCGAAGGAGGAGACGGTCGACTACGGCGGCCAGCTCCCCAAGACCAGCGACTGAGCCCGGCCCTCTAGGGCCTGACCCAGACGAAAGACCTAGCCGCGCTTCTTCTTGCGCTTGAGGAGCAGGCGCGGCAGCGCCGCCGGGATCGGGCGGCGGGTCGTCGCCGAGGTCGCCAGCGGCGGGGCCGACAAGGACTCGTCCGAGAACTCGGTGGTCACGTTCTTAGGCTCGAGCCGAAGCACCCGGCACTCCTGGGCCCACCGCTCCGTCATCCGCTCGCCGTCCGGGGCGTTCAGCCGCTTGCCCTTGAGTTCGGCGACGGCCGACTCCCACGCCTCGGAGTGCGGTTCCAGCTCACTCACCGCCGCCGTCCAGGCGATCAGCCGGCCGCCCTTGTCCTTGCTGCGGACCGTGACCTCGGCCGTGCCGCCGTTCACCAGCTGCGGAAGCGGCTGCTCGCCGGGACCGTCGCCGACGATGTGGGCCGCGCCCTCGTGCCACACGTGCCACAGCGCCCGCGCGGGACCCTCGCCCCGGACCCAGATGAGGCCGGACTTCTTGGTGGCCTCCTCGACGAGGGCCTGGTCGAGCAGCGCGTCTGTCATGCCCGCAGCCTAACCACTGCGGGCCCGCCGCCTACAGCCAGCCGTTGCGCTTGAGGGTGCGGTGGATCGCAATACAGGCCCCGGCGATGCCGGTGAGCACCATCGGGTAGCCGTACTGCCAGTGCAGTTCCGGCATGTGGTCGAAGTTCATGCCGTACACGCCGCAGACCGCCGTCGGGACGGCGATGATCGCCGCCCAGGAGGTGATCTTGCGCATGTCCTCGTTCTGCGCGACCGTCGCCTGCGCCAGATTGGCCTGGAGGATGGAGTTCAGCAGCTCGTCGAAGCCGATGACCTCTTCCTGGACTCGGGCGAGGTGGTCGGCGACATCGCGGAAGTACTTCTGGATGTCCGGGTCGATCAGCCGCATCGGCCGCTCGCTCAGCAGTTGCATCGGCCGCAGCAGCGGGGACACGGCCCTCTTGAACTCCAGGACCTCTCGCTTGAGCTGGTAGATCCGGCCGGCGTCGCCGCCGCGCGTGCTGCCCTTCGTCGGTGCGGAGAAGACATCGATCTCGACCTCGTCGATGTCGTCCTGCACGGCCTCGGCCACCGCGATGTATCCGTCGACGACATGGTCGGCGATGGCGTGCAGCACCGAGGACGGCCCCTTGGCGAGCAGTTCCGCGTCCTTCTGCAGCCCGTGCCGCAGCGCCCGCAGCGAGCCCTTGCCGCCGTGCCGGACGGTGATGACGAAGTCCCGTCCGGTGAAGCACATCACCTCGCCGGTCTCGACGACCTCGCTGGTCGCGGTGAGTTCGGCGTGCTCGACGTAGTGGATGGTCTTGAAGACCGTGAACAGCGTGTCGTCGTAGCGCTCCAGCTTGGGCCGCTGGTGGGCGTGGACCGCGTCCTCGACGGCCAGCGGGTGGAGCCCGAACTCCGCGGCGATACCGGCGAATTCGGCCTCGGTCGGCTCGTGCAGCCCGATCCACGCGAAGCCGCCGCCCTCACGCACCCGCAGCATCGCCTCGTGCGGGGTCTGGCAGGCGTCGGTCTCCAGCCGCTTCCCGTCGCGGTAGACGGCGCAGTCGACGACGGCGCTGGCGGCGGAGGGGTCGCGGGTGGTGTCGTACGCGTTGTACGCGGCGCTGCTCTTGCGCAGGTTGGGGCGGACTGCTTCGCGCAGGTCACGGATCATCGACATGGGACGGCTCCTTCACGGAGAGGCCGTCGGCGGCTGGCGTGGCACAGCCCGGAATGGGGACGTGATGTGTACGTCCGCAAAGCGGGCGGCACCGCGGCATCGCGGTGACGGCGTTCGCTACAGACAGGCAAAAACGAAGTGCTCTTCCGTCGTGCGAAATCCCGTGGGCCCCGTGCGGGCAGGCCTCAGATCACCAAGGAGAGGTGTCGTGCGGAAGAGCGGTTGGTACTGCACGGTCGACTTCGATCCACCGCAGACCCCACCTCCTCCGGCCGGTCCCCCGTAAGGGACGACGTGTCATCGGGATTGGAGAGCAACTCCCCCAGACTCCGCCTGGGGGTGCCCCCATCAGCGTGCCGTCCCGACCAGCGGCCCAGACTACCAGCCGACTGAGGGTCAATCCCTTCCTTTGCCCGTTCCATACGCGCTTTATGCTCACGACATGGGAGATGTTCTTGCACTGGTCGAAGCCCGGCTGCGTACGGCACTTGGTGAGCCGGACGCACGCGCGGCTGTGACGTTCCTCGGTACGGACCGCATCGAGGTGCTCCGGTTCCGCGGCGGACACGGCGACGGCAGCGCCGCGGACATCGTGAGATACGCCACCCTCGGCATGTCCGCCCACCCGATGACCGACCCCACCGCGGCCCTTGCCGACCCGGTGAAGGGCCCGCGCGCCGAGCTGGTCCTGTCGGTACGCGCCGGGCTCGCCGACACCGACAAGGTGCTCCGTCCGCTCGCCGTACTGGCCGCCTCCCCGCAAGTCGAAGGCGTCGTCGTGGCGCCCGGCGCATCGCTGGACGTGGGCGATCCGCTCTGGCCCGCCGCGCCGTTCAGCTCGGTACTGGTCGCGGAGCCGGGCGGGCTGGTCGAGGACCTGGAACTGGACGCGCCGATGGATCCGGTGCGCTTTCTGCCGCTGCTGCCGATGACGTCGAACGAGGCGGCCTGGAAGCGGGTGCACGGGGCGCAGGAACTCCAGGAGCGGTGGCTGACGCAGGGCACGGACCTGCGCGATCCGCTGCGCAGGTCCGTAACTCTCGACTGAGCGGCGTCAGTTGGCGAACACGGACACTCCGTCCTCGGTCGCGTGCGCGGGCCGGGGCGCGTCGGAGACGCCGAGGGCGAGTTCGGTGTAGACGGTGTTGCTCACGCCGATCGGCGCGCCGGAGACGATCGTGCCGACGACGGCCACGGTGTGGTTCCCGTATCCGAGCACCAGCAGGTCGGCGGCGAGCAGCAGCAGCGATCCGCCCATGTGCGGCTCGGTCTGGTGGACCCGATCCTGCCGTCCATCGCCAAGGGCCTGGACGCGACGCCCAGTCTCAGCGAATACATGCAATAAGTTAGCCACTCTAATCAATGTAAGTCGCATCTAATTTTGGCTGGTGGGAGCACACGCCGGACGGGTGATCGTCCTTGACGCGACGACGGCCGGGGAGGACCGTTGGGCGCTATGAGGGGCGAACCCAGTTGCCCGAAGTGCGGTGGCCGGGTCAGGGCGCCCGGTCTCTTTGCCGACTCCTGGCAGTGCGATGTGCACGGCGCTGTGCACCCGCTGCAGCCGGTGATCCCGCCCAGCGTCGAGGCCCTCGGTGTGGTCGTGCACCGTGCGAAAGTCCCTGTCTGGATGCCCTGGCCGCTGCCCGTCGGGTGGCTCTTCACCGGTGTCGCGTACGCGGGCGACGACCGCAGCGGCGGCCGTGCCACCGCCGTCGCCTGCTCGGGCCCGGGCCCGCTCGGCGGTATCGGCGAACTGCTGCTGGTCGCCGAAGAGTTGGGTGTCGGCCTCGGCGCGCGCTATGCCGGTATAGACGGCCCCGACCCGGGACCGCACATCAGCGTCGACAAGCCGCCGCAGGTCAAGGTGCTCGCCGCCGGCCGGCCCACTCCGCTGTGGCATGTGACCAGCTCGCCCGACGACCGCGCGGTCTTCGCGGGCGAGGCGCGGGGGTTGTGGCTGTGGGCGATCGTCTGGCCGGAACAGTCGGGGCTGCTGATGTACGACGAGCTGGTGCTCACCGATCTGCGCGACGCGGGCGCGGAAGTGGAACTGCTGCCGTGCGGCGCGCTGTCGCCGCGGCTGTTGTCGTAACGCCCGCGTCGTAGGGCGTCTTCGCACGGCCGCCCTGGCGCGGTCCCGTACGCGAGGTCGGACCTCTCCGTACGCGAGGGCCGATCGCCGAACCGGGGGCGTACGCATGACCGATACACTGGACCGTCCCCTGTCCGTCAGCCGTCCCTGGAGTCACGCGTCGTGCGCATCGATCTGCACACCCACTCCACGGCGTCCGACGGCACGGACACTCCGGCCGAGCTGGTGCGCAATGCCGCCGCTGCCGGACTGGACGTCGTCGCGCTCACCGACCACGACACCACCCGCGGCCACGCCGAGGCGGCCGTCGCGCTCCCCGAGGGCCTGACCCTTGTCACCGGCGCCGAGCTCTCCTGCCGTCTCGACGGAGTGAGCCTGCATCTGCTGGCGTATCTCTTCGATCCGCACGAGCCGGAACTGCTGCGCGAGCGTGAGCTCGTACGGGACGACCGGGTGCCGCGCGCGCAGGCGATGGTGGCCAAGCTCCAGGAGCTCGGCGTGCCGATCGACTGGGACCGGGTCGCGCGCATCGCCGGAGAAGGGTCCGTCGGCCGTCCGCACATCGCGTCCGCGCTCGTCGAGCTCGGCGTCGTGCCGACCGTCTCCGACGCCTTCACGCCGGAGTGGATCGCCGACGGCGGCCGGGCCCATGTCGTCAAGCACGAGCTCGACCCCTTCACAGCGGTCCGGCTGGTCAAGGCCGCGGGCGGCGTCGCCGTCTTCGCGCACCCGATGGCCGCGCAGCGCGGCCGCACGGTGTCCGAGAAGGTGATAGCCGAGCTTGCGACGGCGGGCCTCGACGGCATCGAGGTCGACCACATGGACCACGACGCCCCGGCCCGGGAGCGGCTGCGCGTTCTCGCCGCGGACCTCGGGCTGCTGGCCACCGGATCCAGCGACTATCACGGCAGCCGCAAGACCTGCCGACTCGGCGACTACACCACCGACCCGGAGATCTACGGCGAGATCACGCGGCGTGCGACGGGCGCGTTCCCGGTGCCCGGCACCGGGGGAAGTCCCCGCCGCTGACCGTGGCTTCACCGCTGACGGTGGCTTCAACGCGCGGCCCCTTCCGGCCACCGAGCGCCCCTGACCTCACGTCTTGGCGCTCCCGCGCGTCGTCGCGCCTGTGACACCCCGACCCCGCACCACCACCCCGACACCCCGCAAGGCTCACTGTGTTTGACGCTGCCGTTTTCGGATCTCTCTTTCTGACCCTTTTTGTGATCATGGATCCCCCCGGGATCACGCCGATCTTTCTCGCGCTGACCTCCGGCCGGCCCGCGAAGGTACAGCGCCGGATGGCCTGGCAGGCGGTGGCCGTCGCCTTCGGCGTGATCACCGTGTTCGGCATTCTCGGCCAGCAGATCCTGGACTATCTGCATGTCTCCGTGCCCGCGTTGATGATCGCGGGCGGTCTGCTGCTGCTCCTCATCGCGCTCGATCTGCTCACCGGCAAGACGGACGAGCCCCAGCAGACCAAGGACGTCAATGTGGCGCTCGTGCCGCTGGGCATGCCGCTGCTCGCCGGGCCCGGCGCGATCGTGTCGGTGATCCTCGCGGTGCAGCACGCGGACGGCGCGGCCCAGCAGGTGTCGGTGTGGACCGCGATCGTGGTGATGCACCTCGTGCTCTGGCTGACCATGCGCTACTCGCTGCTGATCATCCGGGTCATCAAGGAGGGCGGTGTGGTGCTGGTGACGCGGCTCGCGGGCATGATGCTCTCCGCGATCGCCGTGCAGCAGATCATCAACGGCGTCACACAGGTGATCCAGGCCGCCTGACCCGCGCCCGGTGGGACAACGACGCCCCCGTACGGATCTCCGTACGGGGGCGAGCTGCGTCTGGGCTGCGGTGTTACACGGCCGCGGGTTCGATCGGGCGGATATAGATGCGCTGGCCCGTAGCGGCGGCCTGCTGCACGATCCTGTTGACGGAGGCGGCGTCCACGACGGTGCTGTCCACGGCGTTGCCGTCGACATCGTCCAGGCGCATGATCTCGAAGCGCATTGCTTCTCCCTTCGTCTGCACTCACTAACTCATGGGTTACATATGTCTGCAACGGGATGCATCCTGCAAACATTCCCTACGCTAAGGAAATTTTTCGAATGCCTAAGTACTGGCAGGTAGGGGCGGGGCCGGTGAGAATGAGCACCGTATGAACGATGCAGAGATCAACGAGATCAGCGCCCGCCTGGAGCGCACCAACGAGCTGCTCCATCGCATGCTCGCCGAGGTCGCCAAGACCCCGTCCACGCACGCCATTTTCGTCGACGCCGGTTACGTCTATGCTGCGGCCGGGTTGCTGGTCGCGGGCACCGAGGACCGGCGCTCCTTCGACCTGGACGCGGAAGGGCTGATCGAGGCCTTCATCGACAAGGCTCGCACGATCTTCGCGGACAGCCGGCTGCTGCGCGTGTACTGGTACGACGGCGCGAGACGCCGGATCCACACCTCCGAGCAGCAGTCCATCGCCGAACTGCCGGACGTCAAGGTGCGGCTCGGCAACCTCAACGCCAACAACCAGCAGAAAGGCGTCGACTCCCTCATCCGTACGGACCTGGAGTCACTGGCCCGGCACCGCGCGATCAGCGACGCGGCGCTGGTGGGCGGCGACGAGGACCTGGTCTCGGCCGTCGAGGCGGCGCAGGGTTACGGCGCTCGGGTGCATCTGTGGGGCATCGAGGCGGGGGACGGACGCAACCAGGCCGAGCCACTGCTGTGGGAGGTGGACAGCCAGCGGACGTTCGACCTGGACTTCTGCCGGCCGTACATCACCCGCCGCCCGGTCACGACGTACGAGAACGAAGGCGCGCCGCCGCCGTCGCGCGACGAGGTGCGGTTCGTCGGCGCGCAGATCGCGGCGACCTGGCTGGCCGAGCGCGGCCGGGAGACGATGGTCGAGCTTCTGCCGGGCCACCCTTACCTGCCGGGGCCGGTGGACCAGGATCTGCTGATCGAGGCGGAGCGGGTGCTGCAGCGGTCGCTGCGCGGGCATGCGGTGCTGCGGCGGGCGCTGCGGGACGGTTTCTGGCAGCACCTCCAGTCCCAGTACTGATCTCTGAGCCCTGATCTCTCAGTGCCGATCCCAGAAACCGATGACGGCGGCCGCGGTCTCCAGCGGCCGGTCGGTGTTGGGGGAGTGCTCGGCCCCGGCGATCACGGTCCGGTGCGCGGACAGCCGCTGCGCCATGTCGTCGAGCAGCGGAACCGGCCAGGTGTCGTCACGCTCGCCGCTCAGCACATGCTTGGGCAGCGGCTGTACGGCGGCGAGCTCGTCGATCCGGTCGGGCTCGACGGTCAGCTGACGGCCCGTCGCGATCAGCTGAACGGGACTGTGCCGCAGCCAACGACGGCGCAGATCCTCGCCGTTGCCCGGGTCGGTGTCCGCGTCCTCGGGCGGATCGAGCGCCTTCATCGCCTCCCACACCTGGTCCATTTCCAGCACCGCGAGCGCGTCGCTGAGCATCTTGACCTTCTGCTGCTGGGCGGTGCTGATACGGGCGGGGCCGGAGGCCATGAGGGTGAGCGAGCGGAACAGGGTCGGCTCGACGATGACGGCGGCACGGGCGATCTGCCCGCCGAGAGAGTGCCCGAGGAGATGCACGGGCCCGCCGACCGCCTCGGCCTGCGCGAGCACATCGCGGGCCAACTCGGTCTGGGCGTAGGCGCTTTGGTCGTCGGGTCCGTCGGTCTCGTACTGCCCGCGGCCGTCGACGGCGACGGCGCGGTAACCGGCGGCTGCAAGGGGCTCGAGCAGGGCGATGAAGTCCTCCTTGCTGCCGGTGTAGCCGGGCAGCAGGAGGGCGGTGGCCTTGATGTCCTTGTCCTGCGTGCTGGGCCGCGCGTCGAGGACGGCGAAGTCACCGCGGGAGGTGCTCAGGAGTCGGGGGCTGGCGCAGGGCGGCGGGGCGAAGGTGGGAGGCCGGCTCATGCCACGAGGCTAACGGGCATGCGCCGGTGTGGCCCGGGCGGCCGCAAACGCCGACGGCCCGGCCCCTCGGAAAGGGGCCGGGCCGTCGAAAAGGCGATCAGCTCTCGGGCTGGGCGGCCTTCGGCGTACGGGTGCGGCGACGGGGCTTGGTCTCGGCGTCCGTGGCGACCGCTTCGACCGTGTCCACGGCCTTCACCGCGCGGGTACGGCGACGGGGCTTGGTCTCGGTCTCCGTCTCCGTGGCGACGGCCTCGACCGTGGCGGTGTCCGTGGCCTTCACCGCGCGGGTGCGCCGGCGGGGCTTGGTCTCGGCGTCCGTTGCGACCGCTTCGACCGTGTCCACGGCCTTCACCGCGCGCGTACGGCGACGGGGCTTCGCCTCGGCCTCGGGCGCAGGCTCAGGGAGCTCCACCGTCGCCACGGCGGTCACCGAGGCGACCGGCTCCGCAGCCGCAGGCGCGCCCACGCGAGTCCTGCGACGGCGGCGCGGAGTGCGCGGCTCGGCGGCGGAGTCCGAGGACTCCGGAGCCACCGTGGACTCCACCGTCTCCGTGGACGGCGTGGTCTCCGCCGACGGTGTGCCCGACCTGGTGCGGCGGCGCTGGCGCGGCGTGCGGGTGCGCGGCGCGCGCTCCTCGGTCGCGGTCGCAGTGGCCGACGACTTGCGGCCGCGGCCGCCCGTCTCGCCGAGGTCCTCGACCTCTTCCGCACCCAGGCCCGCGCGGGTGCGCTCGGCACGGGGCAGTACGCCCTTTGTGCCGGCCGGGATGCTCAGCTCCTCGAACAGGTGCGGCGACGTGGAGTACGTCTCGACCGGGTCGCTGAGGCCGAGGTCCAGCGCCTTGTTGATCAGCTGCCAGCGCGGGATGTCGTCCCAGTCGACCAGCGTGATCGCGATGCCCTTGGCGCCCGCGCGGCCGGTGCGGCCGATGCGGTGGAGGTACGTCTTCTCGTCCTCCGGCGACTGGTAGTTGATGACATGGGTAACGCCCTCGACGTCGATGCCGCGAGCCGCGACATCGGTGCAGACGAGGACGTCCACCTTGCCGTTGCGGAAGGCGCGGAGCGCCTGCTCGCGCGCGCCCTGGCCGAGGTCGCCGTGGACCGCGCCGGAGGCGAAGCCGCGGCGCTGCAGCTGCTCGGCGATGTCGGCAGCCGTGCGCTTGGTGCGGCAGAAGATCATCGCGAGCCCGCGGCCGTCGGCCTGCAGGATGCGGGAGACCATCTCCGGCTTGTCCATGGAGTGCGCGCGGTAGACGTACTGCGCGGTGTTCGCCACGGTCGCGCCCTCGTCGTCGGGCGAGGTGGCGCGGATGTGCGTGGGCTGCGACATGTAACGGCGGGCAAGGCCGATGACCGCACCCGGCATGGTCGCCGAGAACAGCATCGTCTGACGCTTCGCCGGAAGCTGCTGGATGATCTTCTCGACGTCGGGCAGGAAGCCCAGATCGAGCATCTCGTCGGCCTCGTCGAGAACGAGCGCGCGGACCTTGGAGAGGTCCAGCTTCTTCTGGCCGGCCAGGTCGAGCAGCCGGCCGGGCGTGCCGACGATCACGTCGACGCCCTTGCGCAGCGCCTCGACCTGAGGCTCGTACGCACGGCCGCCGTAGATCGCGAGCACCCGGACGTTCCGCACCTTGCCGGCGGTGAGCAGGTCATTGGTGACCTGGGTGCACAGCTCGCGGGTGGGGACGACGACCAGCGCCTGCGGCGCGTCGGTCAGCTGCTCGGGCTTCGCCCGGCCCGCCTCGACGTCCGCGGGGACGGTGACGCGCTCCAGCAGCGGCAGGCCGAAACCGAGGGTCTTGCCCGTGCCGGTCTTGGCCTGGCCGATGACATCGGTGCCGGAGAGCGCGACGGGGAGCGTCATCTCCTGAATGGGGAAAGGGGACAGAATGCCGACGGCCTCAAGAGCCTCGGCCGTCTCGGGAAGGATCCCAAGATCCCGGAAAGTCGTAACTTGCGTAGACAGAATGTTGCCTCTTCTGTGAGACGCGGCGCGAGGCGAACGCTGGGGGTCGTACCGCACCTGGGTACTGGGCCGGCCGTGGGTTGGCCGGATGGCGCGGGACCACTGCCGTCGCTCGAGCGCTCGTGCCGCTGAGGGGGCCCCTCATCTGCGGTCGTACGCGAGTGGTGCGCACGGTCCGCGCGGAGGGCGGTCGGTTCGGAGCCGATCGTGCCACCGACCGGGCATCCTCATGGGAACTCTGGAGGAGCAAATCCTCCAGTCATACACTGCGATCGCCCGCCGAGTATTCGAAACGCTCGACAGGCGCATTACCACTGTACCCCGGATTCGCGCATGTGTGTTGGGTGAATTCGTAGGAACCGAGGTACGGGCGTGGCTGACCAGCCCCTTCCGCCCTGCGGTGAGCGGGCTATTGTGCGCTTCATGGAGACGCCTGACAACGCCACTGAACACACCGGGATCGCCGCCCAGGACTGGGCGACGGCCTCTGCCGACCCGCAGTACCGCGCAGCCGTAGTCGATCTTCTCGGGGCGCTCGCGTACGGCGAGCTGGCGGCCTTCGAGCGGCTCGCCGAGGACGCCAAGCTCGCGCCGACGCTGGGCGACAAGGCGGAGCTGGCGAAGATGGCCTCCGCGGAGTTCCACCACTTCGAGCAGCTGCGCGACCGGCTGACCGCGATCGAGGCCGAGCCGACGGCGGCGATGGAGCCCTTCGCGCAGGCGCTGGACGACTTCCACCGCCAGACCGCGCCGTCCGACTGGCTCGAAGGCCTGGTCAAGGCGTATGTCGGCGACTCGATCGCCAGTGACTTCTACCGCGAGGTCGCGGCCCGGCTGGACTCCGACACCCGCGCGCTGGTGCTGGCGGTGCTGGACGACACGGGCCACGGAAACTTCGCGGTCGAGAAGGTGCGCGCCGCGATCGAGGCGGAGCCGCGGGTCGGCGGCCGGCTCGCGCTGTGGGCGCGGCGGCTGATGGGCGAGGCGCTGTCCCAGGCGCAGCGGGTGGTCGCGGACCGCGACGCGCTCTCCACGATGCTCGTGGGCGGCGTGGCGGACGGCTTCGACCTCGCGGAGGTGGGCCGGATGTTCTCCCGGATCACCGAGGCGCACACCAAGCGCATGGCCGCGCTCGGCCTCGCGGCCTGAGTTTCCCCGCCACGTCAGTCCTTGTCGGGCGGCCGGTCCGAGGGCCGGGCCGCCCCCTTGGAGCGACTCAGAAAGGGAACGCCCGGCGCAGGCGCCGGGTTGACGGGCGGAGCAGCAGCGAGAGCAGGACCGCGCTGATCGCCACCGCGCCGCCCAGCGTCGCCAGCAGATGACCGGGACCCAGTGCCGCATGCGTCACGTACGAGCCGAAGAGCGCACCCAGTGTTCCTGTGGTGAACACCACGCGCGGTGCCGGGAGACGGTCGGGGAGGTGCCGGGTCGCCGCCCATGAAAGGGCGAGTCCGAGCAGGACTGAACCGAGCGCTTCCAACAGCACTTCTGATCACCTCACGGACGCCGGGGCGGGCATATCGGTCGTAGCCCGTACTACCCGGCCGTCAGTCAGAACAACCCTCCCGAGCAGCGGAAAGGGAGCGCAAAGAGGGCCCGGCGGGAAATCCCGCCGGGCCCTCTTCCGTACTGCCCAAATGATCTGGTCGAGCGCCTACAGCGCTACAGCGCGCCGAACCCCACGCGCCGGGTCGCCGGCTCGCCGATCTCGACATACGCGATCCGGTCGGCCGGCACCAGAATCTTGCGGCCCTTGTCGTCCGAGAGGCTCAGCAGCTGCGCCTTGCCGACCAGCGCCTCTCCCACGGCGCGCTCGACCTCCTCGGCGGACTGCCCGCTCTCCAGAACGATCTCCCGGGGCGCGTGCTGCACACCGATCTTGACCTCCACGGCTATGTCCCTCCGAACGGTCAGTGAGTTGCGCGGTCAGCCGCGCCGTACGCAGCACACATTAGCCCGGAGAGCGGACCCGGCAGACGTCCCCCGGCAACGCCAGGAGCGAACAGCCGTGAACACCACGAACGACCGGCGTGCGCGTCAGTGCTGTTCCGCGCCGTGCAGTGGGAAGCCCGCGATGCCGCGCCAGGCGAGCGAGGTGAGCAGCTGCACCGCCGTGTCGCGCGGGATGCCCGATTCGCTGGAGAGCCAGTACCTGGCCACCACCTGCGAAACGCCGCCGAGGCCGACCGCCAGCAGCATGGACTCGTCCTTGGACAGGCCGGTGTCCTCGGCGATCACGTCGGAGATGGCCTCGGCGCACTGCAGCGAGACGCGCTCGACCCGCTCACGCACGGCCGGCTCGTTCGTCAGGTCCGACTCGAAGACAAGCCGGAAGGCGCCGCCCTCGTCCTCGACGTACGCGAAGTACGCGTCCATCGTGGCGGCGACCCGCAGCTTGTTGTCGGTCGTCGACGCCAGCGCCGTACGGACCGCGTCGAGCAGTGACTCGCAGTGCTGGTCCAGCAGGGCGAGATACAGCTCCAGCTTTCCTGGAAAGTGCTGGTAGAGCACGGGCTTGCTGACGCCGGCCCGTTCGGCGATGTCGTCCATGGCGGCCGAGTGGTAGCCCTGAGCCACGAAAACTTCCTGGGCGGCGCCCAGCAGCTGGTTTCTACGGGCTCGGCGTGGCAGGCGTGTGCCCCGCGGGCGCGCCGCCTCTGTCTGCTCGATGGCTGTCACGCCGCCTCCCAAAAATCGTTTCGTGCGCGCTGTGCGCCGCGCCGCCATCGTACTTTTGGGTAACCCGGCTGTGCGTGCTGAGGACGCAGAATTTCATGGACCGGACAGTCACGGTAGCTACCGATTCAGGGGCAAAAAGGGGCAGGTCATCGATAGTCGTCCTCGTCGAGGGCGACGATACGGGCCTGTTCCATGGCATCTGCCTCGTTCACGGCGTCTCTATTGATGCCGGTCAGCGGGTCGTCGTGCTCCGGCCGTACGGTCATGTGCTGCTCGGACGCGTCCGCCTCGGGCACCTCCTCGTCGAGTGCGGCGGCCTCGTCGTCTTCTTCAAATTCTTCAAAGGTTTCCGGGTCGGTGGGATCGACAGACATGAGGCACCGCTTTCCATGGAGAGTGCCTTTCCTACGAGCGTAGGAGCTACTGAATCGCGGCGCTATGCGATGTGTGATGCCGAACACACGAACCACGGTGTGATCGTCTCGTAACATCGACCCATGTCTTCGACCGAGCTGCCCGGCGTCCGCGCCGTCACCGCTGCCGCGGCCCCCAAGGTCGCGGCCGTGCGGGTCGCCGAGGGTGAGGAGCTGCGCTCCGTAGCGCTGCCCGGACTGACGCTCACCGTCAGAGCAAGGCCCCCGGCGCGCACGGGCCTTCCGCACGCCCTCTATGTGCACGGACTCGGCGGCTCCTCCCTCAACTGGTCGGCGCTGATGCCGTTCCTCGAGGACATCGTGGACGGCGAGGCGCTCGATCTTCCCGGCTTCGGTGACTCGCCGCCGCCGGACGACGGGAACTATTCGGTCACGGGACACGCCCGGGCCGTGATCCGATTTCTGGACTCTGCCGGGCACGGTCCCGTGCACCTGCTCGGCAACTCTCTCGGCGGCGCGGTCGCCACCCGGGTCGCGGCCGTGCGGCCCGATCTCGTGCGTACGCTCACGCTCATCTCGCCCGCCATGCCCGAGCTGCGCGTCCAGCGCTCGGCCTGGCCCACCGCGCTGCTCGCGGTGCCCGGAGTGGCCACGGCGTTCAACAGGATCACCAAGGACTGGTCGGCCGAACAGCGCACCAGAGGTGTACTGGCGCTCTGCTACGGGGACCCCACCCGCGTGACTGACGAGGCGCTGCGCAATGCTGTGGAAGAGATGGAGCGACGGATACAGCTCCCGTACTTCTGGGACGTCATGACCCGCTCGGCGCGCGGCATCGTCGATGCCTACACGCTCGGCGGACAGCACGGACTGTGGCGGCAGGCGGAGCGGGTGCTCGCGCCGACGCTGCTGGTGTACGGCGGTCGGGACCAGCTGGTCGCGTACCGCATGGCGCGCAAGGCGGCGGCTGCCTTCCGGGACTCCCGGCTGCTGACGCTTCCGGACGCGGGGCACGTTGCGATGATGGAGTACCCGGAAACGGTCGCCCAGGCCTTCCGGGAACTGCTCGACGACAGCGGTAGGAGCTGATCCGGGGCCGTGGGACGACACAGCCGCAAAGGCCCTGCACCGAAGGGCTCGGATCCGGGCAGCAGGCCCGGCGGGTACGACACCGGCACACACGACACCGGCGAATTCCAGACGGGTGAATTCCACACCGGCGAATTCGGCGCCTATGACACCGGCCAGTTTCCGAGCGTGCCGTCCGGCACGGGCGACGGCCGGCGAAGGCATGCGCCCGGCGGGCACGCCCCTTCCGGAAACGGCGCGCCGCAGGCCAGGGGCGGCCACCCCGAGCAGCACGAGGCGGGCGGCGGCTGGGGTGTTCCCCAGCAGCGTCACGACGGCGGGCCGGGCGGGACCGGCGCGCAGCGCCGCCAGGCGCCGCCGCGCACGGTCGGCGCCGGTGCCCGAATACCCGGCCCGCGCAGGGAATTCATCGAGGCCTTCGACGAGCCGCAGCAGGCCCGTACGCAGCCTTCGGATCCGTTCGCCGATCCATATGCCTCCGTCACTTCCTGGACCGACGAGCCCGGCCAGGACCGTGACCGGGACGCCGAGACGCAGCAGCGCACCGAGGACGAGCAGCGAGAGGAGCGACCCACGAACAGCAAGGGGCGCACCTTCACCGGGATCGCGGCAGCGGCCGTGACCACGGTGCTCGCTGTCGTGGTCGCGGGTCAGGTCGCGGCCGACGGCCCGGACAAGAAGGCCTCGTCGGCGTCCAACGAGGAACGGAGCGACGACGGCTCGGCCTCGCGCTCCGACAACCGGCAGGCCGGGCCGCCGAACGCGGCGAAACCCGCGGCGCCCGCCGCGCCGGCCGCACCCGTCACCTACGCGCAGCTGATGGCCACTCAGTTCAAGGTCGATCCGAAGCTGACCGCGGACGGCACCTTCGAGGCGGTGCCGGGCTTCGACAAGGCGCCGGGCAAGGGCGAGAAGATCCGCTACCGGGTGGATGTCGAGAAGGGGCTCGGGCTGGACGGCGCGCTGTTCGCCAGTGCCGTGCAGAAGACCCTGAACGACGACCGGAGCTGGGCCCACGGCGGCGCGATGACCTTCGAGCGGATCTCGTCCGGCGAGCCGGAGTTCGTGATCACGCTCGCCAGTCCCGGGACGAACCACGAGTGGTGCGCCAAGTCCGGCCTGGACACCGCCGTCGACAATGTCAGCTGCGACTCGGCGTCCACGGACCGCGTGATGATCAACGCGTATCGCTGGGCGATGGGAGCGGCGACGTACGGCGCGAAGGCGATGTTCCCGTACCGCCAGATGCTCATCAATCACGAGGTCGGGCACCGGCTCGGCTATGGACATGTGAACTGCAGCACGCCCGGCCGGCTCGCTCCGGTCATGCAGCAGCAGACGAAGTCGCTGGACATCGACGGGGTCAAGTGCCGCCCCAACCCGTGGGTGTATCCCGGAGGTTGAGTCCGAGGCGGTGTGTCCAGCCTCTGAGACTGGTGTCTCACGTCAGGCGCCACACGCGTTGACATCGGAACCTGCGTCGTACATATTTCTGGGCATGTCGCACCGTCACGCCGCCGTCGAACGCGCCGCCATTGAGCTGGCGCTCATCGGCGTGACCGGGCACAGCGTGGCCGACATTCACTGTCGCTGACGCCTGCCCGAGCGCGCGCGTCCCTCATCTCTTCCGCCGCGCCTGGGCGTTTCACATCCGCAGGCGCGGCATTCCCGTTCTCGTGAGCCCTTCGCAGGGGCTCTCTCGCTGCTGCCTGCGCGGACATCTGCCTGTTTTCCGTCGCAAGCACACCGAGAGGTCTCATTCCGATGCGTCAACTGTCCCTCATATCGCGCCGCGTGGCAGCGGCCGCCGTCAGCCTCGTCGTGGCCTCGGGCGCCGCCGCCTGCGCAGGGCCCAAGGACAGCGACGCCGGGGACGGCGCCGCAGGAGGCGGCAAGCCGCAGAAGGGCGGCACGCTCACCGTGCTGAACTCCGAGGCGCAGACCGACTTCGACCCCGCCCGGCTCTACACCTCCGGCGGCGGCAACGTCCCCTCCCTCGTCTTCCGCACGCTCACCACCCGCAACCGCGAGGACGGCCCGGCCGGCACCAAGGTCGTGCCCGACCTCGCCACCGACACCGGCCGGCCCAACAAGGACGCCACCGAGTGGACGTACACGCTCAAGGACGGCCTGAAGTACGAGGACGGGGCGCCGATCACCAGCGCCGACATCAAGTACGGCATCGAGCGCTCCTTCGCCGCCGAACTCTCCGGCGGCGCGCCCTACTTGCGTGACTGGCTGATCGGCGGCGACGCCTACCAGGGCCCGTACAAGGACAAGAAGGGCCTCGCCTCGATCGTCACTCCGGACGCCAGGACGATCGTCTTCAAGCTGAAGAAGCCCGAGGGTGAATTCCCGTACGTCGCCACGCAGACCCAGTTCGCGCCGGTGCCGAAGGCCAAGGACACCGGTACGAAGTACGAGGAGCACCCGGTCTCGTCAGGGCCGTACAAGGTGGTCAAGAACGAGGGCGACGGCGAGCACCTCGTCCTGGAGCGCAATCCGCACTGGTCCGAGAAGACGGACGAGGAGCGCAAGGCCTACCCCGACACCATCGACGTCAAGTCCGGACTCGACTCGGCCGTGATCAATCAGCGGCTGTCGACGTCCTCGGGCGCGGACGCCGCCGCCGTCACCACCGACACCAACCTCGGCCCGGCCGAGCTGGCGCAGATCGGCTCCAACAAGGAACTCGCAGCGCGCGTCGGCACCGGCCACTTCGGCTACATCAACTACCTCGCCTTCAACCCGAAGGTGAAGCCGTTCGACAACCCCAAGGTGCGCCAGGCGATCTCGTACGCGATCAACCGCACCAGCGTCATCAACGCGGCCGGCGGCTCCGCCCTCGCCGAGCCCGCGACCACCTTCCTGCCGGAGCAGAAGGCCTTCGGGTTCACGGCCTACGACCACTTCCCGGCGGGCAGGACCGGAGATGCGGCCAAGGCCAGGGCCGTGCTGAAGGAGGCCGGGCTCGAGAACCTCACCGTCACGCTGACGCACTCGACCGCCCAGAACCGGGAGACCAGCCCCGAGGTCGCGACCGCAGTGCAGGAGGCGCTCAAGCAGGCCGGAATCAACGTCAAGCTGCAGGGTCTCGAGCACAACGCGTTCAACGAGAAGCGGTGGAGCGCCAAGGACGCGCCCGGCTTCTTCCTCTCCCGCTGGGGCGCGGACTGGCCGTCCGGCAACCCCTTCCTGGCGCCGATCTTCGACGGCCGCCAGATCGTGCAGGACGGCTCCAACTACAACCACGCGCAGCTCAACGACCCGGCGGTGAACAAGGAGATCGACGAGATCAACAAGCTGACCGACCTGGACGCGGCCGCCAAGCGCTGGGGCGCGCTCGACAAGAAGATCGGTGAGCAGGCGCTCGACGTGCCGTTGTTCCACCCGGTCTACAAGCGGCTGTACGGCAAGAACGTCAAGAACATCGTGATCAGCGACTGGACCGGCGTACTCGACATCTCGCAGGTCGCGGTCAAGTGACCACTCTGCACGAGACGTTGGCACCCGCGGCCGGGGCTCCGGTCCCGGCCGCGGGCGCCGCGCGCCAGGTGTGGCGGCGGCTGCGCGGGCGGCCGTCGGCGCTGACCGCCGCAGGCATCCTCGTGCTGCTGGTGCTGCTCGCCGTCGCCGCGCCGCTGCTCGCGGCGATCGAGGGCCAGGACCCGAACACGTACCACGACGCCCTGGTGGACTCGGCGCGCGGCGGTGTGCCGGTCGGTTCCTTCGGCGGCGTCAGCGGCGACCACTGGCTCGGCGTGGAACCGGGCACCGGACGCGATCTGTTCGTACGGCTGCTGTACGGAGCGCGGATCTCGCTGCTCGTCGCGGTCGGCGCGACGCTGGTGCAGGTGGCGGTCGGCGTCGCGGTCGGACTCGCGGCGGGGCTCGGCAACCGCTACGTCGACGGATTCCTGAGCCGTACGACCGATGTGATGGTGGCACTGCCGATGCTGGTGCTCGGCATCGCGCTGACCGCCGTCGTACCGGCCGACTTCCCGCGGCCGCTGCTGCTGATCCTGATCATCGGCGTCCTGGGCTGGGGCGGCACGTCCCGGATCGTGCGGGCGCAGACGCTGTCGCTGAAGCGGCTGGACTTCGTGGCGGCGGCGAGGCTGAGTGGGCACCGGCCCTGGCGGGTCGCGCGGCGCGAACTTCTGCCGTCGCTCGCCGCGCCCGTCATCACCTACGCGGCGATCCTGCTGCCGTCGAACATCGTGGTCGAGGCGTCTCTGTCGTTCCTCGGGGTTGGCGTGAAGCCGCCGACACCGTCGTGGGGGCAGATGCTGTCGAGCGCGCAGACGTGGTTCCGGGCGGATCCGATGTATGTGCTGCTGCCGGCCGGGCTGCTGTTCGTGACGGTGCTGGCGTTCACGGTGCTGGGGGATGCGGTGCGCACGGCGCTGGATCCGCGGGAGGCGAGCCGGCTGCGGGTCGGCACGCGCAAGGAATCGCGCAAGGAATCGCGTAAAGAATCGCGCAAGGAATCGCGCAAGGAGAAAGTCTGATGACGCGCTTCGTGCTGAAGCGGCTCGGCGGCGCGGTGCTGGTGCTGCTGGTGCTCTCGGTGCTGGTCTACGCACTGTTCTATCTCGCGCCCGGTGACCCGGCCCAGCTGGCCTGCGGGGAACGCTGCACTCCCGCGCAGGTCGCGCAGGTCCGCGATCAACTGGGTCTCAACGAGTCGGTGTTCGCACAGTACGGGCACTTCCTGCGGGGCATCGTCGCCGGACGCGACTACAGCGCCGGCGCGAGCGTGCTGCGCTGCGAAGCGCCGTGCCTGGGCCTGTCGTACCAGAGCGACCAGCAGGTCACCGAGCTGATCCTGGAACGGCTGCCCGCCACCGCGTCGCTCGCGCTCGGCGCGATGGTGATCTGGCTGGTCATCGGCGTCGGCGCCGGACTGCTCTCGGCGCTCCGCCGCGGCTCTCTCACCGAACGCGCGCTGACCGTGCTGACGCTGGCCGCGACCGGCATGCCCGTCTTCATCCTGGGACTGCTGCTGCTCATGGCCGTCTGCGCGTATCTGCAGTGGCTGCCCTTCCCGACGTATGTGCCGCTGACCGAGGACCCCGAGCAGTGGGCCTGGAACATGCTGCTGCCGTGGCTCACGCTCGGCTTCTTCGAATCCGCCAAGTACGCGCGCCTGACGCGCAGTTCGACGCTGGAGACGCTGGCCGAGGACCATATCCGCACCTTCCGGGCGTACGGGGTGGGGGAGCGGGCCGTCGTCGGGCGGCACGCCCTGCGCGGCGCGGTGCCGCCGGTGATCGCACTCAGCGCGCTGGACCTCGGCACGATGTTCGGCGGTGCGGTGCTCACCGAGTCGCTGTTCGGCATCCCGGGGCTCGGCAAGACGCTGATCGACGGGGTGCGGGTGATCGACCTGCCGGTGGTGGTGGGCGTGGTGCTGGTGATCGGCACCGCTGTGGTGCTGGCGAACGTCGTCGCGGATCTGCTGTACGCCGCGGCGGACAGAAGGGTGGTCCTGTCATGACGGAGCTGGTGGAGGTCGCACACCTCACCGTCGACTTCCCGGGCGCGGTGCGCGCCGTCGACGGCCTCTCCTTCACACTGGCGCCCGGCAGGGCGCTGGGCCTGGTCGGCGAATCGGGCAGCGGCAAGAGCACGGTGGCCGGCGCGCTGCTGGGACTGCACCGGGGAACGGGCGCGCGGATCTCCGGGACCGTGCGGGTGGCCGGCACCGACGTGCAGACGGCCGACGCGCGCGAGTTGAGGCGACTGCGGGGCGGGGTCGCGGCGATGGTCTTCCAGGACCCGCTGTCCTCCCTGGACCCGTACTACGCGATCGGCGACCAGATCGCCGAGGTCCACCGGGTGCACACGGACGCCTCGCGCAAGGCGGCCCGTGCCCGTGCCGTCGAGGTCCTCGACCGCGTCGGAATCCCCGACGCCGCCCGCCGGGCCCGGTCCCGTCCGCACGAGTTCAGCGGCGGCATGCGCCAACGGGCCCTGATCGCGATGGCTCTGGCCTGCGAACCACGCCTGCTGATCGCCGACGAACCGACGACGGCCCTGGACGTCACGGTCCAGGCCCAGATACTCGACCTGCTCCACGGCCTGCGCACGGAGACCGGCATGGGACTGCTGCTGGTCACCCACGACGTGGGCGTGGCGGCGGAGAGCGTCGACGACATCCTGGTGATGCGCTCGGGAGCCGCGGTGGAACGGGGTCCGGTCCGGGACATCCTGGCCACACCGTCCCAGCCGTACACGAAGGCCTTGCTGGCAGCGGTGCCCAGGCTGGACGGACCGCGGGCCGGGAACGGCGCGGCCCGGCACAAGGGCGAGCCGCTGCTCGAAGCCGTCGGGCTGCGGCGGGAGTTCGGGCGGGGCAAGGACCGCGTCGTCGCCGTCGACGGTGTATCGCTCGGTGTGCACGCCGGACAGACCCTGGGGATCGTCGGCGAGAGCGGCAGCGGCAAGACCACTCTCGGGCGCATGCTCGTGCGGCTGCTCGATCCGAGCGCCGGGCAGCTCCGCTACGAGGGCGCCGAGATCGGCTCGCTCCCGGAGAAGGCGCTCCGCGCCCGGCGCCGCGAGCTCCAGATGGTCTTCCAGGACCCCGTCTCCTCACTCAATCCCCGCCGCTCCGTCGGCGAATCCGTCGCCGACCCGCTGCGAGCCGCCGGTGTGCGCGACGAGCAGCGGATCCGGCGGCGTGTGCAGGAGGCGCTGGAACGCGTCGGGCTCGATCCGGACCGGCACGCCGGCTATCCGCACGAGTTCAGCGGGGGACAGCGGCAGCGCGTCGGCATCGCTCGCGCCCTCGTCGCCGAGCCGAAGCTGATCGTCTGCGACGAGCCCGTCTCCGCGCTCGATGTGACGACGCAGGCGCAGGTGATGCAGCTGCTGCGGCAGTTGCAGGACGAGCTCGGGCTCGCGCTCGTTTTCATCGCGCACGATCTCGCCGTCGTACGCGGGATCAGCGACCGCGTCGCCGTCATGCGTCACGGCCGGGTCGTGGAACAGGGCGGCGTCGACGAGGTGTACGGCTCACCGCAGGATCCGTATACGAAGCAGCTCCTCGCCGCCGTGCCCGCGCTCGATCCCGAGCTCGCCCGGGTCCGGCGCTCCGCCCGCAGGGAGCCGGCCGCGGTCTGACACTCACCAGGGCATGACCCTCCGTAACTGAAAGCTCCCGTAGCGCGACGGAACGCTACCGGGGCAGGAAAGTTACGTGTATTCACCCCTTCCGGTGGCTCGACGGACAACCGTCCGTCGCGCGACCGCCGTACCGGCTTACCGTCGTCCCCGCTGCGAGTCGCCGGACCAACGGTGGCCGCCCACAAGGGAGATCGGGGGTGCACTCGTGCGGATCGGACTGCTTACGGACGGTGGTTATCCGTATGCGACGGGTGATTCCAGGCTGTGGTGCGACCGGCTTGTGCGCGGGCTTGAGCGGCACGAGTTCGACCTCTACGCGCTGAGCCGCAGCGCCCAGCAGGAGGACCACGGCTGGATCGAGCTGCCGCCGCAGGTGCAGCGGGTGCGGACCGCGCCGCTCTGGGCGCCGGAGGACGACGGACACACCTACGGCCGCCGCGAACGGCGGCGCTTCCTCGGCCACTTCAAACACCTCGCCACGGCGGTGTGCGTGGACGGCGGCGGCGACGGTTTCGTCGATTTCGCCGAAGGGCTGTACGGCCTCGCCGAGCTCGCCCGCGAGCACGGCGGACTCTACGCGGCGCTCCGCTCCGAACTCGCCGTCCGCGTCCTCGAATCCGCCTGCCGCGCCCCCGGCGCACGCCGCACCCTGCATGCCGCCACCGTTCCGGACTACCTGGCGTTCGCCGACGAGCTGGAGCGCGCCCTGCGCCCGCTCTCCCTCGACTGGTACGGCGACGACAGCCTCGGCGCGGTCGATCTCTGCCATGCCGCGTCCGGCGGATCAGCCGCTCTGCCCGGCCTGCTGGCCAAACGCTTCTTCGGAGTCCCGCTGCTGGTCACCGAGTACGGCGTACAGCTGCGCGCGCACTATCTCGCCGCCGGAGACGGCCGGGTGAGCCCGCCCGTACGCGCGCTGCTCGCCGCCTTCCAGGGACGGCTCGCCGCCGAGGTCTACACCCAGGCGTCCGTGATCACACCCGGCAACTCGCACGCCCGCCGCTGGCAGGAGAAGTGCGGCGCCGACCGCGCGAAACTCCGCACCGTCTATCCCGGCATGGCGGCCGAGCGGTTCGCGGCGGTCGGCGACGGAAACGACAGCGGCGAACCGCACACGCTGGTCTGGGTCGGCCGGATCGAGCCCGCCAAGGACCTCATCGCGCTGCTGCACGCCTTCGCGGAGGTGCGCAAGGCGGAACCCCAGGCGCGACTGAGGCTGTTCGGAGCGCCGGTGCAGGGGCCGGAGGCCGTCACGTATCTCGAGCACTGCAAGGCGCTGGCCGCACAGCTCTTCCCGGACGAGGCGGCCGACGCGCACGCCGTCGGCGACAACCCCGTCTCCTTCGAGGAGATCGGCGGACCCGAGGCTCCCGAACTCGCCGACGCGTATGCCTCGGGCGGAGTGGTCGTGCTGTCGAGCGTCGTCGAGGGCTTTCCGATCAGCCTGGTCGAGGCGATGTTCTGCGGCCGGGCGACGGTCTCCACGGACGTCGGCGCGGTCGTCGAAGTCATCGGCGGCACGGGCCTGGTGGTGCCGCCGCGCAATCCGCGGGCGCTCGCGGACGCGTGCGTCGCGCTGCTGCGCGACCAGGAGCGCCGGGACCGGCTGGGCGCGGCGGCACGTGCCCGCGCGCTCGAACTGTTCACGATCGAGCAGAATCTGACGGCATTTCGCGGCATTTACCTGGAGCTGATCTCGCACTCTCCGGTACGGCGGTACGCGGTCGACGAGCACGGCGAACCGCTGCCGTTCAGCTACCCGGCCGAGGCGTACGTGGAGGCGAGCCGGCCGGCGGCGGGGGCCGGTGACTCATGGGCCCGTGCGCCGCGGTGGGCCGACGGTTCCGACCGGCGGCCCGCGCCGCCGAGTCTGATCGGGCTCGCCGCGGCGGCGGGGATGGCCGCCGCGACGCACGAGGCGCCCGCGGCCGCGGCCGCGAAGGAGGCGCGCACATGAAGACGTCCCGTACGCCCGGCAGTACACCGCCCGCCGGCCCCGACGCACTGCTCACCGAAGGCATGGACGGGGCGGCCAAGCCCTCCGGCAAAGCGAAGCCGGCCGCCGTCCGGCGTGGTCCCGCCGACCCCGTCAAGGCGCTGATGCACCGTCACCGGGAGCTGTGCGAGCGCGCCGTCGACCCGTTGGAGATCGCCGCCGGGCTGGAGGCCCATGGCGTCACCGACCGCACCGCCGCCCGTTTCCGGCACCGGGACGTCTTCTCGTTGGCCGAGGAGCTGTACGCACGCGTGCCCAGAGGCCCGGAGTCGCCGGAGGCCACCGGCCGTCCGCCGCGTGCCGTGCAGCGCCGGCCGCTCGCGGGCCGCGTACGTCTCGTGCTGCTCACGCTCCTGCCGGGCGCGGTCTGCGCGGCGACGGTCGTCGGCGTGCGGGCCCTCGACGGCTCGCTCCGGCTCGCGGCCGCGGGGGCCGGCGCGGTGGCGGTCTCCGTCACGCTCGTCCTGTGTCTGCGCCGCGGTCCACTGCGCGCCGCGGGCCGCACGGTCCCGGCCATACGTGTGTGGACGCTCTGGCTGCTGGCCTACGCGGCGTACGGCGAAGGACTGCTGGACCAGATCGTCGGCGGCGGACCCGAGGGCCCGCTGTCCATGACCCCAGCACCACTTGTCGGGCTCGCCTTCGCCGTCGTTCCAGCGGCCTGGTGCGCCCGGCTCTTCTCCGTACAAGCGCGGCGCAGGCTGGACGACAGCCGCGGACTCGAGGAGTTCGCGGCCGGCGCGCGCCCGCTGCTGCTCGGAGTCGTCGCGCTCTACGTCTGCATGCTCACCGCGCTGCTCGTCCTCAGCGGCCTTGTCCTCCCGCACAAGGCACTCGTCCCGGCCGTGGCGCTCGGCGTCCTGCTCTTTCTCGCCCGGCTGCTCGTCGTCCACGGCTTCGCGGAGTCCGCGTCGGCAGGTCTGGCCGTCGCCTGCGCCGCCGAAGCCGCGGCCCCCGTCCTTCTGCTGGCCGGACGCCTGCCCGGCTGCGGCTTCCTCGCCGGCCCGGTCGAGGCGGCGGTCGGCGCCTGGGGCGCGGGAGCCGTACTGGCCATCGCCTGCTCGGTGGCGGCCGCCGGCCTGCTGGCCCATGCCGTCATGGCTCTGTCCCGGGCATCGGCCCACACCGTCTGACCACCGGTCCGACCACGGTCGGACCCTCGCGGGGCCGACACCGCGGCGTACCGACCACCAGCACCGCCCCCCGCACCCGCATCGTCAGCAACACCCTGAAGGAGAGAGCGACATGACCAGCCAACCCCCAGCCCCGGCCCGTCGGCACCGAGGGGCCGCGCGATGAGGGTGCTGCTGCTCGGTGCCAATGGATTCCTCGGCCGTTTCGTCGCCGACCGGCTCCTCGCCGACCCGGCGGTGCATCTCACCGCGCTCGGCCGCGGCGACGACGCCGACGTACGCTTCGACCTCGCCGGAGGCAGCCCGGGCGCACTCACCCGCTTCCTGGGCGCCGTCCACCCCGGCGTCGTGATCAACTGCGCCGGTGCCACCCGCGGCGGCGCCCGCGATCTCACCCGGCACAACACCGTCGCCGTCGCCACCGTCTGCGAGGCCCTGCGCCGCAGCGGCTGCGGCGCGCGGCTGGTCCAGCTCGGCTGCGCGTCCGAGTACGGGCCGTCGCAGCAGGGCTCGTCGACCGCTGAGGACGCGATTCCGCGCCCCGGCGGTCCGTACGGAGTCAGCAAGCTCGCCGCCACCGAGCTGGTGCTCGGCGCGGGCTTGGACGCGGTCGTGCTCCGGGTCTTCTCGCCCGTAGGCCCCGGCACTCCGGCAGGATCACCCCTCGGCCGTCTCGCCGAGGCGATGCGCCGGGCGATGCAGTCAGGCGACGGAGAGCTGAAGCTCAGCGGCCTCGGCGTACAGCGCGACTTCGTCGATGTACGGGACGTGGCGCGGGCGGTCCATGCCGCCTCGCTCTCCGCGGCGCAGGGCGTCGTCAACATCGGCACCGGACGCGCCGTACGGCTGCGGGACGCGGCCGCCGTCCTGGCAAGGGTCGCCGGATACGCGGGCGCGCTGCACGAGCTCGACAGCGCACCGGGCCGGCCGAGCATCGGAGCGCCTCGTTCCGAATCAATGCTGGAGCATCTGGCCGCCACCCCCGTGCCGTACCCCGACGGCTGCGGCAGCTGGCAGCAGGCGGACGTGCGCACCGCGCGCGACCGGCTCGGCTGGCGTCCCCGCATCAACCTCGAAGAGTCACTCGCCGACATCTGGATGGAGGCAGCATGCCGCATCTGACCAGCGCAGGAACCCAGCTCGCCGCGACCGGCGAGGCGAGACTCGGCTTCGGCGTCCCCGGCTACGCACACCCGCTGCTCGCTCCGGTCGAATGGGCCGAACTGACCAGGCCTGGCACGCCCTTGCACTGGGTCGTGCTCAACGTGGCGAACGGGCCCGGAGACCTTCCCGACCCGCACTGCCTGGAGGCCGCCGGCCGGCTGAGCAACGCGGGCGTACGCGTCCTGGGTCATCTCGACATGGCCCACGGTTCGCGATCCTTCGGCGATCTTGTGGCCGAGGCCCACCACTACCTCGAGTGGTACCGGGTCGACGGCTTTCTGCTGAACCGCTGCCCGACGGACCGCGCCGACCTGATGGAGGTCCGGCGTACGACGGCGACCCTGGAGGCGGTCCTCGACGGCGGACATCTGGTCCTCGGTCACGGCGCGCATCCGTACCCCGGCTACGCCGAGGCGGCCGACCAGCTGGTCACCTTCTCCGGGCCGTGGACCGACTACCGCTGGTCGCAGGTGGCGGAGTGGACGGCGGACTATCCGCCGGAGCGCTTCGTCCACTTCGTCCACGGCGTGCCGCGCACGCATCTGGAGGAGGCCACCCGTATCGCCCGCTGGCAGGGCGCGGGGACGATCTTCTTCACCGACCGCACGGAGCAGCGCGGACAGAACAGTCCATTCGAGGCGCTGCCCGGCTACTGGGACGAAATCGTCTCGCAGATCGGACCGGGTGTCTCGGAATGAGGAGGGGCGTGGCAGTGTTACGGGAGAACAACCGTAATGACTTATCGACGCAACGGAGTCCCCGTGTCGCTGCCACCCCTGGTCGAGCCAGCTGCTGAGCTCACCGTCGACGAGGTCCGCAGGTACTCCCGCCACCTGATCATCCCCGATGTCGGGATGGACGGGCAGAAGCGGCTGAAGAACGCCAAGGTGCTGTGTGTCGGCGCCGGCGGCCTGGGTTCGCCGGCTCTGATGTACCTCGCCGCTGCCGGTGTCGGCACGCTCGGCATCGTGGAGTTCGACGAGGTCGACGAGTCGAACCTGCAGCGCCAGATCATCCACAGCCAGGCCGACATCGGCCGCTCCAAGGCCGCGTCCGCGAAGGACTCGGTCCTCGGCATCAACCCGTACGTGAATGTGGTCCTCCACGAAGAGCGGCTCGAGGCCGAGAACGTGATGGACATCTTCAGCCAGTACGACCTGATCGTGGACGGCACGGACAACTTCGCCACGCGCTACCTGGTCAACGACGCGTGCGTGCTGCTGAACAAGCCGTACGTCTGGGGCTCCATCTACCGCTTCGACGGTCAGGCCTCGGTCTTCTGGTCCGAGCACGGCCCCTGCTACCGCTGCCTCTACCCGGAGCCCCCGCCGCCGGGCATGGTTCCGAGCTGCGCCGAGGGCGGCGTGCTCGGCGTGCTCTGCGCGTCCATCGGCTCCATCCAGGTCACCGAGGCGATCAAGGTCCTGACCGGCGTGGGCGACCCGCTGGTCGGCCGGCTGATGATCTACGACGCCCTGGAGATGCAGTACCGCCAGGTCAAGGTCCGCAAGGACCCGGACTGCGCGGTCTGCGGCGAGAACCCCACCGTCACGGAGCTCATCGACTACGAGGCCTTCTGCGGCGTCGTGTCCGAGGAGGCCCAGGAGGCGGCGGCCGGTTCGACGATCACTCCCAAGCAGCTCAAGGAGTGGATCGACGACGGCGAGAGCATCGACATCATCGACGTCCGCGAGATCAACGAGTACGAGATCGTCTCGATCCCGGGCGCGCGGCTGATCCCGAAGAACGAGTTCCTGATGGGGGCCGCTCTGCAGGACCTGCCGCAGGACAAGCGGATCGTCCTGCACTGCAAGACGGGAGTCCGCAGCGCGGAGGTCCTCGCGGTCCTCAAGTCCGCGGGCTTCGCGGACGCGGTGCACGTCGGCGGCGGCGTGATCGGCTGGGTCCACCAGATCGAGCCGGACAAGCCGGTCTACTGACGCAGATGAGTGGCGGAGCCCCGGACCGGAACGCGGTCCGGGGCTTTCGCTTGTCCGCCCGCTACGAGCAGGTCTTGCCGTTGGCCGGTATTTTCCCGTCCAGCAGATACTCGTCGACCGTCCGCGTCACGCACGCGCCGTTCCCGTACGCGCCGTGCCCCTCGCCCTTGTTGGTCAGCAGCACGCCGACACCCGCCCCGAGCTCGTCCGCCATCCTCTTCGCGCCCTCGTACGGCGTCGCCGGGTCGCCCGTCGTGCCGACCACCAGGATCGGCGCAGCCCCCTTCGCGGCGACCTCCGGCGTCTCGGACTCGCCGGGCACCGGCCAGTCGGCGCACCAGCCCGCGAGGTCCCAGGCCAGATAGGGGCCGAACACCGGCGACACCTTGGTGAACTCCGCCAGGTGACGGGACTTGACCTCGGCCGCCGTCACCCGGCCCTTGACGTCCGCGCAGGAGATGGCGCGCTGTGAATGGTCCTGCGTGCCATAAGTGCCGTTCTCGTCCCGGCCGTTGTACGACTCGGCCATCAGCAGCAGCCGTGTCCCGTCGCCGGCCTCGGCCTCGTCCAGCGCCTTCGTGAGGACGCCCCACTGCTCCTCGGAGTACAGCGGCAGGATGATCCCGGTGAGCGCCAGGCTCTGCGTGAGCGTGCGGCCCTCGTCGGTCGGCAGCGGCCTGCGGTCCAGCTCGTCCAGCAGCTTCACGACGCGCGCGGTGCCGTCCTTGGCGCTGATGCCCCGGCTCTTGAAGTAGTTCTCCAGGGCGCGCTGGAAGCCGAGGGCCTGGTTGCGCGAGTGCCCGGCGTAGTCGGCGGTGGGGTCGACGACGGCGTCCAGGACGAGGCGTCCCGCCTTGGCAGGGAACAAGTGGGCGTAGACGCCGCCCAGTTCGGTGCCGTACGAGAAGCCCAGATAGTGCAGCTTGTCGTCGCCGAGGACCTGGCGGATCAGATCCATGTCGCGTGCGGCGTTCGCCGTGCCGACGTGCGGTAGGACCTTGCCGGACCTCTTGGCGCAGCCCGCGCCGAAGGCGGTGGCGTCGTCGAGATACTTCTTCTCCTCCGCCGGAGTGTCCGGTGTGAAGTCGATGCGGAACGAGGCGGCCGACTGCTTGCTGTCCCGGCAGACGACCGCCGAGCTCTCGGCGACCCCTCGCGGGTCGAAGCCGACCAGGTCGTAGCGGCTGTGCAGGGTCCCGAAGCCCTCGGCGGCACCGGGCAGCGAGGCGACACCGGAGCCGCCGGGCCCGCCGAAGTTGAACAGCAGCGAGCCGATCCGCTCGGACCGGTCCTCGGCCTTGGAGCGGATCAGCGCGATGCCGATCGTCTCGCCGGCCGGCTTGCGGTAGTCCAGCGGCGCCTTGAGCGTGGCGCACTTCCACTGCTTGCCGGGCTTCTCGGCGTAGCTGCCGTTTGCCTTGGTCGGGGCCTCGCAGCTTTTCCAGTCGAGCTTCTGGCCGGTCAGGGCGGTGGGCAGCGGCGAGGACGCCGGCGGGGCGGGCTTGCCCTGCGCGGACGAAGAGGCGGACGGCGCGGCGCTGTCCTTGCCGTCGGCCCCCGCCGTGTCGCCGCCGCTGTCACAGCCCGCGGCCGCCCCGGCGAGCAGCAGCGCCGCCGCCAGGGCCCCCGCCCGTACGCGCATGGTCATTCCGTGCCCCCGCCCCATTCGAAGATTGTTTCGACATCCTAGGCGGCCGCACTGACAGCGGGTCACGAACAGCAGTACGTGGTGTGGATCACCGGTTCACGGCGTGGATCAACGGCGGCGGATCACTGGCAGACGGTCCCGGCGGCCGGAACCTTGCCTGCGAGCAGGTACTGGTCCACGGCCTGCTGCACGCACTTGCTGCCGCCGTTGTACGCCCCGTGCCCCTGGCCCCGGTAGGTGAGTTCCACGCCCACGCCCTTGCCGAGCGCGTTGACCATCGCCCTCGCACCTTCGTAAGGCGTCGCGGGGTCACCGGTGTTGCCGATGACGAGGATGGGCGCGGCTCCGGGCGCGGAGACGTCCGGGGTGGACCACTCGCCGGGGATGGGCCACTCGGTGCAGCCCATCAGGCCCCAGCCGAGGTAGTCGCCGAAGACCGGCGACGCCTTGCGGAACTCGGGCAGCTTGGCCTTCGTCTGCTCCATTGAGTAACGGTCCTTGGAGTCCACGCAGTTGATCGCCGCGTTGGCCGCCTGGATATTGCTGTAGTGGCCGGTGTCGCTGCGGCCGTTCATCGCGTCGGAGAGCGCCAGCAGCAGAGCGCCGTTGCCGCCGTCGGCCTCGTCGAGCCCCTGCTCCAGCAACTCCCAGTACTCCTTGGAGTACAGGGCCTGCGCGATGCCGTTGGTGGCCTGCGACTGGGTCAGTTTCCGGTCGCCGACGCCGGTGATCGGCTCCTTGTCGAGCTCCTGGAGCAGCGCGATGATCCAGTCCTGGATCTCCTGCGCCGTGGAGCCCGGGAGCAGGCACTGGTCGCCGCGGTCCACGCAGTCCTGCGCGAAGTTGGTGAGGGCCAGCTGGAAGCCCTTCGCCTGGCCGAGCGAGCTCTGCTCGGAGGTCTTGGTCGGGTCGACGACGGCGTCGAAGACCGCTCGGCCGACGTTCTTCGGATACAAGTGCGCGTAGACGCCGCCGAGTTCGGTGCCGTACGAAATGCCGAAGTAGAAGAGCTTGTCGTCGCCGAGCACCTGGCGCATCAGATCCATGTCGCGGGCGGCGTTGGTGGTGCCGACGTAAGGAAGTTCCTCGCCGGAGTTGTCCTCGCAGGCGTCGGCGAAGGACTTCAGGTTGTCCGTGAAGGTCTCCTCCTCGGCCGCGTCGTCGGGCGTCGCGTCCGACGCGTAGTACGCGTCGAGCTGCTTGTCGTCCTCGCACTGCACGCCGACGCTGCGGCCGACCCCGCGCGGGTCGAAGCTCACCAGGTCGTAGCGGCTGTGCAGCGTCGCGTAGTCCGCGGAGGCCGGCGGCAGATTGGCGACTCCGGAGCCGCCGGGCCCGCCGAAGTTGAAAATGAGGGAGCCGATCCGCTTGCTCTGGTCGCGCGCCTTGGCGCGGATCAGGGCCAGCTCTATGGTGTCGCCGTCCGGCTTCGCGTAGTCGCGCGGGGCGTTCATGAACGAGCACTCCCAGACGGTCCCGCCGGGCATCGGCGACGGCGCCTCGCCGCCGCCCTCCGCCTCCGAGGGCGCCGGGCACGGCTGCCAGTCCAGCTTCTGCGTTGCCAGATCCGTGGCGCGCGCCTCGTCCTTGCCCTTGTCGCCGCTGTCGGAGCAGCCGGCGGCCAGCAGCACGGCGAGCGATGCGGCGAGTGCGGCTGCGCGCAGGGCGGAGGAGGTACTCGGCATGAGGCCATCGTCCTCCCGGGCCCCTGGCGCCGCCTCCGAGGCGGTCCATGCGAGTGGTCCGTGACCTGAGGGGTTGTCTTCCGGATCGTGTCGGCCGGTCCGGAAGACGGCCTCAGGCCGCACGCCTTACAGCGAGCCTCTGCGGGTCAGGTGATTGAACGCGAACCAGCCCGGCAGCACCGGCAGCCACAGCGTCATCATCCGGTACAGCAGCACCGCCGGCGCCGCGACTTCCTTGGGCACGCCGGCCACGATCAGGCCGAAGGTCAGCGCGCCCTCGACCGCGCCCACACCACCGGGCGTCGGCGCCGCCGAGCCCAGTGCGTTGCCCGCGAGGAAGACCACGGCGATGCTGGCGTAGCTCAGCGGCTGGGCGCCGTGGCCGAAGGCGCGGATCGACGCGTCCAGGCACATCACGAACGCACCGGTCAGCAGCAGCTGCCCGCCGATGCCGGTGACCAGCTTCATCGGCCGCTGCAGTACGTCCAGCATGCGCGGCACCACACCGGCGAACAGGGAGCGCAGCCGCGTCGAGACGAACTTCCGCAGGAAGGGGATCGCGGTCACCACCAGCACCAGCACCGCGACCGTGAGCAGGCCCGCGATCACCGTCCTGGACGGAGTGAGCGACGCCGTCTTCTCCGTGCCGGTGAGATAGCCGAAGGCGAGCAGCAGCAGGATGTGCGCGCCGAGCCCGAAGAGCTGGGAGGCGCCGACGCTGGCCACCGCGAGCCCGGGCCGTACGCCGGAGCGCTGCAGGAAGCGGGTGTTCAGCGCGACGCCGCCGACCGCCGGCGGCGCGACGATCTTCACGAACGACCCGGCGACCTGCGCGATCATGGTCCGTACGAACGGCACCCGCTCGGGCACGAAGCCCAGCAGGCTCATCGCCGCGGCGACATAGCTGAGCGCCGAGAACGCGACCGCGACCGCCACCCACCCCCACTGGGCCTGGCCGAAGACCGTGCCGAAATCGATGCCTGCGAGCTGCGACAGCAGGAAGTACGCGGCGATCACGCCGGCGATGAAGCTGACGAGCGTACGCGGCCTGATCCGCTCGAGCCGGACCGGCTCCACGGGCGCCTGCGGCCGGATCAGCAGCACCTGTTGGCGGATCTGCGAGAGCAGGTCCTCCTCGCGCGCCTCGTCCATGGCCTCGTCCATGGCCCTCTTGTCGGCCTGCTTCTCCAGACGTTCCGTCTTGCGCACGGCCTTGCGGTCGTCGGTGAGTCCCTCGGCCGCGTCCGTACGGGCCTTCTTGGCGGCCGCGGACGCCGCCAGCACCGCATCCCGCTCCCGCTGGGCGCGCTCACGGGCGAGCTTGCGCAGCGTGGCCCTGGTCGTGCGGCTCAGCGCGATCGGCTGGAGCAGCGGCAGACAGTCGGCGACGGTGTCCGGGCCGAGGACCTCGACGGCGGTGGCGACCGCGCGCTGGGCGCCCACACGCAGGCCGATGGTGGTGAGCAGCTGCGCGATGTCCATCCGCAGCACCACGTCGCCGGCCGCGATCTCGCCGCCGCGCAGATCGGTCAGGATGACTTTGCCGGAACGATCCACCAGAATCGCGTCGCCGGTCAGCCGCCGGTGCGCGATGCGCCGCGACTGCAGTGCCTTCACCTGCCGCCAGGCCCCGCGGACCACGTCGTCGGTGACCTCGTCGTCGGCCATGGAGTCGAGCGAGCGGCCGCCGAGGTGCTCGTACACCAGCATCACGGCGTCGGGCCCGAGCTCGGACGTGGCGATCAGCTTCGGGGCGTTGGCCCCGGCGGCGATCGCCGCGTACGCCAGCAGCGCCTCCTGCTCCAGGGCCTGGCGCAGCGACTGGATCGAGCGGCGGGTGGTGATGGAGCGCAGCGTGAGCCGACGCCACACGCGGTAGAAGAAGCCCTGAGCCTGCTGCTCCCGGTCGACGACCGTGACGTCCAGCGGCGGGCCGTCCTCCAGCGCGACCAGATAGCGACGGCCGCGGTCGCCCAGTTCGGCGGCGGCGGTGCCGCCGACGGCATGGTCGGGGGAGTCGGGGACGTCCTCGGCGCGCATCGCGTTCACCGGGCGGAATCCGACATGGCGCAGACCCGCCAGCAGCGTCTGGCCGGTGGGCCGTACGTTCGGCGACCCGACGGCGTAGAGCGTGCCGTACGCGACGGTCCAGCCGAGCAGCACGGTGAGGATGATCGAGAACGGCGTCGTGTACCCGGCGACCAGCATCGCGAACGCGTCGAGCGCGAGGACCACCCACAGGACCACGCGCCATCTGGGTCTGCGGGACATGCCGACGGCCGTCATATAGGCGATGACGGGCGCGAGATAGCCGTGGACGGGGTCGGTGAGACCGCCGCCGGTCTGTGCCTGGGTCAGCGCTTCCTGCAGGGTGTCGGGCGCGGACCTGGCCACCCACAGGTCGGTGGCGAGGGTGGCGCCGTGCGCCAGTACGGCGGCGAGGACGCCGTCCGCGATTCGCAGCCCGTCCCTTTTGATCAGCCGCTCGATCGCAAAGGCGACCGGGACGAGCAGCACGGCGATGCTGGACACCAGTCCGGCGACCTTGACGAACAGGTCGGGGGCCTGGTCGGTGCCCTTGTCGATGTCCTGTGCGAGACCGGTGGTGGTGCCCTGGGCGAAGGCGGCGATGGCGAGGACCACGGCGATCAGGAGGATGCCGATGAGCAGGCGCATCAGGTCCGAGGGGCGGTGGACGCGGGCGGCGAGCAGGGGCTCGTCGCCCGAGACGCGGTCGATGCCGCCGACGTCCGTGCCGTCGCCGGTCACATCGCAGGACTTCTCGGCGGCCTCGCCCTTTTCGTCCGTGTCCGGCTGCTTCTCGGGGGCGGTACCAGCCTGCGGAACGGGCGCGTCCGGGTACGCCTCGGACTCAGGGGTGCTTGCCGCCGTACCAGGCTGCACGCCCTGCTCCTCGGTCGTCTCGGTCTCTTCTTGATCTCGTATCACCAGTCACCGCCCGCATGATGGTGGCACGACCGGACGACAGAGGGGGGCATCAGGGTGCATCTGCGGCCGGAGCGTTGTCGGTGGTGTGGGGCAGGATGGGCCGGATGGAAGAACTGCCGGAGTACGCGGAGCGAGTGCTCGAGGTCGCCGAGCTGATCCCGCGCGGCCGGGTGATGACCTACGGCGACGTCGCCGAGTGGCTGGACGAGGGCGGGCCGCGTCAGGTCGGCCGTGTGATGGCGCTCTATGGCGGCGCCGTGCCCTGGTGGCGGGTCGTCCGCTCGGACGGCATGCTGCTGCCCGGCCATGAACTGCACGCGCTCGCGCAGTACCGGGCCGAGAGCACACCACTGCGGCCAGCCCCGCGCAGCGCCGAAGGGCATCTGCCGCGCCTCGACATGAAGCGCGCGCGGTGGGACGGCGTCAGTGGTGCGGACGACGGCGCTCACATATGACAGCTTCCGCCATTCGGCGGTCGTACGGGTGTTCTGACGACCGTACGGAGTACGAGGACCACAGGGCGTACCCGGACCGCACACACGGCAGGGGGTACGCGGCGGACTCACTGCGTCGCCACCATGCGCTGGCGTAGCGTCGTCAGCCCGCGGCACGAACCGCTCCATCAGCACCAGCACACCCACCAGGACCGGCGATCCACGTGAGCTCCTCCTCCACCACCGGGCGTACGCCGTACCAGTACCAGGTACGGCGCAGGACCCCGGGCGCGTACCGACTGGTGCGTACTCCGCCGGGCCCGGTGGTTCCTCCTCTCCTGGACGCAGGTCAGCGCGCCGTGGTTGACCACGATCACGGTCCGTTGCTGGTGCTGGCCGGCCCGGGGACCGGGAAGACCACGACGCTGGTGGAGGCGGTCGCCGCGCGGGTGGCCAAGGGAGCGGACCCGGAGCGGATCCTGGTGCTCACCTTCAGCCGCAAGGCGGCGGTGGAACTGCGGGACCGGATGGCGCTGCGGCTCGGCGGGGCGCGGGGGCCGCAGGCCACGACGTTCCACTCGTTCTGCTACGCACTGGTCCGCGCTCACCAGGACGCCGACCTGTTCTCCGAACCGCTGCGGCTGCTGTCGGGTCCTGAGCAGGACGTCGCCGTACGGGATCTGCTGGCGGGCCAGCTCGATCTGGAGCGCGACGGGGTGGCGCGGATCGGCTGGCCCGACGAACTGCGGGCCTGCCTGACGACGCGCGGTTTCGCGGACGAGGTGCGTGCGGTGCTGGCGCGCAGCCGCGAACTGGGCCTCGGCCCCGACTCGCTGGCCCGTTTCGCGGCCCGCGCCGGGCGTCCCGACTGGCGGGCCGCGGCGGCCTTCCTGGCGGAGTACCTGGATGTTCTGGACATGCAGGGCGTCCTCGACTACGCGGAACTGGTCCACCGGGCGGTGCTGCTGGCGGAACGGACCGCGTCGCCGTACGACCTCCCGTACGACGCGGTGTTCGTCGACGAGTACCAGGACACCGACCCGTCCCAGGTCCGCCTGCTCCAGGCGCTGGCGGGCGGGGGCCGCACGCTGGTCGCGTTCGGGGACCCGGACCAGTCGATCTACGCGTTCCGGGGTGCGGACGTCAACGGCATCCCCGAATTTCCCGACACCTTCCGCCACACGGACGGCACACCGTCGCGCGTCGCCGTCCTCACAACGTCGCGCCGCAGCGGCGCGGACCTTCTGACGGCGACGCGCCTGCTGACCCGCCGGATGCCGTTGCCGCGCCTCCCGCAGGACAAGGTCCGCGCCCACCGTGAACTCTCGGCGGTCCGCGAGGGTGGCACGGTCGAGACGTACACCTTCCCGACGGCCTCCACGGAAATGGACAACATCGCGGACATCCTCCGCCGGGCTCACCTGGAGGACGGCGTCCCCTGGTCGGACATGGCGGTCCTGGTCCGAGCGGGCACCCGCATGATCCCGTCCTTCCGCAGGGCGCTGACATCGGCGGGCGTCCCGCTGGAAGTGGACGGCGACGACATTCCGCTGCGCCATGAGCCGGCGGTCGCACCACTGCTGACGGCGCTCAGGGTGGCGGCGACGGCAGCGGCGGGGACGGGCGCGGTGCCCGGTGCCGAGACGGCGCCTGCAGGTGAAGACGGTGAAGAGGGTCAAGAGGGTGAGGAAGAGGCCGCGCAGGGCGGGGCCGATGCCCAGGCCGCACCGGACCAGGAGACCGGAGGCACGCCCGAGGTACATCCGGTACAAGAGGACACTCCCTGGCTCGGCACCGAGACCGCTCTCGATCTGCTCGTGTCTCCCCTCGGCGGCATGGACACCGCCGATCTCCGCCGGCTCGCCCGTGCTCTGCGGGACGAAGAGCGCGCCGCCGGGAACCGGGTGCCGCCGCCGTCCGACAAGCTTCTGGCCCGGGCCCTCGCCGAGCCCGAGCGACTCGTCGCGCACGACCCCGCGTACGCCCGTGGCGCGCAGCGGCTCGGTGGACTCCTGCGTACGGCGCGCGAGTTGCTCGAAGGCGGCGGCACCGCCGAGGAGGCCCTCTGGGAGCTGTGGGCCGGCACGCCCTGGCCGCAGCGGCTCGAGCGGGCCGCACTCCGCGGCGGCGCGGCCGGCCGCAACGCCGACCGCGACCTCGACGCCGTGTGCGCCCTCTTCGACACCGCCGCCCGCGCCGAAGAACGCACCGGCGGCCGCGGCGCGCTCAACTTCATCGAGGAGATCGAGGCCCAGGACATCGCCGCCGACACTCTCTCCCGGCGGGAGGTCCGGCCCGACGCCGTACGTCTGATGACGGCCCATCGCTCCAAGGGCCTCGAATGGAGCCTGGTCGTCGTCGCCGGCGTACAGGAGGGCCTGTGGCCCGACCTCCGCCGCCGAGGCTCGCTCCTGGAGGCCGACCGCATCGGCCGCGACGGTCTCGCCGAGCCGCTGACCCCCGGCGCGCTCCTCGCCGAGGAGCGCCGGCTCTTCTACGTCGCCGCCACCCGCGCCCGCCACCGCCTCGTCGTCACCGCCGTCAAGGCGCCGGCCGACGACGGCGACCAGCCCTCCCGTTTCCTCACCGAACTCGGCGCGGAGCCGAAGGACGTCACCGGCCGCCCCCGCCGCCCGCTCGCCGTCGCCCCGCTCGTCGCCGAACTGCGCGCCACCACCGTCGACCCGGAGGCGTCACCCGCGCTGAGGGACGCCGCCGCCCGCCGGCTCGCCCGGCTCGCCGCCCTCGCCGACGACGAGGGCCAGCCGCTGGTGCCCGCCGCGCACCCGTACCGCTGGTGGGGTCTGTACGAGCCCACCCACAGCCGCCTCCCGCTGAGGGACCGCAACCAGCCCGTCACCCTCTCCGGCAGCGCACTGGACCAGCTCGCCAACACCTGTGCGCTGCAGTGGTTCCTGGGCCGTGAGGTGAAGGCGGACGCCCCGGCCACCGCCGCCCAGGGCTTCGGCAATGTCGTCCATGTGCTCGCCGACGAGGTCGCATCCGGCCAGACCCCGGCCGACCTCGCCGTTCTGATGGAGCGTCTCGACTCCGTGTGGGACGCGCTGGTCTTCGACGCACCTTGGAAGTCCCAGCAGGAGAAGCAGCACGCGCGCGTGGCACTGGAACGCTTTCTGCGCTGGCATGTGATGGACCGCGGCGGCCGCGCGCCCGCCGCCACGGAGCAGGACTTCGACGTGACCCTGGAGGCCGGCGAGTACGAGGTACGGATCCGGGGCTCCATGGACCGGGTCGAGCAGGACGCCGAAGGGCGCGCGTACGTCGTCGACTTCAAGACCGGCAAGCAAACGCCGACAAGGGACGAGGTCGCCCGGCACCCTCAACTCGCCGTGTACCAGCTGGCCGTGCGCGAGGGCGCGCTCGACGAGGCGTTCGACGGGCACCGCCCGGAGCCGGGCGGCGCCGAACTCGTCCAGTTGCGCCAGCCCGCTGCCAGGAAGGAGGGCGGCGAGGCACTGCCGCGTGTGCAGTCCCAGGAACCGCTCAGCGGCGAGTGGGTCGGCGACCTCCTCGCCACGGCGGCGGGCCGCGTCCTGGACGAGCGCTTCACCCCGTCCGCAGGACAGCACTGCGCCCACTGCACGTTCCGCTCCTCGTGCAGCGCCCAGCCGGAAGGCCGTCACATAGTGGAGTGACCCGGCGAGTTGTGACACAGGTCACACTCTCCGGCCACATCCAATGAGGGCCCGCGGCAGTCGCATAAGGGTGCGATAGGTGCATCACGAGGGAGAGTCAGATGGCGGCCAATCGGAAGTTCCTGGTCTCGGCGATGGTCTGTGCGACCGTCCTCGCCGGACTGGCGGGCTGCTCGAAGGAGAACGGCACCAAGGTCAAGAGCAGTTCCGAGGAGAAGGCCGGGGAGCCGGCGGCCCCGACCACGACGAAGCCTCCGGCGAATCCTTTCGAGGGCCTGACGGCCGATCAGATCGCCGAGAAGGCAGTCGCGGCGACGAAGGGTGCCCAGTCCCTTCGGATGGCGGGCCGGATCAAGACCGACGGCGAGACCATGGACGCCGAATTCGCCGCCGACACCAAGGGCGCCTGCACCGGCAAGATCGGCATGCAGGGCGGCACCGCAGAGCTTCTGCAGGTCAACAAAGTCACGTACATGAAGGGTGACGAGAAGTTCTGGCGCTACACCATCGGCGAGGAGGGCGGGACCAAGGAAGAGGTCGACGCCGGTGTCGAGCTGATCAAGGGCCGCTGGATGAAGCTGCCGGCCGACAGTGCGAAGGACATGGGCGGGACCTGCGACCTCAAGTCCATGCTCGAAGACATGGCCGACGAGGAGTTCCAGAGCAAGGGTCTGACCAAGGGCCCCGACGCCGATGTGAACGGACAGCCCGTTGCGACGGTGGTGAAGAAGAAGGCCGGCGAGACCACGACCCTGTATGTGGCCAAGGAGGGCGAGCCGTACATCCTCAAGGTCGTTGTGGTGGGTGGCGACGAGCCCGGCTCGATGGTCTTCTCCGACTACAACCAGCCGGTGAAGGCCGTTGCCCCGCCCGCCGGCGAGGTCGTCGACGCGGAGAAGCTGGGCGGCGGTCCGGGCGCGAACTCGAACGCCTGACCCCGCTGAGGCCGATGGGGACCGCCGCTGTCAGTGGTCCCCATTAGCCTCTCTGAGGTGACCGCTCGCATCACCGATCCCGAGCAGCTCAAGGAGCTCCTCGGCATCCCCTTCACTCCGGAGCAGACGGCCTGCATCATCGCGCCGCCCGCCCCGCAGGTCATCGTGGCCGGAGCCGGGTCGGGGAAGACGACGGTGATGGCGGCGCGGGTGGTCTGGCTCGTCGGCACGGGGCAGGTCGCGCCCGAACAGGTCCTCGGTCTCACCTTCACCAACAAGGCGGCGGGAGAGCTCGCCGAGCGTGTCCGGAAAGCTCTGGTACGGGCTGGCGTGACCGACCCCGACATGATCGACCCGGACAACCCGCCGGGCGAGCCGCGCATTTCCACCTACCACGCCTTCGCCGGACAGCTCCTCGCCGACCACGGCCTGCGGATAGGCCTGGAGCCGACCGCGCGCCTGCTCGCCGACGCCACCCGCTATCAGCTCGCGGCCAGAGTGTTGCGCGAAGCGCCGGGCCCGTATCCCTCGCTGACAAGATCCTTTCCGTCCCTGGTCAGCGATCTGCTGGCGCTGGACGCCGAACTCGCCGAGCATCTCGTCCGTCCCGAGGAGCTCGCCGCGTACGACTCGGAGCTGCTGGGCACCCTCGACGGCGTCCGGCTCAGCAACGCCGAGCTGCGCAAGGTGCCGGAGGCGGCGGCCGCACGCCGCGAGCTGCTTGATCTGACGGTCCGTTATCGCGAGGCCAAGCGCGCACGCGACCTCCTCGACTTCGGCGACCAGATCGCGCTCTCCGCCGAGCTCGCGCTCACCCGGCCGGAGGTCGGCACGATCCTGCGGGACGAGTTCCGGGTCGTCCTGCTGGACGAGTACCAGGACACGTCGGTGGCCCAACGGCTGCTGCTGTCCGGGCTGTTCGGCCAGGGCACCGGTCATGCCGTGACCGCGGTCGGCGACCCTTGTCAGGCGATCTACGGCTGGCGAGGGGCCTCGGTCGCCAACCTCGACGACTTTCCTGCCCACTTCGCGCACCCCGGCGGGCGGCCCGCGACCCGTTTCTCGCTCAGTGAGAACCGCCGCAGCGGCGGCCGGCTGCTGGACCTGGCCAACGGTCTGGCCGAGCCGCTGCGCGCCATGCACGAAGGCGTGGAGGCACTGCGGCCCGCCCCCGGCGCGGAGCGGGACGGATCGGTCCGCATCGCACTCCTCCCCACCCACGCGGAGGAGATCGAGTGGCTCGCCGACTCGATCGCCCACCTTGTGCGTACGGGCAAGGAGCCCGGCGAGATCGCGGTCCTGTGCCGTACGGCGGGCGACTTCGCCGAGATCCAGGGCGCGTTGGTCGCCAGAGAGGTCCCGGTCGAGGTCGTCGGCCTCTCCGGGCTGCTCCACCTTCCCGAGGTCGCCGATCTGGTCGCCGTCTGCGAGGTCCTGCAGGACCCCGGGGCCAACGCCTCGCTCGTACGTCTCCTCACCGGGCCGCGCTGGCGGATCGGCCCCCGGGACCTGGCCCTGCTCGGCCGCCGGGCCCGGTTGCTGGTCCACCGCGGCGCATCCGGCAGCACGGACCCGGACGAACGGCTCGCCGCGGCCGTCGAGGGCACGGACCCGGCCGAGGTCATCTCGCTCGCCGACGCGCTGGACACCTTCCTCGAATCGGCCGACGTGGACGACGACCTCCCGTTCTCCGCGGAGGCAAGGGTCCGCTTCGCCCGCCTCGCCGCCGAACTGCGCGATCTGCGCCGCTCGCTGGCCGACCCGCTGATGGACGTACTCCACCGCGTGCTGGGCACCACGGGCCTCGAGGTCGAACTGTCCGCCTCGCCGCACGCGTTGGCCGCCCGGCGCCGCGAGACGCTGTCCAACTTCCTGGACACAGCGGCCGGTTTCGCGGCGCTGGACGGCGATGCGACGCTGCTCGCGTTCCTCGCCTTCCTGCGGACGGCCGCGCAGTACGAGAAGGGCCTGGACAACGCGCTGCCGGGCGGCGAGAACACCGTCAAGGTCCTGACGGCTCACAAGTCCAAGGGCCTCGAATGGGATGTCGTCGCCGTGCCCGGCCTGGTGGCCAAGCACTTCCCGAACGATCAGGCGCGCGAGTCCTGGACGTCCCAGTCCAAGGTCCTGCCGCACGCGCTGCGCGGTGACGCGGGCACGCTCCCGGACGTCACGTCCTGGGACGCGAAGGGCCTGAAGGCCTTCAAGGACGCCATGAAGGACCACCAGCACACGGAGGAACTGCGCCTCGGCTACGTCACGTTCACCCGCCCACGGTCCCTGCTCCTGGGCTCGGCCCACTGGTGGGGCCCGACCCAGAAGCGCCGGCGGGGGCCGTCGGCGTTCCTGCAGGCGCTGTACGACCACTGCGCGCAGGGCTCCGGCGAGATCGAGGCATGGGCGGACGAACCCGAAGCGGACGCGGAAAACCCGGCCCTCCATGGGTCGACCCCGGACCAGGCGTGGCCGCTTCCCCTGGACCCGACGTCCCTGTCCCACCGCCGGAGGGCGGCGGACACGGTCCTGTCATACCTGGACGCGCCAGAGGTCCCGGACCCAAGGGACCACGACCACCACGACTACGCGGACAGCGAGTACGCGGACGCTGAGTATGAGGACGGCGCGTTTACGGACGCCGAGTACGTGGACGAGGCGTTTGCGGACGCCGAGTACGAGGACGACACCTACGAGTACGACGAGCACGAGGACGAAGAGCCGTTCCCGTACCGGCCGGCACCCGCCCTGCCCCACCAGGCGGGCCCACCCCACCAGCGCCGCGAGGCCCCTCTCACCCCGGAGGACGCCCGCGCCATCGCCTCCTGGGACCGCGACCTCCAGGCCCTCACCACTGAACTCCACCGCATCCGCGCCGCCGTCCGCGATGTCCCCGTGCCACCCTCACTCACCGCCTCCCAGCTCATGCGTCTCGCCGCCGACCCGGACGGCTTCGCCCAGGAACTGGCCCGGCCCATGCCCAAGCCTCCGCAGCCCGCCGCCCGCAGGGGGACCCGGTTTCACGCCTGGGTGGAGTCCCGGTTCGAGGAGCTGCCACTGCCCATGCTCGGCCCGGACGAACTCCCCGGCGGCGACGCCGACGACCCCGAGATCGCGGACGAGCGCGATCTGGCCGTCCTCAAGGAGGCCTTCGAGCACACTCCGTACGCCCACCGCACTCCGTACCGCATGGAGCAGCCGTTCCAGCTCACCCTCGCGGGCCGGGTGATCCGGGGCCGTATCGACGCCGTCTACCGAGGAGAGGACGGCACCTACGAGATCGTCGACTGGAAGACCGGCCGCTCCACCATCGCCGACCCTCTCCAGCTCGCGATCTACCGCCTCGCCTGGGCCGAGCAGCACGACCTGCCGCTCGAAGCCGTGGACGCCGCGTTCGTCTTCGTCCGCAGCGGCGAGGTCGTCCGCCCCCAGACCCTCCCCGACCGCGCCGCGCTGGAGCGGATCCTGCAGGACGAGACGGCCGACGAGACCGCCCTGGACGCCCGATAGGCTCGAGTGCATGAGCGACACTCCGGACAGCGGCGTCCGTACGTACATCGACCGGCACCGTTCCGCCTTCCTCGACGATCTCGCGGACTGGCTGCGCATTCCGTCCGTGTCGGCTCAGCCGGACCACGCCGCCGATGTACGTCGCAGCGCCGACTGGCTCGCGGCCAAGCTCAAGGAGACCGGCTTCCCGGTCACCGAGGTCTGGCCCACTCCCGGCGCTCCCGCGGTCTTCGCGGAGTGGCCGTCGGGCGACCCGGACGCGCCGACCGTCCTCGTCTACGGCCACCACGACGTCCAGCCCGCCGCCCGCGAGGACGGCTGGCACACCGACCCGTTCGAGCCGGAGACCGCCGACGGCAAGCTCTACGCACGCGGCGCGGCGGACGACAAGGGCCAGGTCCTCTTCCACACGCTGGGCGTATCGGCGCACCTTGCCGCCACCGGACGCACCGCACCGGCCGTCAACCTCAAGCTGCTGATCGAGGGCGAGGAGGAGTCGGGGTCGCCGAACTTCCGCGCCCTCGCCGAGGCCAACGCGGCCCGTCTCGCCGCCGACACCGTGATCGTCTCGGACACCGGCATGTGGTCCGAGACCACGCCCACGGTCTGCACGGGGATGCGGGGCCTCGTCGACTGCGAGATCGAGCTGTACGGCCCCGACCAGGACATCCACTCCGGCTCCTTCGGCGGCGCGGTGCCCAACCCGGCCACCGTCGCCGCCCGCCTCGTCGCCGCCCTGCACGACGCCGACGAGCACGTCACGATCCCCGGCTTCTACGACGGCATCACGCCGCTGACCGACGCCGAGCGCGAGCTCTTCGCCGAGCTGCCGTTCGACGAGCAGGCCTGGCTGGAAACCGCCAAGTCGCACGGCACGCTGGGCGAGGCCGGCTATTCGACGCTGGAGCGCATCTGGGCCCGCCCGACCGCCGAGCTGAACGGCATCGGCGGCGGCTACCAGGGCCCCGGCGGCAAGACGATCATCCCGTCCTCGGCCCAGCTGAAGCTCACGTTCCGCCTGGTCGCCGGCCAGCACCCGGAGAAGATCGAGCAGGCGGTCACCGACTGGGTCGCGGCCCGCGTCCCGGCCGGCATCCGCCACCAGCTCACCTTCGGCGCCTCCACCCGCCCCTGTCTGACCCCGCTGGACCATCCCGCCCTGCAGTCGGTCGTACGGGCCATGAGCCGTGCCTTCGACGGACAGAAGATCCGCTTCACCCGCGAGGGAGGCTCGGGCCCCGCCGCCGACCTCCAGGACGTACTGGACGCTCCCGTCCTCTTCCTGGGCATCTCCGTGCCGTCCGACGGCTGGCACGCGCCCAACGAGAAGGTCGAAGTGGACCTGCTGCTCAAGGGCGTGGAGACGGCCGCGCACCTGTGGGCCGACCTGGCCGCCGCCCTCCGCTGAACTGCCACCCAATCCACCCGGGGGAGTTGGAAGTACCTGTGAGCACCACCAGCAACGGAACCACCCACCGCTCGATCGGCCTCACCGCGCCGAGCGGCATCGACCGCGAGGCGCACCACCGTCTCGACGAAGCCTGGCTTGCGGCGGCATGGAGCCACCCGACCACCCGGGTCTTCGTGGTCTCCGGCGGCCAGGCGCTGATCGACGACACTCCCGACGGCCGCACGGAACTGGTCATGACACCGGCCTTCGAGGCCCCCGTCACCGAGACCCACCGCTACTTCCTGGGCACCGACGAGGACGGCGTACGGTACTTCGCGCTCCAGAAGGACGCGCTGCCCGGCCGCATGGACCAGTCGGCCCGTCCGGCGGGCCTGCGCGAAGCCGGACTGCTGCTGTCGCCGCGGGACGCGGGCCTGATGGTGCACGCGGTGGCGCTGGAGAACTGGCAGCGGCTGCACCGCTTCTGCTCGCGCTGCGGCGAGCGCACGGTCATCGCGGCGGCGGGCCACATCCGCCGCTGCCAGGCCTGCGGCGCCGAGCACTACCCGCGTACGGACCCGGCCGTGATCATGCTCGTCACGGACGAGGAGGACCGGGCGCTGCTGGGCCGCCAGGTGCACTGGCCGGAGGGCCGCTTCTCGACGCTCGCGGGCTTCGTCGAGCCGGGCGAGTCGATCGAGCAGTCGGTGCGTCGCGAGGTCTTCGAGGAGGCGGGCGTCACGGTCGGCGAGGTCGAATACATCGCCAGCCAGCCGTGGCCGTTCCCGTCCAGCCTGATGCTCGGGTTCATGGCGCGGGCGACGTCGTCCGACATCGACGTGGACGGCGAGGAGATCCAGGAGGCGCGCTGGTTCTCCCGGGAAGACCTGCGGGCCGCGTTCGAGTCCGGGGAGGTGCTGCCTCCGTACGGGATCTCGATTGCGGCCCGCCTGATCGAGCTCTGGTACGGCAAGCCGCTGCCGAAGCCCGGTGATGTCGTGTGATGCGGTCCGGGGGCCCCAGGCCCTGGTCCGTCAGACGCCGATCTTCTGCTTGACCTGGGCCAGCGAGGGGTTGGTCAGCGTGGAACCGTCGCTGAAGAGAACGGTGGGCACGGTCTGGTTGCCCCCGTTGGCCTTCTCGACGAAGGACGCGGACTGCGGGTCCTGCTCGATGTTGATCTCGGTGTACGCGATGCCCTCGCGGTCCATCTGGCTCTTCAGCCGGCGGCAGTAGCCGCACCACGTGGTGCTGTACATCGTCACAGTGCCCTGCATCGTCCCTCGCGCTCCTCTGTCTCGCTCATGTCACCGGGTGCGTGTTCGCACCGCGTAGAACGTACGTGACCGGGCCACCATTCCCGCATTAGTACGACCGCCTCCGGACCCCTGTGGACAACCGCCGCACACGCCTCGGCAGACCTGGCAGCATGGCGGGGTGACAGCAGCAACGCACTCCTCCCTTTTCCCGCAGGTCCCCGAGTCGGCGGACGCGGTGCTCGACGGGCTCGACCCCGAGCAGCGCGAAGTGGCCACGGCCCTGCACGGTCCGGTGTGCGTGCTGGCAGGAGCCGGCACGGGCAAGACACGCGCGATCACTCACCGCATCGCGTACGGCGTGCGCGCGGGCATACTTCAGCCCGCCAGTGTGCTGGCCGTCACCTTCACCAACCGCGCCGCCGGCGAGATGCGCGGCCGGCTGCGCCAGCTCGGCGCGGGCGGGGTCCAGGCCCGCACTTTCCACTCCGCCGCGCTCCGCCAGCTCCAGTACTTCTGGCCGAAAGCGGTCGGCGGCGAGCTGCCGCGGCTGCTCGACCGCAAGATCCAGCTGGTGGCCGAGTCTGCGGCCCGCTGCCGCATCCGGCTGGACCGCAACGAACTGCGCGATGTCACGAGCGAGATCGAGTGGGCCAAGGTCACCCAGACCGTCCCGGCCGACTATCCGGCCGCGGTTGCCAAGTCCTATCGCGACGCCCCACGGGACCCGGCGGAAATCAGCCAGGTCTACGGGATGTACGAGCAGCTGAAGCGCGACCGCTCGGTGATCGACTTCGAGGACGTGCTGCTGCTCACGGTCGGCATCCTCCAGGACCGGCACGACATCGCCGACCAGATCCGCCGCCAGTACCAGCACTTCGTGGTGGACGAGTACCAGGACGTGAGCCCGCTCCAGCAGCGGCTGCTCGACCTGTGGATGGGCGACCGGGACGACCTGTGCGTGGTCGGCGACGCCAGCCAGACCATCTACTCCTTCACCGGTGCGACCCCCGACCATCTGCTGAACTTCCGCACCCGTCACCCCGGCGCGACCATGGTCAAGCTGGTCCGGGACTACCGCTCCACCCCGCAGGTCGTCCATCTCGCCAACGGTCTGCTGAGCCAGGCCAAGGGCCGGGCCGCCGAGCACCGCCTGGAGCTGATCTCCCAGCGCGACCCTGGCCCCGAACCCGCCTATGTCGAGTACGCGGACGAGCCGGCCGAGGCCGAGGGCACCGCCCGCCGGATCCGCGAGCTGATCGCAGCCGGCGTGCCGGCCGGCGAGATCGCCGTGCTGTACCGCATCAACGCCCAGTCGGAGGTCTACGAACAGGCGCTGGCGGACGCCGGAGTCCCGTACCAGCTGCGCGGAGCCGAGCGCTTCTTCGAGCGCCAGGAGGTGCGGGAGGCGGGCGTCGCCCTGCGCGGGGCGGCCCGGGCAGGCGGCAATGACGCGCTGCTCGACGACGCCGAGGATCTGCCGTCCCAGGTCCGTGCCGTGCTCTCGACCAAGGGCTGGACCACCGAGCCGCCCGCGGGATCGGGTGCGGTGCGCGACCGCTGGGAGTCGCTGGCCGCACTGGTGCGCCTTGCCGAGGACTTCGTCCGGGTCAGGCCCGAGGCGACCCTCGCCGATCTGGTGGCCGAGCTGGACGAGCGCGCCGCCGCCCAGCACGCCCCCACCGTCCAGGGCGTGACGCTCGCCTCGCTGCATTCGGCCAAGGGCCTGGAGTGGGACGCCGTTTTCCTGGTCGGCCTCACCGAGGGCATGATGCCGATCACCTACGCCAAGACCGACGAGCAGGTCGAGGAGGAACGGCGGCTGCTCTACGTCGGCGTCACCCGCGCCCGGCTCCATCTCGCGCTGTCCTGGGCGCTGTCCAGGGCACCGGGCGGCCGCGCCTCCCGCCGCCCCACCCGTTTCCTGAACGGGATGCGTCCGGGCTCCGTGGCTCCCGGCGCGCGTGGCGCAGGCGGTGCGGGCGGAATCGAGCGGGGCAGCGGCGGCAAGCGCAAGCGACGTGGCCCCGTGCTCTGCCGGGTGTGCGGCAAGACGCTCACCGACGCGGGCGAGATGAAGCTGATGCGCTGCGAGGACTGCCCGTCCGACATGGACGAGGCGCTGTACGAGCGCCTGCGCGAGTGGCGCTCGGACCAGGCGAAGCAGCTCGGCCAGCCCGCGTACTGCGTGTTCACCGACAAGACGCTGATGGCCATCGCCGAGACCGTGCCGGGCGACGAGGGCGAGCTGACTCAGATCTCCGGTGTCGGCGGCCGCAAGCTGGAGCGCTTCGGAGCCGATGTCCTGGCCATCTGCGCAGGCCAGGAGGTTGGAGGAGACGACGAGGAGGACTGATACAAACTCGTCGAAAAAATAGTTTGCGCCCGCCCCGACAATCCCCATAGGTTCTTAACCACGGGAACAGCGTCTTCTCTGAAGCCCTGTCCTCGTGCTGTACTTATCCGAATACGTGTGATCGGCCCCGGCCGGTCCCCTAGACGCCGAGAGGAGGCGAATCCAGTGATCAAGATCCAGACCAGCTCCATCAGCACCGCCAAAGTGACCGATCGCTCGGTCGCCTCCGCCTGCTCGCTCGGCTTCTCCGCGTCGTTCAACGGCACTGGTGTGTCCGGCATCTCCGCCGCTCTCCCTGTGTCCGCTCTGGCCGGTCTCCCCGTCCTGGAGCGCAATGAGCGACCGACCAAGGCACTGGAAGCAGTAGCAGCAGGCAAGGCTCGCGCCTATGCCTTTGCAGCGGCCAGTGCCGAAACCCAGAAGCAGCACCAGCACCACACGATGTGGGCCATCCGTGGGCTCGAACCCTGGAGAGATCCAGCCTGATCCAGATCAGGCCGGCGCCTTCAGGGCCGCGGAACCCCACCCGGGATCCGCGGCCCTTCTGTTTTCCCCGAACGGGGAGACCGGAGCGAAGGGGCTCGGGACGAAGCAACACCCGGTACCAGCCCCCCGGCCCGCCCGGGGGACCGCCAACCGGCCAACAGGCCGGACCGACAAGACGAGGAAGACACCACCGTGCAACTCGAAGCGCACGCCCCGTCCGTACCGCCTTCCGAGACGATCCCCCCGCCCGCCCACACGGAGGACCCCACCTTGACCCCGCTCACCGCGCTCTCCGCGCTCGACGACGCCATCGAGAACCTCGGCGTACCCGTCCCCTGCCGTTCCTACGACCCGGAAGTCTTCTTCGCCGAGTCGCCGGCCGATGTCGAGTACGCCAAGTCCCTCTGCCGCACCTGCCCGCTGATCGAGGCCTGCCTCGCGGGCGCCAAGGAGCGGCGTGAGCCTTGGGGCGTCTGGGGCGGCGAGCTCTTCGTCCAGGGCGTGGTCGTGGCCCGCAAGCGGCCGCGTGGCCGCCCGCGCAAGAACCCGGTTGCGGCATGACCATCACCGGAACCATCGACCGCCCTCTGACGCACGATCCCCAGAAGCTGGCCCCCATGACTACTTCCTCGAGCGAGCCGTCCGGCTCCGCGACCCCAGACGTCACCACCACCGGCGCGAACGCCTCGCGTCAGAACAGGACCCGTGAGATGCAACTCATCCCAGAAGCCATGGCTCGTGCGCATATGCACGATCGCCTGCGGGAAGCCGAAGCGGAACGTCAGGCCGTGCGCCTGGTCGCCGCCCGGCGGATGCAGCGCCGCGCCGAGCGCGTCTCGATGCGCGCCCGCCGCGCGCTCGCCATGGCCGTCATGCAGTGACAACACCCGAAAGAAGCTGACAGCAGCAGCTGACCCGCGGGGGCCGGTCCGAACGGACCGGCCCCCGCGGTGCGTTGTCCCTGCGGCAGATCCCCTACGGGGTTATCGTCACGAGGTGGACCAGCACCAACCTCCTCGCCCTGAGCAGCCGGGTGCCGAGAGCATCGTGTGTTCCCACTGTGGCGCTGTCGCCGAGGGACCACCGCCCACCTGGACGTTCTCGGTGGAGAACGGCAGCCGTCACTACTTCTGCGACGACTGCGCACGCGCCAACATCAGGGCGATCGAGGGCAGGCTCGACTCGGACTGGTGGTGACCCCTCCGGCGGCCCCCGGTTGAACCCTTCGGCGGTTCAGGCCTGGGCCTCGACCGCCTGCTCGTCCTCCTCGTCCTCGGGCAAAAACCCCGGCAGCCACGCGTCCAGTTCGTCCCGGAGCCGCACCGTTGCGTTCAGCTGGCACAGCACGCCGATCGTGCTCAGCGTCACGCGGTGTATCAACAGATACGAGGGCGGCAGATTGAGCTGCTTGCCCAGCTGGTGCGCGGGAGAGCGCATGTCGGCGATCCGGGCCGCCTGGTTACGCATCCAGCTGCGAGTGAAAGTGAACTCGTCCGCCTCGGCCGGCTTGATGATCGGCTGCAGATAATCCAGCACCGCGTCCGGGTCGAGCTCGATCGTCTCCTTGACGAAGCCCTCCTCGCACAGCAGCTCATAGACCTCGTCGGCGCGGCCTTCCAGCGTCAGCCGCAGACAGTCGCCGATGGTTCCCGGCAGCCCGCCGGGCAGCCGGTCCACCGTGCCGAAGTCCAGCACGCCGAGCCGCCAGCTCCCGGCGGCCTCTTCGCTTTCCCCGTCTTCGCCCGCCTCGTCGGGGATGAGGCGGAAGTTGCCCGGGTGCGGATCCGCATGCAGCAGCCCGGTGCGGGCCGGACCGGAGAACAGGAAGCGGGCCAGCAGTTGACCCGCCCGGTCACGCTGCTCCTCCGTACCGTCGGAGATCACCTCGGCCAGCGGAATCCCGTCGATCCACTCGGTCACCAGCACCTGGTCGCACTGGTGCACCACATCGGGCACGAGCACATCGGGATCGTCCGCGAACTCCGCGGCGTGCTCGCGCTGTGCCTGCGCCTCCAGTTCGTAGTCCAGCTCCTCCGACACCCGGTCACGGAGCTCGGCGATCAGTGGCTTGATGTCCATCCCCGGGATCAGCGGTCCCAGTAGCCGGGCGAACCGGCTGAGCTGTGTCAGATCGGAGAGCAGCGCTTCACCCGCCCCCGGATACTGCACCTTCACCGCGACCTCGCGGCCGTCGTGCCACACCGCGCGGTGCACCTGGCCGATGGACGCGGCGGCCGACGGCTTGTCCTCGAAGTTCAGGAAGAGCTCCCGCCAGTCATCGCCCAGCCGCTCCTCCAGAACCGCGTGGACCGTACGCGTCGGCATGGGAGGCGCCGCGTCCTGGAGCTTGGTGAGCGCCGCCCGGTAGGGGCCCGCGATCTCCTCGGGAAGCGCCGACTCGAAGACGGACATGGCCTGCCCGAACTTCATCGCACCCCCCTTGAGCTCGCCGAGCACCTTGAACAGCTGCTCTGCCGTGCGCTGTTGCAGCTCCCGGGCCACGATCTCCGCGGACTTGCCGCCGATCCGCTTTCCCAGACCCCAAGTGGCACGCCCGGCGAACCCGAGTGGCAGTGCGGCCAACTTGGCGGTCCGAGTGACCGCCTTCCGGGGAAGATCAGACATGCGCCCCTCCAAATCCCAGACAGCCTGCCGCGTGTGCCTGCGGCAGGCTTCGTCGACCGCTGTTACCCGGCCATTGTCTCGTGCGACGGCCCAAAGCCAGAGGTGTGCTCCCTCTCACTCTTCCCATCGGCGCTGCAGGCACAGTCGAGGTGTGGCGTGATCCTCTCCGATTGCCAGTCGAGCAGTGGAAGCGCGGCCTCCCATCGTGCACCCGTGCTCGCCGGAAGTTCGCCGTCGAGGAAGGACACGGCGTGTGCAGCGGCCATCCCCGCCACTGCCGTGGCCAGAGTGATGTCGCACGCCGGCACGGGACTTCGGCGGCCGCCCGAACGCCACTGCGCCAGCAGTCGCCGCCAGCTGGGATCGCGGTCCGCCCGGCCCAGCTCCAGACAGCCGGCGCATGCGGTGCCGCCGGGCAGTACAAGCGGGCCCACCACGCCCGTGCTTTCCACAACTCCCGCATACAGATGGGGTGTCCCGGTGGTGATCCAGTCGTCGGCCGCCGCGGGGTCGGGGGCGTAGGCCGCCAGCCCGTCCCGAGGACACACCACGATCAGCGAGAGCGCGGGCTCGGCACCGGCCGCGGACGTCGCGCCCCGGTCCGCTCGCGGCGGCCGGTCGGGAGCGGAGCGCCGCACCAACTGCCGGGCCGCAGTGTCCCGCCGCTCACCGACCGCCTCGGCGGGCAGCCCGCCGGGCGCCACGTCCCACGGTTCCGTACATCCGCCGTCCAGCACCTCGACCCGCCCGACACCGGCAGCCGACAGCAGCGCTGCTACCGTCGCGCCGACGCGCCCGGCGCCCCGCACCTGGACCCGCATGGCCCGACGGCCCGCCAGCCGCCGTATTCCGCCGCCCGGTTCCGGGTAGACAATCGACAAAGAGGCCAGATCGGGACGAAGTCGGTCCAATGACCCCGCGCGCTTCCGTAACGCGTCCGCCGTCGGCCCACCGGCCTCCGGATCGTCCAGCAGTCCCGCGGCCGTCAATCGCTTCACCAATGTGTCGACTTGTCCGTCCGGCAGGCCCATCGCCCGGGCCTCGTCGCGCAGCAGCGGCAGCCCGCGCGTGCCGTCGAGCAGTTCGAGCAGTGTGCCGGTCGCCGTGTCGACCGGGCCGACCGTCACCGCGTGTGCGGGCGTCACCCCGAACTGCACGGTCTGCCGTTCCCGCCAGGCCCGCCTGAGCGCAGGCTTCACCATCGGATGCATATCGCTTCCCCCGTCGGACCGTTCTCGCTGATGTGTTCTGAATCGTTCTGAAAGTGTTCTCGGATCTCCGCTTTGATCTGCTGTCAGAATGCATGGCCTCGCCGAAGGGTGTGAAAAGTTATCCACAGGGCGGGGTATTAGTCGTTCAAATGGTGCAGCCATGGAGTGGATCAAGGTCGAACCGTTCCGGAGGCGGGACTTCCCCCACTGACAGCGGGTAACGTCGGGGCGTGTCCGTCGACCCTTCCCCTCGCGTCGCTGGGGAGACCCCACCGCACAGCGCGGGAAGTCAACAGCGCAGCGCGACCGGCCGCCCGCCCCGCGGATCGGGGACGAGCGCGGTCGAAGTCCGCAGGAGCGCCCGGCGCAGCAGAACGGTCTCCGCCTATCGGGAGGGCGACCGGACCATCGTGCTGATCCCCGCCCGTATGTCGGAGGCCGAGGAACAGCGCTGGGTCAGCGTGATGCTCGACAAGCTCGCCGCCCAGGAGAGCAAGCGGATTCTCGGTGACAGTGAACTGGGCGAGCGCGCCGAGCGGTTGTCGGCACAGTATTTCGGCGGACGCGCAAGGCCGACATCCGTGCGATGGGTGACAAATCAGAACACCCGCTGGGGATCCTGCACTCCCGCGGAGGGCAGCATCCGCCTGTCGCACCGCTTGCAGGGGATGCCCGAGTACGTCGTCGACTACGTGCTCGTCCATGAGCTGGCGCATCTTCTTGTGCCGGGGCACGGCCCGCGCTTCTGGCGGCTGCTTGAGGCCTATCCGCGGACCGAGCGTGCGCGGGGCTATCTCGAGGGTGTTGTCGCGGCCGACCGGCTGCCCCACCTGCCCGCCGCGCGCGGAGAGTGACCGGCGACGGTCCTGTACCGAATGTGTCCCGGCTTGGCCGAATGTCGGACTCAGCCGTTAGCCTTGCGCGACGTAATCACATTTCGGGATGGGGGACGGTCGTTACGCATGGCCAGGGAATTCCAACGCGGCCACAAGGCCAAGATCAGTGACCTCACGTCGGGAACGGATCTGTACGTAGGTGTGCAGATCGCCGCTCCTGGGCTGACCTTCGACATCAGCTGCTTCGGACTCGATGCCAACGAGCAGCTTTCGGACGACCGGTACTTCATCTTCTTCAACCAGCCGAAGTCGCCCGAGGAGTCCATCCAACTGCTCGGCACGCAGTCCGGCGACACGGAGTCCTTCCGCGTCACCCTGGACCGCATTCCGGCGAACATCCACAAGCTCTCCTTCACCGCCACGATCGACGGCGGCGGCCAGATGTCGCAGGTCGGTCCCGGCTACATCCGCATCGTCGCGGGCGGCGAAGAGGTCGTCCGGTATCCCTTCAACGGCTCGGAGTTCACCACCGAGCGCGCGGTGATGCTCGGCGACTTCTATCTGAAGGACGTGTGGCGCTTCGCCGCCATCGGGCAGGGCTTCGACGGGGGACTCGACGCGCTGCTGAAGAACTTCGGCGGCGAAGTCGCCGAAGAGCCTTCGGCCGCACAGCCCCAGGGCGCCGCTCCGTCGTTCGCGCCGCCGCCGCAGGCGACCGCGCCTCCGGCGTTCGGTGCACCGGCCGCGCCGCAGGCGCCTCAGGTCCCGCAGCCCGCGCCCTCCTTCGGCGCACCCGCCCCGCAGGCACCGGCACCCGCACCGCAGATGCACGCCGCGCCCACGGTCGCCGCCCCGATGTCCCCGCCCGGCGGCGCAGTTCCGCCGCCCGCCGCCCCCGCGCCGTACGGACAGCCGCCTCAGCAGCCGCAGTACGGTCAGGTCCCGGGCCAGGTGCCGGGGCAGTTCCCGGGCCAGGCCCCGCCGCCCGGCGCGCCCGCGCCGTACGGCCAGCAGGCCCCGGCTCCGTACGGGCAGCAGCCTCCGGGCATGCCGCAGGGTGTGCCCCAGGGAGTCCCGCAGACCGGCGCCGGTCTGCAGGCCGCTCTGCAGCCCTATCGCGAGACTCAGACCGGCCAGCGCTGGACGCCGCAGAACCAGCAGCTGATGCGGGTCGATCTGACCATGGGCGGCAATCCCGTTCTGGCCCGCCAGGGCAGCATGGTGATGTACCAGGGCAAGGTCGAATTCAGTCACAAGGGCGCGGGCTTCGCCGGACGTATCGTCGGCAACGCCACGGGCCAGGAGATGCAGCTGATGCGCTGCACCGGACGCGGCCAGGTCTTCCTCGCCGAAGAAGGCGCACATTTGCACCCCATCGAACTCCAGGGCGACGGCATCTGCGTCTCCGCGGAGAACGTCCTGGCGTTCGACGAGTCGCTGCAGTACGAGGTCCGCCGCATCGAGGGCCACGGCATCCCCGGCGGCGCCCTGTTCACCATGCAGTTCCAGGGCACCGGCACCGTCGTCGTGAAGACGCACGGCGTCCCGGTCGTCCTGCCGGTCACGCCGACCACCTTCGCCGACTGCAATGCGGTCGTCGCCTGGTCGTCCGCGTCCCAGGTGATCCTCTCCAGCCAGGTCCGGCTGCGGCGCAACGCCTATCCGGGACACAGCGGAGAGACCATCAACCTCCAGTTCCGGGGCGCGCCCGGCAACTTCATCGTCGTCCAGCCGTACGAGGTCTGAGGGAGCCCGAAGAAATGAACCAGCAACTCGCGGGCTTCGCCCCGACCCCGATCGCGGCCCGGATGGAGAATCACGGCCGCGCCATGCTCAAGGTCGCCATGGCCTCCGGCCAGGACCTGTACGCGCGCACCGGCTCGATGGTCGCCTACGAAGGCTTCGTCCAGTACGAGCCGAACCCGCCCGCCGTCCGCCAGGTCGCCTCGCAGTGGGTGACCGGCGAGGGCGCGCCCATCATGAAGTGCTCCGGCGACGGCCTGCTCTACCTCGCCGACTACGGCGCGGACGTGGTCGTCATCAACCTCAACAACGACTCGCTCTCGGTCAACGGCACCAATCTGCTGGCCTTCGACGCGCACCTCCAGTGGGGCGTCGAGCGGGTCAAGGGTCTCGCCAAGTTCGCCGGCCAGGGCCTGTGGAACGTGGAGATCGCGGGCACCGGCTGGGTTGCCCTGACCTCCCGCGGCACGCCGATCGTCGTCGACTGCGGCCGCGGCGAGGACGAGACGTATGTCGACCCGGATGCGCTGGTCGCCTGGTCACCGAATCTCAAGGTGAAGGGCAAGCGCAGCTTCAAGGCCTCCTCCTTGATCGGGCGGGGCAGTGGAGAGGCATTCCAGATGGCCTTCTCGGGCCAGGGCATCGTCGTCGTACAGCCGAGCGAGGACAGCACTGACCGCCTTCGGGTCCGGGGCTGACGGGGGAACGGGAACACATCATGCAGAGTCCGCTTTTCAGCCACGCAGAACAGCAGTCGCAGGACCGCTATGTCGTGCAGAACCCACAGCTGCTGCGGGTCGCGCTCACCGGCCAGGACGACGTCCTCGCCCGTAAGGGCGCCATGGTCGCCTACCAGGGCCTGATGGACTTCGACGGCGAGTACCAGAGCAGCGGCCAGCGCCGGGCCCGCGCCAACACCGGCGAGGGCCTGGACCTGATGCGCTGTTCGGGGCAGGGCACTGTCTATCTCGCCAACCTCGCGCAGTACATCCATGTCGTGGACGTGGACCAGGAAGGCATGACGGTCGACAGCGCCTATGTCCTCGCGCTGGACTCGACGCTGCACACCGAGGTCATCGCGGTGGACAGCCAGTACGGAATCTCCGGGTCCGGGAAGTACCAGCTCAATATCTCCGGCCGCGGCAAGGTCGCGCTGATGACCTCAGGACAGCCGCTGATGATGCAGGTCACGCCGGACAAGTACGTCAATGTCGACGCCGACGCGATCGTCGCCTGGTCCTCGTCACTGCGTGTGCAGATGCAGGCCCAGACGCACTCGTCGGGCGTACGGCGGCGGCGCGGCAACACCGGCGAGGGCTGGGAACTCAGCTTCCTCGGCCAGGGTTTCGCGCTGGTCCAGCCCAGTGAGGTCATGCCCCCGCAGAACGCGGGGATCGGTCAGGGCATGGGCGCCCAGTTCGGGGTGGGTCAGCACGGCTCGCACGCCCAGAACCAGAACAACGCCTGGAACTAGCGCCTCCGGAACGAGTAGCAACGTAAGGGGCGGCCTCTCAGGAGGCCGCCCCTTACGCATGAACCATTGCTACAGCGCCGCGCGGGTGCGCTCCAGCAGTCGTACGACGGACTTGTCGGCGACGTCTGCCACCTCGTCGTAGGCGAACCAGCGCAGATCGAGTGACTCGTCGCTGATCTCCGCGACCGCCCCGACCGGAGCCAGCGCCGCGTACTGCACATCGAGATGCCAGTTGCACGGCGCCGGAATCGGATGCCGGTCAAGGCTCACAGGGCCCGGGAGCAGGGTCAGCGCCTCGATCCCGGACTCCTCCGTGGCCTCGCGGAGCGCCGCCTGCGCGAGCGTGGCATCGCCCGGCTCGCAGTGGCCGCCCATCTGCAGCCACATGCCGAGCTTCTTGTGCAGGGTCAGCAGCACTCGCCCGTGCTCCGGATCGATCACCAGCGCACTGGCCGTGACATGCCCGGCCTCGCAGGCCTTCCACATGCCATCGGGATGCGTCGCCAGATGGTCCAGATAGAGCCGGCGCAGCTCCTCCTGGTCCTCGTAGCCCTTCAGTACGAGGACCGCGTCGTCGTGCAGGCTCACTTGTCCTTGTCGCCCTCGTCGTCCTGGCCGGAATCCTTGTCGAGATTCGGCTTGCCGCCGCCCGCGGCCTCGCCGAGCATCTTGTCCAGCTCCGAGAAGTCGAGCTGCTCGCGGTGGACGAAGCCGTCCGGGTCATCGAGGTCGGCGGCCGTCGGCAGCATGTCCGGGTGCTCCCAGAGGCCGTCGCGCCCGTCCACGCCCCGCGCGTCCGTGAGCGACGCCCACAGCCGAGAGGCGTCCCGCAGCCGCCGCGGACGCAGCTGAAGACCGATCAGGGTCGCGAAGGTCTGCTCGGCGGGACCGCCGGAGGCACGCCGCCTGCGCAGCGTCTCGCGCAGGGCACTCGCAGAGGTGAGCCGGGTCGACGCGGCCTCGTGCACCACCGCGTCCACCCAGCCCTCGACGAGCGCGAGCGCCGTCTCCAGACGAGCCAGGGCCGCCTTCTGCTGCGGAGTGTCCTCCGGCTGGAACATGCCCTGCTGGAGTGCTTCCTGCAGCTGCTCGGGGTTCTGCGGGTCGAACTGGCCGACCACGTCCTCAAGCTTGGTTGTATCGACCTTGATCCCGCGTGCGTATCCCTCGACGGCGCCGAACAGATGCGAGCGCAGCCACGGCACATGAGCGAAGAGCCGCTGGTGGGCGGCCTCGCGCAGGGCGAGGTAGAGCCGCACTTCCTCCCTCGGAACGCCGAGGTCCTTGCCGAGTGCGTCGATGTTCAGCGGGAGCAGCGCGGCCTTGCCGGCCGGGCCGAGCGGCAGACCGATGTCGGTCGAGCCGACCACCTCGCCCGCCAGCACACCCACTGCCTGCCCGATCTGCTGGCCGAACATAGCGCCGCCCATCGAGCGCATCATGCCCATCAGCGGGCCAGCCATGGCCTGCATCTCCTCGGGCAGTACATCGCCCATGGCCATGCCGACGCGCTCGGCGACCGGATCGACGAGCTGCTGCCACGCCGGAAGAGTCGCCTCGACCCACTCGGCGCGGCTCCACGCCACGGCCGTGCTCGCGCCGGAGGGCAGCGAGGTCACTCCGTCCAGCCAGAGGTCGGCGAGCCGCATGGCCTCCTCGACCGCTGTCCGGTCGACGGGGCCGACGCTCTCGTCCTTGGTACCGTCCGCCGTGCCCTGCGAGACCGTCTGGCGTGCGATCTGCTTGGCCATGTCCCAGTTCACGGGGCCGCCCTCATAGCTCAGCATCTGGCCGAGCTGCTGGAAGGCCGCACCCAGGTCGTTCGGGTTCAAAGAACCGAACATGGCGGCGAACGGATTGTCCGCGTCCCCGGCACCGAATCCGAAAGGATTCCCGGGGGAGGGCCCGCCGGCGCCGTGGCCACCTCCGGCGGGATCGTTCTTCTTGCCTTCGTCGCCGTTCTCCGGCTCCTCCGGCGGAAGGCCGAATCCGAATGGGGTGTCACTCACGGGTTTCCTCGGCTCGTAGGGCCGCCGGCTCCGGCCGGCGGCGAATGCCCGACAACACCACCAGCGTAGACATCCGGGCCGCAAATGGGCTCGGTGCTCCGCCGACTCGTGGGCTGCGGCAGGATGGACGCACCTGGTACGCACGCGTCATTCGCTCACGTACTGAAGACAACCGCTGGAGACGCCTGGTGAGTTCCCCAGATCCGCAGGTTCGCGCAGCGCGAAACCGCTCAACCCCGAGCCCTGGCCAAGGGCACGGAGGCCGCCGACCCGTCGTGGCGGTCACCGGCGCGGCCACGGGCGTCGGAGAACTGCTGGCTCGGCGGCTGGCCGAGTCCGACGAGATCAAGCAGGTCATCGCCATCGACGAGCGCCGAGGAGAGGTCTCCGAGGCGACCTGGCACATTCTCGACGTCCGCGATCCGGCCATCGCGGAGAAGCTGCGCGGCGTGGATGTGGTGGTGCATCTGGCGCTCGACCTGGATCTGGAGACCGACGCCGCGGCCCGTACCGCGTACAACGTACGCGGCACCCAGACCGTGCTCACTGCCGCGGCGGCGGCCGGTGTGCACCGCGTCGTGCTGTGCACCTCGGCGATGGTCTACGGGGCGCTTCCCGACAACGACATCCCGCTGTCCGAGGACGCGGAACTGCGCGCCACGGCGGAGGCCACAGGCGTCGGTGACCTGCTGGAGATCGAGCGCCTGGGCCGCCGCGGGCCCCGCGCCCACCCCGGCCTCAATGTCACGGTGGTAAGGCCCGCCGTCCTGGTGGGCGGTACTGACACCGCGCTGACCCGCTACTTCGAGTCGCCGCGGCTGCTCGTGGTCGCCGGATCGCGTCCCACCTGGCAGTTCTGCCATGTCGAGGACCTGGTGAGCGCGCTGGAGTACGCCGCCCTGGAGAAGGTGGAAGGCGAGCTCGCCGTCGGTTGCGACGGCTGGCTCGAACAGGAGGAAGTCGAGGAGCTGAGCGGCATCCGGAGGATGGAGCTGCCTTCGGCCGTCGCCCTGGGCGCGGCTGCCCGGCTCCACCGGATCGGCCTCACACCGTCCCCTGCGGGAGACCTGGCGTACACCATGCATCCCTGGGTGGTGAGCGTCAGCCGGCTCCACGACGCGGGCTGGCGCCCTCAGTGGACCAACGAGGAGGTCCTCGCGGCCCTGCTCGAAGAGGTGGAGGGCCGGCACACCGTCGCCGGTCGCCGGCTCGGCCGCAAGGACGCGACCGCGGCGGGCGCCGCGGGCGCGACGGTCGCGCTGCTCGGCACGGCCGCCCTGGTGCGGCGCGCACGCAAGGCACGCAGACGTCTGTAGGAGGCTCCAACGCGGGCCGCGCCCGACCGGTCGAATGCGCTATTCCCCGATGTCAGTGGCGTACGGCACGATGGCAGACATGGCAAGCAGGCACGACCACCCCGGCGAGCAGGCGGCGCAGGACCCCATCCGCCTCCTCGCGATCCGTGACACCCCGCTCTCCCTCGACGAGGTCTTCGCGGCCGTCGGCGACGATGCGGCAGGCGGCACCGCGCTCTTCGTCGGCACCGTGCGCAACCACGACGGCGGCGCCGATGTCGACACGCTCGGGTATTCCTGCCATCCGACGGCCGAGGCCGAGATGCGCCGGATCGCCGAGAAGGTGACGGCGCAGTTCCCGGTGCGGGCGCTGGCGGCGGTGCATCGGGTGGGAGACCTGCGGGTCGGGGATCTGGCGGTCGTCGTCGCGGTGTCGTGTCCGCATCGAGGAGAGGCCTTTGAGGCCTGCCGGATGCTGATCGACGATCTCAAGCACGAGGCGCCGATCTGGAAGCACCAGACGTTCGCGGACGGTACCGAGGAATGGGTCGGCGCCTAGCGCCGATTTGCGTAACTGCCCCCCTGCTATGAGCGTTGAACCGGCAGATGACTAATCTGCTGATCACTCGGTTGCGTTTGCTCATGGGGTAGGGAGGTCGCGATGGCAGCACTTGCCTGGTTGTTGATTCCGCTTTTCGCTGCTGTCGGTGCTGCGATATGGGGAGGCTGGGCCGCACGGAACCGGACGACCGGGGACGTGGCCGAGCTTGCCGGTTATGCGCGGTTCCGCGATGCGATGGAGAAGCCCGGCTCCGGTACCGACGTCGCATGACTCAGGGGTGACCCTTCCGCCGACCGTACGCAGTTGCCAAGAGGCCCCGTACGGACCGGCCCCGGCGGTGCACTGACAGACCCGTCCCGTACTGTCGTTCCATGCCACGCCGCACCGCGACGATGCTCGCCTCCACCCTCATCTTCATCGCGCTGCTCTGCGCAGGGGTGTTCATCAAAGTGCCGTATTCGGAGATGTCGCCCGGACCGACGGTCAACACTTTGGGCGCTGCCCGTGGCGAACCGGTCCTTCAGATCTCCGGCCGCGAGACCTACCCGACGACCGGCCATCTCAATATGACGACGGTCCGGGTCACGGGCGCGGACTACAACATGAACCTCGTCGAGGCGGTCTACGGCTGGCTGGCCCACGACAATGTGGTCGTTCCGCACGACACGCTCTATCCGAACGGCAAGACGGAAGAGCAGTCGACGCAGGAGAACGCCGAGGAATTCACCCAGTCGCAGGAGAGCGCCAAAGTTTCTGCGCTCAAGCAGCTGAAGATCCCGGTGAAGTCGCGCGTCGTCGTCTCGACGGTCCTCAAGGACACGCCCGCCGAGGACCGGCTGCACGCCGGTGACGTCATCCGTGCCGTGGACGGCACCACGGTCAACGAGCCCGGGGACGTCGCCAAGCTCGTGGTGAAGCACAAGCCCGGCGAGAAGGTCGTCTTCACGATCGTCCCGGCGAAGGAAGCCGCCGCGGCGGAGAAGGCCGGCAAGGAGCCGACCGGCACCGAGAAGGTCACGGTCACGACCGCGAAGTCGGAGACGGACGACCGCGCGATCGTCGGCATCCACGCAGGGACGGACCACACGTTCCCGTTCACCATCGACATCAATCTGGCGGACGTCGGCGGCCCGAGCGCGGGCCTGATGTTCTCGCTCGGAATTGTCGACAAGCTCACTCCGGGCGACCTGACCGGCGGCAAGTTCGTGGCGGGCACCGGCACGATCGACGACAGCGGGAAGGTCGGCCCGATCGGCGGCATCGAGATGAAGCTGGTCGGCGCGCGGAACGCCGGGGCGGAGTACTTCCTGACGCCGAGCGACAACTGCGCGACGGCTGCGTCGGACATCCCCAAGGGGCTGACGCTGGTGAAGGTGAACACCATCGAGGACGCGACGAAGTCGCTGGAGAAGATCAAGGCGGGCGACACGGCCGGGCTGCCGAGCTGCGCGAAGAGCTGAGCCCGTGCCCGACGCCCGCCTGCCCGCGCCCGGCGAAGAGCTCAGGTACCCGGCCGCCCGTGCCCGGTGTGCGGACACGGGCGAGCCGTCGGCTAGGCCTCGAACGTCGCCGACAGAGCCTCCGCCAGACCCGGCACCAGGTCCGAGCCCGTCAGCACCTGCGTCGGCGAGTCCTTCTCGCGCATCCGCAGCGCCGACTCGCGCGCGCCGTCACGGAGCACCGCCACCGTCATCCGCACCTCCTGGCGGTCCGGATGGGCGGCCACCCACTCGGTGAGCGAGGCGCCGTCGAGGCCGTCCGGAACGGCGGCATCGGCGGACGCGGGGAGCATCTGGCGCTCCACCGTCAGCGCGCAGCCGGCCACCGCGTCGGGCCAGGCGATCGTGGCCAGGAACTCGTCCAGCGCCGTACCCGGCGGGATCTCGTCCTGCTCGATCGGGGTCAGCGGCGCGGCCGCGTTGGCACCGTCGAGGCCGAGCTGGGCGGCGAGGCCGGGTTCCTGGGTACGCAGCTGCGCGGTGTCGACGAGCGCGAAGAGTCGGGCCGGCTGGTCCCAGCCGAGCCCGGATGCGTACTCGTCGATTTCGAGCACGGCGCGGGTCAGTGGACTGGCGGCCATCGGGGGGCCGGAGGAGGAAGCGTTGGACATAGCCAATATCCTGCCTCCTTCCGGCCCCGATACGGGAACTAGGTAAAGCCTCAGTAAGTTGCAGTAGTGGGCTCTACGATCGCGGGGCCCGTTTCACACGACCGCGAACTTCGAGGTGCGCACGTTGGCTTTCCAGATGCCGGACCGCGGCGGAGGCCCGACCGGGCCACGGATCAGAGTGGGCCGGCCGTCCCGGCGTGTCCGCACCCTGCTCATGACACTGGGCGTACTGGCCGTGCTGGCCATGGCGTTTGTCATGTTCGCCGGGTTCTGGACCGACTGGCTCTGGTATCGCTCCGTCCACTACTCCTCGGTGTTCACCACCACGCTGTGGACCAAGATCGGACTGTTCGCCGTCTTCGGGCTGCTGATGGCGGCCGCGGTCGGCGTGAACATCTGGCTCGCGCACCGCTTGCGACCGCCGCTCAGTGCGATGTCGCTGGAGCAGCAGAGCCTTGATCGCTACCGCATGGGCATCGCGCCGTACAAGAAGTGGGTGCTGCTCGCGATCACCGCGCTGGTCGGACTCATCGCCGGCGCCTCCGCCACGGGTCAGTGGCGGACCTGGCTGATGTGGGTCAACGGTGTCTCCTTCGGCCAGAAGGACCCGCAGTTCGGCATGGACGTGTCGTTCTACGCGTTCGACCTGCCCTGGTACCGGTTCCTGCTCGGCTTCGGCTTCGCGGCCGCCGTGCTCTCGCTGATCGCCGCCGCACTGACGCACTATCTGTACGGCGGACTGCGCATCACCAGCCCCGGCGCGCGGGCGACCGCCGCGGCCACCGGGCATCTGTCGGTGCTGCTCGGCGTGTTCGTGTCGCTCAAGGCGGTTGCGTACTGGCTCGACCGGTACGGCCTCGCGGTGAAGTCCAGCGACTTCAAGGCGACCGGGAACTGGACGGGCCTGCGGTATGTGGACGCCAACGCCTATCTGCCGGCCAAGACGATCCTCTTCTGCATCGCCGTCATCTGCGCCGTGCTCTTCTTCGCGACGCTCTGGCGCCGCACCTGGCAGCTCCCGGTGATCGGCTTCGGCCTGATGGTCCTGTCGGCGATCCTGATCGGCGGCCTGTACCCGGCCATCGTGCAGAAGTTCCAGGTCCAGCCGAACGAGCAGGCCAAGGAAAGCGCGTACATCAAGAAGAACATCGATGCCACGCGCAAGGCGTACGGCATCGACAGCGCCAAGCCCGAGGACTACGCGGGCAAGGGCGACACCAAGCGGAAGGCACAGCAGCGGGCCGCGGCTCCGTCGGCGGCCAGCTACCGCGTGGTCGACTCGAACGTCGTCTCGCCCGCCTTCCAGCAGCTCCAGCAGGAGCGCAAGTACTACCAGTTCCCCGCGACCCTGGACGTCGACCGGTACACCGGACCCGACGGCAAGCCGCAGGACACGGTCATCGGTCTGCGCGAGCTCAACATCACGGGCATCCAGAAGCGCAACTGGATCAATGACCACTTCACCTACACCCATGGCTACGGCGCGATCGCGGCCAAGGGCACCAGCGTCATCACCGATGCGAACCAAGGCACCGTGGGCTCGCCGGACTTCACCGAGTCCGGGATGCCGACCGGCGGCCAGCTCGGCGAGTACGAGCAGAAGATCTACTACGGCGAGAAGACCGAGCAGTACTCGATCGTCGGCGGTCCGCAGAAGGAGCTCGACTACGAGGCGAACGTCGGGCCCACCAAGTACACGAGCTACCAAGGCAAGAGCGGGGTCAACCTCTCCAGCCCGCTCAACCGCGCCGCGTACGCCGTGGCCTTCAGCGAGCCTCAGATGATGTACTCCGGAGCCATCGGCGACGGGTCGCGGATTCTGTACAACCGCACGCCGAAGGAGCGCGTCGAGGCTGTCGCGCCGTGGCTGACCATCGACGGCGACGCCTACCCGGCGGTCGTGAACAAGCGCATCACCTGGATCGTCGACGCGTACACCACGACCAACGGCTATCCGTACGCCTCTCGTACGACGCTCGGGGACACCACCGCCGACTCGCTGACCACCAACCAGCGTGCGGTCGTCGCCCAGCAGAACCAGGTCAACTACATCCGCAACTCGGTGAAGGCCACCGTCGACGCGTACGACGGCACGGTCAACCTGTACCAGTGGGACACCCAGGACCCGGTGCTCAAGACCTGGATGAAGGCGTTCCCGGGCACGGTGAAGCCGAAGAGCGAGATCTCGTCGGACCTCAAGGCCCATCTGCGGTACCCGCAGGACATGTTCAAGGTGCAGCGCGAGCTGCTCACCCGGTACCACGTCACCGAGCCGGAGCAGTTCTACAGCGGCTCCGACGCGTGGCAGGTGCCGGACGACCCGACGAACAAGGACACCAGCGCGGTCCCGCCGTACTACCTGAGCTTGAAGATGCCCGGCGAGAAGGATCAGAAGTTCTCGCTGACAACGACCTTCACCCCGGCCGGACGCCCGAACCTCGGTGCGTTCATGGCGGTGGACGCCGACGCGACGAGCAAGGGGTACGGCTCCATAAGACTGCTCAGAGTCACCGAGCAGGTGCAGGGTCCGACACAGGTGCAGAGTGAGCTCAACGGTGTCCCGGAAGTCGCCACGTTCGTCCGTGACCTCAGAGGCACCGACTCGGACATCGAGTACGGAAACCTGCTGACGGTGCCGTTGGACGGCGGGTTCCTGTACATCGAGCCGGTGTACGCACGAGGCGGTGCGGCCAACTACCCGCTGCTCAAGAAGGTGGCCGTCGCATACGGCGGCGGTAAGCCGGTCTTCAAGGACAGCCTCACGGAGGCGCTCGACGCGGTCTTCGCGCAGAGCGGGACGGAGCCACCTCCGACGACCACGCCGCCACCGGGTGACGGGACCACCAAGCCGCCGACCACACCGCCGACGACTCCGCCGACCGGTGACGCGGCGACCAAGGCCGCCATCGCCGACGTGCTGAAGGCGCATCAGGACGCCGAGGCCGCGCTGGCGAAGGACCCGAAGGACTGGGAGGCGTACGGCAGGGCACAGGAGGAGCTGGACGCGGCGCTGCAGCGACTTGAGGCAGCGCAGGGCAAACCGGCCACGTCCCCGCCGCCGAACAGCGGCTGAGCAGGCAACATCCCGCGTCGTGATACGGTTGTGGAACACGACGCGGGGTGGAGCAGCTCGGTAGCTCGCTGGGCTCATAACCCAGAGGTCGCAGGTTCAAATCCTGTCCCCGCTACTGAAATCGAAGAGGGCCCGGATCCTTTGAGGATCCGGGCCCTCTTCGCGCGTATGTGCTGCCGGTGAGAACTGTGTGCCGCGCGGCGCGAGTTGAGGGAGAGCGTGTTTGACTTATCTCTCTGTGGGCATGTCGACAAAACGCTGAAGTGACCTCACTGGCTGCGGTATACCAGGTGTACGCGGGTTGCAGGTGGTGCGACGATGGAATTTATGGGGGACAGGGCAACTCTGTTGGAGACAGGGCGGTTTGTGCAGCGGCATCCCGGAATCACGGCGGATGCGACCAACGCTGCCGACACCGCGGACATTGCCGTGGGCAACGTTGACGGCGCCGCCACGGGCGGGCAGGCCGGCACGGACACCGGCATGGGTACGGGCAGGACCAGCGCCGAGAGCGGCGACTCCGTGGAGACCGCGGGGACCGAGGAGCGTTACCGGCGTGCGGCCGAGGGCGGCGACAGCGCGGCCATGAGCGTGCTGGGCGCGCTGCTGCTGCGCCGCGGCGACCTCGACGGCGCCGAGCCGCATCTGCGTGCCGCGACCGCCGAGGGCGACCGCGCCGCCGCCAACAATCTGGGTGTCCTGCTGCACCAGCGCGGGTACGCCGACGAGGCCGCCGGCTGGTGGCGTATCGCCGCCGTCGCCGGTTCGGCCGCCGCGGCGCACGCTCTGGGCCGTCACTTCCGCGAGCGCGGCGACGAGCCCGGCGCGGAGTACTGGCTGCGGCAGTCCGCCGAGCAGGGCCATGCGCTCGGGGCGTACGCACTCGCCGATCTGCTGGAGCACCGCAGTGACGTGGGCGCGGAGCGCTGGCTGCGTTCGGCGGCCGAGCAGGGCCACCGTGAGGCCGCGTACCGGCTTGCCCGCGCGCTGGAACGGCGTGCGGGCGAGAAGGCGCGCGCGGGTGCGGGGATGGGCCTGGTGGTGGCGCGCGCGGAGGCGGCTAGCGCGGCTGCGTCTGCGGTGCGGGACGTCGCTGGTGCCGGTGCGGGCGACACGGCTGAGCGGTCGGACGAGGCAGGCCGTGAGCTGTCGGCGCTCGACGAGGCCGCTCAGTGGTACCGGCAGGCCGCCGCCCGCGGGCACCGGCGGGCCGCGCTGCACCTCGGCGCGATCCTCGAGAAGCGCGGCGAGCTCAAGGAGGCCGGGCGCTGGTACCTCTCCTCCGCCAAGGACGGCGAGGCCCGTGCCGCCTGCGCGCTCGGCTTCCTGCTGCGGGACGCCGGCGACGAGGAGAGCGCCGCCGTCTGGTGGCTGCGTGCCGCACAGGACGGCGACGGCAACGCCGCCAACGCGCTCGGTGCGCTGCATGCCGCCCGTGGTGAGCAGCAGACCGCCGAGCGCTGGTACCGCGCGGCCATGGACGCGGGCGACGTGAACGGCGCGTACAACCTTGGGCTGCTCTGCGCCGCCCAGGACCGTACGCCGCAGGCCGAGCAGTGGTACCGCCGTGCCGCCTACGCGGGTCACCGCGAGGCCGCCAACGCGCTCGCAGTGCTGCTGCTCCAGGCCGGCGACGCGACCGGCGCCGAGCCGTGGTTCTCCAAGGCCGCGGAGGCCGGAAGCGTCGACGCCGCCTTCAACCTGGGCATCCTCTACGTCGGCCGCGACGACGACCGTACGGCCCTGGGCTGGTACGAGCGGGCCGCTGCCGCAGGTCACACCGAGGCAGCGCTCCAGGTCGGCATCGCGCGGCTGCGGGACGGCGACGAGCGGGAGGCTGAGCGGCATCTGCGCTGCGCGGCGGGCGGCGGCAGCGCGGAGGCCGCGTTCCGGCTGGCCACGCTGCTCGACTCGCAGCAGCCGCCGCCCGGACCGCCGGCCCTCGGCGAGCCGATGGCGGAGAAGAGCGAGTGCGAGGAGTGGTACGAGCGCTCCGCCGAGCAGGGGCACCGCCGTGCGCAGGTACGGGTCGGCATGCTCGCCGCGGCTCGCGGCGACATGGTGGATGCGGCACGCTGGTACCGCGAGGCTGCCGAGGCGGGCAGCCGCAACGGCGCGTTCAACCTCGGTCTGCTGCTCGCCCGTGAGGGCAATGAGCGCGAGGCGGCCCTGTGGTGGTCCCGTGCGGCCCGGGGCGGGCACGGCCGGGCCGCGCTGCGGCTTGCGCTGCTCGCCGCGCGCAGGGGCGAGCTGACCGAGGGGCAGCGGTGGTGTGCGCGGGCCGTGGAGCTGGGGCCGGCGGAGGTGGCGGAGCGGGCCGCGCGACTGCGCGAGGCGCTTCATCAGGAGCTCACGGCGTGAGCCCGTGCCCCGGGGACTGGCGCCCCGGGGCCTTGCGCAATATCGATTTGCGCTGGTCGGCGGGGTGACGTAATGTTGTGTTCACCGACGCGGGGTGGAGCAGCTCGGTAGCTCGCTGGGCTCATAACCCAGAGGTCGCAGGTTCAAATCCTGTCCCCGCTACTCACAGACAAAGGCCCGGATCCTTCAGGATCCGGGCCTTTGTCGTACCCGGAGCCGTGGTGTCAGTACCGCTGCCGTTGTCCGGAGTGCGCGCCCCGCTGCATGCCGAAGGCCCCGCACCTGGGGTGCGGGGCCGTCGGAAGCGTGTGGTGTCAGGCCGACGAGCAGTTCGGGCAGATGCCCCGGTACGTGACCTCGACGTCGGAGACCGTGAAGCCGAAGCGCTCCGAGGCGGGAAGGTCCGCCAGTGGGTTGCCCGCCGGGTGGACGTCGCGGATCGAGCCGCACTGGGCGCACACCAGGTGCTGGTGCGGGCGGTGCGCGTTCGGGTCGTACCGCTTGGCGCGGCGGTCCGTGGAGACCTCCAGGACTTCGCCGAGCGAGACGAGCTCACCGAGCGTGTTGTAGACGGTCGCCCGGGAGATCTCGGGCAGCCTCTTCACCGCCCGCGAGTGCACCTCGTCGGCGGTCAGGTGGACATGGTCGCCGTCGAGGACCTCTGCCACGACACGCCGCTGGGCGGTCATCCGCCAGCCGCGTCCGCGAAGTCGTTCCAACAGGTCACTCATAAGAACAGCCTAACAGTGAGGCGACCAGGTCCCGAACGGGTGTGACTTTGGACCTCTACTTGACCTAGACAAAGTCCAATGTAGGATCGAGACCGGCATACGCCAGGGACAGGACTTTGCAGGAATGACGCAGGAGGCGCACGTGACGCAGGGACCGCTCACCACGGAGGCCGGGGCGCCGGTCGCCGACAACCAGAACAGCGAGACCGCTGGTGTCGGCGGTCCTGTTCTGGTCCAGGACCAGCTGCTGCTCGAGAAGCTCGCGCACTTCAACCGCGAGCGCATCCCGGAGCGCATCGTGCACGCCCGCGGCGCGGGCGCGTACGGCACCTTCACGCTGACCCGCGACGTGTCGCAGTGGACGCGTGCCACGTTCCTCTCCGAGGTCGGCAAGCAGACCGAGACGTTCCTGCGCTTCTCGACGGTCGCCGGCAACCTCGGTTCCGCGGACGCCGTGCGCGACCCGCGCGGCTTCGCGCTGAAGTTCTACACCGAGGAGGGCAACTACGACCTCGTCGGCAACAACACCCCGGTGTTCTTCATCAAGGACGCCATCAAGTTCCCGGACTTCATCCACACGCAGAAGCGCGACCCGTACACGGGCAGTCAGGAAGCCGACAACGTCTGGGACTTCTGGGGTCTGAGCCCCGAGTCGACCCACCAGGTGACCTGGCTCTTCGGCGACCGCGGCATCCCCGCGACGCTCCGCCACATGAACGGGTACGGCTCGCACACGTACCAGTGGAACAACGAGGCCGGCGAGGTCTTCTGGGTCAAGTACCACTTCAAGACCGACCAGGGCATCAAGAACCTGACCTCGGAAGAGGCCGCGAAGCTCGCCGGTGAGGACCCCGACTCCCACCAGCGCGACCTGCGTGAGTCCATCGAGCGCGGTGACTTCCCGTCCTGGACCGTGCAGATCCAGGTCATGCCGGCGGCCGAGGCGGCGAACTACCGCTTCAACCCGTTCGACCTCACCAAAGTGTGGCCGCACGAGGACTACCCGCCGATCGAGATCGGCAAGCTGGAGCTCAACCGCAACCCGGAGAACATCTTCGCCGAGGTCGAGCAGTCCATCTTCAGCCCCGCCCACTTCGTGCCGGGCATCGGTCCCTCGCCGGACAAGATGCTCCAGGGCCGCCTCTTCGCGTACGGCGACGCCCACCGCTACCGCGTCGGCATCAACGCCGACCACCTGCCGGTGAACCGCCCGCACGCCACCGAGGCGCGGACGAACAGCCGTGACGGCTACCTGTACGACGGACGTCACAAGGGCGCGAAGAACTACGAGCCGAACTCCTTCGGCGGCCCGTTCCAGACGGACAGGCCGCTGTGGCAGCCGACGGCCGGCTTCACGGCCGGCACCGGTACGCACGAGGCGCCGAGCCATGCCGAGGACAACGACTTCGTGCAGGCGGGCAACCTCTACCGGCTGATGTCCGAGGACGAGAAGGGCCGCCTGATCGAGAACCTCGCCGGGTTCATCGCGAAGGTGTCGCGCGACGACATCGCCGAGCGGGCCGTCGACAACTTCCGCCGGGCGGACGGCGACTTCGGCAAGCGGCTCGAGGCCGCAGTCCAGGCCCTGCGCGGTTAGCAGAGGCGCTTGCCGCAGCGCGGAGGGCCGGATCCCTGTCCAGGGGGGTCCGGCCCTCTGGCATGCGCGCCCAGTAGGTGCCCGCTAGCTCACCAGCGTGGTCTGGTGCCGCCTGACGGGGGCCCAGCAGCGGATGATGTCGCGTACGGAGACGATGCCGACGGGTCCTGTGCCGTCGAGCACGATCAGATGACGGAAGCCGCCGTGGGACATGGCCTCCGCAGCCTCCTCCAGGGTCCAGGACGGCGCGGCGAAAACGACGTCGGTGGTGGTGTGGGTGCCGGCGGTCTCCAGATCGGGGTCCTGCCCCGTGCCCACCGAGATGAGAATGTCGCGCTCGGTCAGAATTCCCAGGTTGTCGGCGTCGGTGTCGAGTACGACTGCGGCGCCGACACGGCGCGCGGCCATCAGCCGGGCCGCCTGGCGGAGTGTGTGCGTGGGCCCGATGGTGAGGACCACCGTGCTCATGGCGTCACGGACGAGCATGGATGGAGCCACCTCCTTGGTGGATCGGTCGTTCGGGAACCGATTCACAAGTTCACAAGTGGGGGACTTTCAGAGTCGCAGCCCAGAGGTGAGGCAGCAAGAGGGCGGGGCCGGGCGGTTTGGCCGGTGCGGCCACCCGGCACCGCGGACCGGGCCAATCAGTACCGCTGACCGGACCCGTCAGCAGCGCTGAGGGTCAACAGGGCTGACGGTCTGTAGCGCTGACGGTCAGTAGCGCTGGTTGAGATAGCCGAGCAGTTCCTCGTGCAGCAGCCCATTGGACGCCGCCGCGTTCCCGCTGTGCGGGCCGGGGCGTCCGTCCAGGCCGGTGAAGGATCCGCCCGCCTCCTGTACGACGATTGCGGTCGCCGCCATGTCCCACAGCGACAGCTCGGGCTCCGCGCAGATGTCCACCGAACCCTCGGCGACCATCATGTACGGCCAGAAGTCGCCATAGCCGCGGGTGCGCCAGCAGGCCCGGGTCAGATCCAGGAACCCGTCGAGCCGGCTCTGCGCCTCCCAGCCGCTCAGCGAGGAGTACGCGAACGAGGCGTCCTGGATCCGGCCGACCTTGGAGACCCGCAGCCTGCTCGCCGAACTCAGCGACCGCCCGGTGTACGCGCCGCCGCCCTGCGCCGCCCACCAGCGGCGGCCCAGCGCCGGGGCCGAGACCACGCCGACGACCGGCTGGTAGCCGCCCTCGCCCTGCACCATCAGCGAGATCAGCGTCGCCCAGACCGGAACGCCGCGCACATAGTTCTTGGTGCCGTCGATCGGGTCGATGACCCAGCGGCGCGGGCCCGTGCCCTCGATGCCGTACTCCTCGCCGAGGATCGCGTCACGCGGCCGTGCCCGCTGGAGCTGTCCGCGGATCAGCTCCTCCGCAGCCTTGTCGGCCTCGCTCACCGGCGTCATGTCCGGCTTGGTCTCGACCTTCAGGTCCAGAGCCTTGAACCGGTCCATCGTGGCGGCGTCGGCGGCGTCCGCGAGGACGTGGGCAAGACGCAGATCGTCGTGGTAGTCGGGCATGGTCGTCACTCTATCGGTGTGCTTGGGCCATGGCCTGGGGCGCATGGAGGCACCCGAACTCCCCCTCGTGCACCTGTCGTCACGGCTATTGACAGTGCAGGGCGGCGCGTCAACTCTGTGCGCAGTGCCGCACGGCGGGCAGCCCGGCCCCGGAGGCGTACGGCCTGGGAGGCGACGATGCCTACAGCGCGAGAGTCCCTGCTGAACGCCGCTCTCCTGGCGCTCGCCGAGCAGCCGTGGTCAGCAGTGCGGATGGTCGACGTGGCATCAGCCGCAGGGGTCTCACGGCAGACGCTCTACAACGAGTTCGGCAGCAAGGACGGTCTCGCCAGAGCGCTGGTGCGGCGCGAGGCGGACGCGTATCTCCACGGCGTGGACCGGCTGCTGGCGGAGCCGGCCGGACCCGCGGACCGGCTGGCCGCCCTCGCCGAATGGACCGCCGGCGAGGCGAGAGCCAGGCCCCTGCTGCGGGCGCTGCTCACCGGCTGCTGGGGGGAGCGGCTGCCGACGCCGAGACCGGCCCGCCGTGGCGCGGTTCTGGCCGGAGTGCCCGCCCAGCGACGCGCGGACGCGGGGCTGCCGGGCCCTTCGGACGTGGTCGCGGCGGTACGGGACCGGTCACTGGCCGCGCTGGAGCAGGGGCGGCCCGGCCGTACGAGCGAGGAGTCGGCCGAACTCGGACGGCACTGCGAGGTCGCGATGCGGCTCGCGCTCTCCTCGGTCGTCGCGCCGGCCGGCGAGGGTGTCGGACCTCTGGTGCGTACGGCCGTCGAAGGACTGAGTCCGGTGAGCGGTGCCGGTGCCGGTGCCGGGGTGCCGAACGGCGTCAGTGCGACGAGCCCGACAGCTGCAGACCGATGACACCGACGATCACCAGCGAGATCGAGAGGATCTTGAGTGTGGAGACCAGGTCGTCGAGGAAGATCATGCCGTAGATCGCCGTGCCCGCCGCGCCGATGCCGGTCCACACGGCATAAGCGGGACCCACGTCCAGCTTTTTCAGCGCGAGCGTCAGCAGTCCGAAGCTGCCCAGGGCGAAGGCCGCGAACGCGATCGTCGGCCAGAGTCTGGTGAATCCGTGCGACAGCTTGAGACAGACGGCGAAGCCCGTCTCCAGAAACCCGGCGACAATTACGAGCAGCCACGCCATGGTCTGTGCCTCCCGCATCGGTCGGTGACTGCTTCGTCGGGCTTGATGCGATTATGCACTTACCAACATCGGCAGACCGCAAACGTGAGCGAGTCAGTCGCCTTCGCGTCGTTCCCGGGTGGCCAGCAGCCGCCGCAGTGAGTACAGCCGCGCCGGGTCCGCATGGCCGTCGGCCACCCATGCGTCCAGTGCGCAGTCCGGTTCGTCGTGGCTGCAGGCACGCGGGCAGCCTTCCGTACCCGGTACGAGATCCGGGAAGGCGAGGATCACGCGTGACGGATCGACATGGTGCAGACCGAAGGAACGCACGCCCGGGGTGTCGATCACCCAGCCGCCCTCCTTGTCCGCGAGCGGCAGCGCCAGCGCCGATGTGGTGGTGTGCCGGCCGCGTCCGGTGACCGCGTTGACCAGGCCGGTGCTCCGCCGGCGCTCCTTGGGCACGAGAGCGTTGACCAGAGTCGTCTTGCCGACGCCGGAGTGGCCGACGAACACGGTGGTCCGGCCCTTGAGGTGCTCATGGACCCGCTCGGCGGCGACGCCGTCCACGAACTCGTCGCGGGTGGTGACGATATGGGGGACGCCCAGTGCGCCGTACTTGTCCAACAGCTCGTCGGGCGAGGCCAGATCCGACTTGGTCAGTACGAGGAGCGGCGTGAGCCCGCCGTCGTACGCCGCGACGATGCAGCGGTCGATCAGCCGCGGCCGTGGTTCGGGGTCGGCGAGGGCCGTCACGATGGCCAGCTGATCGGCGTTGGCGACGACCACGCGCTCGTACGGATCGTCGTCGTCGGCCGTGCGGCGCAGCACGGACTTGCGCTCCTCGATCCGCACAATGCGCGCCAAGGTGTCCTTGTCGCCGGACAGATCGCCGACGATGCCGACCCGGTCGCCGACGACCGCGGCCTTGCGGCCCAGTTCGCGTGCCTTCATCGCCATGACGACACGCTCGTCGACGAGGCAGGTGAGCCGGCCTCGGTCGACGGTCAGGACCATGCCCTCGACCGCGTCCTCGTGCTTGGGACGGATATTGGTCCGGGGCCGGTTGCCCTTGCGGTTGGGGCGGACGCGGATGTCGTCCTCGTCGGGGTTCTTGCCGTAGCGCCGCATGTCCGTCAGGCCCCGAGCATTCCGGCCCACATCCGCGGGAAATCGGGCAGGGTCTTGGCGGTTGTCGCGACGTTCTCGATCTGCACGCCGTCGACGGCGAGGCCGATGATCGAGCCGGCCGTGGCCATCCGGTGGTCGTCGTACGTGTGGAACACACCGCCGTGCAGCGGCCGCGGGCGGATCAGGAGGCCGTCCTCGGTCTCGGTGACATCGCCGCCGAGCTCGTTGATCTCCTTGGTGAGCGCGGCGAGGCGGTCCGTCTCGTGGAGCCGGAGATGGGCGACGCCGCGCAGCGTGGACGGGGAGTCGGCGAGCGCGGCGACCGCCGCGATGCCGGGCGTCAGCTCGCCGACCTCGCCGAGATCGACGTCGATGCCCTGGATGCGGCCGGTGCCGGTGAAGGTCAGCCCGGCCTCCGTCAGCTCCCAGGAACCGCCCATCTCGGTGAAGATCTCACGCAGTGCGTCACCGGGCTGAGTGGTGCGCTCGGGCCAGTCGGGGATGGTGACCCGGCCGCCGGTGATCAGCGCGGCCGCCAGGAACGGCTGGGCGTTGGACAGATCGGGCTCGACGGTGAGATCGCGGCCGAGCAGCGCGGACGGCGAGACGCGCCAGACATTGGGCTCGCCGCCGGTCTCCGGCTCGTCGACCTGCGCGCCGACGGCACGCAGCATGTCGACGGTCATCCGGATGTGCGGCATGGACGGGAGCCTGCCGCCGACGTGCCGCACCTCCACGCCCTGGTTGAAGCGCGGCGCGGACAGCAGCAGGGCGGAGACGAACTGCGAGGACGAGGAGGCGTCGATCTCGACGGAGCCGCCGTCCAGCGCGCCGCCGCCGTGCACGGTCATCGGGAGGGCGCCGCGGCCGTCGTCGTCGATACGGGCGCCGAGTACGCGCAGCGCGTCGATCACTCCGTGCAGCGGGCGTTCGTAGGAGCGGGGGTCGCCGTCGAAGCGGATCGCGCCGTCGGCGAGTGCGGCGACCGGTGGCAGGAAGCGCATCACCGTGCCGGCGTTGCCGACGTCGACCGTGGCCGGGCCGTGCAGGCCGGCCGGGATGACGCGCCAGGCCTCGCCGCCGTCGGGCTCGCCGGCGACGGACGAGGACGACACGGTCTCTTCGATGCCGACGCCGAGCGCGCGCAGCGCCTCGGCCATCAGCAGGCTGTCACGGGAGCGCAGCGGGCGGCGCAGCCAGCCGGGTTCGGCGGCGAGCGAAGCGAGCACCAGCGCGCGGTTGGTGACCGACTTCGAACCGGGCACGGTCACCGTCGCTTCGACGGCTCCGGTCGCGAAAGGGGCGGGCCAGAGGGCAGGGTGCACGGAGCTTTCGGTCATGGCCTTCACTTTAGTGGTTCGGCAGAGACCCCGATCTTGATCAAATGCGGCGAAATCGGGGCGTAATCGATGAGTGGTAAAGGGCTTCGTCGGCCTTTGTACAGGCCGGATTCCGCGCATGCGAGCCGAGTTGTGAGCCGAGTCCCGCAGGCCGGGACGTACGAAGGGCTACAGGTCCAGCAGCCAGCGGCCGCCGCCGATCAGCGAACAGAGCGACACCGCGTGGAAAAGGAACAGCCACATGGCCGCCGGAACATGGGTGAGCCTGGAGAGCTGGTCGGCGTCCGAGTCGGGGGCTCCGCCGTGGCGGCGCTTGGCCTGCAGCTCGAAGGCCGGCCTCACGCCGCCCAGCAGCAGGAACCAGACGGCGGCGTACGCGAACGCGGCCTGCACCTCCGCTTCCGCCAGCCAGGAGATAAGGAGGAAGGCGGCACCGGTCAGAATCACCGTGAGCGCGCCGTACGCATTGCGGATCATCACCAGCATCGCCAGCAGCAGGGCCGTGGCCAGCCACAACAGCAGGGTGATGTGGTGCGCGGCGAGCAGCCACGCGCCGCCGAGGCCGAGCAGCGGCGGGGCCGTGTAGCCCGCGGCGGCGGTGAGGATCATGCCGAGGCCGGTCGGTTTGCCGCGGCTGACGGTGAGTCCGCTGGTGTCGGAGTGCAGCCGGATGCCGTCGAGGCTGCGGCCGGTGAGCAGGGCGACGAGGCCGTGGCCGCCTTCGTGGGCGATGGTGACGGCGTTGCGGGAGAGCCGCCAGACCGGGTGGGGCACCACGGCGGCGAGAGCGACCAGCAATGTGGCGAGTACCAGCCACCGCTCCGGGGCGGGCTGGGAGCCGAAGACGCGGTCCCAGAGGTCGGCTATGGAAGCACTGCTGAGGGTGGAGGCGGTGTGGGCGCTGGCCATTTTCCGGGCGGCTCCTCGGGCGGCGGACAGGAGTGGCAGTGTGGCACTTATGTGTGGACGGTATGCAGCGAGTCGTAGGCCCGAGGATCTCGCAGGACTCTTCGAGGTCGAAAAGTGGGAGCCGAAGGAGACATTGGCTCCCGATTACAACGTGGCTCCCACGAAGGATGTGTACGCGATTCTCGAGCGTCCTCTCAAAGACGCGGAGGACCGGCGTCCGGTTCGCCAGCTGCGGGCGCTGAAGTGGGGGCTGGTGCCGTCCTGGGCGAAGACGCCCGAGGGCGGCGCTCGGATGATCAACGCACGGGCGGAGACGGTGGCGGACAAGCCCTCGTTCCGCAAGCCCTTCGTCTCGCGGCGCTGCATCCTGCCGGCCGACGGCTATTTCGAGTGGGTGACCGGGACGGACGAGCGGCAGCTCGAGGTCGAGGGCAAGAAGAAGCGGCCGCGGAAGCAGCCGTACTTCGTGACGCCGGCGGACGGGTCGGTCTTCGCGATGGCCGGGCTGTACGAGTTCTGGCGCGACAGGACGCTGCCGGACGACCATCCGCAGGCATGGTGGGTGACCTGCTCGGTGATTACGACCGAGGCGGAGACGGGGCCGCTCGGAGTGGCGCCGGCGGACGGCCCCCGGTCGCTGTCGGACATCCATCCGCGGATGCCGCTGATGCTGACGCCGGACCGGTGGGACGCCTGGCTGGACCCGTCGAGGACGGACCTGGAGGGCCTGAAGGGACTGCTGGCGCCGCCGCCGGGCGGGCTGATGCGGGCGTATCCGGTGACGACGGCGGTCAGCAATGTGCGGAACAACGGGCCGGAGCTGCTCGAGGAGCTGGCGGCGCCGGAAGTGGGCACGCTGTTCTGACCGGGCTCTGCCGGCTTCCGAGTGAGTTCTGACCGGGGCGTTTCCTGCTGTACGCGGCGGTGCGCGGCAGGATGGGAACGTGAGCAAGAGCGAAATCGTGCAGACCGACGCCGGGGACGCCCGCGTCACCTGGTACACCGCCAAGAAGGCGCGGCTCGTCCTCGCCCTCAGCCATGGGGCCGGGGGCGGGATCGAGGCGCGGGACCTCCAGGCGATCGCCAGGGTCCTCCCGCAGGACGGCGTGACCGTGGCGCTCGTGGAGCAGCCGTGGCGGGTCGCCGGGAAGAAGGTCGCACCCGCGCCGAAGACCCTCGACGTCGGCTGGCGCGGCATCTGGCCCGTACTGGCGAAGCCGGGGCTTCCCGTCGTCGCCGGAGGGCGCAGTGCCGGGGCCCGGGTCGCCTGCCGGACCGGCGAGGAACTCGGGGCGGCCGGGGTGCTCGCACTGAGCTTCCCGCTGCATCCGCCGGGCAGGCCCGAGAAGTCCCGCGCCGACGAGCTGCTCGGAGCGGGCCTGCCGACGCTCGTCGTGCAGGGCGGCAACGACCCCTTCGGAAAGCCCGCAAAATTCCCCGAGGGCACGTACGAGCTGGTGGAAATCCCGCACGGAGATCACGGGTTCGCCGTGCCCAAACGCGCGGGCGTCACCGAGGCGGAGACCGTGAGGACGATCACAGACGCGGTACGCGGCTGGGCCCGGGGACTGTGGGAATGACGGGCGGTCCCTGGCTGTTGTGGGGGGTGTCGGGACGTCAGTCAGCACAGCATGGAGTAGGGAGTTCGTCGCATGGGTTCGACCATCTGCCCGAGCCGTAAGCCCGCCGCTGACCTTGAGTGGACGGTGCTTTCCGCGGCGAAGACCGGCGCTGTTCGTGCGCCGGGCGGAGCGGATGGAAAGCAGCTGTCGCCCGAGGGTCGACTATTCTCCGATTCGAGCGGGTCCGCATTCGGCCTCGCCACAGCGTTGGAGGAGGTGGGTCCGGTCACTGGGACCGACGCAGGGACCGACGACGGCCAGACGGCAGAGCCCGAGGAGACGGCCGCGGAGCGTAACGCACGCTTCGAGCGGGATGCTCTGGGCTTCCTCGACCAGATGTACTCCGCTGCCCTGCGGATGACGCGCAACCCGGCCGACGCCGAGGATCTTGTGCAGGAGACGTATGCCAAGGCGTACGGCTCCTTCCACCAGTTCCGTGAGGGCACGAACCTCAAGGCGTGGATGTACCGGATCCTCACGAACACCTTCATCAACTCGTACCGGAAGAAGCAGCGCGAGCCTCAGCGCAGTGCCGCCGAGGAGATCGAGGACTGGCAGCTCGCGCGCGCCGAGTCGCACATGTCGACCGGGCTGCGCTCCGCCGAGTCGCAGGCGCTCGACCACCTGCCGGACTCGGACGTGAAGGCGGCGCTGCAGGCCATTCCCGAAGAGTTCCGTATCGCGGTCTATCTCGCGGACGTAGAGGGCTTTGCGTACAAGGAGATCGCGGACATCATGGGAACACCCATCGGGACGGTGATGTCCCGCCTGCACCGGGGCCGCCGTCAACTGCGCGGCATGCTCGAGGACTACGCCCGTGAGCGCGGGCTCGTCCCGGCCGGTGCGGGGGAGTCGAACGAAGCGAAAGGTTCGGGCTCATGAGCTGCGGAGAGCCGCACGAGACGGACTGCTCAGAGGTCCTGGACCATCTCTATGAGTTTCTCGACCGAGAGATGCCCGACAGTGACTGCACCAAATTCGAGGTGCACTTCGAGGAGTGCTCTCCGTGCCTGGAGAAGTACGGGCTCGAGCAGGCCGTGAAGAAGCTGGTCAAGCGGTGCTGCGGACATGACGACGTGCCATCGGACCTGCGGGCCAAGGTCATGGGGCGCATTGATCTGATCCGGTCCGGCGAGATAGTGGCCGACACCGAGCTTCCCGGCATCGTGCACGAATAAGGCACGCAGGTCGGTTCGCACAGAGGTGCGTCGCGATTGTCGCGGCGCGCCTTTCGTGTATCCGGCTCAATGTTCACCCGTCTGTGCGAATAGCGGGAATCCAGCCACCGTTACTTCCTCAACTCGCTAGCCTGGCGCTCGATTTGAGGAGGGTGCTGGGCAGTGAGCTCGATACCGGCGGCGGCACGCGCATACGTTCTGGGCGTCATGCTGTGCGCTGCGGTGGGCGCGCTGCCGATCACCCGGGCCGGGTCCGGGGTTTCGTGGAGCGCGGTGGGGCTGCTCGCCGGGCTGTACGCGGTGTGCGAGCTGCCCGCGCACTGCCGCTACCTCGGCAGCCATGTTCCGGTGGGCGCCGGATCCTTCTTCCCCGTACTGCTCGCCGCGGCCTTTCTGCTGCCGCCCGCCGCGGCCGCGCTCGTCGCCGTGCCCGGAGCGCTGCTGGGCCGCGTCGACGAGCGTCCCGCCGCGATACGGCGGATCTGGCGGGCGTCCCAGCTCGCGCTCGCGACCTCCGGTGCGGCACAGGCGTATCTGCTGCTCGGCGGTGCCGGGACGCTGCGCGCGCCCGACTTCCCGTATGCGCTGGTGCCCGCGGCGGCCGGCGCGCTCGCCTTCTGCCTGGTGCTGACGGCACTCGACGGCGGCATCCTCGCCACCGTGGAGCGGCTGCCGGTCGGCGCCGCCTGGCGCGAGCTGCTGCCGCGCTCGCTCGCCCCGCACCTGGTGCACGGGCTCGCCGGACTGATGATGGCGGTGCTGTGGCGCAGTCCGTACGGGCCGCTGTCCGCGCTGTTCGTGCTGCTGCCGATGTACATCTCCTGCTGGATCTTCGGGCAGTACCACCGTGAGCGGGCGGCCCATCAGGCGACGATCCGGGCGCTGGTGCAGGCGGTCGACCTCAAGGACAAGTACACGCGCGGGCACAGCGAACGGGTCGGGCGGGCGTCCGTGCTGATCGCGCGCGAACTGGACATGGAAGAGGAGCGTCTTGAGGTGATCCGGTTCGCCGGCATCCTGCACGACGTGGGAAAGCTCGGCGTGCCGACCCGGGTGCTGCGCAAGGACGGACCGCTGACGCCGGACGAGCGGCGCGTGATCGAACTGCATCCGGAGTACGGCCACGAGATGGTGCGCGGCATCGGTTTCCTGGGGGAGGCGCGGGCGGCGATCCTGCACCACCACGAGCGGCTGGACGGCAGCGGATATCCGTACGGGCTTGTGGGGCGGCAGATCCCGGAGTTCGCGCGGGTGGTGGCGGTGGCGGACGCGTTCGACGCGATGACCTCGACGCGTACGTACCGGCGCGCACGGCCGGTCGCTTCGGCGCTGGAGGAGCTGAAACGGTGCGCGGGCACGCAGTTCGACCCGCAGATGGTGCGGGCGCTGGTGCGGGCGCTGGAGCGGCACGGCTGGGAGACGGCCGTCACCGCCGACGAGCCCGCGTGGGTCCCGGCGCAGCCGGAGCGGGGGCCGGGGCCTTGGGCGGAGTCGCTGCCGGTCCGGGCGGCGGTATGGGGCCGTGAGTCGGCGGGCGGCCCGGGTTGAGTGCGCTCGCGCTCCTTCCCGTGCCCGCGGCAGGGAGACGGTCGTGATACCGGGCCGCTGGGTCGTGCGGGCTGTGTACGCGGCCGCTGCCGCGCTGACCGCGGCCGGGCTCGCGCGGACCTTGTGGCACGGGGTCGATCAGCCCGGGAACGTGCTGGCCTTCGGGGCGCTCATAGTCGTCGGGGAGCTTGCGCGGTGGGGGGCCGTGGCCGGGGAGCGGGAGCCGGCACCGTTGGGGGCCGCGGGAGCGCTCGCGTACGCGCTGCTCGGGGAGTGCGCGGGCCGGGCCACCAGCCATGGTGTCCTCCAGGTCGTCGCCGTCGTCGTGGCCGCAGCGCTCGTCGGGGCCGTGCCGCATGTGGCGCGCGGGCGGGGGCCGGCGCTGGACCATGTCGCGCGGCGGGTGCTGACCGTCGGGTTCGCCGCCGTGTGCTTCCAGCCGCTGTACACCTCCGGGGAGCTGGAGCGACGGCTTGGGCACGGTGCGTACTACGTGCTGTTTCTCCTCGTCCTGCTCGTGCTGACCGCGCTGTGCGACGCGGTACTCGCCGCCGCGATGCTGCACGCCCGCACCGGCTTCCCCTACGGCCCGCTGCTGCGCGACGAGCTCCGCGCCCTGCTCGGCATCGGCTCCGCTGTCTGCGCCACCGGCGCCGTGATCGCTCTCGCCGTCGCCGTCGCCGGGCTGTGGGCGCTGCCGGTGTTCTGTGTGCCGCTGCTGCTGACCCAGCTGTCCTTCCGGCGCTACGCCGCGGTACGGACCACCTACCGGCAGACCATCGCCTCACTCGCCCGCGCGACCGAGATCGCCGGATACACCCAGCCCGGCCATGCCCGCCGCGTCGCCGCGCTCAGCACCGCCGTCGGGCGTGAGCTGGGCCTGAGCGGGACGGATCTGACCGTCCTGGAGTATGCCGCCCTCATGCACGACATCGGCCAGCTTTCGCTGGTGGATCCCGTGCCGGACGGGGCCACCGCCCATCTCCCGGCCGCGGACCAGCGCCGTATCGCGCTGCTGGGTGGTGCCGTGGTGCGCCAGACCGGCGTCCCGGCGGCGGTCGCCGTCGTCGTGGAGCGCCAGGCCGACCCGTACCGAGAGCAGCCACTGCCCGCCCGGATTGTCCGCACGGTCAACGCATACGACGATCTGACCGGGGGAAGCGGAAGCACAGCGGGCGGTGCGCTCGGTGCGCTCGAGGAGCTCCGGCTCGGCACCGGGCGGGACTACCAGCCAGAGGTGGTCGAATCCCTCGCGAGAGTCCTGGCGCGAGGCGGTCTGGCCCCGGTCCTACCTGGGTAACCCATGGGTAATGAGCCAGCCTCCGACCGGGCATGGTTGGATGCGAAAGAAGGCACAAGCACAGCGTCCGGGGGAAATGACCCGAGCGACCGGCAGGCGGGAATCGTGAGGATCTTCGGGAAGGTACGGCATCGGCCCTCCGCCTCTTGGCGGCAGGCCACGGACCGCGCGTTCACGCTGATCGGCGACGGCCGGTACGAGGACGCGGGCGCGCTGCTGACACGGGCCGCGGACCTGGAGCCCTGGCTCTCCGAGTCCTGGTTCAACCTGGCGCTGCTGCACAAGTTCCGGCACGACTGGGAGCAGGCGCGGGCCGCGGGCCTGCGCGCCGTCGCCCTGCTGGACAAGGAGACCGGGGCCCCCGACTGGTGGAACGTCGGCATCGCCGCCACCGCCCTGCAGGACTGGCCGCTGGCCCGCCGCGCCTGGCAGGCGTACGGCCTCAGGGTGCCCGGCGGCCCGACCCGCTCGGGCGGCACCGGCGCCGGACCGTTGAACGGCGAACCGGTCGGTATGGACCTCGGCAGCGCAGCCGTGCGCCTTTCGCCCGAGGGCGAGGCCGAGGTCGTGTGGGGCCGCAGGCTCGATCCGGCCCGGATAGAGGTCCTCTCGATCCCGCTGCCGTCCTCCGGACGCCGCTGGGGCGAGGTCGTCCTGCACGACGGTGTGCCCAACGGCGAGCGCATCACCTCGGCCGGCCCCTCCTACCCCGTCTTCGACGAGATCGAGCTCTGGGCGCCGTCGCCGGTGCCCACCTGGGTGGTGCTGCTGGAGGCCGCCACCGAGGCCGACCGGGACGCGCTGGAGCAGCTCGCGTCGGACGCCGGATTCGCCGCCGAGGACTGGTCGTCGTCGGTACGGCTGCTGTGCCGGTCCTGCTCCGAGAGCCGGATGCCCAGCGCGGAGGGCGAGGGCGAGCACCTCGACCCGCACGATCACAGCGAGCCGGGTCATCCGGGCCCGCTCGGCCACCGCACGGCCGGCGATCTGTGGTCGCCGGAGCGCGAATGCGGCATCGCGGCGCCTGCGGGCCTCGTCCGCGGGCTGCTGGACGGCTGGGTCGCGGACAGCCCGGACACCCGCGAGTGGCGGGATCTCGAGGAAGTCTGCTGATTCCTGGCCGTAGGCTGTACGGGATCGAATCGGGTTTTCAGGAAGGCGCAGAAGCGGACATGGCGCAGCAGCAGACGGACGAGCAGGTGAACGACGGCTTCGTCGTCGACACGGAGGACTGCGAGGAGCGCGAGCTGGCGTACCGCGAGCGCGGCACGGCGCGCCCGATCACGGTCGTCGGCAATCCTGTGCTCCACAAGGAGTGCAAGGACGTCACCGAGTTCGACGACAAGCTCGCTGCGCTGATCGACGACATGTTCGCCAGCCAGAAGGCGGCGGAGGGCGTTGGCCTGGCGGCCAACCAGATCGGCGTGGACCTCAAGGTCTTCGTGTACGACTGCCCCGACGACGATGGCGTGCGGCACACCGGGGTCGTGTGCAACCCGGTCCTGGAGGAGCTGCCGCCGGAGCTGCGTGCGCTCGACGACTCGAACGAGGGCTGCCTGTCCGTGCCGACGGCGTACGCCTCGCTGGCCCGGCCCGACTACGCGGTCGTGCGCGGCCAGGACGCCGCGGGCAACGCGATCAAGGTCCGTGGCACCGGCTACTTCGCGCGCTGCCTGCAGCACGAGACGGACCACCTGTACGGCTACCTGTACATCGACCGGCTGTCCAAGCGGGACCGCAAGGACGCGCTGCGGCAGATGGAAGAGGGCACGCCGCGCTACGAGACCGTGCCGAACGACTGACAGTGCGCTCATGTGCCAAGGCCCCGTCCGGTGACCGGCGCGGGGCCTTTGTCTTGCCGCCAATGGGCGGACAAATGACGGTGGCGCAGGCCCTGTTGACGCGCGTCGACCGCCCCGCCAGTCTCTGGCGTGTATTCGCGTTGCACTGACTCATCCGGGTGGACTCGTCATGGAGGGCCGATGCCCCGACGCACCGCACGACTCCTACTGTCCTTTGTCATGCTCATGGCCGCATCGTTGGGTGGTGTCCTCGTCACGGCAGGCACCGCCCACGCCGACGGCTGCTACACCTGGTCCCGCACCCTCTCCCAGGGAACGTCCGGCGCCGACGTCACCCAGCTGCAGATCCGGGTCGCGGGCTACCCCGGATACGGCGCCGTCCTGGGAATCGACGGCGACTACGGCCCGGCGACCGCCGCCGCCGTCCGGCGCTTCCAGTCGGCCTACGGCCTCGCCGCCGACGGTGTCGCGGGCCCGGCCACGTTCAGCAAGCTCTACGCCCTCCAGGACGACGACTGCACCCCGGTCCACTTCAGCTACGCCGAGCTCAACGACTGCAACTCCACCTGGGCTGGCGGCGCGGTCAGCGCGGCCACCGCGAAGTCCAACGCACTGCGCACCATGTGGAAGCTGGAGGCCATGCGCCATGCACTCGGCGACCAGCCCATCACCGTGACCAGCGGCTTCCGCTCGACCGCCTGCAACGACGCCGTCGGCGGCGCCGCGGGCAGCCGCCATCTGTACGGCGACGCGGCGGACCTCGGCTCAGGCCCGCACTCCCTGTGCAAGCTCGCCCAGCAGGCCCGCAACCACGGCTTCAACGGCATCCTCGGCCCCGGCTACCCGGGCCACAGCGACCACACCCACGTCGACCACCGGGCGAGCCGTTTCTGGTCCGCGTCGAGCTGCGGAATCTGACCGGTCCGACCTCCTACGCGACCGGGCGCACCGGGCGCACTGGGCCGCGGAAGGTCCGGCGATAGGCGTTCGGCGTCGTGTCGAGCGTACGAAGGAAGTGGTGGCGCAGCGCCGCCGCGTTGCCGAACCCGGCGCGGCCCGCGATCGAGTCCACCGTCTCGTCCGTCGATTCCAGCAGCTCCTGGGAGAGCAGCACCCGCTGCCGCAGCAGCCAGCGGTACGGCGTGGTGCCGGTCTCCTGCTGGAAGCGGCGGGCGAAGGTGCGCGGTGACATGTGGGCCCGGTCGGCGAGCTGCTCGACGGTCATCTCGCGGTCCAGATGGCGCTCCATCCAGGCCAGCACCTCGCCGACCGTGTCGCACGACGTGCGCGGCAGCGGCCGCTCGATGTACTGCGCCTGGCCGCCGTCGCGGTGCGGCGGCACCACCATCCGGCGGGCGATGTGGTTGGCGACCTCCGGGCCGTGCTCCTGCCGTACGACATGGAGGCAGGCGTCGATCGCGGCCGCGGTGCCGGCGGACGTGATGACCTGGCCTTCGTCGACGTACAGCACATCGGGATCGACGATGGCCTTCGGGTGGCGCCGGGCCAGGACGTGCGTGTGCCGCCAGTGGGTGGTGCAGCGGCGGCCGTCGAGCAGCCCGGCGGCGCCGAGGACGAAGGCGCCGGTGCAGACGCTGAGCACCCGCGCTCCGCGGTCGACGGCCTGCCGCAGGGCCTCGAGCAGGTCCTCGGGATAGTCCCGGGTCGAGTAGTCGCCACCGGTGGGGACGGCGATGAGATCCGCCTCCTCCAGCCGTTCGAGGCCGAAGGGGGTGCTGATGGTGAATCCGGCGTGGGTGGGCAGCGTGGGGCCGGCGGCGGAGACCGCGGCGAAGTCGTAGACGGGCAGACCGTCGTCGCTGCGGTCGAGTCCGAAGACCTCGCTGAGCACTCCGAGTTCGAAGGGATGCACGCCGTCGAGGAGTACGGCGGCCACGTTTTTCAGCATGGAGCCAGTGTGGCAGTAATTCGATGGTTAATGACAGTCCTGCCACTGACCAATCCTGCTCCGGAGGAAGACAGTGGTGTTCATGAACACATTCATGGCATACCTCTTCGTCATCGCCCTCCTGGCGTTGATCACCCTTCCGTCGCTGGTCGGGTACGCCAGGGAGCGTTCCATCGACCGTCAGCTGCGCGAGGCGGCCGCGCGCGGGGCCGTGCGGGCCGGGCAGCGGGCGCGGCAGCCGATTCCCTCGCGCCGTGAGTACGAGCGCTCCGCGTGAAACGAAACAGCCGGGTGGGTGCGCACGCACCCACCCGGCTGCCCCCCGTTCCCCCCGGCAGAAAAGATCTAGAAGTCGTCGTCGAAGCCGACCGAGCCCTCGACCGCGACCTGGTAGGCCGACGGACGGCGCTCGAAGAAGTTGGTCAGCTCCTGGACGCCCTGCAGCTCCATGAAGGAGAACGGATTCTCCGAGCCGTACACGGGAGCGAAGCCCAGCCGGGTCAGCCGCTGGTCGGCGACGCACTGCAGGTACTCGCGCATCGACTCGGTGTTCATGCCCGGCAGACCGTCGCCGCACAGGTCGCGGCCGAACTGCAGCTCCGCCTCCACCGCCTCCTTCAGCATGTCGGTGACCTGCTGCTGAAGTGCGTCGTCGAAGAGCTCCGGCTCCTCCTTGCGGACCGTGTCCACGACCTCGAAGGCGAAGTTCATGTGCATCGTCTCGTCCCGGAACACCCAGTTGGTGCCGGTGGCCAGGCCGTGCAGCAGACCGCGCGAACGGAACCAGTAGACGTACGCGAAGGCCCCGTAGAAGAACAGGCCCTCGATGCAGGCGGCGAAACAGATCAGGTTCAGCAGGAAGCGGCGGCGGTCGGCCTTCGACTCCAGCCGCTCGATCTTCTCGACCGAGTCCATCCACTTGAAGCAGAACTGCGCCTTCTCGCGGATGGAGGGAATCTCCTCGACCGCGTCGAAGGCGGCAGCGCGGTCGGCCGGGTCCGGCAGATAGGTGTCCAGCAGCGTCAGATAGAACTGGACGTGCACGGCCTCCTCGAAGAGCTGCCGCGACAAGTACAGCCGCGCCTCGGGGGAGTTGATGTGCTTGTAGAGGGTGAGCACCAGGTTGTTGGACACGATCGAGTCGCCCGTCGCGAAGAACGCGACCAGCCGGCCGATCATGTGCTGCTCACCGGGGGTCAGCTTGGCGAGGTCGGCCACGTCGGAGTGGAGGTCGACCTCCTCCACGGTCCAGGTGTTCTTGATCGCGTCGCGGTAGCGCTCGTAGAAGTCCGGATAGCGCATCGGACGCAGCGTCAGCTCGAAGCCCGGGTCGAGGAGATTCTTTTCGGTGGAGCTCATTACTGGCAGGCCTCGCAGGACTCGGGGTTCTCAAGGGAGCAGGCGACGGCGTCGGGCTCGGCGGCCTGCTGCACGGGGATGGGGGCGGACTGCGCCGCGCGGGCGATCCGCGTCGCCGGACGGGAGCGCAGGTAGTACGTCGTCTTCAGCCCCTGCTTCCAGGCGTACGCGTACATCGAACTGAGCTTGCCGATGGTCGGCGTCTCCAGGAACAGGTTCAGCGACTGCGACTGGTCCAGGAACGGGGTGCGGGCCGCGGCCATGTCGATCAGGCCGCGCTGCGGGATCTCCCACGCCGTGCGGTACAGCTCGCGCACCTCGGCCGGGACCCAGTTGAAGGCCTGCACCGAGCCGTTGGCCTCGCGCAGCGCCTCACGGGTCTGCGCGTCCCACACGCCGAGCCGCTTCAGCTCCGCCACCAGGTAGGAATTGACCTGGAGGAACTCGCCGGACAGCGTCTCGCGCTTGAACAGGTTGGAGACCTGCGGCTCGATGCACTCGTACACGCCCGCGATGGACGCGATGGTCGCGGTCGGCGCGATGGCCAGCAGCAGCGAGTTGCGCATGCCGGTCGCGGCGATACGGGCCCGCAGGGCCGCCCAGCGCTCCGGCCAGTTGAGCTCCACGCCGTAGTGGTCCGGGTGCAGCACACCGCGCGCGGCACGGGTCTTCTCCCAGGCCGGCAGCGGGCCGCTGCGCTCGGCGAGCCCGGCGGACGCCTCGTACGCGGCCAGCATGATCCGCTCGGCGAGCTTCGTCGACAGCGCCCGTGCCTCGGCCGAGTCGAAGGGCAGCTTCAGCTTGAAGAAGACGTCCTGGAGACCCATCGCGCCCAGGCCCACCGGACGCCACTTGGCGTTGGAACGGCCGGCCTGCTCGGTCGGGTAGAAGTTGATGTCGACGACCCGGTCAAGGAAGGTGACGGCGGTACGGACGGTCTCGTCAAGACGCTCCCAGTCGATGCCGTCGCCCCCGATTCCCCGGTCCACGAACGAACCCAGGTTGACCGAACCGAGGTTGCAGACGGCCGTCTCGCCGTCGTCCGTGACCTCCAGGATCTCGGTGCACAGGTTCGAGGAGTGGACCGTGTGGCCGGGCTCGGCGGTCTGGTTGGCGGTGCGGTTGGAGGCGTCCTTGAAGGTCATCCAGCCGTTGCCGGTCTGCGCGAGCGTCCGCATCATCCGGCCGTAGAGCTCACGCGCCGGCATCGTCTTGCGCGCCAGACCCTTGGCCTCGGCGGCGCGGTACGCGGCCTCGAACTCCTCGCCCCACAGGTCCACCAGCTCCGGCACATCGGCCGGCGAGAACAGCGACCACTCGGCGTCGGCCTCGACGCGTCGCATGAACTCGTCCGGGATCCAGTGCGCGAGATTCAGATTGTGCGTACGCCGGGCGTCCTCACCGGTGTTGTCCCGCAGCTCCAGGAACTCCTCGATGTCCGCGTGCCAGGTCTCCAGGTAGACGGCGGCCGCGCCCTTGCGGCGGCCGCCCTGGTTCACCGCGGCGACCGAGGCGTCGAGGGTCTTCAGGAACGGCACGATGCCGTTGGAGTGCCCGTTGGTGCCGCGGATCAGCGAACCGCGGGCGCGGATGCGGGAGTACGAGAGACCGATGCCGCCCGCGTGCTTCGACAGCCGCGCGACCTGGTGGTACCGGTCGTAGATCGAGTCGAGCTCGTCCTTCGGCGAGTCCAGCAGATAGCAGGACGACATCTGCGGGTGGCGGGTGCCGGAGTTGAAGAGCGTGGGGGACGACGGCAGATAGTCGAGACGGCTCATCAGGCCGTACAGCGCGGCGACCTCGTCCAGCGCGCGGACGCTGTCGTCCTCCGCGAGGCCGCAGGCGACGCGCAGCATGAAGTGCTGCGGCGTCTCGATCACCTGACGGGTGATCGGATGCCGGAGCAGATAGCGGCTGTAGAGCGTGCGCAGCCCGAAGTAGCCGAAGCGGTCGTCGGCGTCCGGGTCGATGAGCGCGTCAAGGCGCGCGGAGTGCAGCGTCACGAACTCGGCCGTACGGTCGGCGATCAGGCCCTCGCGGTGCCCGACCGCGACCGACGCGGAGAAGGCGACCGCGCCCTGGTCGGCGGCCTCGTCGGCGATGGTGCGGGTCAGGAGCCGGGCGGCGAGCCGGGAGTAGGCCGGGTCCTCGGAGATCAGGCCCGCGGCGGCGTCCGTGGCGAGTCCACGGAGTTCGGCCGCGTCCGATCCGGCGTGGCGGCCGCGCAGCGCGGCGGCGGCGACCCGTCCGGGGTCGGTGTCCGGCAGATCGGCGGTGAGGTCGGTCAGGGTCCGCAGAAGCGCGGTCCCGGGGCCGTCCGCCAACTGCTCGGAGATGCCTGAAGCCGGATCGGCTGGCGCGATGGTCACGTGGTGCTCTCCCTCGCTCGGCTCTGGGCCGGCGGGGAGGAGGCGGGGCCGTTCGAGCGCGCGCGACCATGTCAGGGCAGCACTCGGTACGGCGTCCACCGGCCCAACCCGCGAGGCCCGGACGTCTCGGCGTCCGGTTCGGTCGAGCCGGACGCACTGTCGGCAGGTGCCCGGACTTGCGGGTACGACAAAGCGCACCACAGCACACCGTTGCGGGACAGTTCCGGATTCGCACCGGATTCCCCTGCGGCGACAGCGAGCACGAGCATACATGTGGGGGCGGGGAGTTGCCGCACCCCCCACATGTTGTGTCGTGGCGGGCCGGAGCCCCAAGTCGTATCGAAGGTCACTCGGTTGAGTTCGCGGAGTCGTGCGATCCGCCGGCGCGCCGGGGAGACCGCACTTCGGTCACAAGGCGGGGCAGGGACTGCGGCTCGGTGCAACGTAGGAGGTCTTCGGATGGGCCATGCGGTCATGGGTGGGCCACGCACCCCGGTCGCGGCCGCGTATCACGCGTGATGCGGGTGTAGCGTCCGGAGCATGCCGTGGTTTTCGACCGGTGCGGCCGCTGCACTTCTGGCAGCAGCGCTGGTGTTCTTCATTGCTGCCGGGCTTCTGATGCTGCGCACCGTCGGCAAGCGGCAGTTTCTCGGCACGGCCCAGGAGCAGGCGACGTACGAGACACTCCACACCGCCTCGCTCGCGGCACCCCCGCTGCGGGCCACGCTGAACGCGGACAGCGCGCGACGGGCCGGGCGGCATCTGCGGGCGCTGCTCGATGTACCCGCGCTGGCCATGACGGACGCCTCCGGCACCGTGCTGGCCTGGGACGGGTCCGCGCCGGAGCCGGGGCACGACCACAGGGCAGCCGTGCCCGAGCACGCCGGGCGGGCCCTCGCCGCCGGACGCACCGAGGTCATCGGCCCTGGCGATCCACCATGCAACAGGGCCGACTGTCCGCTGCGGCAGGGCGTGGTCGTGCCGCTGATCGTGGCCGGCCGGCCGGAGGGTGCGCTCGCGGTGTACGCGACCAATGCCTCCACCGGACTGGTCCGAGCCACCACGGAAGTCGCGCGCTGGGTGTCGACCCAGCTGGAGCTGGCCGAGCTCGACCGCTCGCGCGCGGCCGTCGCGGAGGCGGAGGTGCGCGCGCTGCGGGCCCAGATCTCGCCTCACTTCATCTACAACTCGCTGTCGGCCATCGCCTCCTTCGTCCGAACCGATCCGGAACGGGCCAGGGAGCTGCTGGTGGAGTTCGCGGAGTTCACCCGGTACTCGTTCCGCCAGCACGGTGACTTCACCTCCCTTGCCGAGGAGCTGCGGTGCATCGACCGTTACCTGCTGCTGGAGCGCGCTCGGTTCGGCAGCCGCCTTCAGGTCGTACTGCGCGTGGCACCCGAGGTGCTCTCCGTGGTGGTGCCCTTCCTCTGCCTGCAGCCCCTCGTCGAGAACGCGGTCCGCCACGGCCTGGAGCGCCGTGCGGGCCCCGGTCACCTGGTGATCACGGCGGAGGACGTCGGCAGCGAGGCGTGGATCAGCGTGGAGGACGACGGCACGGGGATGGATCCCGAGCAGTTGGCCGCGACACTGAAGGGCGAGACACGGGAGTCCGCGGCGGAGCCGCCCGGTTCCGAGCCTCGGCGTGAGCCGGGGATCGGGCTGCGCAACATCGATGCGCGATTGCGTCAGATCTATGGGGACGCGTACGGGTTGATCGTGGAGACCGCGCCCGGTGCCGGGACAAAGGTGCGGGTGCGGGTGCCGAAGTTTCACCCGCAGGCCGTCCAGAGCGGGCCCGGTCAGGGCTGACAGTGATCGTGCACATCCGGTGCGTGTCGGGCGGGAGGAACGCTCCACCGCGTGTTGGGGGAGCGTTAGCCTGGCCATATGCTCCACGTTCTCGCGGTGGACGACGAGGTACCGGCTCTGGAGGAGTTGGCGTACTTGCTTCGCCGCGACCCGCGCGTGGGCGAGGTCCGGACCGCAACCGACGGCGCACAGGCGCTGCTCGACATCGACCGGGCGCTGGAGGGGGGACGACCGCTCGACGCCGTCTTCCTCGACATCGGCATGCCCGGCCTGGACGGCGTGGCCATAGCGCGCGTGGTCTCCCGTTTCGCCCACCCGCCGGCGGTGGTGTTCGTGACTGCGCACGACGACTACGCGGTGGACGCATTCTCGTTGCATGCCGCCGACTACGTGCTCAAGCCGGTGCATCCGGAGCGGCTGGCTGAGGCGGTGCGCCGCGTCGCCGCCGCGTCGCACGGCGCAGGAGTCACGGCGGAGCGGGCCGCCGCGAGCCCGCCCGAGGAAGCGGGTCAGGCCGCTTCCGGCCTTCCTGACGAGGTCATCTGCGTGGAGCTGGCGGGCGTGACGCGCTTCGTCCACCGAAGTGAGGTCATCTACGCCGAGGCACACGGCGACTACGCGCGCCTGCACACCCCTTCGGCCACCCACCTGGTGCGGACATCCCTGGCCGCTTTGGAGGAGCGCTGGGGCGACGCCGGATTCGTCCGTATCCATCGCACCTATCTCGTCGCCCTGCGCCAGGTCCAGGAGCTGCGTATGGGGGCCGGACAGGCGTGTGTGCGCATTGGGGATGAGCTGCTGCCGGTCAGTCGGCGCCACATGCGTCAGGTCCGGGACCTTCTGGTGCGGCAAGCGGGGACCCGCCAGTCCGAGGGGCCGCGCCCCGGCGCGGTGCCCGCCACCGAGGCCCCGTCGCTTCCTCGCACCTTCCCCGACAGCCGAGGTGCTAGGTGACCGACGGCCCGGAACAGTCGCGCGGAGATCCGGGTGCGGACAGTGCTCCCATCCGCCGCGTCGTGGCCCATCCTCGGACGCTGGCCGCCCTCGCAGGCAGGCAGCTACCGGCCGACGGACGCGAACCGGTCGCCGACGATCTCGGTCGGCAGACACCACTCGGCGACATCTATCTCCGCTCTCTCATGCGTGCCCAGCTCCGGCTCGGGCTCGCTGTCGTAGGGGTCCTCGTCGCCGTGCTCGGCGGCCTGCCGTTCCTGTTCCTGGCCGCGCCCACCCTGCGGAACGCGATGGTGGCGGGAGTCCCCGCCCCATGGCTGATCATCGGCGTCGCCGTGCACCCGGTGATCCTCACACTCGCCTTCGTCTGCCTGCGCCACGCCAGGCGGAACGAGCACGACTTCACAGACCTTGTCGAGCGCTCATGAGGGGCATCTGCCGAAAGCGCCTCGTGGAGGTAGGAACCGCATGAGCATCGCACCGCCCGTGGCAGCCGTGGCCGTGGTGTGCGTCGCTACCGCCCTGTTCAGCGTCTACGGCCTGCGCCCGGGCCGTGCCACATCGGACTTCTACGTCGCCTCGCGTGCCGTCTCCCCGCTGCGCAACGCATCCGCGATCGGCGGCGAGTACCTTTCCGCGGCCTCGTTCCTCGGTATCGCGGGGCTCGTGCTGGCCTTCGGCGCCGACATGCTGTGGTACGGCGTCGGCTACACCGCCGGGTACCTGGTGCTCCTGGCGTTCGTCGCGGCCCCACTGCGCCGCTCCGGGGCGTACACCGTGCCGGACTTCGCCGAGGCGCGCCTGGAGTCCACCCGGGTGCGCCGCCTGACTGCCCTGCTGGTGGTGTTCACCGGCTGGCTGTATCTGCTGCCGCAACTGCAGGGCGCGGGCCTGACGCTGCGTACCGTGACCGCGGCCCCCCTGTGGGTGGGGCCGGTCGTCGTCACCGCCGTCGTGATGGTCACGGTTGCCTCCGGCGGAATGCGCAGTGTCACCTTCGTCCAGGCGTTCCAGTACTGGCTGAAGTTGACGGCACTCGCCGTGCCCGTGATCTTCCTGCTGCTGGCCTGGCGCGCGGACGGTGCGCCCTGGCCGGGTGGCGACACCCCGCCGCGGTTTCGCGAGGCGACGACAGTCTCCGTGCAGCAGAGCATGCGGGTACAGGTCGAGGAGCCCGTGACCGTCGCGGTGAGCGGCAGTCTCGACGGGCATCGCGTGGACGGTACACGGGTACGCCTCGAGCCGGGCGAGCACCGGATCGGCGAGGACACACGCGTGGTGTTCCCGGCCGGGGCCGACGTACCGCACCCGCAGGGGCAGCCCCCGCTCGACGGCGGGGACTGGTCACGCCCGCTGTCGGGCACCGAACACCCGGTGTACGGGACGTACTCGCTGCTCCTCGCCACCCTGCTGGGCACCATGGGGCTGCCTCATGTGATCGTGCGCTTCTACACCAACCCCGACGGAGTGGCCGCCCGCCGCACCACGTGGGCCGTGCTGTGGCTGCTCGCCGCGTTCTACGTGCTACCCCCGGTGTACGGGGCGCTCAGCCGCCTGTACACCCCCGAACTGCTCATGACCGGCCGTACCGATGCGGCCGTACTGCTGCTGCCCGACCGGCTGGTGGGCGGGACGGGCGGAGTACTGCTGGGCACGCTGCTGACCGCGGGCGCGTTCGCGGCGTTCCTGTCGACGGCATGCGGACTGACCGTCTCGGTGGCTGGAGTGCTCGGGCAGGAACTGGAGCGCATGTGGTCGGCTGCCAGGGCACAAGTGATTCGGCGGCGCGGGCTGGTGAGCAGGCCGCGCCGCGCCAGGTCGGAGCTGCGCATCGAGGCCCGCGACGTGCTGCGCCTGCGTTTCGCGGGCGTGGCTGCGGCCGGCGTGCCCTGCGTGCTGTCTCTCGTCGTCGTGCACCGGGCAGCGGCGGACGTCGTCGGGCTGGCGTTCGCGGTTGCCGCGTCATCATTCTCGCCGTTGCTGCTCCTGGGCATCTGGTGGCGGCGGCTCACCCCGCAGGGCGCGATGGCGGGCCTGCTGGTCGGCGGGGGAACCACCATCGGCGCGGTGGTCGTGACCATCGCCGGAGACCCGCCAGGAGGGTGGACCGGGACGTTGCTGAGCCGACCGGCGGCCTGGAGCGTGCCCCTGGCGTTCGCGGTGATGATCGGGACCTCTTGGCTGACCCGTCGCAGCATCCCTCCCGGAACCGCACGTGCGCTGGCCCGCCTTCATGCCCCGGAGTCACTGGCCCCGTCGCGCCGACCGCGCTGAGTGGCCGTGCACCGCCGCCTACGGGCGCCAGGCAGCTCCGGGCGTCAGGAGCTATGGGCGTCAGGCAAGGGCCAGTGCCCACTGCGAGCTCGCGCAGCACGGCGATGGTGACGGCCCGGTTTCGTGCCCGTGATCAGGGGATTTGACGGCGAGAGTGGCCCAGACGAGTTTTCCGCCGCGAGGCCTGGTCACGACACCCCAGCAGCTGGCCACGCACTGGAGGATGAGCAGGCCGCGGCCGTGTTCTTCCGCAGTTGCCGGGGAACAGGGTGCGGGCACGGCGGCAGGGGACTGGTCGGTGACGGCGATCAGCAGCTGCGGCTCCGTCACCGTGCCGCACTTGGCCAGGTGCACCGTGACGGTCTCGGTACGGCCGTAGAGCACCGCGTTGGTCACCAGCTCAGAGGTGATCAGGGCCGCGTCCGCTGCCAGGTGGCCCAGGTTCCAGCTTCGCAGATGGGCGCTGACCTCCCGGCGTGCGGTGGCGACGTGCGCCGCGTCGGCGGCCAGGGCCAGGTCGACGCGGTTGGGGTGGTTGGACGGCTCGCACCTGGTACTCGGGGGCCGGGCGGCCAGGCCCGAGACCGGAGCGCGGGCGACGGTGGTGATCATGACCGGGTGCTTCCCTTCGGGCGGCACTGGACCGGGAGAAGTCCGTCGCGCCTCTGTTTGTGTCGCGGCCCTGCAAGGTCGGAGCCGCTGTCGCCCGTGTGGACGACGGTTCCTGCTGGTAGCGGCAGTTCCTGCATTTCCTGTGTACGCCGTCCGAGGCATGCCGTGTACCCATCCGGGCTCCGGGCAAGCCGAGCGGGCGGCCCGTTGCGACGGATGGATCGGTGAGCGCGGTGAGCGGCCGTGATGGGACGATGAACGGCACAGTGCACGGCCGCACGGACCCGTTCGCGCCGGCTGAATGGCGCGCCGTTGGAGCCCGTCCGGCGATTGAGGACAGCGGAAATCAAGGCTCGCCGGCGATTGAGGCGCGTAGCCCCGGCCCGGTCGGCAACCGCACCGCGCCGCCCAATAGGCAAGGGCCGCTGCGCCCCCGGCTGGGGAGACGCGGCGGCCCTCCTGTTGCGCCGGGTCAGTGACCCGCCCCCGCCGTCGCCGACGGCAGTTCCACCTTGACGCCCGGGTCGTCCGAGTCCGCCGTGTAGTCCGACGGACTCGTCTCGTCCACACCCTCCGGCGCCTTCGCCGCCCGCAGGACGAACGTCAGCACCACCGTGACAACGACATTGAGCACAAAGGCAGTCAGGCCGATGTAGCCGATCTCACCGAAGCCGGGGATCTCCGCCGACGAGCCGCCGAAGTGCTTCTGCGTCGGGCTGGCGACTCCGTACGCCGCGGCCGTGCCGTAGATCATGCCGACCGCCCAGCCGCCGAGCAGCGCCCAGCGGTGGAACCAGCGCGTGAACAGGCCGCCCACCAGGGCCGGGAAGGTCTGGAGGATCCAGATCCCGCCCAGCAGCTGGAAGTTGATCGCCACCGTCTTGTCCATGGTCAGGACGAAGGCCAGCGCACCGACCTTCACCAGCAGCGACACCAGCTTCGACACCTTGGTCTCCTGCGCCGGCGTCGCGTCCGGCTTCAGGAAGTCCTTGTAGATGTTGCGGGTGAAGAGATTCGCCGCCGCGATCGACATGATCGCCGCCGGCACCAGTGCGCCGATGCCGATCGCCGCGAAGGCCACACCCGCGAACCAGTCCGGGAACATCGTCTCGAACAGCTGAGGAATCGCCAGCTGGCCGTTCTCCACCTTGATTCCGGCCGCGATCGCCATGAAGCCGAGCAGCGCCAGCAGCCCCAGCATCAGCGAGTACAGCGGCAGGATCGTGGTGTTGCGGCGGATCACGTCACGGCTGCGCGAGGAGAGCGTCGCCGTGATCGAGTGCGGATACATGAAGAGCGCGAGCGCCGACCCGAGCGCCAGCGTGGCATAGCCCCAGTGACCCGCGTCGCCCGGCACCAGCGAGCCACGCGGCTTGTCCGTGGCCGGGTTGATCTGCGCGTAGGCGTCGCCCGCCTTCGCGAAGATGTCGTCGAAACCGCCGAGCTTGATCGGGATGTAGATGATCGCCACCGCGATGACGATGTAGATCAGCGTGTCCTTGACGAAGGCGATCAGCGCCGGAGCGCGCAGCCCGGAGGAGTACGTGTACGCCGCCAGCACGCCGAAGGCGATCAGCAGCGGCAGGTCCTTGATGAACCAGTTGGTGTTCTCGCCGCCGCCGACGCCCATCACGTCCAGCACCGCCTGGATGCCGACCAGTTGCAGCGCGATGTACGGCATCGTCGCGAGGATGCCGGTGACCGCGACCGCCAGCGACAGACCCTTCGAACCGAAGCGGCCGCGCACGAAGTCCGATGTGGTGACGTAGCCGTGCTTGTGCGAGACCGACCACAGCCGCGGCAGGAAGGTGAAGATCAGCGGGTAGACCAGGATCGTGTACGGGACGGCGAAGAAGCCCGCCGCGCCCGCTGCGTAGATCGCGGCCGGGACGGCGACGAAGGTGTACGCCGTGTACAGGTCGCCGCCGAGCAGGAACCAGGTGACCCAGGTGCCGAACGAGCGGCCGCCCAGGCCCCATTCGTCGAGGCTGTCGCTCTCGGCCTTGCGCCAGCGCGCGGCCAGGAAGCCCATGACCGTGACGGCCAGGAAGAAGAAGATGAAGACGGCGAGTGCAACGCCGTTCACGCCGTCGTTCATGCCGATGCGCCTCCGCCCTGGGACTTGCGGGCGCGCTGGTCACGCTGCCACAGCTTGTACGCGATCATGGTGAGGACGGTCGAGATCAGCACCCAGAGCATCTGGTACCAGTAGAAGAACGGGATGCCGAAGACCTGCGGTTCGACCTTCGCGTACGAGCCGACCCAGAGCATCGCCACGAACGGCGTGAAGAGGCAGAGGGCGACAACAATGCGCACCGGCGTGATCGCCGGTGGCGGGCCGGCCGCTGGTGGCGCACCAGCTTTCTCATCCGTCACATCAGACATACGGCGGCTCCGTTCCCTCACCTGTAACCCGTGTAATGCGCAGGAAATCTAGGCGAGGGTTTCGCCAGGCGTCACCCCCCGTCCGTATATCGGTACTGCAACGACTTCGGGTCAACGACCGTCAGCAGCAACGGAAACCGGCCCGCGGGTCGGACTCCTGCCGGTCTGTCCGCATCCGCTCGAACTCCCTCCGGGACGGCACGGCCACCGCGGAATCGTGCGACCGCGCATGCGCGACATATCTGTCGTACGCCGACTCGTCCAGCAATTCACGTACGTACCACCGCACCGCGCTAGCGGTCCGCCGCAGCCCGCTCCAGAGCATTGCGCGCCTCCTCCGCCTTCTCCTCCTTCGTCGGCCACAGCCCGGCCGGCGCGGTCAGCTTCGACTCCACGAACGGGGCTTCGTCCAGCAGCGCGGACGCCGGGTTGCGGACCGCCTTCACACACACCCGGGCCGCGTCCACCACGACGACCACGATCAGCAGCGCGAGCACCGCCGAAAGGACGCCGTCCACCGTGGAGTTGGTGACGATGGTGTGCATGTCGTCCATGGACTTGGCGGGCGGCAGCACCTTTCCGGCGTCGATGCCGTCCTGGTAGAGGTCGCGCTGGGTGAAGAAACCGACGCGCGGATCGCCGGAGAAGACCTTCTGCCAGCTGGCCGTCAGCGTCACCGTCACGTCCCAGGCGAGCGGAATCCCGGTGATCCAGGCCCATTTGAGCCGTCCGGACTTCACCAGCAGCGTGGTGCAGACGGCCAGCGCGACGGCCGCGAGCAGCTGGTTGGAGATGCCGAAGATCGGGAAGAGCTGATTGATCCCGCCGAGCGGCTCGTGCACGCCGACCCAGAGGAAGTAGCCCCAAAGTGCCGCCACGACCGCGCTGGTGATGAGGATGCCCGGCTTCCAGCTGACGTTGCGGAACGGCTTGTAGACGTTGCCGAGCATGTCCTGGAGCATGAAGCGGCCCACGCGTGTGCCCGCGTCGAGCGCGGTCAGGATGAACAGCGCCTCGAACATGATGGCGAAGTGGTACCAGAAGGCCTTCATTCCGCTGCCGCCGACGACCTGCGAGAAGATCTCCGAGACGCCGACCGCGAGCGTCGGTGCGCCGCCGGTGCGGGAGAGCAGCGACTGTTCCTCCACCGCCTCGGCCGCCTTCGCCAGATCTGCGGGCGAGATGGTGTAGCCGAGGTTCGCGACGGCCTGCGAGGCGGACTGCACGCTGTCGCCGATGACTCCGGCCGGTGCGTTCATCGCGAAGTACAGCCCGGGATCGATGATGCAGGCGGCGATCAGCGCCATGACCGCCACGAACGACTCCATCAGCATGGAGCCGTAGCCGATCATCCGGATCTGCGTCTCCTTCTGGATCATCTTCGGCGTTGTGCCGGAGGCGATCAGCGAGTGGAATCCGGAGAGCGCGCCGCACGCGATGGTGATGAAGACGAACGGGAACAGCGACCCGGCGAACACCGGCCCGTCGCCGCGGCTCGCGAAGTCCGTGACCGCGTCCATCCGCATGTCCGGCAGCGCGACGACAACGCCCAGCGCCAGCAGCCCGATCGTGCCGACCTTCATGAAGGTGGAGAGATAGTCGCGCGGCGCGAGCAGCATCCACACCGGCAGGACGGACGCGATGAAGCCGTACGCCACCATCCACAGCACCAGCGTGGAGGGCGCGAGCGTGAAGGTGTCGGCGAGCGACGACTCGGCGACCCAGCGGCCGGCGACGATCGAGAGCAGCAGCAGCGCGACGCCGATCAGCGTGACCTCGCTGACCCGGCCCGGCCGCAGCACCCGCAGATAGAAGCCCATCAGCAGCGCGATCGGGATGGTCATGCCGATGGAGAACGTGCCCCAGGGGGAGCGGGCCAGGGCGTTGACGATGACCAGCGCCAGCACACCGAGCAGGATGATCATGATCATGAACGCGGCGAGCAGGGCCGCGGCTCCGCCGAACGGCCCGATCTCGTCCCGTGCCATCTGCCCCAGCGACTTGCCGTTGCGGCGGGTCGAGAAGAACAGCACCACCATGTCCTGGACGGCGCCCGCGAAGATGACGCCGACGATGATCCAGATGGTGCCCGGCAAGTACCCCATCTGCGCGGCCAGTACGGGTCCGACCAGCGGTCCCGCGCCCGCGATGGCCGCGAAGTGGTGCCCGAGCAGGACGCGCCGGTCGGTGGGGTGGAAGTCGATGCCGTTGTCGAGCCGCTCGGCGGGCGTGGCCCTGGTCCTGTCGACCTTCAGGACGCGGTTGACGATGAACTTCGAGTAGAAGCGGTAGCCGATGGCGTACGAGCCGAGAGCCGCGGCGACCATCCAGGCGGCGGACACCTCCTCGCCGCGCGAGAGGGCCAGTACGGTCCAGCCGGCCGCGCCGATCAGCGCGACGAGCGTCCAGATGACGATGGTTCGTGGATTTGCTGAGCGCACCGGGTCGTCCTCCCGTCGCAAGCGATGACGGGAGGACCGTAGAGCAGGAACATCAGGCGCGCTACACCACGTGCACCTTGTGTTTCAGTCAGCCAGTGAGTCAGCCGTGCGGTCAGTCCTTCGGTCGCTGCAACCTCGCCACGAACTTGTAGCGGTCGCCGCGGTACACCGAGCGCACCCACTCCACCGGCTCGCCCTGCGCGTCCAGCGAGTGGCGCGAGAGCATCAGCATCGGCAGGCCCACGTCCGTACCGAGCAGGCCCGCCTCGCGCGGTGTCGCCAGCGAGGTCTCGATGGTCTCCTCGGCCTCGGCGAGATGGACGTCGTACACCTCCGCCAGTGCCGTGTACAGCGAGGTGTACTTGACCAGCGACCGCCGCAGCGCCGGGAAGCGCTTGGCCGAAAGATGTGTGGTCTCGATCGCCATCGGCTCGCCGCTAGCCAGCCGCAGCCGCTCGATCCGCAGCACCCGGCCGCCGGTCGAGATGTCCAGCAGTCCGGCCAGCGTGTCGTCGGCCGTGACATAGCCGATGTCCAGCAGCTGCGAGGTCGGCTCCAGGCCCTGGGCCTTCATGTCCTCGGTGTACGAGGTGAGCTGAAGGGCCTGCGAGACCTTGGGCTTGGCCACGAACGTGCCCTTGCCCTGGATGCGCTCCAGCCGTCCCTCGACGACCAGTTCCTGCAGGGCCTGGCGCACGGTGGTCCGCGAGGTGTCGAACTCCGCGGCGAGCGTGCGCTCCGGCGGCACCGGGGTGCCCGGCGGCAGGGTTTCCGTCATGTCGAGCAAGTGGCGCTTGAGCCGGTAGTACTTGGGCACGCGCGCGGTGCGGGTCTGAGCCCCGCCCTCGGTCTCCGTGCCGCCCCCGTCCGTGGTCATGGCGCGCCTTCCCGACTCGTGTGCTGCTGCCGTCACCGGCTCCTCCGTCTGTTGCGGCTCACATGGTGGCACGGTCCGGTCACGGGTCGTCGCCCTCCCTCAGGTGTCGGTCCGATAACGGACGCGACAGCCCTTCTTATACACCCTTGACACCCCTAAAGGTCTAGGCCAAGCTCCGGGTACTGGTCTAAACCATTAAAGACCAGGTCCCAGCCCCACGGGCAGACCTGAAGCGCTGTCTCTGCGTGTTGTGCGACTCCCGGGCGGTGGGGGGAACTCTTGCATCCCTTGAGGAGGGTGGCGTGAAGCGCAAGCTCATAGCTGCAGTGGGTGTGGCAGCAATGGCGGCTTCGGTCGCAGCATGTGGCTCGGGTGACAGCGAGTCTGCGAAGGACCCGAAGGACCGCAAGGAGACTCTGACCGTCTGGTTGATGACCGACGCTCAGTCAACCTGGCCCGAGCTGGTCAAGGACGTCAACACCCAGTTCAACGCGAAGTACCCGGGTGTCAAGGTCAATGTCCAGTACCAGCAGTGGGCTGACAAGACCAAGAAGCTCGACGCGGCGCTCGCCGGCGACAAGTTCCCGGACGTGGTCGAGCTCGGCAACACCGAGACGATGACGTACATCCTGAACGGCGCCGTCGGCGAGATCGACCCGAAGAAGTACGAGAACTCCGACACCTGGATCAAGGGCCTCAAGGACACCTGTTCGTACGAGGGCAAGCTGTACTGCGTCCCGTACTACGCCGGTGCGCGTGTGGCCATCTACAACAAGGACATGTTCAAGGCCGGCACCGGCTCGGACGCCCTGCCCACCACCGAGGCCGAGCTCACCGCCGCCCTCGACAAGGTCCAGGCGAAGAACACCAAGGACAAGGCGTTCTCGCCGCTCTACCTGCCGGGCCGCTACTGGTACGCCGCCATGTCGTACGTCGCCGCGTACGGCGGTGAGATCGCCACGTACGACGAGGGCAAGAAGGAGTGGAAGTCCTCGCTCTCCACCCCGGAGGCGCAGAAGGGCATCACTCACTTCGTCGACCTGGTCAAGAAGTACAACCACGGCGACAAGACCAAGGACGAGCAGGACCACGCCAACGTCATGGCCAACGAGAAGACCGCTCTTCTCTACGGCAACGGCTGGGAGGCGGGCAGCGTCACCGACTCCGCCGCCAACGGCAACCCGAAGCTGAAGGACAAGATCGGCACCGCCGGCATGCCTGGCCCCGACGGCAAGGCCCTGCCTTCCTTCATCGGCGGCTCCGACCTCGCCACCATCTCCAAGTCCAAGATCCAGGACCTGGGCGAGGAGTGGATCTCGCTGTTCACCAGCGAGAAGTCCGAGGCCGTGCTCGCCTCGAAGAACATCCTTCCGAACAACACCAAGCAGCTGGAGCCGCTGAAGGCGAAGCCGGAGACCGCTCCGATCGCCAACGCCGTGCCGGACGCCTGGTTCACGCCGATCGCGCCGGGCTGGTCCGCGATCGAGAAGAAGGAAGTCCTCGAGCTGATGCTGCTCGACATCATCAAGGGCAAGTCGGTCGAGGAGGCCACCAAGGCGGCCGACGCGGAGATCGACAAGCTGATCAACGAGGCTTCCTGATCCCTTGATCGCCCAGCGGGGGCGGCGGGCCCGGCCCGCCGCCCCCGCCCTCCGGTATCCGGTCCGAGCGGAAGGCCAGAGCACCATGAGTGCCGCCGACACCAAAGCAGCCGACCCGGCGGTGCCCGTCCCGCGGCACCCCGAAGGCATCGGCCCCCAGCCGTCCAACAGGGGCAGACGACCGCGCAAGGCGGGCCAGCTGCTGCCCTATCTGCTGATAGGCCCCACGATCGTCGCGATCGCGGCCGTGTTCGTCTGGCCACTGGTCAAGACGATCCTCATGTCCTTCCAGGACATCGGCCGCAAGGAACTGTGGACCGGTGACCCCGCCCCGTGGGTGGGCTTCGAGCAGTTCTCCAACATCTTCGGTGACCCGGCCTTCTGGGACTCGGTCGTGCTGACCGTCGTCTTCATGGCGGCGTGCGTGGTCACCACGCTGGCCTTCGGCCTCGCGATCGCGCTGATGATGCAGCGGATGTCCACGTGGGTACGGCTGTTGGTGACCGCCGCGCTGATCGCGGCCTGGTCGATCCCGCTGATGGTCGCCGCCTCGATCTTCCGCTGGTTCTCCGACTCCGACTACGGAGTGGCGAACATGGTGCTGACGAAGTACCTGGGCCTGGACTTCCAGGGCCACAACTGGTTCCTCGACTACAAGCAGGGCTTCGTCGTCATCGGCGCGGTCGTGGTGTGGGGCGCCATCCCGTTCGTCGCCATCACGCTGTACGCGGCCCTCACCCAGGTGCCCCGCGAGCTGGAAGAGGCCGCGGCGATCGACGGCGTCGGCGCGTTCGGCAACTTCCGCTATGTCGTCCTCCCGGTCATCAAGCCCGTCTTCCAGATGGTCGCCACCCTCTCGGTGATCTGGGACTTCAACGTCCTCGGCCAGGTCTGGCTGATGCGCGGCACCAAGCCCGAGCCCGAGTACGAGGTGCTCGGCCTCTATGCCTTCAACAAGGCGTTCGAGTCCAACTCCTTCAGCCAGGGCGCGGCCATCTCACTGATCACGGTGCTGCTGCTGTCCGGTGTCGCCGTGTACTACCTGCGCCAGCTGCTCAAGATCGGAGACGTCGAGTGAGCGCCACCGCCTCCGCACCGAAGGCCACCGGCCAGGGAGTCCGTCAGACTCTGCGGCCGGACCGCAAGAAGAAGAGCCGGCACGTCTACAACGTCATCGGGCTGCTGACCTTCGTGGTCATGATCTTCCCGGTCTACTGGCTCGTCATCAGCGCCCTGCGCCCGAACGCCGAGATCCGCAGCTACGACCAGACGCTGTGGCCGTCGTCGATCACCTTCGACAACTTCAGCCGCGCCATGGACTACGCCAACTTCGGTACGGCGATCAAGTCCAGCCTGATCATCTGCCTCAGCGCCGTCGTCGGCGCGATGGTGATGGCCACCGTCGCCGCGTACGCCATCGGCCGCTTCAAGTTTTTCGGCCGCAAGGCCTTCATGATCGTCCTCATCCTGGTCCAGCTGCTGCCGCCGACCGCGATGCTGATTCCGATCTACCTGCAGCTCAACGACCTCGGCGCGCTCAATGAGTACTGGGGCGTGACCATCATCTACCTGGTCTCCACGCTCCCGTTCGCGACCTGGATGATCCGCGGCTTCGTCATCAACATCCCGAAGGAGCTGGAGGAGTCCGCGATGGTGGACGGCTGCAGCCAGATGGGTGCTTTCTGGCGGATCGTCTTCCCGCTGCTCGCCCCGGGCCTCGCCGCCGCCTCCATCTACTCGCTCATCAACGCCTGGAACGAGTACCTCCTGGCGTACGTCGTCCTCCAGGACAACGACAAGTACACCCTCAACGTGTGGCTGGCGAACTTCACCACCTCCCGTGGAGTCGACTACGGCGCGCTGATGGCCGCCTCGACGCTCATCGCCATCCCGGTCGTCGCCTTCTTCATGTTCATCCAGAAGAAGATGGCGGCGGGACTCACCTCCGGTGCAGTGAAGGGATAACGCCGCCTCATGACCACTCTCGTTCGTGGATCCTCGGACACCCTCACCCGCGACGCCCTCGCCGTGCTCCAGCCCGGCTTCATCGGCACCACCGCGCCCGAGTGGCTGCTGCGCCACATCGGCGAAGGGCTGTCCTCCGTCGGCCTGTTCGGCCGCAACATCGTCTCGCCCGGTCAACTGGCCGCGCTCACCGCGCAGCTGCGGGCCGAGCGGGCCGATGTCCTCGTCGCGATCGACGAGGAGGGCGGTGACGTCACCCGGCTCGAGGTGCGCACCGGCTCCTCCTTCCCCGGCAACTACGCGCTCGGCATGGTGGACGACACCGGGCTCACCCGGGACGTCGCCCGGGAGCTGGGCCGCCGGCTCGCCGAGTGCGGTGTCGACCTCAACTGGGCGCCGTCCGCCGACATCAACTCGAATCCGATCAATCCGGTGATCGGTGTGCGGTCGTTCGGCTCCGACACCGCGCTTGCCGCCCGGCACACCGTCGCGTACGTCGAAGGCCTCCAGGCCGCCGGAGTCGCCGCCTGCACCAAGCACTTCCCGGGACACGGCGACACCAATGTGGACTCGCACCACGCGCTGCCCCGGATCGATGTGGATCTCGAGACGCTGCACGCCCGTGAACTGGTGCCTTTCCGTGCGGCGATCGCTGCGGGTTCCAAAGCGGTGATGAGCGCGCATATCCTTCTTCCCGCGCTCGACCCGAACCGCCCGGCGACACTGAGCCCGCAGATCCTCACCGGTCTGCTGCGCGAAGAGCTGGGCTATCAGGGGCTGATCGTCACCGACGGCATGGAGATGAACGCCATCGCGTCGACGTACGGCATCGAGCGCGGCTCCGTCCTCGCGATCGCCGCGGGCGCCGACGCGATCTGCGTCGGCGGCGGCCTGGCCGACGAGGAGACCGTACTGCGCCTGCGCGACGCGCTGGTGACGGCGGTACGGGACGGCGAACTGCCCGAGGAGCGGCTGGCCGACGCGGCAGCGCGGGTGCGCGCCCTCGCCGACTGGACGCGACGGGCCAGGGGGGCTGCATCGGAGCCGGGCGCGGCTTCACAGGAGGGGACCGCGCCCGGCACCGACATCGGACTTGTCGCCGCACGCCGGGCCGTGAAGGTGACGGCGGGGGAGCGGCGGTACGAGCGGATCACTTCGGCGCCGTATGTCGCGGCCTTCACCCCGGTCGCGAACATCGCAGTCGGCGACGAGACTCCGTGGGGTCTCGCGCCCGAACTCGCCGCGATGCTGCCCGGCACCACGACCGACACGTACGACGGCTCGACCGAAACGTCGGCCCTGGTGGCAAATGTGCTGGGTATGGCGGCGGACCGTAGGATCGTCGCTGTAGTACGCGACGTTCACCGCCACCCCTGGATGGCGGACGCTCTGGACTCACTGATCGCGGCCCGGCCGGACACGGTCGTCGTCGAGATGGGTGTGGACGAGGCCGAGCCGAGGGGTGCCCTGCACATCGCGACCCATGGCGCCGCCCGCGTCTGCGGACGGGCCGCCGCGGAGGTCATCACCGGCAAGGGCGCCGGGGCCTGACCGACGCGGACCGTGCTGTGCCGGGGCCCACGGCTCGCCCCGGCACAGGGAATGCCACATGGAGGCACTCAGCATGTCCGCCACGAGTTCGGCCGACGCAGGCCACAGCGAGCGTCCGGGCCGGATCATGTCCGGCGAGATGGCAGAGCAGCCCGCGGTGCTGCGGCGCATCCTGGAGCAGGGTGCGCCGCGGATCCGCGAGGTGGCGTCGGCGATCGCGGCGCGGAGCCCGCGGTTCGTGCTGCTGACGGCGCGCGGCACGTCCGACAACGCCGCGCTGTACGCGAAGTACCTGCTCGAGATCCAGCTGGGGCTGCCCTGCGGGCTCACCTCCATGTCCACGACGACGGCGTACGGCGCACGGCCGGACCTGCGGGACGTGCTGGTGGTGACGGTCAGCCAGTCGGGCGGCTCGCCGGACCTGGTGGCCTCCACGAAGGCGGCGCGGGAGGCCGGCGCGATCACGCTGGCGGTCACCAACAACCCGGACTCGCCGCTGGCCGCGGTGTCCGAGTTCCACATCGACATCCTGGCCGGGCCGGAGAAGGCGCTCCCCGCCACCAAGACCTACACGGCCTCGCTCCTCGCGCTCTATCTCTTCGTCGAGGGCCTGCGCGGCGGCGACGGCGCGGCCGCGAAGGCCCTGCCCGACCTGGCGGCCCACGTCCTGTCCCGCCAGGACGAGGTGCGGCAGCTGGCGTCCCGCTACCGGTTCGCCGAGCGCATGGTGATCACGTCGCGGGGCTACGGCTACCCGACGGCGAAAGAGGCCGCGCTCAAGCTGATGGAGACCAGTTACATCCCGGCCCTGTCGTACTCCGGCGCGGATCTTCTGCACGGGCCACTCGCCATGGTCGACAACATCTCGCCGGTGATCGCGGTCGTTACGGACGGCAAGGGCGGCGCGGCACTCCAGCCGGTCCTCGATCGCCTCCGGGGCCGCGGTGCGGACCTGGTGGTGATCGGTCCGGCCCCCCAGGTCTCTGCGTCCTCCGCGGGCTTCACACTGCCCACGGAGGGCGTCCCGGAGGAACTCCAGCCCATCCTGGAGATCCTCCCGCTCCAGCTGCTGGCGTACGAGGTCACGATCGCGAGGGGACAGGACCCGGACGCACCCAGAGCCCTGGCAAAGGTCACGGAGACCAGCTGAGCTTCCCTGCGCGCGGCGCCGTGGCCCCGGAAACACCCGCGGGCCGCGGCGCCTGACGGGACCCTCAACCCGTCCGGCACCGCAGCCCGGAGTTTCTCCGGCCGGCGGGTGTGCGATCCCACTCGGCCGTGTGGGAGGTCCCGGCGCAGTCAGGGCAGAGAGCGCCGCGGCCTCGTTCCACCCTCCTGTGCGGGGAGGGCGGAAGCTGTCAAGTCATTGTGGACTAGACCATTCTCGGATGTCCATCCATCTACCGAGCTTAGTTCTTGGCCCATTCTCCATCACGGCCGCCCGCATCACCCGGTTCACACCTAACGTACGCTCGCAGATGTGCCCTCCATGAACGACCTCGTGCACCAGCACACAGCCCTCACCGAATCCGACCTCGAGTGGCTGCATCTGCTGGTTTCGGAGTGGCAGCTGCTCTCCGACCTCTCCTTCGCCGACCTCGTCCTCTGGGTCCCCACGCGCGACGGCACACGCTATGTCTCGGTGGCCCAGATGCGGCCGAACACCGGCCCCACCTCCTATCAGGACGACATGGTCGGCCATCTCGTTCCCCGCGGCCGGCGTCCGTTGCTGGACGCCGCGCTCGACGAGGGCCGGATCGTGCGCGAGGGCGACCCGGAGTGGCGCGAAGAGGTTCCCGTGCGGGTCGAGTCCATCCCCGTACGACGGGAGGGACGCGTCCTCGGCGTCATCGCCCGCAATACGAATCTGCTGACCGTACGGACCCCGTCCCGGCTGGAGCTCACGTACCTCCAGAGCGCCTCCGACCTGGCCCAGATGATTGCCGCCGGGTCCTTCCCGTTCCCCGGCCAGCAGGTCGACATGGACGCCTCGCCGCGCGCCGGCGACGGGCTGATCCGGCTCGACGCCGACGGCGTCGTCCAGTACGCCAGCCCCAACGGCCTCTCCGCGTACCACCGTCTCGGTCTCGCCGCCGACCTCGTCGGCCAGCACCTCGGCCAGATCACCGCCGAACTCGCCCCCTCCCGCGGCCCCGTCGACGAGGCCCTGGTCAAACTCGCCAGCGGCTACGCCCCGCGCGAGGCCGAGGTCGAGGGCAACGGCGGCGTGATCCAGCTGCGCGCCATTCCGCTCAAGCCCAAGGGCACCCGGATCGGCTCTCTCGTACTGCTCCGCGACGTCACCGAACTGCGCCGCCGCGAGCGCGAGTTGATCACCAAGGACGCCACCATCCGGGAGATCCACCACCGGGTCAAGAACAACCTCCAGACAGTCGCCGCGCTGTTGCGGCTGCAGGCCCGCCGGATGGATTCGGTACGCGGCCGTGAGGCGCTCAACGAGGCCGTGCGGCGCGTCGGTTCGATCGCGATCGTGCACGAGACGCTGTCCCAGAACCTGGACGAGCGCGTCGAGTTCGACGAGATCGCCGACCGGGTCATCGCGATGGTCTCCGAGATCTCGCCCGGCAAGGTCGACTGCCGCCGCACCGGCCGCTTCGGCATCCTGGACGCCGAGGTCGCGACCCCGCTCGCCATGGTCCTCACCGAAGTGCTGCAGAACGCGCTGGAACACGCCTTTCCGCACGGCGAACACGGCTCGGTCGAGGTCTCGGCGGTACGCGGCGACCAGCGGGTGGACGGCCGGCTGCTGATCACCGTCCAGGACGACGGCATCGGTCTGCCCGAGGGGTTCGACGCGCAGCGCACGGGCAATCTCGGTCTGCAGATCGTACGGACGCTGGTGGAGGGCGAGTTGGGCGGCGGCTTCGACATGCTTCCGGCGCCGGAGCCCGGCCGCGGCACGCGCGTGGTGCTCGACATCCCAGTGCGGGCCCAGAAGTAGCGGACCCCGGGGCTGAGAACACCAAGGCCGAGAACAGCAGCGAGCCCCGGACCGTATCGGATATGGTCCGGGGCTCGAATGCTGTGAGTTACTACTGCGCGCTGCGGCTCGGGGGCGGTGAGTGCGTACTCTCTGTACGCGCCGCCGGGCTCAGGCTCGTAGCGGTGGCAATCAGGCGCTTGCGTTGCGCGCCCGGTTGCGAGCGGCGCGGCGCTTCATCGCGCGGCGCTCGTCCTCGCTGAGGCCACCCCAGACGCCGGAGTCCTGGCCGGACTCGAGCGCCCACTGCAGGCACTGCTCCATGACGGGGCAGCGACGGCAGACGGCCTTGGCTTCCTCGATCTGCAGCAGCGCAGGACCGGTGTTGCCGATGGGGAAGAAGAGCTCGGGGTCTTCCTCGCGGCAAACGGCGTTGTGACGCCAGTCCATGGCTGCTACCTCTCCTTGGTATTACGTGCGGGTTGCTTGTGAATGTGAACGCTTTCACGAATCCCCCCGCAACGGCAGGGCCGACCGCCAGGTGAACTGGCGTGGTCCTGGGTTTCAAGGAGGGGTTCTGGCGGTCTGTGGGGCCGATGCTGCGGGCCGTCCCGATCGCCATGTAGAGATTCGCAAACCTCGGCTGCGGATACAACCCCTTCCGGAAACTTTTTTTTGATTCCTCGGTGTCGACTAGGTCACAGCCGTACTTCTATGGGGTGGAGCCCAGCCCATACGTTCGAGATAAAGGCCCTTCGGCCCTTCCACTCACACAATCACACGCAGTGCACGGCGTACGCCTGTGAACGTCACGCTCGACCGTAGCCCGAGGTGGTCACCGTCCATCTGGAACGGGAGGGGAACCTTTGAATTCAAGGTGAAGTCCGTCTGGTCATGGACAGTGACTGCGTGCCTGCCGTGCGGTCCGCGCTCGGGGCTTGAAGTGAGCAGTTGGGTCGCGTAACGGGCTACCGCCGGGGTCGACAGCTTGGACAGCGCGACCACGTCCAGGGCCGTGTCGAAAGACGCGTTCGGCGACGCGTACACCGGGCGATTGCCCAGGTAGGTCCACGGTGCTGTGTTACAGACTATGGACAGCACAAGATTGCTGACCGGATCGTGGCCGGGCCGCTCCAGCGTGATCACGCCCTGGCGGCGGTTCGGCTCCTCCAGAAACTGGCGTACCACTTGGCGCATATAGAGGGCGTGCGTCGAACGCCTGCCGCGCTCCCTCTGCTGTTCGACCCGGCCGACCACACCCGCGTCGAAACCGAGTCCGGCGCAGAAGGTGAACCAGCGGGCGGGCGCCGCCTCGTCCTCGGTGCCCGGGGTGCCGGCCGCAAGTCCGAGCCCGATGACGCGCTCGGTCTCGTCGCGCAGGGCGTCCAGGATCGCGCCGGTCGCCTCCACGGCGTCGTTCGGCAGACCGAGGGCGCGGGCGAAGACATTGGTCGAGCCGCCGGGGACCACGGCGAGGCGTGGCAGCCGGTCTATGTCGGGACCGTGGTGCAGCAGCCCGTTGACGACCTCGTTGACCGTGCCGTCGCCGCCGAGGGCCACGACCATGTCGATGTCCTCCGACTCGGCGGCCCGGCGGCCGAGGTCGCGGGCGTGTCCCCGGTACTCCGTCGTGACGGCCTCCAGCTTCATCTCGCTGGCGAGTGCGTGGATCAGTACGTCACGGGTGCGGGCACTGGTAGTGGTTGCTGCCGGATTGACCACGAGAAGTGCGCGCATGCGAAGCAGAGTACCTACCTGTTGGTACCTGGCCCAGCCCCGGTCTGCGGCCCCGGGCTACCCTGCTGTGGTGAGTGATGACCAGACCCCCCGTCCCGCCCGCCTGGCCGCCGCTGCCGCGGTGTCCGGTCTGGAAGGCCTGGCACTGGTCGCGGGCGGCGTCTACATGCTGGTGATGGGGCTGCTCGGCCGGCCGGACGACCCGACGCAGGCCGAGATGGGCGGAGTGACGCTCATCGCACTCGGCGCGATCCCGCTCTTCGCGGCGCGCGGCCTGCTGCTGCGGCGCAGCTGGAGCCGGGGCCCGGCGATGATCACGCACCTGATGGCCCTGATCCCGGCATGGACGCTGCTGAAGGCGTCCGGCGCGCTGATCCCGCTGGGCATCGTGCTGGCGGTGGTCGCGGTGACGGGCCTGGTTCTGCTGGTGAACCCGGCGACGACACAGGCGCTGGGCATCCGCGGGCCGGGCGCGCGCGACGCGTGAAGCAGCAGGGCCCGCCTCGCACCTGAGTGCGCGCGGGCCCCGAAGCGTGACGGCCTTCTACTCCTCCACCAGCAGCCGCTCCCGCAGTTGCGCCAGCGTCCGCGCCAACAGCCGGGAGACATGCATCTGTGAGATGCCGACCTCCTGCGCGATCTGCGACTGCGTCATGTTCCCGAAGAACCGCAGCAGCAGGATCCGCTTCTCCCGCGGCGGCAGGTCCTCCAGCAGCGGCTTCAGCGACTCGCGGTACTCGACGCCCTCAAGCGCCTCGTCCTCGGCGCCGAGGGTGTCCGCCACCGCCGGAGACTCGTCGTCCGTGTCCGGGACGTCCAGGGACAGCGTGGAGTAGGCGTTCGCCGACTCCAGGCCCTCCAGGACCTCCTCCTCCGAGATGCCCAGGCGCTCGGCCAGCTCGTGCACCGTCGGAGAACGGCCGTGCTGCTGGGAGAGCTCGGCAGTCGCCGTGGTCAGCGCGAGCCGCAGTTCCTGAAGCCGGCGCGGCACCCGGACCGCCCAGCCCTTGTCCCGGAAGTGGCGCTTGATCTCGCCGACGACCGTCGGAGTCGCGTACGTCGAGAACTCGACGCCCCGCTCCGGGTCGAACCGGTCCACCGACTTGATCAGGCCGATGGTCGCGACCTGCGTCAGATCGTCCAGCGGCTCACCGCGGTTGCGGAAGCGCCGCGCCAGATGCTCGACCAGCGGCAGATGCATACGCACCAGCTGGTTGCGCATTTCCGCCCGCTCCGGAGAGCCGTCGGGGAGCTTGCGAAGCTCGATGAACATCGCCCGCGCCCCGCTGCGGTCATGTGGATCGTGGTGCTGCTGCTCGTGCACGTGCTCGCTCATACGGTCCGCCCGCTCTGACTGCCCCTGCTCCGCCGCGGCCGTCTGGCCGTCAAGTCCGTCCACCGGATGCGGACGGGCCTGCTGCTCCGGGATTCCCCTCACCGCGGGTGGCTCGTTCCGCACCGGACCGTCCCCGTTCCTCACGCCGGCCCGGGTCCCGCGCCGCGCTGTTTGTACAGGCTGATGGAGACCGTACGGTCGTCGGCGACCGAGGAGTCGACCTTGCCGGCCAGCGCGGAGAGCACTGTCCAGGCGAAGGTGTCGCGCTCCGGCGCCCGGCCGTCGGTCGTCGGCGCCGAGACCGTGACCTCCAGCGAGTCGTCGACCAGTCGGAACACGCAGCTGAGAACGGAGCCGGGGACCGCCTGCTGCAGCAGGATCGCGCATGCCTCGTCGACCGCGATCCGCAGATCCTCGATCTCGTCGAGGGTGAAGTCCAAGCGCGCTGCGAGTCCGGCCGTGGCCGTACGCAGCACGGACAGGTAGGCACCCGCAGCGGGCAGCCGGACTTCCACGAAGTCCTGAGTCCCGGGCTCGCCTGCGATCTGGGACACCCTCACCTCCAAGGTGGCACAAGCTCTTTCGGGGCCGCGGGAGGAAGATCCCGAGGCCGTCGCTACGCAGTCAGTACGTAGCCGGTACTGGCCCGGCGACGCTATCGCGATCCATGGTGCCCTGTCGCCGGGGCCCCCACTCGGTGGCTGTCACTCATGGTAAGCATATGAGTACGCACAGTGGCTAGGGGTCTGCGGGGCCCAATTGCGAGGAACCGGCGGAGGGTTGACGTACCCACGCTTCAGACGATCGAACCGTCGGCAAAACACCAGCGCCAGCTCTCCCCGGGCTCGAAGCTCCGCATCACGGGATGACCCGTCTCCTTGAAGTGTGCGCTCGCGTGCCGCCCCGGCGACGAGTCACAGCAGCCGACGTGCCCGCAGACCAGGCACAGTCGCAGATGCACGGGGTGGCCGCCGGCCGCCAGACACTCCGGGCAGGTGTCGGACAGCGGGGTCACCTCGGGGTCGGGCAGTTCTGCAACATGCGGACACTCGCTCATGATTGCCAGGTTACGGCTCGGCAGGCCGGACGTACGGACGGACGCGAGGGACGGCGAGATGGACGCATTGCCACTGGTGGCGCTGATCGCGGCGAGCGCGGCGGTCGCCGGAGCGGCCCGCAGGACGCCCGTACCCGCGCCGCTGCTCCTGGTGGCGGTCGGGCTGATTGGCGCATATGTGCCGGGAGTGCCGGACTACACGCTCGATCCGCACATCGTGCTTCCGCTGGTGCTGCCGCCCCTGCTGTACACCGCCGCCGTCGAGAGCTCGTTTCTCGATCTGCGGGCGAATGTGCGGCCCGTCGCACTTCTCTCCGTCGGCTATGTGCTCTTCGCGACCGTCGCCGTCGGCTATCTCGCCTATCTGCTGGTGCCGGACCTGCCGCTGAGCGCGGCGCTGGTGCTCGGCGCGGTGATCGCGCCGCCGGACGCGGTCGCCGCGACCGCGATCGCCCGCCGGCTGCGGCTGCCGAACCGCATCACCACCATCCTGCAGGGCGAGTCGCTGGTGAACGACGCCACCGCGATCACCGCCTACAAGGTGGCGCTGGCCGCCACCGTCGGCGAGGGCATGACCTGGGCCGGCGGCATCGGCGAATTCGCGCTGGCCTCGCTCGGCGGCATCGGGGTCGGCCTCCTGCTGATGGTGCCGATCCACTGGCTGCGCACGCATCTGAAGGAAGCCCTCCTGCAGAACACGCTGTCGCTGCTGATCCCGTTCGTCGCCTACGCCGCCGCCGAGCATGTCGGCGCGTCCGGCGTGCTCGCCGTCGTCGTCGTCGCGCTCTATCTCGGCCACCGCTCCTGGCAGGTCGACTTCGAGACCCGGCTGCAGGAGGGCGCGGTCTGGAGGATGGTCGCGTTCATCCTGGAGTCCTCGGTCTTCGCTCTGATCGGGCTGCAGCTTCCTTACGTGCTGGAAGGGCTGGGGGACTACAGCGTCGGTGAATCGCTCTGGTACGCGTTCGGGGTCTTCGTCGCCGTGGTGGTGGTGCGGTTCGTGTGGGTCTTCCCGGCCACCTTCCTGCCGCGGCTGTCGCCGCGGATCAGAAAACGGGAGCCGGGCACCAACTGGACCGCGCCGGTGATCGTGGGCTGGGCCGGGATGCGCGGCGTCGTCTCACTGGCGATCGCCTTCTCGATCCCGGTGGCGACGGACGGCGAGCCGTTCCCGGCGCGGAATCTGGTCCTGTTCCTGACCTTCACGACGGTGATCGGCACGCTGGTGGTGCAGGGCCTCACGCTGCCCGCGCTGATCCGGGCGCTGAAGCTGCCGCCGCGCGACACCCACGCCGAGACGCTGGCCGAGGCCCAGGCCCAGAGCGAGGCGTCGCAGGCGGCTGACCGGCGGCTGGAGGAGCTGCTCGCCGACGAGCGCAACGCGCTCCCCGAGCCGCTGGCGGAGCGGCTGCGGACGGTGCTCGAGCGTCGCAGGAACGCGGTCTGGGAGCGGCTCGGAACCGTGAATGAGGTGACCGGTGAGTCGGCGGACGACACCTACCGGCGGCTGGCGGGCGAGATGATCGACGCGGAGCGCGAGGTCTTCGTCAAACTCCGGGACCAGCGGCGGATCGACGACGAGATGCTGCGTACGCTGCTGCGCCGGCTGGACCTGGAGGAGGCCGCGGCGTACCGCGAGGACGCTCCCTAGGGCCGGAAGTCTCAACTGCCCTCTGGGCCAGGCCCTAGGGCCGGCCGGTGACCACGGCCGCGAGCGTGGTGCCGGGCGCGAAAGCACCGTCGGCTGCGAGCGCGGTCAGGCCGCTGAGCATCTTGGCGACATAGACCCGCTCGACCGGAAGGCCGTGGCGGGCCTCGAAGTCGTCGGCGAAGGCGTGGAGCCGCGGGGGCGTACGGGCGTACCCGCCGAAGTGGAAGCGCTCGTCGAGCGACCAGTCACCTGCCGGGCCGCCGAAGGACTCTTGCTGGAGGCGCTGTATCTCCTCGGCGAGGAAGCCGCCCTTGAGGACCGGAAAGCCGATGGCCCGCTGGCCGGGCGCCAGGCCGGCGGCCAGACCGGCGAGTGTTCCGCCGGTGCCGCAGGCGACGGCGACGACGTCCGCGAGCCCGTGCAGCTCCTCGCCGAGGGCGACACAGCCGCGTACGGCGTGCACATTGCTGCCGCCCTCGGGAACGACGTACAGGTCCGCCGGGCTCACGCCGAGCGCCTGTGCCGCCCTCTCGGCGATCTGCGCCCGCACGTGTGGGTCGTCCTTGCGCCGGTAGACCGCACGGTCCACGAAGAGCAGCCGCATGCCGTCGGCCGCGCACTGGGACAGGGACGGGTTCAGCGGGCGCGTGGCCAGTTCGTCGCCGCGGACGACACCGATCGTCCCGAAGCCCAGGAGGCGGCCGGCCGCGGCCGTGGCCCGCAGATGGTTGGAGTACGCGCCGCCGAAGGTGAGCAGCGGGCGGCCCTCGGCGGCTTCGAGGTTCGGGGCGAGCTTGCGCCATTTGTTGCCGGGCAGGTCCGGGTGGATCAGGTCGTCGCGCTTGAGCAGCAGGCGTACGCCGTGCCGGGTGAAGCGCTCGTCCTCGACCTGCCGCAACGGCGACGGCAGCCGCGGCCTCAGGGCCGTGTCGAGGTCGAGCGCTTCCGGGGTCACCCGGCCATTGTCACGTCAGGTCTCTCTTCGGGCTGATTCACGTGTCACTTCAGGCGCTCCTGGATGCGCTCGCGCATGGAGCTCATCGTGAAGCCCCTGGGGTCGACCTTTCCCGGCTGCCACTCGAGATGGCCGATGACGGAGCGTGCCGTCCAGCCGTGATGGCGGCAGATCGCCGCGGCCGCTCTCTCGATCGCCTCCAGCTGGACCGGCGGCCAGGGGTCCTTGCCGTCGCCGAGGTTCTCGCACTCGAAGCCGTAGAAATGGCGGTTTCCGTCGGTGTTCGCCTCGTTGTCCGGAGGCAGTGCCTTCTCCGCGATGACCGCGCGCAGCACGTCGTCGTCACCGAGGCCCGCGTGGTTCGCGCGGCCGTAGCCGACGAGATGGATCTTGCCGTCCTTGGCGATGACGCCGTGGCACAGCGGTCCCGGCAGGGCCGAGTGTCCGTCGCGGCAGAGGCGGACCGTCTCTGCGGTGCCCTTGGTGACCGTGTGATGGATCATCACGCCGTGCACCGGACCCCAGGGGCCCTTGTGGTTGCGGTTGTGCTCGCGCCAGTCGCCGACTTGGACGACTGTCAGCCCCTCGTCGCGCAGGGCGTCGAAAAAGCTGTTCGCGGACATGGGGGGAGACATCGCGGCTCCTTGGGGATGCGAGGGATACGGGGGAATACAGGAACGCAGGGGGGCGGGGTTCAGGGATACGGGGATACAGGGGGGAAGGGCACGGAATGTGCCGCAACGACGCTTCTACCCGAACTCTCATGGAAGGACGCTTTGTTCGTACGGCGTGCGAGCTGATCCGGTCAGCCGGCGGACGGCGCGGCCTGAAGCCGCCGACGTTCCCTGCCCGAGCCGAACTAGTCCCATCCATTTGTGTAATGGCGTCGCGACTCTCCGTGCTGAAAGGCTTTGTCTCGCAGGTCAGACCATGATCGAGAGGGAGTCCTATGTCGGTTGGTTCGGTTGGCTCTGTCGGCGACGACGTTCGTGAGCAGCAAACGCCGCAGCAGCAGAGTCTCGGCACGGCCGCCGCGCGGAACCTTGCCACGACCACCAAGTCGGCCCCGCAGATGCAGGAGATCACCTCCCGGTGGCTGCTGCGCATGCTCCCGTGGGTGCAGGTGCAGGGCGGCACCTACCGGGTCAATCGCCGCCTGAGCTACTCGGTGGGCGACGGACGCGTGACGTTTGTGCAGACCGGCGACCGTGTCACGGTCATCCCCGCCGAGCTGGGCGAGCTGCCCGCGCTGCGGGAGTTCGGTGACGAGGCGGTGCTCGCCGAACTGGCGAACCGCTGTGAGCAGCGGGAGTTCGCGACCGGAGAGGTGCTCGCCGCCGCGGGCACGGCGGCGGACCGGATCTATTTGCTGGCCCACGGCAGGGTCGAACAGATCGGCACCGGTCCGTACGGCGACGAGGCGGTGATCGAAGTCCTCGCCGACGGCGCGCACTTCGGCGAGCAGACGCTCGTGGAGCGCGACGCCACCTGGGAGCACACGGCCCGCGCCGCGACGGCATGCACGGTGCTGGTGCTGACCAGAGACGATGTGCTGAACCTCGCGGAGCGCGCCGATTCGCTGCGCACGCATCTGGCGAGCCTCGCCGCGCTGCCGCACCAGCGGACCAACAAATACGGCGAGGCGGAGATCGATCTGTCCGCGGGCCATGTCGGCGAGGCCGTCGTCCCGCACACCTACGTGGACTACGAAGGCGTGCCGCGCGAGTACGAACTGAGCGTGGCCCAGACCGTGCTGAAGGTGCACAGCCGGGTCGCCGACCTCTACAACCAGCCGATGAACCAGACCGAGCAGCAGTTGCGGCTCACGGTCGAGGCGCTGCGCGAGCGCCAGGAGGACGAGCTCATCAACCACCGCGAGTTCGGTCTGCTCGCCAACTGTGACTACGGTCAGCGGCTCCAGCCGCACGACGGCGCGCCGAGCCCGGACGACATGGACGAGCTGCTGTCGCGCCGCCGCGGCTCCAAGTTCTTCCTCGCGCACCCGCGTGCCATCGCCGCCTTCGGGCGCGAGTGCAACAAGCGGGGCCTGGTGCCCGAGAGCATCGACGTGAACGGCAACCGCATCCCGACCTGGCGCGGCGTGCCCATCTACCCGTGCAACAAGATCCCGATCAGCGACGCCAGGACCACATCCATCATCTGCATGCGTACGGGCGAGGCCGAGCAGGGCGTGATCGGCCTGCACCAGACGGGAATTCCGGACGAGATCGAGCCGAGTCTGTCGGTGCGGTTCATGGGCATCGACGAGCAGGCGATCATCTCGTACCTGCTCACGGCGTACTACTCGGCGGCGGTGCTGGTGCCGGACGCGCTCGGTGTGCTGGAGAACGTCGAGGTGAGCCGCTGGAGGTGAGCCGGCCGGGCGGCCTCGGGCGCGGCACCGTCCCCGCGCCCCGGCCGCCGCCCCCGGCCCTGGCCCCGCTCGCCTTCGTCGCTCGCCTTCGTCCGTACGTCCAACACCGGGAAAGGACCGCCCAGTTGACCATGTCGGAGACCGTCGAGGCCCGTGAGGCCGTCGTCCTTCTCGAACGCACCCGTGAGGCCGTCAATCCCCGGCTGCGCGCAGCCGTCGAGTCGTTGCCCGGTTCCATACGACGGGTCGCGATGTACCACTTCGGGTGGGAGCACGCCGACGGCACTCCGGCCGCGGGCTCCGTCGGCAAGGCGATCAGACCCGGGCTCGTACTGGCCGCGGCGAGAGCGCTCGGCGGCGATCCGCAGCAGGCCGTACGGGCCGCTGTCGCGGTGGAGCTGGCGCACAACTTCACACTTCTCCACGACGATGTCATCGACGAGGACCAGACCCGCAGACACCGGCCCACCGCCTGGACGGTCTTCGGGACTCCGGACGCCATCATCGCGGGCGACGCACTGCTCGCTCTCGCGCTGCGGCTGCTCGCCGAGGACCGCCATCCGGCGTCCGCGGCGGCCTCCGAGCGGCTCGCGGCCTGTGTGATCGAGCTGTGCGCGGGCCAGCAGGCGGACTGCGCCTTCGAGGAGCGGGCGCCGCACGAGGTATCGCTCGACGAGTGCCTCCGCATGGCGACGGCCAAGACCGGCGCGCTGCTGGGCTGTGCGTGCGCGCTCGGAGCGCTGTACGCGGGCGCGGGTGAGGAGGAGACCGCGGCGCTGGACGCCTTCGGGCGGGAGGCGGGGCTCGCCTTCCAGTTCATCGACGATCTGATCGGGATCTGGGGCGATCCCGGGCGTACGGGCAAACCGGCCGGCGCCGACCTGGCCGCACACAAGAAATCGCTGCCGGTGGTGGCGGCCCTGACCTCCGGCACTCCGGCCGGCGCGGAGCTTGCTGAGCTCTACCGAGGCCCCATGACCGCGACGACCGTACGCCGCGCCGCCGAGGCCGTCGACCGGGCGGGCGGCCGCGACTGGGCCCAGCTCCAGGCGGCCGACCGGATGGCCCGCGCGGTCCATGAGCTCTCCCGGGCCGTGCCGGATCTCGCCGCGGCGGGCGACCTGCTCGCACTGGCCGAATTCGTCACCCGCCGCACCCGCTGAGGCGGCCGACTCCTGGAGCATGGAGGCACGTTGGCCCGGCGTGACCTCCCGGGCTCGGGGCGAGAGGCGGAGACCGATGGGCATACGGATTCGGCGGGCTACCTCGGACGATCGCGAGGCGGTCGTCCAGCTGGTCTCAGCGGCGTTCGAGGACGACCCGGTGAGCTGCTGGGTCTTTCCGGATCCGGCCGAGCGGAGCCGGGTGCATGCACCTTTCCTCGGCGTCTTCGTCGATCAGGCGCTGGCGGCCGGCCGGGTCGATGTGATGGAGGACGGGTCGGCCGCGGCCGTGTGGCTGGAGCTGCCGGGCGGCGAACCGGAGCAGGACAACGAGACGGCGGCCCGGATGCGTGAGATCGCGGGCCCCCACAACGAACGCGCACGGGAGGTGGGCCGGCTGACCGGCGCGGTCCATCCGCACGACCGGGCACATGAGTATCTGGTGCTGATCGCCGTCGAGCCGGGGCGGCAGGGCCAGGGGCTGGGAGCGGCACTGCTCGCTCCGGCGCTGGAGCGCTGCGACCGTGACGGCGTTCCGGCCTATCTGGAGGCGAGCAGCGCGCGCAGCCGCCGGCTGTACGAGCGGCTCGGCTTCGCCTTCGCCGGGGAGGCGGTGCAACTGCCCGAGGGGCCGCTGATGTGGCCGATGTGGCGCGAGCCCCGGCCCTGGCCGTAAAGCCCTTGCGCAACCACTACAGGTGAAGCACTATGCATGGAGTGGTTATCGGACGGAGGACCGGTTTGCGCAAGCTCAGCTACTTCATCGCCGCGTCGATCGACGGCTTCATCGGGGACTCGGACGGCAAGTCGGACTTCTTCATGCAGTTCGTCTCCGGGGACTTCCTCGAGTACTTCAAGAACGAAGCCGTGGACACGCTGCCGACCATGGCCCGTCAGGCGTTCGGCATCGACGACGCCCCGAACACCGAGTACGACACGATCATCCAGGGCCGGGCAAGCTATGACGTCGCGCTCGACGCCAAGGTCACCAGCCCCTACGCCCATCTGCGCGAACTCGTCGCGTCCCGCAGCATCCAGGAGTCGCCCGACCCGAATGTGGAGATCGTCTCCGGCGATGTCGTGGCGCGGATCCGCGAGCTCAAGCAGGAGGACGGGCTCGGCATCTATCTCTGCGGCGGCGCGAACCTCGCGGGCCAGCTGATGGACGAGGTCGACGAACTCGTCATCAAGACGTATCCGGTGGTACTCGGCACCGGAATGCCCATGTTCGCCACGGACTTCCGCGTCGGCGAGTTCACGCTCGAGTCGGTGCGTTCCTTCGACAACGGAGTGGTGGTGCGCAAGTACGCCAGGAAGCGATGACCGCCGGCTGTCCGACCCGCCCAAACCGCCATATCCTGGTGCCATGGGCAGCGAAGGACGTCGTACCGTCCACAACCCGCAGGCCGAGCTTCAGTGCCCGACGTGCGGACAGCCTGTCGGTACCGTAATCAAGCGACACAAGACTCTCGGGGCGTTCGTCCCCACCTGGGGGCCAGGCCCCTGCCACAACCCGAAGTGCCCGGACAGGGTCGAGGAGCAGGACGAGCAGCGAGGTGATGGGCCCGGCGCGGAGGTCGGCACCGCCTGAGCGGTGCCGAGCCCGCCCGGAGCCGCGGCCGGACTCGCGTCGGACCCGCGACCGGCAGAGGCATCCCTGCTGTTAGGCGGAGTGCGGCGTACCGCTACAGTCCGCGCCATGTCATCGGAGTCGACGGAAGTCTGGGCGGGCTGGTACCGCGATCGGCGTGGCGCGGAAGCGGTCACGATCGCGGCGCACATATCGGCGCAGGGGCGGCAACTGCGCACACGCATCAGGGGTGTTGAGTACCAAGGGGCGAGCTTCGCCGCCCTGCGTCCGGTCGAGGGCGGCGGACTTCTCTCCTCCTGCGTACTGGAGTGGGACATGCCGCTGCCCGTCCACTCGGCGGGCACGGTCCAGCGGGCCACGCTCAGCAGTCTGCTGACGCTCGGCGAACCGCGGCCGGAAGGGTCGCTCGACAGGTCGGATCTCAATCTGACCCTGCACTACGGCGGAGCGGCGTACGAATCCGGAGTCGCGAGCGGGGACTTCGGCGACGCTCTCGCACTGATCCAGGAGCAGCTTCCGCCCGGCGCGGAGCTCGTATTCCAGACACCGGTCGGGGCCTGACCGCCTCACCGGAGGCGAACGGTCTCAGCGCAGGCCGTTCCAGCCCCAGCGCGGCGTCGGGCCCGGGTCGCCCAGGTCCGTGCCCGGAGGGTCGGCCGAGACGGAACGGGCGATCTTTGTGCCCCAGTCGAAGTACTCGATCACCCGGCGGCGCAGCAGCTCGTCGTCCGGGAGCTCCTTCTCGACCGCCGCGGTCATCAGCTCCATCCAGCGCAGCCGCTGCTCCTCGGTGATCGACAGGCCGAGATGGGCGCGGAGCAGGGCTTGGTGGCCGCCCAGTTCGGCGGTGAAACGCGCGGGTCCGTCGAAGATCTCGGCCAGCCAGACGGCGACATGCTCGATGTGCGCGGGAGTGAAGTCGACGAAGACGGGGGCCAGCAGCGGGTCGGCGAGCACGGCCTCGTAGAAGGTGTCGCTCAGCCGCCGCAGGGCATCTGCGCCGCCCGCTGCCTCGTACAGGGACCCGGTGCGTTCGCTCGGCTCGGTCATGCCGTCAGCCTATGCGGGATACGGCGGAGGGGCGCCCTGCCACTTTTTCGGCAGGGCGCCCCTCGTGCGCGGGCCCGGCGGCTCCGGGGCCCTCAGGGAGGCGTCAGAAACGAGTCACGAGCGCGTCAGGAGACGCTCGCGATCGCCGCGGCCAGGCCGTTCGCCCAGAGCTGGTTGACGCGGGCCCGCTCATTCGCGTCCGGTGTTGCGTTCTGGCACGACGTGCCGGGTCCGCCGCCCGACATGAGCTCGCTGCACGGGCCCGAGTAGTGGTCGGGCAGCCCGAGCACGTGCCCGGTCTCGTGGGCGGTGACACGGGTGGAGTTGTACTGCTGGTTCTGCCGGTAGTCGAGGAAGATGTAGCCCCGGCCGTGACCGTCGGTGCTGGCGTACGAGCCGCGGGGGTCGTTGCCCTCGCGGTAGGAGAAGTCCGCGCCCGAACCCTCCTGCAGCTTCACATTGCTGACGGAGCTGTTCCAGATCGATGTGCTCTGCGCTATCTGGCTGCGGAAGCTGGGCGCGTTGCTGGTGCTGTAGACGACGGTCACTGCCTGCGCGCCGGGGTTGGCTGCGCGCTTCTCGGCGACCGACTTCAGGACGGCGTCGAAGAACGCCTTCGTTGCCTTGGCGTCCTCCGAGGATCCGGCGTACGCGGCGTGGCCGGTGGGGGACGAAGCGGGGGCAACTGTGGGGGAGTTGACCGTCGCGGCGTTGGCGGGACCCGCGCCCAGCGCGGCCACGAGGCCGATGCCGAGTGCGGCGGAGAGTACCGTTCGAGTGTGACGCATTGTGGGGGGCTCCTACTCGTCCAGTGAACGGGTTCGGTACAGCAGAGTGTCGGGGAGCCGCCCCGCCCTCGGGATGATGTCAACTGCCGATAACCCAGGCGCATCACCCTGTCCGGGTCCTCCCGTTCTGTGGCAACTGGTGTGCCTGGTGGGACAGTTGATGCCGCTCTACTCTCGGTTCATGGAGCTCGAGGTGAGGCACCTCCGTGCGCTGTGCGCCATAGCGGACGCGGGCAGCCTGCACAAAGCAGCGCGCCAACTGGGCGTCAGCCAGCCGTCCCTGACGACCCAGCTGCGCCGGATCGAGCACTCCCTCGGCGCGGAGCTCTTCTCGCGTGACCGCACCGGCTGCCGGCCGACCCCGCTCGGCCGTTCCGTACTGAGCAGAGCCCGCCCGCTGGTGGCCGAAATGGCCGCACTCGTCGTCGAGGCCAAGGCGGCGGCCGCCCGGGCCGGCGGACCGCGATTACGTGTCGGCTCCACCGCAAGCCGCGCGCTCGCCGGCTGGCTGCGCCGGCTCCGGCAGCGGCTGCCCGGAACCGATATCTCGCTGCATGTGGACGTCTCGGCGAACGCGCTGCTCAGGACGGTCGCCGCCGGTCAGCTCGATGTCGCCTTCGTGCACGAGGTGGAGGGCTGTCCGCTGCTCGTGCCGGACGGTCTTTCCGTACGCGTACTGATCGAGCGCGAGCCGCAGTTCATCTCGATGGCGCACGACCATCCGGCCGCCGGCGCTCCCGTCGTGGAGCTGGCCGATCTGGCCGAGGACCGGTGGATCGTCGATCCGACGGTGGACGGCGAATGGGACGGACTGCGCCGGGTATTGGGTGCGGCCGGGCTCAATCCGCCGGTGCTGTACGGCGACTACCACACGGCCGCGTCACTGATCGCGGTCGGCGAGGCGGTCGCGCCGTGCCAGCCGACCTCGGACCCGCGCGACGACATGGCGATCCGCCCGCTGCGCGGCGATCCACTGGCCGTACGGCTGCTGCTGTTCTCGCGGCCCGGTTCGTGCGAGGAGCTGTATGCGGCGGTGTACGCGGACCTGGAGGCGGCGTACCGGGAAGCGGCGCTGAGGGCGGCGGCGTACCGGCAGTGGCTGCTGCGGCACAAGAGCCCGCTGCTGGACCGGCGCGCGGCCTGATCCCGGTCAGCGGCCTGATCCCGGTCAGGGGCCTGATCCCGGTCAGGGGAGCAGCGCGCGGGCCTGTTCACGCGCGGCGGTGAGCGCGTCGGGGAAGACGTTCAGGCCGTGTGTGACGAGTGCGCCCTCGTGGAGCAGCATGAGTGCGCGGCCGAGCTTCGCGGGATCCTGAGCCGCGGCTTCGCGTGCCAGATCGGTGAAGAGGGCGAGCATCCAGGCCTTCTGGCCGGTGATGACACCGAACGCCGGGTGGCGCGGGTCGCTGATCTCCGCGTGCGCGTTGACCATGCTGCAGCCGCGAGTGCTGTGCTCGCCCGCCCACTCCCGGGAGGCGTCGAAAACGGCCAGGATGCGCTCGTCCGCGGACGGCCCGGCCGCCTCCAGACGCTCGGCGAGGAAGGCGCGCCACTGCTCGTCGCGGGCGGCGAGATACTCCACGACCAGCTGGTCCTTGGACCCGAAGCGGTCGTAGAGGGTCTTCTTGGTGACGCCCGCCTCGGCCGCGATCAGATCGACGCCGACGGCGTGGATGCCGCGCTCGTAGAAGAGGCGGGACGCGGCGTCGAGAGCGCGGCGTGCGCCGGGGGTCATCGCGATGCGGTGCGGAGTCGTCTGCCTGCCCATGGCATCGAGTATACCGATCTGTATAGTCGATGAGGTAGACCGATCTGTATACCTGAGTCGTCGGCAAGACCCACACGACAGGCCCTAGGCCACCGGACGGTGGAACGACCATGAACATGCTGCTCTCGGCCGCCTTCGTGCTCTGCTGGAGCTCCGGCTTCATCGGAGCCAAGCTCGGCGCGGGCAGCGCGGCCGCCGTCACCGTGCTGATGTGGCGCTTTCTGCCGCTGGCCGTCGTGCTGGCCCTCGTCTCCGTCGCCTTCGCCCGGCACTCCTGGCGTGGGCTGACCGCACGGGACGTGCTGCGCCAGACCGTGATCGGCGCGCTCTCGCAGAGCGGCTATCTGCTCACCGTGTACTGGGCGATCCAGCTCGGCGTCTCCAGCGGCACCACCGCGCTGATCGACGGAACGCAGCCGCTGGTCGCGGGTGCGCTGGCCGGGCCGCTGCTGCGGCAGTACGTGTCCGGGCCGCAGTGGCTGGGCCTGGGCCTGGGCGTCTCGGGCGTCGGAGTCGTCACGCTCGCCGATGCCACGGCGGTCGGTGCGGGCGTTCCGGCCTGGGCGTACGCGGTGCCGTTCGCCGGGATGCTCTCGCTGGTCGCGGCGACCTTCCTGGAGAGCCGTACGCGCGCGCCGGTCGCGCCCGCGGTCGCGATGACGGTCCACTGCGCCACCAGCGCCGTCGTGTTCACCGTCCTCGCGGCTGCCCTCGGATCTGCCGTGCCGCCGGCCGATGCCGCGTTCTGGACGGCGATCGGCTGGCTGGTGGTTCTGGCCACCTTCGGCGGATACGGCCTGTACTGGCTGGTGTTGCGCCGTTCCGGCGTGACGCAGGTCAACACGCTGATGTTCCTGATGGCGCCGGTGACCGCGATCTGGGGCGCGGCGATGTTCGGCGAGCCCTTTGGAGTGCAGACGGCCGCAGGGCTGGCTCTCGGGCTGGCGGCGGTGGTGATCGTGCGTCGTGGCGCGGGGAGTTGTGGACAGCCGGAGTGATTGTCGGCGGCGGCATGCATGATGGCCGCATGACCGATCTTCTGTCGCTGTTGGGACGTGCCTGGGGGCGCGCTTCGGGGCGTGCCGGGTTGGGCCTGGTGCTGGCGCCGTTGGTGCTCGCCGTGGCGCTGACCGGGTGCGGGCTCCTCCCGGCCGAGGATGCGAAGGTGCGCTTCGCGACCGAGGACGACGTGCCCGAACTGCCCATCGACCGGTACCAGTTCAGCACCGACGAGTACCGGCAGCACAGTAAGGCGCAGGCCCGGCTGGAGCAGCGCTGCATGGTGTCCTTCGGGTTCGCCGACTTCCCGCTGGACCCCAAACAGCCGTCGCCGGCGATGTCGATGGTCGCGGCAGGCACAGGCCCGTACGGACTCCTGGACCTCGACAAGGCCCGCCGCTGGGGCTACGGCTGGGATCCCAAGAAGGCGGCGGCGTGGGAGCCCAAGGGCCGCGCCATGACGCAGGAGGAGCGCGGGGTCCTGTACGGCACCCGTCTCGGCGGTTCTGCGACCGTCAGCGGCCGCAAGGTTCCCGAGGCGGGCTGCTCCGGGGTGGCCAGTGGGCAACTGGCCGACGGCGTCAAGGACTCCAAGCGCATGTGGACCTTCTCGCAGGACCGTGAGAGGAGCCTGGACAAGACGGTGGAGAAGGACCCACGGGTCGTGCTGGCCTTGAAGACATGGTCCCAGTGCGTCGTGGACAAGGGCCTCGGGCGGTACCAGAACCCACAGGAGGCGTTCTCGGACAAGGCCTGGTCACGCGGCCAGAACGGCAACACAACCCGTACGGACCGGGAGTTGGCGACGGCGACGGCCGATGTCGAGTGCAAGCGGAAGCACGACACGGCGGGCGAGTGGTGGGAGGTCCGCCGGGAGGTGCAGCAGTACGACGTCGACCGGGACAAGCCGGCGTACGAGGCGGTGCGGAAGGACCTGGACGTGGTGCGGGCCAACATACGCAAGGCGCTGGGGGACTGACTCGCCCGGGCGGCCGGGGACCTCCTCGCCGTGCCTCGGTCGCCTCCCTGGCATCGTCTGTATCCTTCGGCCCCAGTGGGCCCGTCACCGGGCCGCCGAGGGGGGAGAGGCACTGTGGCGACAGGCAGAGAACGGTCCCGGATGATCGCCACCGGAGACGATCACCGCGTGACGCCGGCCGAGCTGTTCTTCGACTTGGTGTTCGTCTATGCGATCACGCAGGTCACCGCATTGATGGCGGCCGACCCGACAGCACTGAGGATGCTCGGCGGGATCGTCGTGCTCGCACTGCTCTGGTGGTGCTGGTGCTGCTTCGCCTGGCTGGGCAATGTCGTACGGGCCGACACCGGGCCGATGTTCGCGGTCCTCGTCGCCGTCATGGCCGTGGTGCTGATCGTCTCGCTCACCGTGCCCGAGGTGTACGACGACGCACCCGGCGGCCTCTCGGCGCCGCTGGTCTTCGTGCTCTGCTACGGCGCTGTCCGGCTGCTGCACCTCGTCTCGTACTGGATCTCCAGCCCCGGCGACGAGGCGCTCCACGCCACGCTGCGCCGGACCGCGCTGCTGTCCGTGGTGCCGCCGTTCACGCTGCTCCTGATCGGCTGCACACTGTCGGGCCTCGCTCAGGTGCTGGTGTGGCTCGGCGCGGTCGTCATCGACTACTTCGGGATCTACCTCACCGGATCGTCCGGCTGGCGCGTCGCCTCGCCCGGGCACTTCGCCGAGCGGCACGGGCTGATCGTGATCATCGCGCTGGGCGAGTCGATCGTGGCCATCGGCGTCGGGGTGTCCGGCTTCGCCATCTCCACACCGATCCTGGCCGGGGCCGCAGCGGGCCTGCTGGTCGTCGCCGGGCTCTGGCGGCTGTACTTCCGCCACATCGGCGAGCACGCCGAGCACCGGCTGACCGAACTGACCGGCGACGACCGCACCCGCCTGGCACGCGACACGTACACCTTTCTGCACCTGCCGCTCGTCGCGGGCATCGTGGTCACCGCACTCGGCATGAAGAAGGTGCTCCACCAGGTCGCCGACACCGAGCACTACGACCTGGACGAGCCGTTGCACGGCCTGGTGGCATGGGCGCTCGCCGGCGGAGTCGGCGTGTTCATCCTGGCCGCGGCGGCGATCCTGCTGCGCACCGCGGGCCGCAGGTCACCAGCGCTCGTCCTCGGCGGTCTCGGCTGTCTGTGCGCGGGCGCCGTGGTCGCGCTGATTCCGGCGCTGCTCGCGCTGGCGCTGCTGGCCGCGGCGGTGACGGGACTTGTGCTGCTGCACGGCAGGACGGCAGGGGCGGCGGTCGAGGAGGAGTCCCCGAAGGACTGACACCCGGAGTGGCCGAAGACGCCGACAGCACCCGGCTCCGCGCGGATGCCGGGTGCTGCCTTGACAAAGAAACAGGACCGAGAAACGGTCAGGCCTTCTTCGTCTCCCAGAAGATCTTGTCGATCTGGGCAATGTAGTCCAGCGCCTTCTGGCCCGTCGCCGGGTCCGTGGAGGCCTTGGCGGCGGACAGCGCCTTCAGCGCGTCGTTCACCAGCTGGTGAAGCTCCGGGTACTTCTCGAAGTGCGGCGGCTTGAAGTAGTCGCTCCACAGCACCGAGACATGGTGCTTGGCGAGCTCCGCGCGCTGCTCCTTGATGACCGTGGCGCGGGCCCGGAAGTGCGGGTCCTCGTTGGCCTGGTACTTCTCCTGGACGGCCTTGACCGACTCGGCCTCGATGCGGGCCTGGGCCGGGTCGTACACACCGCACGGCAGGTCGCAGTGGGCGCTGACCTTCACCTTGGGGGCAAACAGGCGGGAGAGCATTGAGCTGTCCTTCCTCGTGATCGTCTTCTCAGGTGGGACATTACTCCGTGAGAGACCTGTTTTCGCGAGTGCCCCCATGGGCTTAGGACAAAAGTCCAGGGTCAGTATGGGACTGGTGGCGGAACGTACCGTTGGGCATGACCGTGGGACTCGGAGGTGGCGGATGACTGAGCAGGGGCGGGAGCCGAGAGTGCCGTTCGGAGTCGCCGAAGTGACAGGTCCTTCCATGTACCCGACGCTCAAGCACGGCGATCAACTGCTCGTGCACTACGGCGCGGAGGTGCGGCCCGGCGATGTCGCCGTGCTCCGGCATCCGCTCCAGCAGGACCTGCTCATCGTCAAGCGCCTCGTCGAACTGCGCGACGGCGGCTGGTGGGTGCTGGGTGACAACCCGGGCGCGGAGGGGGACAGCAGGCTGTTCGGCACCGTGCCCCAGGAGTTGCTGCTGGGGCGCGTACGCGGAAGGTACCGGCCGCTCGCCGAGGATCAGCGCTCCGTGCGCGGGGTCGCCTCCTGGGTGGTGTCCTCGCTGCGGCTGGTGCTCTCCGACCGTTCCGTCTCCAGGCGCTTGCGGGCGCGGTAGGCGGCGACATTGGCGCGGGTCGCGCAGCGGTCCGAGCAGTAGCGGCGCGAGCGGTTGGTCGAGGTGTCGAGATAGGCGTTGCGGCACGGTGCCGCCTGGCAGAGGCCGAGCCGGTCGACGCCGTACTCCGTCAGATGGAAGGCCAGGCCCATCGCGGCGATCGCCGCGTATCCCGCCGTCGCGTTGGACGGATGGTCGGCCAGGTGCATGTGCCACTTCGGGCGGCCGTCGTCGTCCCGGAAGTCGTGGCCCGAGATCTGCGGGCTGACCGGGAACTCCAGCAGCAGTGAGTTCAGCAGGTCGACCGCCTGCGTCTCGTCGCCCTCGTCGGCCGCGGTGAAGACCGCGCGGAGCCGGCCGCGTACGGACCGGAACCGGGTGACGTCCGCGTCGGTGGCACGCCGTGCGGCCTGCCCCGACACGCCGAAGAGTTCGCGGATGGCCTCGACCGACGTGAGGGAGTCCTTGTTGCGAGCCGGCTCCTCGGTGTTGACCAGGCGCACGGCGTAGTCCGAGTAATAGGCCAGTTCCACTTGTAGTCCTTACCGCGGCGGTCTAGTGTCGTCGTATCAGTAGTAACGGCTGATACAGCTTCGAGGGTATTACGGACGGGAGGGTTCCGGTGGCTGAGACGGTTGCGGGAGCGGGTACGGGGACCGACTGGCAGGCCTGGCAGCAGAGCTGGGACCGCCAGCAGGAGTGGTACATGCCCGATCGCGAGGAGCGGTTCCGGGTGATGCTGGACATGGTCGAGGCCACGGTGGGCCCCGAGCCGCGGGTGCTGGACCTCGCGTGCGGTACGGGAAGTATTACGGACCGGCTCTTCCGCCGGTTCCCGAAGGCGACGAGCACGGGGGTCGATCTGGACCCGGCACTGCTGACCATCGCCGAGGGGTACTTCGCGGGCGACGAGCGGGTCACCTTCGTCACCGCGGACCTCAAGGACCCCGACTGGGTGACGCGGCTGCCGTACGGCTCGTACGACGCCGTGCTCACCGCCACCGCGCTGCACTGGCTGCACAGCGGACCGCTGGCCACGCTGTACGGACAGCTCGCGCGAATCGTCCGCGACGGCGGCGTCTTCATGAACGCCGACCACATGATCGACCACACCACGCCTCGCATCAACGCCGCCGAACGCGCCCAGCGCCACGCCCAGATGGACCGCGCCAAGGCGGCCGGAGCCGTCGACTGGAGCGAGTGGTGGGGCCTTGCCGCCCAGGATCCTGTCCTGGCCGGGCCCACCGCCCGGCGCTACGAGATCTACGGCGAGCACGCCGACGGCGAGATGCCGTCCGCCCGCTGGCACGCCGAGACCCTGCTGACGGCGGGCTTCGGTGAGTCCAGGGCCGTATGGTCCTCGCCGTCCGACACGCTCCTGCTCGCTCTCAAGTAGGCCCGTGCGCCGGACGGTCACCGGGCAACGCAAAGGGCGGTACGGACACTGGTCCGTACCGCCCTTTGCGTAACTGCCGTACTGCTAGAGGACCTTCGAGAGGAAGGCCTTGGTGCGGTCGTGCTGGGGGTTGCTGAGCACCTCGCGCGGGTGGCCGGATTCGACCACGACACCGTCGTCCATGAAGACGAGCGCGTCGCCGACTTCGCGGGCGAAGCCCATCTCGTGGGTGACGACGATCATCGTCATGCCGTCCTCGGCGAGACCGCGCATGACGTCCAGCACCTCACCCACCAGCTCGGGGTCGAGCGCGGAGGTCGGCTCGTCGAAGAGCATCAGCTTGGGCTCCATCGCCAGCGCTCGGGCGATGGCGACGCGCTGCTGCTGGCCGCCGGAGAGCTGGGTGGGGTAGTGCTTGCCCTTGTCGGCCAGGCCGACGCGGTCGAGCAGTCGCTCGGCGCGTTCCCGGGCGACTGCCTTGGACTCGCCCTTGACCTGGATCGGCGCTTCCATGACGTTCTGCAGGGCCGTCATGTGGGGGAACAGGTTGAAGCGCTGGAAGACCATGCCGATGTCGCGGCGCTGGGCGGCGACTTCGGTGTCCTTGAGCTCGTAGAGCTTGTCGCCCTTCTGCCGGTAGCCCACCAGCTGACCGTCGACCGAGAGCCGGCCGGCGTTGATCTTCTCCAGGTGGTTGATGCACCGCAGGAAGGTGGACTTGCCGGAGCCGGACGGGCCGACCAGGCAGAACACCTCACGCGGGGCGACCTCGAGATCGATGCCCTTGAGGACATGCGCCAGACCGTAGGACTTGTGGACGCCCTCGGCCTTCACCATCGCGTTCATCGGGCCACCTCCGGGCGACGGAACGTACTGAGCATCGCCTTGACCTTCTGCCACGGTGTCGGCGGCAGCTCCCGCAGCGAACCGCGGGCGTAATACCGCTCGACGTAGAACTGGCCGACGCTGAAGATGCTGGTCAGAACCAGGTACCAGACCGAGGCCACCAGCAGCATCTCCATGACCGCGAACGATGTGGAGCCGATGTTCGTGGCCGCTCGCAGCAGGTCTGTGTACTGCACCGCGGAGACCAGGGACGAGGTCTTCAGCAGGTTGATGAACTCGTTGCCGGTCGGCGGCACGATCACCCGCATCGCCTGCGGCAGGACCACGCGGCGCATGGTCCTGCTATTGGACATGCCGAGCGCGTGCGACGCCTCCGTCTGGCCCTCGTCGACCGACTGGATGCCGGCGCGGACGATCTCCGCCATGTAGGCGCCCTCGTTCAGGCCAAGACCCAGCAGGGCGACCATGAACGGGGTCATCACGTCGACCATCTCGTCCTTGTAGAACCCGAGGTTCAGGACGGGGAAGATCAGCGCGAGGTTGAACCACAGCAGGAGCTGCACGTACACCGGGGTCCCGCGGAAGAACCAGATGTACAGCCAGGCCACCGCGCCGGTGACCGGGTTCTTCGACAGTCGCATGACCGCGAAGAGGACGCCGAGCGCCAGGCCGATGGCCATCGACAGCACGCTGATCAGCACCGTGCGGCCCATGCCGGTGAGGATCCGGTCGTCGAAGATGAAGTCTCCGACCGTGCCCCAGTTGACGTCGCCCTGCGAGAACGAATAGACCAGCAGGCTCAGCAGCGCCACGACGATGACGCCGCTGATCCAGCGACCCCAGTGCCGTACCGGGATGGCCTTGATCTGCTCGGGGCGAGCGACCGCGGTCTTGCTCACCGGCGAGTCCTCTGGTGGCTCGCCGGAGGGCGACTTGTCGAACTTGTCAGTCACAGTGACTGCCCTTCAGTGAAACGCGTTGAAGCGGACCGACGGCGACTTACTTGCCGGCGTTGACGGTCGCCTCGGTGACGGCGCTGTTCGTGACGTCCCACTTCTCCAGGACCTTCTTGTACTCGCCGTTCTTGATGATCGCGTCCACGGCTTCCTTGAGCGCGTCACGCAGCTGCGCGTTGTCCTTGTCGACGGCGATGCCGAACGGACCGGCGTCGGTCTGGTTGCCGGCGACCTCGAAGTCGTTGCCGCCGCCCGCGGTCTTCGCGATGTGCGCGGCGACCGGGTAGTCGTTCAGGTCGGCGACCGCGCCGCCGGACTTCACGCGGGTCTGGGCCTCGGCGTCGGTGTCGAACGCCTCGATCGTGAGCGTGCCCTTGCCGTCCGTCTTGCACTTGGTGGCCTGGGTCTTGAAGGTGTCCTCGTAGATCGTGCCGCGCTGCACGGCCACCTTCTTGCCGCACAGGTCGTCGAGCGAGGCGATCTTCTCCGGGTTGCCCTTCTTGACCAGGAGCGAGACGCCGGAGGTGAAGTAGTCGACGAAGTCGACGCCCTCGCCGACCTTCTTGCCCGTGTCGTCCAGGCCCTCCTGGCGGGCCTTGGTGTCGCTCATGGCGGACATCACAACGTCCTGACGGCCGCTGTTCAGCGACGAGATCAGACCGTCGAAGGTGCCGCTGGTGAACTGGAACGTGACGCCGAGCTCCTTGCCGAGCGCGGCGGCGATGTCGGGGTCGATACCGACGATCTTGCCGCCCTCCTCGTACTCCATGGGGGCGTAGGCGGCGTCCGTGCCGACCTTGATGACCTTGGAGTCCTGGTACTTCTTCGGCAGCTTGTCGAAGAGTGCTGCGCTGCTCGCCGTGGTGCCCTCGTCGCTGCCGCCGCCGCTCGTCTGGTCGCCACAGGCGGTCAGCAGCAGGGTGCCGGCGACCGCGATGGCGCCGACCGCGGCGATCCTGGCCCGGGCGGCGGTCGTACGACAGGTGTTGCTTGCGGTCATGATCGAGATCCTCCGGCGGGTGAGGGAATAGCTGATTTCGGGTCGTTTACTCATCTTCGAGTGTCCCGACCTTGAGTGTTTTCGGCATCTTGCCATTCGGACTAGCCCATTCAGGGGGCCACGCATGTCAAAATCGGGTAACGGGACACCCCCGTACCCCAGCGGGCCGGTACATCAAGGCCGGACCATTCGCTGGAACACCTCCTTCCGACCGGAAGATCTGCGGCCTGACCTGGGCTGCAGACGTGATTCTGGGGGCGTGACTGACGTGTCCTGACATTCGACGATGAGTCGTGTCAGGAACCGGATATCGACTCGTCGACTGTGCCCGTGGTCCGGTAAGAAGGATGCTTACACCCCTCATCCGGGGCTCAGGGCGCGTGTGCGGCGCGCCCGCGCGTACGTACCTCCCCCCGTCAGGCGGGCCAACCGCTGAGGCGGGGCACGGACGCGGTGCCCGCCCACCCCTCCTCAACCAGGAGTGGAAACAGGAGTGGAAACCCTCAACAGATGAAGAATTAAGGGGTCAAACCAATGGCAGCGGAGATCGTCAATCCTCGCAGCGACAGCAGTACGGAGAGTGCTCCCGAGGAGCCCTTCGATCCTGCCTTCGCGCTGCACCGCGGCGGCAAGATGGCCATCCAGGCCACGGTGCCGGTGCGTGACAAGGACGACCTGTCCCTCGCGTACACGCCCGGCGTCGCCAGGGTGTGCACCGCCATCGCCGAGCAGCCCGAGCTCGTCCACGACTACACCTGGAAGTCGCAGGTCGTCGCGGTCGTGACGGACGGCACCGCGGTGCTGGGGCTGGGCGACATCGGCCCGGAGGCGTCGCTTCCGGTGATGGAGGGGAAAGCGATCCTCTTCAAGCAGTTCGGCGGCGTGGACGCGGTGCCGATCGCGCTCGCCACGACGGACGCGGACGAGATCGTCGAGACCGTCGTGCGCCTCGCGCCGTCCTTCGGCGGAGTGAACCTCGAGGACATTTCGGCCCCGCGCTGCTTCGAGATCGAGCGCAAGCTCCAGGAGCGCCTCGACATCCCCGTCTTCCACGACGACCAGCACGGCACGGCCGTGGTCACCCTTGCGGCCCTGCGGAACGCGGCGAAGCTGACCGACCGCGGCCTGGGCGACCTGCGTGCCGTGATCTCCGGTGCCGGCGCGGCCGGCGTGGCCATCGCGAAGTTCCTGCTGGAGGCCGGGATCGGCGATGTGGCGGTGGCCGACCGCAAGGGCATCGTCAGCCGCGACCGCGAGGACCTGACCTCGGTGAAGCGTGAGCTCGCGGAGATCACCAACCGCGCCGGTCTTTCGGGCTCGCTGGAGACCGCGCTGGCCGGCGCCGATGTTTTCATCGGCGTCTCCGGCGGCACGGTGCCGGAGGCGGCGGTCGCCTCGATGGCGAAGGGCGCGTTCGTCTTCGCCATGGCCAACCCGAACCCGGAGGTCCACCCCGATGTCGCGCACAAGTACGCGGCCGTGGTGGCGACGGGTCGCAGCGACTTCCCGAACCAGATCAACAACGTCCTGGCGTTCCCGGGGATCTTCGCGGGCGCGCTCCAGGTCCGGGCGTCGCGGATCACCGAGGGCATGAAGATCGCCGCGGCGAACGCGCTGGCGGACGTCGTGGGCGACGACCTGGCGGCCGACTATGTGATCCCGTCTCCGTTCGACGAGCGGGTCGCTCCCGCGGTCACGTCGGCGGTCGCGGCGGCGGCCCGTGCGGAGGGCGTCGCCAGGCGCTGACGTGCTGCTGTGTGGACGGGTTGTGCCGAGCCCCCCGGGGCCCGGCACAACCCGTTCTGATTTTCCTGGCCGTGCTTCGGCCGAACGGGCAGTGCTTGTGCCGAACGGGTGGATCCGGGGCCCTGGGGGTCACCCTTGCCGACGCGGTGCGTGTCACACCTCTGTGTGGTTCCGCCGCGTCCCGCCGTCGCCCTAAGGTCAAGGTCATGTTCGCCGCCTACGCCGCCCGCATCGACCGCGAAGCCCCGCTCAACGGCCTTGAGCTGGGAGAGCGCCCGGCCCCCGAGGTCCGGCCGGGCTGGACCACCGTCACCGTCAGAGCCGCGTCCCTCAACCACCACGACATCTGGTCGCTGCGCGGCGTCGGCATCAGCGAGGACAGGCTGCCGATGATCCTCGGCTGCGACGCCGCCGGGATCGACGCCGACGGCAACGAGGTCGTGGTCCACTCCGTGATCGGCCAGACCGGGCACGGCGTCGGCCCGGACGAGCCGCGCTCCATCCTCACCGAGCGCTATCAGGGCACCTTCGCCGAACAGGTCACCGTCCCGTCCTGGAACGTGCTGCCGAAGCCGAAGGAACTCAGCTTCGAGCAGGCCGCCTGTCTGCCGACGGCCTGGCTCACCGCGTACCGCATGCTCTTCACCAACGCCGGTGTACGGCCCGGCGATTCGGTGCTCGTACAGGGCGCCGGCGGCGGTGTCGCCACCGCGGCGATCGTTCTCGGGAAGGCGGCCGGCCTGCGTGTGTACGCAACCAGCCGCGACGAGGCCAAGCGGAAGCGGGCCGTCGAGCTCGGCGCGGTGGAGGCGTACGAGCCGGGCGCGCGGCTGCCGCACCGGGTGGACGCGGTCATCGAGACGGTCGGCGCGGCGACCTGGTCGCACTCGGTCAAGTCGCTGCGGCCCGGCGGCACGTTGGTGATCTCGGGCGCCACGAGTGGCGACCGTCCTGCGCACGCCGAGCTGACCCGGATCTTCTTCCTGGAGCTCAAGGTCGTCGGCTCGACGATGGGCTCCAAGGACGAGCTGGAGGACCTCCTCTCCTTCTGCGCGGCGACCGGCGTGCGGCCGGTGATCGACGAGGTACTCCCGCTGGACCGTGCGCGGGAGGGGTTCGAGCGGATGGCGGGCGGCGACCTCTTCGGGAAGATCGTGCTGAAGCCCTCCTGATCGACTGTCTTCCTGGTGGGCCGCCCTCTTGATCGACTGCCTCTTGGTCGACTGTCTTCTTGATGGGCCGTCAGTGGCGATGCGCCGCCGTTAGTCCCGGTAGACGACGGTGAAATCCCCGCACCGGCTCTCCCGTGCGGTGAGAGCCTTGCGCAGTCGGCGCAGATGGTCGGTCGTCAGCTGGAGCGGTGGCTCGTCCGGCTGATGGGTGGTGCCGCGGGGATAGTCCTCGTCCGGCGTGGTCGTCATCTCTATGTGGCAGCCCAGGACATGGGTGATCGGTGTCGTCCCGCAGAAGTCGAGCAGGCGGTCGACCGTGGCGGTGAAGGCGGCCGTGTCCTCGACATAGAGCCTGCCAGGGTAGAGGGAGTCACCGGTCAGCAGCAGGCCTGTGTGCCGGTCGTGGAAGACCACGGCCGCGTCCTGGTGGCCGGGGCCCGGCAGGACGTCGAGCACCCGTCCGCCCAGGTCCAGTTCGGCGCGGCCGTCCGGCCACTCCTCGAGGCCGAAGAAGTCCTTCACCTCGGGCAGTGAGGGGCCGACGGTCTCCGTATGCGGCCGGTCCGCGAACTGCGGGTCGCCCGCGATGTGGTCGCCGTGGCCGTGGGTGTGGGCCACGACCAGGCCGTACTCCTCCTGGGACGTGCTGCGCGGGTGGGCGGCAAGCCGGCGCTCGATCAGGCCGTCGACGGTCGCGCGCAGCGGGAAGTGCGCCGGGTCGGCCGTCGCGCCGGTGTCGAGCAGCAGCGCCCGCTCGTTCCCGTACAGCAGGAAGAGGAACGGGGCTTCGAAGTGCACCGACTTGTTCTGCCGCAGGATCACGGTGTGTTCGGAGTACGCATGCACCTGTATTTCCGGAGCCGGGTCGTGCTTCGGGGACGGCCAGCCGGCGTGCCACTGGACGTCGAGGCTGCCTGGGACGGGTGCGGAAGCGCGGAAATCGATCACGGGACCACGGTACGGCGGAGGACTGTCAACCGGGGTTGACTGTGGACAACTGTCAATGTAGGTTGACAGTCATGACCGAAGCAACCGATCTCGCCGAGCGGGCGGGCGACCGTGACCCACGGGTCGGGCTGCGGGCGGTGGCCGCGCTGCGGCGACTCCTCGAACAGCTGGAAGCCGTACAGGTCCGCAGCGCCCGCAATCAGGGCTGGTCGTGGCAGGAGATTGCGGCCGATCTGGGCGTCAGCCGGCAGGCCGTACACAAGAAGTACGGGAGGCAGTGATGTTCGAGCGCTTCACCAAGGACGCGCGGGATGTGGTCACGGGCTCTGTGGAACATTCGGAGCGGGCGGGCGCGGACGCGGTCACCGAGGAGCATCTGCTGCTGGCGATGCTGGACCAGCAGGGGACGCGGGCGGCGTTCGCGTTCACGGCGCTCGGAATCAGGGACCGACGCGAGTCCGTGGAACGAGCTTTGGCGGACGCGCGGCGCCGCGGCGGTCTGTCCAAGGCGGACGAGGACGCGCTGGCGGGCCTCGGGATCGATGTCGGCGAGATCGTCTCGCGGGTCGAGGAGACGCACGGGCGCGGAGCGCTGCAGTCGGGTCCGAAGGCGAAGCGGTGGTGGGCGGGCCATCGGTCCTTCACGCCGTCGGCGAAGGACACGCTGGTGCAGTCCCTCCGGATCGCGGTGGGCCGCGGGGACCGGGAGATCGGCGGCGAACACTTTCTGCTGGCGCTGACGGCGCGGCCGGGGGTGGTGGCGGATGTGCTGGCGGAGCACGGGGCGACGTACGAGTCGGTGGAGCGGGTGATGTACGGGGGCGGGGGCGGAGCCTGAGCCGGCGGGTGCGGGTGCGGGGTTTTTGCCCCCACCCCGCCCCTTCCCGAAACTGGGGGCAGGCCCCCAGGCCCCCGGGAGGCGGGCGGGCTGGCGCCCCGGCCAGGTTGCGGCAGCTTCGCGCCGCGGGCAGGGCCGTGCGTGGTGCCGAAGCCGCGCCCGGGTCCCCGTTGCCGGGCAGCTTCGCGCCGTGCGCGATGTCGAAGCCGTTGCCCCGGCTGGCTGTTGCTGGCAGCTTCGCGCCGCGGGCGGGCGAGGGGGGTCGCCTAGCAGGCGCCCCAGCACCAATTGCAACAGCGCGCCGTGGGCAGGAGTCGTGCGGTTCGCCGAAGTGGGCGCCAGCGCCCGTTGCGGCAGCTTCGCGCCGCGGGCGGGGCCGGCCGTGCGTGATGCTGATGCTGCGCCCGGGTCCCCGTTGCCGGGCAGCTTGGCGCCGTGCGCGATGCCGAAGCCGTTGCCCCGGCTGGCTCAGGCGCCCCGGCACCAATTGCGACAGTGCGCCGTGGGCAGGAGTCGTGCGGTTCGCCGAAGTAGGCGCCAGCTACCGTTGCGGCAGCATCGCGCCGTGTGTGGTGGCGACGCTGGGGGCACTGTCGCGGCAGCGTCGCGCCGCGGGCAGAGGCCGTGCGTTGTGCCGACGCCGACGACCGACCCCTCGCGGCAGCGTCTCGCCGCGAGGGGGCGTCTGGCGCCCTGCCCCGTTCCGCAGTTCGCACCGGGGCCGGGCCGGCCCTGCGGCCCGTTGGAGTCGGCGGCTGGCCCTGTGGCTGTGGTCGGTTCGGCCAGGGGCCGTCGCCTCTGCGAGTTGGCCCTCAGGTGCGGGGCGTGCGCAGCAGGGCGCCGATGTGGGCCGCTGCCGTGGACAAGTGGCGGCGGGTTTCGCGGAGTTGGTCGTCCGTGACTCCGTTGTCCCTTGCCGCGTCGCGGATGTCGTCGCGGAAGCGGTCGAGCAGGCGGTCCAGGTCGCGTGACGGGTCGCCCGTCGGCGGGGTGTCCTTCGGCCAGTCGGGGTCCGCGTCGGCCGGTTCCGGCTTGATGTACGGGGGCCAGGTCGTGCCGCGCGCCAGGCCGCCCAGTTGTGTCGAGAGTTCCGAGAGGCCCTCCCGTACGCCCGTCGGCCAGTCGCCGCGCGCGAAGTGGTCCTGCACCTGGTCCTGGACCTGCTTGGCGATGCGCTGCATCTCCCGGCGTGCCGTCTCCTGTGCCTCCTTCGCCTGGCGGCGGGCCTGCTGCGCGTCCTCACGGGCCCGGCGGGACTCGTCCTTCGCGCGGCGGGCCTGCTCCTGCCACTCGTGGGTGACCCGGCGCACCTCCTCCTTCGCCGTGCGCCATGCCTCCGGGTCGCCCCAGTCCATCGCCCGGTCGCTCTTCCCGGACTTCCCCGGCTTCCCCGTCTTCCCGGACTTCCCGGTTCCGGGTGACGTCCGTGTCTCGGATGCCGCCGCCCGCATCTCGCTGCGCAGCTTGCCCGCCGCGCCGCGGACGTCGTCGCGGATCTCCGCGGCGAGTTCGGAGACCGACTCGCGGATCTCCAGTTCCAGATCGGCCAGTTCGCCGCTGCGCCCGGCCAGTTCCTCGCGGCCCGCGTCGGTGATCGAGTAGACCTTGCGGCCGCCTTCGGTGGCGTGCGTGACCAGGCCCTCGGCCTCCAGTTTGGCCAGCCGCGGATAGACCGTGCCCGCCGACGGCGCGTACAGGCCCTGGAACCGCTCCTCCAGGAGCCGGATCACTTCGTAGCCGTGGCGCGGGGCCTCGTCCAGGAGCTTGAGCAGATAGAGGCGCAGACGGCCATGGGCAAAGACGGGCGCCATGTCAGAGCACCTTTCCGGAGGGAGCGGCATCGCTGGGGGCGGTGTCGTGCGGCGCGGTGTCGTGCGGTTCGTCGTCCTCCGCCGGGCGGCGGAGCAGCGCGATCGAGCCGGAGACGGTCGTTGCCTTGAGCGTGCCCGTGCCCGCGCCCAGCGTGCCGGTGATCTTCTTCGCGCCCCAGTGGCCGCTGACCCGCAGATCATCGAAGGCGTTGGCGACCGCGCCGCTCGCGGTGTTCGCCTCCACCTCCGCGTCGGTCGGATGCGGCAGCCGGATCGCGATCTCGCCGGACACGCTGTTCAGCCGGATGTCGGTGGGCCTCGACGTCCCCTCCACGTCGAGCACGGTGAGGTCGACGACCATGTCGCCGCTGACCGAGTCGCCCCTGACCGACGACCCCGCGCCCTCGATCACGGTCAGATCGCCGGAGACGGAGCCGTAGCGCAGGTCGCCGGTGACGGCCTGGGCCTCCAGGTTCCCGGAGACGGTTTCGGCGTGGACCGCGCCGGAGAGCCGTACGAGTGTGGTGTCGCCGCTGACGCCGCGTACGGCCGTCGTCCCCTTGATCCCGGAGACGACCGCTCCCGCGCCGACGACGCCGACCTCGACGCTCGCGTGCGACGGGACCGCGAGCGAGACGACCGCTCTGCGGTGCCAGCCCTTGCGGTCGAGCCACTTGAGGAAGCCCTTCCAGGGCAGGTCCTCGTACGCGACGGTGAGCGTGGAGCCCTGCAGGGTCACGATCAGCGGAGGGCCCTCGATCTCGCTGACCTCGAGGCGGGCGGAACCTTCGTCCGTGCCCACGACGTTGACCGTTCCGCTGACGATGCGCACATTGAGTGCGGTCACGGGGTCGTCGAAGGTGAGCTTCTGCGGCTCGGAGACTTCCCACGTCGACTCTGCCATGGTGCTGACCCTCCCTAGCGGGGCTGACGCAACATATCGCGTCTTCTCTTCGTTACGATATATCGCGAATGGCGGATGTCAAGCGTTCCGGGAATCCCGTGCGGGCGCGAGTACTCCGCCATATCGGGACAAACTGCCCTAGCGTATGGGGAATGAACGCGACACCCGTGGGCGCGCTGCTGCTCTGCCGGGCCGAGCCCTCCGCCGTACGGCCGCCGGCCCATCTGCTGCGTGAACAGCAGCTCCTCGCTCCCGCCGGCGACGAGTGGAGCGTCCTCGTCCCGGAGGGAAAGCCCTGGCAGGACGGCGGCGAACCGGTCGACCGGGTCCTCGCGGGCTGGGCGACGGCGGTCGCCGTCGGCGTGACCTGGCCGGTGCTCGCGCTGTGGTGGGACGGCGACCGGGCCGGTTTCACGCTCGCCTCCGGATTCCGCAGACCTGTCGGCTACATCTGGCTCGCGGACGGCACACCGGTGGGCGAGGACGAGGCGATGCGCACGTTCGCGGCGCGGCTCGGGCTCGATCCCGTACTCGACATGCAGGCGCTCGAGCCGCTCACCCGGCCCGACCCCGCGTCGGACGCGCGCGCCCGGCTGCTCGGCCTGATCGCGGTCCTGGCCGGCGCGGGGCTCGAACTGCCCGGCGGTCTCGCACCCGGCGAACCGGCCGACCGGCTCCGGTCGGTCGCGCACGAGCTCGGCGCGGAGACCGTGGAGTGGTCGGGCTGGCGCGATGCCGTACGGGCGGAACTCGACGCGGTCGAGGAGGGCCCGCTCGGGCCGTGGCTGCGCGGCCCGAAGGCGCGGGCGCTCGGCGCTGCGCAGCTCGCGGCGGGTGTGCCGCTGGCGGTCTGGGGGCTGCGGCGCAGGAGCGGAGGCTGGGTGGTGGCCGGTGCGGTGCTGGTGGCGCACGGTGTGCTGGGGCTGGTGTACGACCGGGTGCGGGAGCGGACGCGGTAGTCCGCGCCTCCCGGTGCGGTGCGCCGGGCCCCGCAGCCCTGTATCGCGCCCTACTCGTCCTCGTCCTCGTCGTCCAGCCTCGCCAGCCAGGTGGCCAGGCGCTCCACCGGGACCTCGAAGTCGGGGTTGAGGTCGACGAACGTACGCAGCTGCTCGGCGAGCCACTCGAAGGTGACCTCCTCCTGGCCGCGCCGCTTCTCCAGCTCCTCGATGCCGCGATCGGTGAAGTACAAGACATGCTCCTGATACGGATGGGCACTACCTCCTCAGATTACGGCGACTTCCGGCTCTCCCCTGCAACCGGGCGGGCCAGTAACGTCGTCGCCATTCGCACAGCACCCAAGTGAGTTACCGCTGGGGCGAGTTGGCCGTCGAGAACGGGGGGAACCGTGAACGGACGCGTCCAGCAGATCGAACTGCCCGGGGGAGCCGTCGTGCTCGCCCGGCTGTCCACCGCGGGCGGCGGGTACGGCGAGGACGACGAGGACGTCGGCTTCGTCGAGAACGCCACCGCCAAGGTCCAGCAGCTCCAGCAGCTGATCACCGATGTCGGCGCGTCCGTCCTGGAGGCGGCGGCCGCGGCCGGGCCGGACGAGGCGTCCGTCTCCTTCGGCGTCGAGCTGACCGCGAAGTCCGGGGTGGCGCTCGCCGTGCTCGCCGCGGGCGAGGCCAAGGCATCGGTCCAGGTCACGCTCACCTGGCAGCTCAAGAACCGGCCGTCGGATCAGCAGCCACCGGACCCCTCACCCGCACCCGGTCCCGACGCCGTATGACCGACACCGAATCCGACTCCGTCATCGACGCCCTCACCCGCGCGGCCACCGTCCACCTCGTCCCTGCCCAGGACAGCGCCGCGATGTGGGGCAGCGGTTTCTTCGTCGCGCCCGGCTGGATCCTGACCTGCGCGCATGTCCTCGCACCGCACCTCAGGGGCGACCGCGGCCGGATCTTCCACGTCAGCGGCAGCGAGGTCAACGGCGGCGAGCCCCTCGAAGCCCGGCTCGACTGCTGGCTCCTGGACGGCGAACCGCGCTCCGAACAGCGCGTACCGGTCGAGCAGGATCTCGCCCTCGTACGGCTCGTCGAGCCCGGTGTCGAGCACGAGTGCGTCTGGCTCACCGAACGCACCGACTATCCCGGCGGCCGGGGCGTCATCCAGGGCTACCGGCCCGAGGAGGGCGCAGTGCCGCGGGCCGTGCGCTGGAAGGCCGCCGCCACGATCAACGGATTCGACGACGACTACGGAATGCGGTTCAGGCCGGAGGCAGAGTTCCCCAAGGGCGGCTCCGGCTCCCCGGTGCTCGACGCGCACACCGGCGCCGTCGTCGGCATCCTCAAGTCCCGGCGCGCCGGCCGGGACGGCGGCATGGCCATCGCGGCCACCGCGCTGCGCCGCTTCGGCCCCGCGTACCCGCAACTGATGTCCGCGCACGACCGCTGGCACGGCCAGTCCCCGAAGGTCACCGGACACAACTGGATCGAGCGCCAGCACCAGCTCCCCGGCGCCGGCGTGCACACCGGCGGCGACCAGTGGAGCCCACGCGACCGGCGCGAGGCGCTGTTCCTGCTGGCCGGCGTGCATCCGCCGGACGGCATCCGGCCCGTGGTCGAGCTCGCGAAGAAGGCCCGCGGCGGTGTCGCCTCGCCGCCCGGACAGCTCCTGCCGCACCTGTGGCGCGACGGCCACGGCCTGCTGTACGAGGCGGGCCAGCCGGTCGCCGCGATTGCCGCGCTGCACTACCTCCAGCTGGTGGTGGGGTACGAACGCAGCCGCGGCGGCGACCCCGTGGCGCTCGCCGACTGGGTGGCGCGAAGGCTCCAGGACGTGCCGCGCATCGTGCACACCGTCGTCACGCAGGCGACGCTGCCGCCTGGACTCGTGCACCCGCGCGCCGCGGACGGCCCGGGCCGGATCGTGGTCCGCTATCCGCGGCCGGGCGACGGCGCCGCGGTCGTCATCGTCGAGCTGGAGCCCGTCTGCGACGCGGGAGCGACCCGCTTCTACTGGCGCATCCGCGTCGACGACGGCCATGACGTCAACGAGCCGCTGCACGAGGAGCAGACCGGCGACGGAGTGCCGCCCGAGCAGCTCGTCCAGAAGCTGCGCGGACCGCTGGACGAGGTCTTCGCCACCGTCGACGGGCCCGGCGTCCCGGCGCCGCTCGAAGTCGCGCTGCCCGCCGACCACTTCGACACCGCCGTACACCGCTGGCAGCTCACCGAGATGGCCCGGCTGCACCATCCGGCGTATGTCGGCGTACGGCGCATGGTGGTGCTGCGCGATCTCTCGCGGCGAGGAGAACCGGACGCCGCGTGGCTGCGTCGCTGGGAAGGGACGATCGCGGCCGACGCGCTCACCGCGATCCGTACGCCGCCGCAGCGCCAGGTCCCCAGGGCCCGGCACTTCGAGTACATGCCGGCGTCCGCCGTGCCCGTGCTGTGCAGGCCCGCAGGCAGCGGCGTCGGACGGCGGGCCATCGGCCTGGCGCTGGAGGCCGGACACGGCATCGCGCTGTGGCACACGGACGGCCATTCCGAGTACGGCTGCAACGAGTTCTGCGACGAGGTGAACGAGGGCGCGGCCGAGCTGATCGCGGGGACGGCCGTCGCGACTGAGCTTCCTGACCGGCTGCGCCGTATCAGGGACGACATCAGCGGATCGCGGAACAGCAGGCACTGGGCGGAAGGAGTGGCCATGCTCTACGACGACCCGAGCCGCCCTCTGCCCGCGGACGACAACGGACCGGTGGACTCGCCATGAGGGGCCGCCGCCGAGCAATGGGACCGCGGGAGGCTGGGTACATATCCCGCAAGGTCCGCCACCGGTGCCACCGGCCCCTCAAGAGGAGCGAGCGATGGACGACTGGCTGATCTACCGAGGCGTGGGGGAACCGGATCCCGGCAGGATCCGGCGGCTGCCTCCGCCGCCGCCCTGGCGTGCGTTCTCCGGAGTGCCGCTGCCCGACCCCGCGCCGCCGATCGACAGCTCGTCCACGCGGCGGCTCGGCGCACGCGTGGAGGCACCGCCCGCCCAGGACGACGAGGCGCTCGAACTGATCAACGCCGCCCTGTACTTGCGGCGTCCGCTCCTGGTCACCGGCGAGCCCGGCTCCGGCAAGTCCACGCTCGCGCACTCCGTCGCGTACGAACTGGGCCTCGGCCGGGTCCTCCAGTGGCCCATCGTCAGCCGCACCGAACTCAAGGACGGCCTCTACAGCTACGACGCCATCGGCCGGCTCCAGGACGCCCAGCTCGCCGAGCGGGGAGCCGGGCGCGGGTCCGACGACATCGGCAGGTACATCAGGCTCGGGCCGCTGGGCACCGCGCTGCTGCCCGCCGAGCGGCCCCGTGTGCTGCTCATCGACGAGCTCGACAAGAGCGACATCGACCTGCCGAACGATCTGCTGAACGTGGTGGAGGAAGGCGAGTTCGCGCTCCCCGAGCTGGAGCGGATGGCCGACCGGCCGGGCCAGGACGAGGTGCGCGTGCTCACCGACGACGGCCGCCGGGTGCCGGTCCAGGACGGCCGGGTGCGCTGCCACGCCTTCCCGTTCGTCGTGATGACCAGCAACGGTGAGCGCGACTTCCCGGCTCCGCTGCTGCGCCGCTGTATCCATCTGCACCTCGACCCGCCGCGCGACGAGCGGCTCGCCGCCATGGTGCAGGCGCACTTCGGGGCCGGCGCGGACGAGCAGAACCTTGATCTGATCGGCCAGTTCACCCGCGAGGACGGCGACGGCGAACTGCGCCCGACCGACCAGCTGCTCAATGCCATCTACCTCACGCAGCACGCCGTGCGCGCGGAGCCCGGCCGGCGCGAGGAGCTGGCCGAGCTGCTGATCCGGCCGCTCGACATACGGCAGCGGTGAGAAACCGTGAACCCGGCCCTGGCCGCTCTGGTCGCCCGGCTGCGTGAGGCGGAACTGAAGCCCACCGCCGAGGAGTTGGCGGACGCGCTGTGGCTGGCCGGCCACGTACCCGCCGCAGCCCGGCGCCAGGACGGCGCGCCTGCGGGCCCGGCGCTGCCGGAGCCCGCGGACCGGCCGCCGGCCGAGGCCGGTCAGCCGCCCGAGGAATCCTCGTTCCGGCCCGGACCACAGCCACGGCCCCGTCTCGACCTCTACGGTCCGGCGCAGGCGGACGGCGTGCCCGGTGGAATACCCGACGGTGGCACGCGCCGGGTGCCCGTGCCCGCCCCGGCGGCGCTGCCCGACACGCTCGCGCTCCAACGCTCGCTGCGGCCCCTGCAGCGCTACCGCCCGCCCATGCGCCTGGTCCGCCGCGAGCTCGACGAGATCGCGACCGCCGACCGCGCCGCCGACACCGGACTCGTGGTGCCCGTGCTGCGCACGAGCCGCCGCCGTGAGGCCCGGCTCGCGCTCGTGATGGACGAATCCTCGTCGAATGTCGTGTGGAGCACGGCACTTGAGGAACTGCGCCAGATCTGCGAACGGGCCGGCGCCTTCCGCGAGGTCGCCGTCCACCGCCTCAGCGAGGACGAGCCCGTGCCCGCCCAGCTCGGCGACCCGACCGGACGCCAGCTGACCGTGGTGCTCAGCGACTGCGCCGGACCCATGTGGCGCAGCGGCCGGATGCAGCGGCTGCTGCACACCTGGGCGTCGACCGCACCGGTCGCCGTCGTCCAGCCGCTGCCGCAGCGAATGTGGGGCCGTACGCATCTGCCTGCGCGGCCCGGACTGCTGCGGCGGCGCGAAGGACCGGCGGGGCGGCTGGAGTTCAGCCCGCAGCGCGGCGGCGCCCAGCGCGGGATTCCGATACCGGTGCTCGCGCTGCGCCGTTCCTCCTTCGAGGCCTGGACGCGGCTCGTGGCCGGCGCCACGGGCCAGTCCCTGAACGCCGCCGCGGCACTGGTCACGGCCCGCCACCGGCCGGCCGCTGCCCCGTCCCGTGCGGCCCGCCGGATCGACGCCGCCGACCGCGTACGCGCCTTCCGCAGGACCGCGTCACCGGCCGCCGCCCAGCTCGCCGTCTATCTGTCGGCGGTCCCGCTGATGCTCCCGGTGATGCAGCTGGTGCAGCGCGCCATGCTGGTCCGCAGCGGGCCCGACGTACTGGCCGAAGTGCTGCTCAGCGGACTGCTGAAGCGCGACGACGAGGGCCCCGACGAGGCCGAGGGCGGCCCGGCGTACGCCTTCCTGGACGGTGTGCGCGAGGAGCTGCTGGGCCAACTGGGGGCCAGTAGCGCCTCGTTGGTGCTCAAGCACTGCTCCGAGTACGTCGAGTCGCGCTACGGCCGCTCCGTACGCAACTTCCCGGCGATGGCCGCCGCCTTCCTCGCCGGATCGGTCGACCCGCGTCCCGCGTCCCCGGCACGCGCCGACAGTGGCAGGCTCTGGGCCTTCGCCCAGGTCTCCGCGCTGGTGCTGCGCCGGCTCGGCGCCCCGCAGCCCGCCGCGACCCCGGGCGGCCTGCCGAAGGACGGCCCGGCGGGTCTGCTGGCCAGGGCCCGCGCGTGTCTGACGCACTTCGGCGAGTACGGCACCGTACGCGATCTGGACGCGGCGATCAGGCTCCTCGGCTCGGCCGCACAGGCGGAACGGCGCGTTGCCGAACGCGCCGGACTGTACGGAGAGCTGGCCGAGGCCCTGTTCCGGCGCTGGCTGGTGCGTCCGCTGCCGGAGGATCTGCGCGAGGCGCTGGACGCGGCGCAGAACGCGCTCACCGGGAAGCCGCAGGCGCATCTGACGCTGGCCCAGGTGCTGGAGGCGATGGCCGTCGAGGTCGAGGCGGGCCGACTCCAGTCCCGCCGGCTGGAGTGGGTACGGGCGCTGACCGCCGCGGAACCGGACGACCCGGGCATGGAGGCCGCCGTCCTGCTTCTGTCGGCGGACAGCAGCCTCGCCGAGCTGACCGACAACCCGCCCGGCCCGGACGGCCGTTCCGGGCTGCGGGAGGACGCCGCCTGGGCGCGGATCCGGGTGCTGCGGCGGCTCGCGGTGACCGGCGCGCCGTACGGGCTGCGCGGACCCGGCAGGCCCGAGGACTGGTTCACCGAAACACTGCACACCGCGCTCGGCGTCGTACAGCTGCTGCTGGCGGACGAACACCGGGAGTCCGCGCTGCTGGTCAAGGGCGGGCTCCTCCTCGAACTGGCCCGCCACTACCGCGGCGAGGGACCGGTCGCCAGGGCCGCCACCGAGGAGGACCGGATCACCTCCCGCGCCTTCGCCGACCGCGCCGACAAGGATCTGCACGCCGGCATCGACGCCATCGACTGGGACGCCGTCGAGCAGACGGAGCTCTGCAGGGCCTGGCTGGACTACGCCGACGCCATCGAGTTCGCTCACGAACACCCCGACGAAGACGCCCGGCTGCGCATCCTCCAGGCACTGGACCAGGCACGCCGACATGTCGACAAGGACGAGGAGGCGCTCGCCGACATACTGCTGCGGATGGCCCGCGTCCTGGAGCAGCGGTACGTGTCGACGGGCGGCTGGGCGTACCGGGACTCGGCGATAGCGGCCTGGACCGAGGCGCTTCCGCTGCTGCCCTGGCACGATCCCGGCCGCGCCGCGGTCCTCACCTCGCTCGGCAGGCAGCTGACCGAGCGAGGCGTGGACAAGGAGGCGCCGGGAGACATCCACGCCGCCGTACGGGCCCTGCGCGGCGCGATCGACGAGACATCGGCGGCCGACCCCGAACTCCCGCGCCGCCGCGCCCTGCTGGGCCACGCCTACATCGAACGGTTCCGCGCCGAGGAGACGGTCGCCGACCTCCACGAGGCGGACTGGGCACTCGGCGCGACCGCCCGCGCCGCCGCGGACCGCGAACTGGCCGCGTACACCTGGTGGTACCGGGCGCTCGCCTCGGCGCTGCTCGCCCTGCGCACGGCCTCCCACCAGCGGCTCCAGGACGCCGCCGAGTACTACCGGCGGGCGGCGGCCGAGCCGGGCTCCGCCGGTCTGCTGGAGCGGGCCACCGCCGCCCAGTGGATGCGGGCCAAGCGTCTTGAGCGCACGGCGGGTCGGGAGCGGGCGCTGGAGGAGCACAGCGCGGTGCTCGCCATGCTGTCGGCCGTCGGCGCGACGGACTCGGACACGGCGGAGCTGATCCGCGCGGAGGTCGTACGCCTCGAAGAAGCCTGAGGGACCGGACAGGACCCGGGCAGAGCCGAGAGGCCCGGTCCCGCGCGAGGTGCGCGGGCCGGGCCTCTTCAGGTTCTGCGTACTGCTCGCGTACTGCTCAGGCCTCGAAGACCTCGTTGAGCAGCTGCTGCTGCTCGGCCTGGTGCCGCTTGGCCGAGCCGACCGCCGGGGACGAACCGTGCGGCCGCGAGATGCGGCGCAGGCGCTCGCCGTGCGGGATGTCCGCTCCGACGGCCAGGTCCAGGTGGTCGATCAGGTTGAGCGCGATGAACGGCCACGCACCCTGGTTCGCCGGCTCCTCCTGCGTCCAGAGGTACTTCTCGGCGTTCGGGAACTTGGCGATCTCGGCCTGGAGCTCGGCACCCGGCAACGGGTACAGACGCTCGAGGCGGATGATCGCGGTGTCCGTGTTGCCGCGCTTGACCCGCTCGGCCTCCAGGTCGTAGTAGACCTTGCCGGTGCAGAAGACGACCTTGCGGACCCCGTTCGGGTCCACGCCGCCTGCATCAAACGCAGCGTCGCCGATCACCGGGCGGAAGCCGCCGCTGAGGAACTCCTCCGCCTTCGACGCCGCGGCCTTCAGACGCAGCATCGACTTCGGAGTGAAGACGATCAGCGGCTTGTGGTGCGGGTTGTGGACCTGCCAGCGCAGCAGGTGGAAGTAGTTCGACGGCAGGGTCGGCATCGCGACCGTCATGTTGTTCTGCGCGCACATCTGCAGGAAGCGCTCAGGACGGGCGGACGAGTGGTCCGGGCCCTGGCCCTCGTAGCCGTGCGGCAGCAGCAGCGTGACGCCGGAGGTCTGGCCCCACTTCTGCTCGGCCGACGAGATGAACTCGTCCACGACGGTCTGCGCGCCGTTGACGAAGTCACCGAACTGGGCCTCCCACATGACCAGCGCGTCCGCGCGGGCCAGCGAGTAGCCGTACTCGAAGCCCATCGCCGCGTACTCGCTGAGCAGCGAGTCGTAGACGTTGTAGCGGGCCTGGTCGTCGGAGAGGTACAGCAGCGGCGTGTAGTCCTCGCCGGTCTCCTGGTCCACCAGCACCGCGTGGCGCTGGCCGAACGTGCCACGGCGGGTGTCCTGGCCGGAGAGCCGGACCGGAGTGCCCTCCATCAGCAGCGAGCCGATGGCGAGCGTCTCGCCCATGCCCCAGTCGATCGTGCCGTCCTCCACCGAGGCCGCGCGACGCTGCATCTGCGGCATCAGACGCGGGTGGACGGTGATCCGGTCGGGGATGTTGACCTGGGACTCTGCGATCCGCTTCACGACCTCCTGGGAGACCGCGGTGGTGACGGCCACCGGGAACTCGGCCTGCGCGTCCGGGACATGCGCCGTGGTCGGCTGGCTGGTGGCCTCGCGGACCTCCGCGAACACCTTCTCCAACTGGCCCTGGAAGTCCTGGAGCGCCTGCTCCGCCTCTTCCAGCGTGATGTCGCCACGACCGATCAGCGACTCGGTGTAGAGCTTGCGCACCGAGCGCTTCTTGTCGATCAGGTTGTACATCTGCGGGTTGGTGAACTGCGGGTTGTCGCCCTCGTTGTGACCGCGGCGGCGGTAGCAGATGAGGTCGATCACGACGTCCTTGTTGAACGTCTGGCGGAACTCGAAGGCGAGCCGCGCGACGCGGACCACGGCCTCCGGGTCGTCGCCGTTCACGTGGAAGATCGGCGCCTCGATCATGCGGGCCACGTCGGTCGCGTACATGGACGAACGCGAGGACTCCGGGGCGGCGGTGAAGCCGACCTGGTTGTTGATGACGATGTGGACCGTGCCGCCGGTGCGGTAGCCGCGCAGCTGCGACATGTTCAGCGTCTCGGCGACCACACCCTGGCCGGCGAAGGCCGCGTCACCGTGCAGCGCGACCGGCAGGACCGTGAAGTCCGTGCCGCCCTTGTTGATGACGTCCTGCTTGGCGCGGGCGACACCCTCCAGGACCGGGTCGACCGCCTCCAGGTGCGAGGGGTTGGCGACCAGAGAGACCTTGATCTGCTCGCCGTCGAGACCGGTGAAGGTGCCCTCGGCGCCCAGGTGGTACTTCACGTCGCCGGAGCCGTGCATCGACTTCGGGTCGAGGTTGCCCTCGAACTCCCGGAAGATCTGGGCGTACGACTTGCCCACGATGTTCGCGAGGACGTTCAGCCGGCCGCGGTGGGCCATGCCGATGACGACCTCGTCCAGGCGCGACTCGGCGGCGGAGTCGATGACCGCGTCGAGCAGCGGGATGACGGACTCGCCGCCCTCCAGCGAGAACCGCTTCTGACCGACGTACTTGGTCTGCAGGAAGGTCTCGAAGGCCTCCGCCGCGTTCAGGCGGCGCAGGATCCGCAGCTGCTCCTCGCGCTCGGGCTTGGTGTGCCCGCGCTCCACGCGGTCCTGGATCCACTTGCGCTGCTTCGGGTCCTGGATGTGCATGAACTCGATGCCGGTGGTGCGGCAGTACGAGTCGCGCAGCACGCCGAGGATGTCGCGCAGCTTCATCATCGACTTGCCGGAGAAGCCGCCGACCGCGAACTCGCGCTCCAGGTCCCACAGGGTGAGCCCGTGCTCGGTGATGTCGAGGTCGGGGTGCTTGCGCTGGCGGTACTCCAGCGGGTCGGTGTCGGCCATGACATGGCCGCGGACCCGGTAGGAGTGGATCAGCTCGAAGACGCGGGCGGCCTTGGTGACGTCGTCGTCGTGCGAGGCGTCGATGTCCTTGAGCCAGCGGACCGGCTCGTAGGGGATGCGCAGCGCCTGGAAGATGTCGTCGTAGAAGCCGTCCTCGCCGAGGAGGAGGTTGGCGACGACCCGCAGGAACTCGCCGGAGGCGGCGCCCTGGATGACGCGGTGGTCGTACGTGCTCGTGAGGGTCATCACCTTGGAGATGCCCAGCCGGTTCAGCGTGTCCTGGGAGGTGCCCTGGAACTCCGCCGGGTAGTCCATGGAGCCGACGCCCATGATGACCGACTGTCCGGGCATCAGCCGCGGCACGGAGTGCACGGTGCCGAGGCCGCCGGGGTTGGTCAGCGAGACGGTGACGCCGGTGAAGTCGTCCATCGTCAGCTTGTTGTTCCGGGCACGGCGGACGATGTCCTCGTACGCCTGCCAGAACTCGAAGAAGTTGAGCGTCTCGGCCTTCTTGATGCCGGCGACGACGAGCTGGCGGTCGCCGTTGGGCTTCACCAGGTCGATCGCGAGACCGAAGTTGATGTGCTCCGGCTTGACCAGGGTCGGCTTGCCGTCCTTCTCCGTGAAGGAGTAGTTCATCGACGGCATGGCCTTGATCGCCTGCACCATCGCGTACCCGATGAGGTGCGTGAAGGAGACCTTCCCGCCGCGGGCGCGCTTGAGGTGGTTGTTGATGACGATCCGGTTGTCGAAGAGCAGCTTCACCGGGACGGCGCGCACGGAGGTGGCCGTGGGCAGCTCCAGCGACGCGTTCATGTTCTTCGCGACGGCGGCCGAGGGGCCGCGGAGCGTGACGTACTCGGGGCCCTGGGCCGGGGCCGGCTCAGCCGCCTTGCCGGCGGCAGCCGCCGGCGCGGCGGCGGGCTTCGCGGCCGCGGGAGCCTGAGCCGCGGGCTGCGCCGGTGCGGCAGGGGCAGCGGCAGCCGGGGCCGGGGCCGGGGCTGCGGGCTGTGCCGGTGCGGCGGGGGCTACAGCCGCGGGCTTCGCGGCAGGGGCCGCGGGGGCCGCAGGGGCGGCGGCAGCCGGGGCGGCCGCGGGTGCGCCGTTGGACGGTGCGGCGACCGGGGCTGCGGTGTCCGCAGCCCCCGCGGCTACGGCATCCGAGGCCTGCGCGGCGCTCGACTGACCGGCGGCCGGTGCACCCGGCTTGTAGTCGGCGAAGAAGTCCCACCAGGCACGGTCGACCGAATTCGGGTCCTGGAGGTACTGCTGGTAGATCTCGTCGACGAGCCACTCATTGGGGCCGAACGCGGCGGCAGGGTTCTTACCCTGCCCGCCTTGGTCGGTCGAGATGCTCGAGTTACTGGGGGACTGAGACGACACGGCGGCAACCGCCCTCTTCCGCTTCACAAGGTGGTGGACAGCGGAAATAAAGGCTACGCCTCCCTGGCCGAGAGGTGCAGGCCGGGCGGGCCATCGTCGCGCAAGTCACACCGAAGGGCGGGTTTCGGGGCAGGGAATGGCGGGAAACAAGCATGGTTTCGCACCCAGAGTCCGAAGCGGGGTCTGGGCGCGGGCGGTGTCCTCACCTGCGTACACGCAGAATGCGCGCTTCCGGTTCGAACCCTACGTCAACCGCGTGCCGCCGGGACCCCCGGAAGCGTGACGAGGATGCGGCAGCCGCGGGACGATTCGGCCACGCCGATGCGCCCGCCGTGCAGATCGACCGCCCAGCGTGCGATCGCCAGGCCCAGGCCCGTACCGCCGTCGCTGCCCTTGCCGTGCGGTGACGTCACGCTGCCGCGGTTGAAGCGCTCGAAGACCCGATGGCGCTCCTGCTCGGGAATGCCCGGGCCCTCGTCGACCACTTCGAGGTCGAGCGACTCCGGCAGCGGGCCGCGCCGGGCCCGTACGGTCACGCGGCCGTGCGGCGGCGAGTGCTTGACCGCGTTGTCGATGAGGTTCGCCACCACCTGGTGCAGCCGCTCCGCGTCCGCGTGCGCGGTCAGCTCGGGCGGCGACACGTCCAGATGCAGATGCACGTCGGTACGGGTGTGGTGCCCGGAGCCGGACGTGAGACCGCGCTGGGAGGCGGCCAGATTGGCCTCCTTCAGCACTCCCGACAGATAGGGCCACACCTCGAAACGGCGGGACCGCAGCGGTACGACGCCGTTGTCCAGCCTGGAGAGGTCCAGCAGCGTCTCGACCAGGCGGCCCAGCCGCTCGGTCTGCTTGAGCGCCGTGCGCATCGTCTCCGGATCGGCGGCGGAGACCCCGTCCACGACGTTCTCCAGCACGGCGCGCAGCGCGGCGATCGGAGTGCGCAGCTCGTGCGAGACATTGGCGACCAGCTCCTTGCGGTGCTGGTCCACCGCCTCCAGGTCGTCCGCCATGCGGTTGATGGTGGAGGCGAGGTCGCCGAGCTCGTCCCGGCGGTCGGCGCCGCGCACCCGGCGGGTGTAGTCGCCGTGCGATATGCCCTTGGCCACCGTGTTCATCTCGTCCAGCGGCGCGGTCAGCCCGTGCGCCACGAACTGGGTGATCAGGAGCGTCGCGATCACCGAGAAGACGGTGATGAAGCGCAGCTCGGTCTCGGTGCGCAGCGCGACCAGCAGCAGGCCGGTCGTGATGAAGACCGAGACGACGACGAGCGTGCCGAGCTTGGTCTTGATGGATATCGAGATCGAGGCGGACCGCAGCCAGTTTCTCCAGCCCTGGCTGCGGTCTCGTCTGCCGGGCCGTCCGCCACGGAGCCTGCGCCTCATGGCGCAGGCGTCTCCAGCGCGTAGCCGACGCCGTGCACGGTACGGATCCGCTCTGCGCCGATCTTCCGGCGCAGAGCCTTGATGTGGCTGTCGACGGTGCGGGTGCCGGAGGCGTCCGCCCAGTCCCAGACCTCGGCCAGCAACTGCTCGCGGGAGAGCACGGCGCGCGGCGTGTTCGCCAGGCAGACCAGCAGATCGAACTCGGTCGGCGTCAGATGCACGTCGTCACCGCGCACCCGGACCCGGCGCTGTGCGTGGTCGATCTCCAGCTCGCCGAGGCGCAGGATCCCGCTGCGCGGGGTCACCGCGGCGAGCGCGGCCCGCTCGACGCGGCGCAGCAGCACATGCACGCGTGCCGCGAGCTCCCGCATCGAGAAGGGCTTGGTCATGTAGTCGTCCGCGCCGACGCCGAGCCCGACGAGCATGTCCGTCTCGTCGTCGCGCGCCGTGAGCATCAGGACCGGGACGGGACGCTGCGCCTGGACGCGACGGCACACCTCGAGGCCGTCGAAGCCGGGCAGCATCACATCCAGGACCATGAGATCGGGTTGCCATGCCTCGGCCGCGTCGACCGCGGCGGGCCCGTCGGCGGCCGTCTGCACGAGGAAGCCCTCGGCCCGCAGACGTGCGGCGATGGCGTCGACGATCGTCGAATCGTCCTCGACCACCAGCACCCGGCGCTGGGCGCCGGGCGTGGCCGCGACGCCGTTGTGGGTGGTGTGTGTCTGCTCCATCGTCCCGCCCCTGTACGCGTTCTCGCGAGCTGCAAGCCGGTTCTAGATCCGGTGTGTAGGTCAGCAGCGTAAAGGCAGTGACGCACTCCCGGCTACGCAGGGCGAACAGCGAGATGGACCACGTCGGGAACTCCTCGGGCAAGGGGGATCTCTTCGGTTCTTACCCCGGTGAATCCGGCATTCCGCAACGCATCCTCGAAAGCGGCGGAGGGCTGGGCGGACCACACGGCGAGAATTCCGCCCGGCTCCAACAGGGCCTGACAGGCGGCTAGTCCGGCTGGTGAGTAGAGATTTCCGTTGTCGTCGGTGACGGTCCAGTCGGGTCCGTTGTCGATGTCAAGACAGAGGGCGTCGTAACGCTCCGCGTGGTCCGGACCGGCACGGAGGTGGTCAAGGAGGTCCGTGTGCAGGATCACGCTGCGGGGGTCGGCGAGCGCGTCGCCGGAGATCTGCCGCAGCGGCCCGGTGCGGTGCCAGTCGATGATCGCCTGTTCGCGCTCGACGACGGCGATGCTGCGCCAGTTCGGGTTGGCGGCGGCGTGGGCCAGCGAGAAGCCGACGCCGAGGCCGCCGATGAGGAGGGCGGGATCGCGTTTTCCGGCGGCGGCGAGCGCGTCGTACGCGGCGTCGACGAGAAGTCGCTCGGAGCGGCCGTCGGAGGTGTCCATCAGAAAACACCCGTTGGCGATGATCTCGTGCCGATCACCGCGCCGCCGCAGTACGACCTCGCCATGGGGTCCGTCGCGCCGGTCGAGGGTGACGGGCGGATCGGACGCGTCGGTGTACAGCGACATGGATGACCTCCGGATGGCGGGCCGGGCGGGTGTCTGGGGCCATCGTGGCGGGACGGCGCGAGCGGAACAAATGAATTGGCCCGGTGGTGCGCGCGACGCTCGAAGCGGTACGAGGGTTGCCTGGTGTGGCGCACGTCATAGACGCGGGTGATGGTGATCGCGTTGGGTGGTGTTTTGTTCGGGGGCTTGGCGAAAGGGGCCTCACGCGGTGCACCGGCGCACGAAGGACGAAGTCCCCTCGACGGACACGGGCCTGCTGCCCGGGATCCCGCGCCAGCGGAAGAGCCCGGTGGAGCCCGCTGCCGAGTCCGCCTCCCCGGAGGCGGGCCTTGTCCGGCCCGTACCGTCCGGTGCGGCCGAGGCCTCGTGCGGCGGTGAAGCTCAAGGGTCGGCGTGGCGGCGCGGCTGGGCCGTGCTGCGGCAGGTGGTGCCGACACCCACCGGGACGCCGTTCACCTTCGCGTACATCCTCGTGCTGATCGCCACCTCCCTGTTCGCCGAGTACGGCGACCCCGCCACCGTCTCCGCCCTCCTCCGCGGCTCCAGCACCGATGTCGCCCATTTGGCCGACACCCCGCTGCTCGTTCTGGGTGCGAGCGCGCTGTGGGTGGCCGGCGGGTTGGCGTCCCCGTACGCCGTCGCCTTCCTCTTCACACTGACCGCGCTGGAACGCCGCATCGGAGGACTGCGCACCGCCGGGGTGTTTTTCGCCGGTCATGTCATGGCGACGCTGGCCACCGAGATACCGGTCGGGATATCCGTGGCGGCCGGACATCTGCCCGCCACCTCGCTGCACCGGCTCGACTACGGCATCAGCTTCGGGCTGATGGCGAGCATCGGCGCGCTCGCCGGGCTCCTCGGCCCGGTCCCGCGCGCCACGCTCCTCGGCTTCACGTCCCTGATGCTCCTCAAGGACCTGCTGGCCTTCGCGGACCCGCTCACCAACTGGGGCCATCCGCTGGCCCTGCTGGCCGGGCTCCTGTGCTGGCCGGCGGTGCGCCGCGTGGCGCGGCACCCGCTAGTCCTCGGGGAGCGCGGCGAGTACGTCCCGCAGGGCGGGTAGCAGCCCGGGGTCGGATGTGGTGACCGTGTGGCCCGCGTACGAGATCTCGTAGGTGAAGCCGTCCGCGATCGGGGAGCCCGTGGGATTGCGCGGGAGGCGGGCGAAGTCGGCGTCTTCCAGGGCCCGGCGCAGCTCGGCCAGCTCGGCCGGGGTCATTCGGCCGGTACGGCCCGCTCCGGTCTTCGTGGTCGTGGAGTAGCTGCCGTCGGCGCGGACGAGGAGCCGGTTGTGCACACCGGCGATGCCTCCGGTGACCGTCATCTCGACGAGCGGCTGAGCCGCGGCAGGCGACGCGGAGCGTGTCGCCGCCGAGGAGGAAGGCGTGCTCTTGGGCGCCTCACCGTCGCCCCCGCCCGCGCCGCCGCACCCGGCGACCAGAAGTCCCGCGAGCGCCAGCCCCGCCCCGGCGCCCACCCGTCGTCCGTACGACTCAAGCCTCATCGCCGCAGTATCGGCCACGAGGCGGCTGCCCCGCGGACGATCGCTGAGAGCGAACGTTCCCCCGGGAACATCTCCGAGGCCCTGTGCATTGAGTCCATACAGCTCAACTTCACTGCCTAAGGGGAGATCATGGCTGCTGAGTCTTCTGCGTTCACTTCGCTCACCCTGCCCGTGCTGCCCCTCGACGACGAGGTCGTGCTGCCCGGAATGGTGGTGCCGCTGGACCTGTCCGACGCAGAGGTACGAGCCGCGGTGGAGGCCGCGCAGGCCGCTGCGCGCTCCAGTGGGGCAAGCAAGCCGAAGGTGCTTCTTGTTCCGCGGGTCGACGGGACGTACGCCGCGACCGGTGTGCTCGGGACCGTCGAGCAGGTCGGCCGGCTCTCCGACGGAGACCCCGGCGCGCTCATCCGCGGCCGTGGCCGCGTGAAGATCGGCGCTGGCACTACAGGGCCCGGCGGCGCACTCTGGGTCGAGGGCGCGCGGATCGACGAGACCGTGCCTGACCCCATGCCCGGTCAGGTCGCCGAGCTCGTCAAGGAATACAAGGCGCTCGCCACGAACTGGCTGAAGAAGCGCGGAGCCTGGCAGGTCGTGGACCGTGTCCAGCAGATCGACGACGTCTCGCAGCTCGCCGACAACTCCGGCTACTCACCGTTCCTGACCACCGCCCAGAAGATCGAACTCCTCGAGACCGCCGACCCGGTGGCCCGCCTCAAGCTCGCCACCGAGCAGCTGCGCGAGCACCTCGCCGAGCAGGACGTCGCGGAGTCCATCGCCAAGGACGTCCAGGAGGGCGTCGACAAGCAGCAGCGCGAGTTCCTGCTGCGCCGTCAGCTCGAAGCCGTGCGCAAGGAGCTCCGTGAGCTCAACGGTGAGGACGGCGAGGACGAGACCGACGACTACCGGGCCCGCGTCGAGGCCGCCGACCTGCCCGAGAAGGTCCGTGAGGCCGCGCTCAAGGAGGTCGACAAGCTGGAGCGGGGCAGCGACCAGAGCCCCGAGATCTCCTGGATCCGCACCTGGCTCGACACGGTCCTCGAACTGCCCTGGAACGAGCGCACCGAGGACGAGTACGACATCCAGGGCGCGAAGGCGATCCTGGACGCCGAGCACGCCGGACTGCAGGACGTGAAGGAACGGATCACCGAATACCTGGCGGTGCGCAAGCGGCGTGCCGACCGGGGGCTGGGCGTGGTCGGCGGGCGGCGCGGGGGCGCGGTTCTGGCGCTCGTCGGCCCGCCCGGTGTCGGCAAGACCTCGCTCGGTGAGTCCGTCGCGCACGCGATGGGACGGAAGTTCGTCCGGGTCGCGCTCGGCGGCGTCCGGGACGAGGCGGAGATCCGCGGACACCGGCGTACCTACGTCGGCGCGCTGCCGGGCCGCATCGTCCGGGCGATCAAGGAAGCCGGGTCCATGAACCCGGTGGTCCTGCTCGACGAGATCGACAAGGTCGGCTCGGACTTCCGCGGCGACCCGGCCGCGGCGCTGCTCGAGGTCCTGGACCCGGCGCAGAACCACACCTTCCGCGACCACTACCTGGAGGTCGAACTCGACCTGAGCGACGTCGTCTTCCTGGCCACCGCGAACGTACTGGAGGCCATCCCGGAGGCGCTGCTCGACCGGATGGAGCTGGTCAGGCTCGACGGCTACACCGAGGACGAGAAGGTCGTCATCGCCCGGGACCACCTGCTGCCGCGCCAGCTGGAGCGGGCGGGCCTGGAGCCCGGCGAGGTGACCATCGACGAGTCCGCGCTGCGCAGGCTGGCGGGGGAGTACACCCGTGAGGCGGGCGTGCGGAACCTGGAGCGTTCGATCGCCAGACTGCTGCGCAAGGTGGCGTCGCAGCACGAACTGGGCGAGCAGGAGCTGCCGTTCATCGTCGGCGCCGAGCAACTGCGCGGCCTGATCGGGCGGCCGCACCATGTGCCCGAGTCCGCGCAGGACCCGGCCGAGCGGCGTACGGCCGTGCCCGGAGTGGCCACCGGTCTCGCCGTCACCGGCGCGGGCGGCGACGTCCTGTTCGTCGAGGCGTCGCTGGCCGACCCGGAGACGGGCGCGGCGGGTCTGACCCTCACCGGTCAGCTCGGTGACGTGATGAAGGAGTCCGCGCAGATCGCGCTGAGCTTCCTGCGCTCGCACGGAGCGGAGCTGGAGCTTCCGGTGGCGGATCTCAAGGACCGGGGTGTGCACATCCACTTCCCGGCCGGCGCGGTGCCGAAGGACGGCCCGAGCGCGGGCATCACGATGACCACGGCGCTGGCGTCGCTGCTGTCGGGCCGGCTGGTCCGTACGGACGTCGCCATGACCGGCGAGGTCTCGCTGACCGGGCGGGTCCTGCCGATCGGCGGCCTGAAGCAGAAGCTGCTGGCCGCGCACCGGGCGGGTACGACGACGGTGGTGATCCCGAAGCGGAACGAGGCGGACCTGGACGATGTCCCGTCCGAGATCCTCGACAAGCTGGAGGTACACCCGGTGACGGATGTCCGACAGGTGCTGGAGATTGCGCTCTCTCCGGCGGAGGTGGCGTTGCCGGCGGCGGCGTGACGCTTCGTGTGCGGGCCCGGCGGCTGTGGGTGAGCCGCCGGGCCCTTGCGCGTGCCGCTACTGGCCCGCGGCCTGCTCGTACAGGTCGCGCGCCTTCGCGTCGAAGAGCGCCGCGGTCGACTCGCGGTCCGTGTCGCCGCCGCTCAGCACGCCGATGAGCCGCCCCTGATGCTGCGCGTCCCGGTAGTCGGCGAGCCAGGGCGCGCCGCTCGTGCCCTCCCAGAACCCGGCGCACTCCATGAGGAGGATCTCCGGCGACTCGGGGTCGGGACGGGTGTCGGTGGTGCACGCGACGGGCCGATTGGCCGGATTGTGTGCCTGATTCGGATACCCGACGACGGTGACCCGCCGGTCGGCCTCCGACTCCCAGTCGGGTTTGGCCGCGCCGACGACCTGCTGCACCTGGCGGCCCTTGGGGTCCGGCTCCAGCGTCAGAAAGGCGTAGTCGGCGGCGTCAGCGTCGTCGGCGTCGTCGGTCCACCGGTCGTCGATGTGTACGGAGCCGACCTTCCACTGCCCGTACGGATACACGCCCTTGGCCTTGGCGCTGGTCCTGCCCTGGTCCTTGTTCGTGGCGTTGCCATTGCCGTTGCCGGAGAACTCCGGCGCGAACCGGAGCTCACCGGGCTCGTGGTCAGGCTCGCCGCCGGCGTCCTGGATGCAGTGCGCGGCGGTCGCGACGACATTGCCCTTCGGACTGTCGACGACGCTCGCGGTGCAGAAGTGCTCGCCGTCGCGGTCGATCAGTACGCCGACCGAAGACGCCCCGTCGAAGGCGACGGCCGAGGACCGGGGTGCGGGTGCGACGGCGCGGGCGGCCTGTTTCGCCGGTGGCTCGGCGGACGACGCTGTCCCGCCGCAGGCGCTGAGCGCGATGAGTATCGCGGTGGCGGCGGCGGCGTTGGAACGCCGTGCGGTGCCGGTCCGGTTGTGCGTCATCCGGCCATCCTGCCGGGTGAGGGCTGGGCCTCTCTTCCCCACCCTGCCCTTTCCCGCAACCAGGGCTTCGCCCCTGGACCCCGTACGGCCTGCGGCCGTGGTGGCCGAGCTTCGCCGGACGCGGCGAGCAGCGAGGCGCGGGGGCTGGGGCGCAGCCCCGGAAACAATCAGTCCAGCCACCCCCGGAGCGTCGCCTTCGCGCCCGCCTGGAAGCGGGTCTCCGCCCCAAGTGTGTCCAGCAGGCGGCTGATTCTCCGGCGTGCCGTGTGGACGTGGACGCCCAGGCGGCGGGCGATTGCCTCGTCCTTGAGGCCCGAGGCCAGCAGGCCCAGGAGTTCGCGTTCGGCCTTCGGGAGCGCGGTGTGCGGGCCGCCCAGCGGGGTCGCGCGGTCCCAGACCGTTTCGAAGAGGGGGACGAGTGCGTTGCGCAGGAGCGCGTCGTCGACCAGCAGCGCCGTGGCGGCGGGGGATGTCGGGTCCGCGGGAGGCAGCAGCGTGATCCGGCGGTCGACCGCGATCAGCTTGGTCGGGACGGCCGTCGCGACCCGTGCCCGCAGGCCCCGTTCGGCCAGGCCGGTCACCGCCCGCATCCGGCCCGGGGCCGAGAGGCCGTCCCGGTCGAGGACGGTCCGTACGTCGACTCCTCGTTCGAGCAGCGCCGAGAGGTCGAGCGACTCCGGGTCCAGGATCGCCACTTCGCGCTCCGCCGACGCCAGCAGGTACGCCGTCGTCTCGCCGATCGCCCGTGGTCCCGTCACCACCTCGATGCCGCCGTCGGACGCGCTCGGTGAGCCCGACATCAGGCGGACCGCGAGCTGGTCCGCGGTCATCCGTAATCGCTCGAGTTCCGCCGACCGTAAGTGCAGTTCGGCCTGGCGCCGGTGGATGAGCGTACGGATCGCCGACGCCGGGGCCGCCGGATGCGGCAGCGCGTCGTCGCCGGCGCCGTCGGCCGGCAGCGCGAAGCCGTGTTCGACGAGGTGGCCGAGCACCCGGTCAAGACGCTCCCGCGGCAGTCCCAGCAGCCGCGCCAACTCATCCGCCCCGCAGGCCCTTTCCTTGAGCAGCGCTTCGTAGGCGCGTTCCTCGGCCTGCCCCAGGCCGAGGGTGTGCAGTTCCCCCTCGCTCATGTGTCGGATTCTCACTCCGTCTTCACGGGACACACAAGTGTGCGTGTCCACTTGTCAACTTGCCGACCTCATTGATCGGTTGGCGGCCCGCAGGTTGCATGGGCATGACCACCTTTACGGCTTGACCAGCACGTGGGAGGGGTACGAACTGTGCGCAAGGCCAGAACACGCACACGGAGATCGGGCATGTCCAGGGGGACCGGTCTCGCAGCACTGCTCGGCGCAGCCGGGCTCTTGCTGACCGCAGTACCGGCGCAGGCGGTCACTCCGGCCGCCGCACCGCCCGCCGATGTCATCCCGGGGGCAGAGACGGCCACACCGTCGCTCGTCGAGGGCATCAGGGACGCGGCGGACGCCGAGGCAAGTCCCGCCGACGCGGCCCGCGGCCATCTCGAAGCCAAGGAGAGCCGCTACCGGATCGCCGACGCGCAGCGCGATCTGACGCCGCTGGGGACCGTCAAAAATGGCGCGGAAGAGACCGTGCGGCTTCAGCAGAAGCACCACGGCGTCCCGGTGTTCGGCGGCCAGTACGTCGTACGGATGGAGTCCAAGGGCGGCAAGCGGGTCGTCACCGGCACCTCCGGCAAGTACTTCACGGGTCTGAAGACCGGCACGAAGGCGAGCGTCAGCAAGGAGACGGCGGTGCGCCGCGCGATCGCGGCGACGGCCGCGCGTCTCGGCGGCAAGACGCTGAGCAAGGCCGACGCGATACCGGGCAAGGGCGCCAAGTCCGCCCGGGCCGCCGCGCTCACCGGCACGGCCGGCGGCCTCGTGGTGATCCCGCGCGGCGAAGGCGTGCTCGCCCACCACGTCACCGTGCGCGGCACCGACCCTGCCACCGGCCAGCCGGTCCTCCAGCAGGTGTATGTCGACGCCCGCGCCGGATACCCGGTGCTGCAGTTCAGCGGCATCAAGACCCTCGCCGCCAAGAACATGGCGAAGAAGCCGGGCACGGCCACGGCCAAGGCGGCCGCGCGCGCGGCCGAGGCCGACCCCGTCCTCCCGGTCAAGGGCTCCGGCGTCAAGCTCGACGGTGCCAAGGTCGACCTCGACCTCGGACTCGACGCCGCCGGCACCGCGTACCGCATGACGGACACCGCCCGCATGGCGGACACCAGCAAGAACACCCTCACGACCTGGGACGCACGCGGCCGCGACGTCGGCGAGGTGGCGGGCACCTGGCCGAGCGGGCTGAAGGAGTTCAGCGATCCGGCGTCGGACTTCGGCAAGGAGGCCACCGAGTCGGGCGCGGTCGACGCGCACTGGGCCGCCGGCCGGGTCTACGACTTCTACCGCAAGAACCTCGGCCGCGACAGCCTCGACGGCCGCGGCATGACCGTCAACTCCCTCGTCGGCGTCACCGACTTCGGCGGCCCGTTCGTGAACGCCTTCTGGGACGGCCAGAAGATGGTGTACGGCGGCGGTGACGAGGAGTACAAGCCCCTCTCCGCCGACCTCGACGTGGTGGGACACGAGATGACGCACGGCGTCGTCGAGAACACCGCCAACCTCGTCTACGCGGGCCAGTCCGGCGCGCTCAACGAAGCGCTCGCCGACTACTTCGGCAACGCCATCGACCTCGCCGCGTCCGGCCAGTCGATGGAGGCCCCGGAGTCGGGTCTGATCGGCGAGGACCTGTGCCGTACGACCAAGCCGCGGGACTGCGCGCTGCGTGACCTCAACGACGGCGCGTCCACCTCGAAGAACTTCCTCGGCGTCACCTTCGGCGCCGACAACGGCGGAGTGCACCTCAACTCCACCATCTTCTCGGGTGCGTTGTGGGACCTGCGCCAGGACGTCGGCGGCGAGCTCGGCGACCGAATCGTCTACAAGGCGCTGTCCGAGTACATGACACCGCTCGACGGATTCACCGACGGCCGCAACGCGGTGCTCGCGGCCGCGAAGGACCTCGACGTCACGGCGAAGCAACTGGCCGTGGTGAAGCGGTCGTTCAACGCCCACGGCATCGTCGAGGGCTGGGAGGACGCCCTCGGCGTCGACTCCGACCGGCTGCTCGGCAAGCTCAACATCGCCGGCACCGGCGTCCAGGCGGGCGGCGGCTGGTGGGCCGTCTCGCAGTCCAACGACGAAGGCTCGGAGCCGTACTCCGTCTACGCGGGCCGCGCCGACGGCACCGGCAGTCCGAAGCTGATCAGCCCCAACGACGGGCGCTATCACGTCTATCCGGCGACCGACGGCAAGACGGTCGTCTGGGCGGCGTACGGCACGACCAGCCTCGACATCCTCTCCCGGCCGGTCGCGGGCGGTCCGACCAAGAAGCTGTACACCTCGTTCACCGACATCTCCGGCCTGCGGGTGGAGAACGGTGTGGTGGTCTTCGAGACCTTCGGGATCTTCTTCGACCGGCATGTCGCCTATCTGCGCCCCGGCGACCGTGAGCCGACCTTCGTGGACGGCGGGGGCTTCGACGTACTGACCGCGCTTCCCGCGATCAGGAACGGAAAGCTCGCCTACGCCAAGCTGTATCCGGAAGGCCAGGAGTACAAGCTGGGCGTCGAGGTCCACGACCTCAAGACCGGCAAGGCGGCACTCGCCCAGCAGCTCGGCGACCCGCAGGTGCTCGGCCAGGCCGGCATCAACGCCACGCACGCCTTCTGGCTGGTGGACGAGAACCTGAACGACGAGGGCCAGATGGCCGTCCGCCGCTCCGGCCTCGACGGCACCGGCACGGTCGACATCAGCCCGGAGTCCAAGCCGACCGCGCTGCTGCCCTTCGATCTGACGGTCTCCGACGAGGCGGTCACCGTGAACAGCGCGCTGCCCGACACGGTGCTCCGCAACGAGTCGCTGCCGAAGCTGTGGCAGATCGCCGCGGACGGCTCGCGCCAGGAGCGGGTCTCCTGCAACCGCGGCGAGCAGATCTCCCCGGCGGCCGTCTCCGGCCGTCAGGTGATCTGGATCGACGGCACGACGGGCTGGACCGACCTGGTCACCCGCGACCGGCCGGCGGGCCGGTGCGGCTGACAACCGGCTGACAGCAAGGCCTAGGTGATGTGACGGACCCCCGGTGCCTGCGCGCCGGGGGTCCTTCGCCGTCCCGCACAATGGAGCAATGGAAAACCCGCTGCAGGCCGACTGCGGGAGCTGCTTCGGGCTGTGCTGCGTCGCACTGCCGTTCTCCGCGTCCGCGGACTTCGCGACCGACAAGGACGCCGGAAAGCCCTGCTCCAATCTGCGCACCGACTTCCGCTGCGGCATCCACACCCGGCTGCGGCAGAGCGGCTTCTCCGGCTGCACGGTGTACGACTGCTTCGGCGCGGGCCAGCAGGTCTCGCAGATCACCTTCGGCGGCACGGACTGGCGGCAGGCCCCCGAGACCGCGGCGCAGATGTTCGCGGTCTTCCCCGTCGTACGGCAGCTTCACGAACTGCTCCGCTATCTGACCGAGGCGCTGACGCTGCGGCCCGCCCGCTCGGTCCACGCGGACATCCGGCGGCAGCTCGCGGAGACCGAGCGTCTGGCCGGGCTGGGGCCCGACGACCTGGAGAAGCTGGATGTGGCCGCGCACCGGCAGCAGGTCAATGAGGTGTTGCTGCGGACGAGCGAGCTCGTACGGGCCGGCGCCGGCGCCGCCGGGCGGAAGAAGGACCGCCGGGGAGCGGATCTGATGGGCGCCCGGCTCAAGGGTGCCGATCTGCGCGGGGTCAGTCTCCGCGGCGCGTATCTCATCGCCGCGGATCTGACCGGCGCCGATCTGCGCCTCGCCGACCTCATCGGTGCGGATCTGCGCGACGCGAACCTCTCGGGCGCCGATCTCACCGGCGCCATCTTCGTCACTCAGCCGCAGCTGAACGCGGCGAAGGGCGATGCCGCCACCAGGCTTCCCAAGGAACTGAACCGCCCCGCGCACTGGTCGTGACCCGGGTCCGCGGGGCGGCCCCTGGAGGCTGAGGTCCTGTCGGGCCGATCTTGCCGGGCTCGCGTGCCCTGGCACGCACATCTGCCGCGTTGTCGTCGGTCGCCATGGCTCCGCCATGTCTCCCTCCTCCGCCTTGCAGCTGCACGCACCAGACCCCGCTCACTGATCCGGCCCGATCGGCCCGACAGGACCTAGCCGTTCGCGAGAGCCACGACGCGGTCCAGCGCGCCGTTGAACTTGTTGTGGTCGCCGACGATCGGTCCGGACGAGGTGTACTGCCACATCGTCTGGTACGCCCAGCCGGCCGGCAGCGTGCCCGGAGTGGTGTTGTACCGGGCGATCCACAGCGGATTGGCCGCACCGAAGCCGCTGTAGTTGCCGGTGCACTGGGTCCACCAACTGGTGGCGGTGTAGATCACCGCGTCGCGTCCGGTACGGGCCTTGTACCGGTTGAGGAAGTCGCGGATCCAGGTCACCATCGCGGACTGCGTCTTGCCGAAGCAGGCCGCGCCGTACGGATTCCACTCGATGTCGAGCGCGCCCGGCAGGGTCCTTCCGTCACGGGACCAGCCGCCGCCGTTGTTCACGAAGTAGTCGGCCTGCGCGGCTCCGGTCGTGGTGTCGGGCGTGGCGAAGTGGTACGCGCCGCGGATCATCCCGATGTTGTACGAGCCGTTGTACTGCTGCGGGAAGTAGGGGTTCTTGTAGTAGGTGCCTTCGGTGGCCTTGACGTAGGCCCACTTCACACCGCTGGTCCACAGTCCCGACCAGTTGACGTTGCCCTGGTGGCTGGAGACGTCGACGCCTTCCGTCTGGACGGCGCGGTTGTCGCGCGGCAGACCTCCCTGGCCGTCGTGCGCGATGACGCCCATGCCCAGACGGGCGGAGCCGCGCGGCGGCACATCGGCGCCGGCCGCGTCAGCGGCGGCCGTGCCGGGGAGGGTGAGGAGGAGGGAGAGGACTGCGAGGAGAGCGCCGGCCGCGGCGAGCAGCGAGCGGCGGGGTCTCCACGACGAGCTGAGGGGAACGGTGGTTCCGGATCTGTGCACGGGCATGGCGTGCCTCCGAAGACCTCGGTGGGGGGGATCTGACGATGTGTCGACATGTCGTGGGGATCTGCATGGTGTGGACATGTCATTCATGAAGCTACGCACGTAGAACCCTGTTGCGGAAGAGGGGCAGGGTGCTGCCGTTGGTCTACGCCTGCGAAATACTGGCCGAGCTGCGGCAATGGCCGCCGCCGAAAGAAACTTTCAGGATCCGGAAAGCGCGCGAGGGGTGCTGACGTGCACAGAAGCGGTACAGGGAGTGAAGCGGATCCCAAGGACCGGAGTGGTGTGGACCACGTCTTCCTGGCCCTGGAGCGGGAGTTGGCCGTCTTTCTGCGCCGGGCCCGGGCGAACTCCGGCGAGATGGCGCGCGAGGTCCACCCGGATCTGGAGGCCGCCGCGTACGGACTGCTCGTACGGCTCGAAGAGGCCGGGCAGCAGCGGGCCACCGACCTCGCCGGCTACTTCGGGGTCGGAAAGGCGACCATGAGCCGCCAGTTGCGCGCCCTGGAAGAGCTCGGGCTGGTTGCCCGCGAACCCGATCCGGCGGACGGCCGGGCCTCGCTCGTCCGGCTCACCGAGGAAGGCCTGGAGCGCTTCCGCCGGGTGAGGGACGCCCGGCGCGAGCGCTATGTGAGCAAGCTGGCGGACTGGGACCGCGGCGAGATCGCGGAGCTCGCGCGACTGCTGCACCAGCTCAACACCCGCGTGGAGAAGTAGCGTCCGGCCCCGGGGCAGCCTGTCGTCCGGATCGGGCGCCGGGCCCTTGGCCGCTACAGCTCGGCGAAGACGACGGCCGCGTCGTCGTGCAGCTTCCAGCGGATGACCTCCGTACGGGCTTCGGCCGCCGACGCCTCCAGCGCCCTGACCCGGTCGACGAGGCCCTGCGGCCCTTCCTTGCGCAGCAGCGCCAGACAGTCCGCCCAGGTGCCCTCCGCGAACATGTCGACCCACCGCGAGGCCCCGTCCGTCAGCGCCGCCACCGCGCGCACCTCGGCCCGGGGCGTAGTGCCCGTCACCGCGCGGACCGCCACAGCCGGATCGGCCGCCGCCGTGAAGAAGCCGCCCTCCGCGTTGCGCAGTGCGTCGGCCGAGGCGTGCGTACGCAGCGACTCGCGCGGCAGCCGGTCGATCCGGTCGTCGAGCACCGCGCGAACCCGCCCGTCCGGCGACTCCAGCAGCAGCGTCGAGTCGGAGAGCACCAGATGCTCCACGTCCTCCGAGGGGCCGCCCCAGCGCGCCATCACCACCGTGGCCTGCGGCGTACGCACGTGAGAAAGGTCACAGGTGTCCCGGTGGGCGTCGGCGGTGCGCCGGATTGCCGTGGAAAGGACCCCGGCCAGCGGTATGTCCGGCCGCGAACCGGACAGTTCGATCAGCGCACCGCCGAGCCGGGAGGTGAACCACGGAACCCCGTGCACACATCCGTCATCGCCCTTCGGCGGCGTCACTCCGTCCAGCACCACGAGCGCCCCTCCCCGTCCCGCAGCAGGCAGGACCACGGAGGCCCAGTCTTCGTTCGGACGGTCGGGGGTGCCGGGCGCGGTGGCGAGTTCGATACGCATGATCCCCAGTCTGAGCTGCGGGCGCGCATCCTGCCAAAGCCGGGCCCGAAGATCCAGTCGACGCTCCCGCGGGTCCGCCGAGGCGAGTTGTTCGCCAACTCCGAAGTGATGTTCACTCGTTCAGGTGGCGGAGCGGCCGATGCGCGTCTTCCCTCCCAAAAGCGCTGGAATGGTCCAGCCGTACCAGGGGTGGGGGTCGCGTCTGACCGGTCGTCATCTCTGCTTCATGGGTGGACGAGTCAAGCAGGAATGCGAGCACCGGTGCAGAAGAAGCGGCCTCAGGCCCCCCTGGTTCCTGAGACGTTCCCGGCACAGGACCCGGCCCCCGCAGGGCGAGGCCGTGCCGTGCGGGTCCGCGGCCGACTGGTCGCCGGTGTCGCCGCCGTCAGCCTGGTCGTCCTCGCGGCAGGCGCCCCGGGCGTCCTCGCCACCTCCGCCGAACTGACCGAGTCCCAGCGCCTCGTCGACCTCGCCGGACTCAACCGGCAGGCCGTCATCCTGGCCCATTCGCTCGCCGACGAGCGCGACGAGGTCACCGCGTACATCGCCGCCGGCCGTGAGGACCAGAAGGGCGACAAGGACAAGCAGCGCACCGTCTCCGGCAGCCGCAGCGCCCGCGTCGACCGGCAGATCGACGAGATCCGCGCCACGCTGCCCGGCGACCGCGCCGAGCTGCGCCGCGATCTGTCCACCGTGCCGTCCGTCCGCCGCACCGCGCTCACCGGCAAAGGCACGGCGATGGAGGCCCACCGGGCGTACTCCGCCGTCATCACGAACCTGACCGCACTCGCCGTCGAGCTCACCGAGAAGACCCCGCCGCGCGCCGCCGAAGGCACCCGCGCGCCCGCCGATCTCGGTCTCGCCGTCGAGCAGGCGTCCGCCACCCGGGGACTGCTGCTCGCCGCGCTCTCGGTGCCGCGCTCGTCCGGCGGTACGACCGTCGACCCGATCACCGGGCTGCCCGTCGAGGACGCGGACGACAAGGCCGACGACCGTACGCGCGACGCGCTCAGCGCCGCCGCCCAGCAGGCGCGGGTGCGTGAACTCGCCGCGCTCGCCGACTTCGACCAGGCCGCCCGCAAGGACGCCCGCAACTCGCTGGCCGGCACCGTCACCGGGCCCGACGTGAAGGCCGCCGAGCAGTTCCTCGCCCGGCTCACCGACCAGCCCACGCTCTCCTCCGCCGACCGCAAGACCGACTACGTGAAGCTGGACGGCGCGCTCACCGCCCGCATCGAGCAGCTGCGCGGCGTCGAGTCCAGCCTCGCCGCAGGCCGTATCGAAGGCTTCGAGCAGCTGCGGGACGACGATGTCACCGCGCTGGAGCTGCAGATCGCGCTGCTCGGCGGTCTGCTGTTCGTGGCGATCGGCGTCTCGGCCGCCGTCGCCCGCACGCTCACCCGTCCGCTGGCCGTCCTGCGCATCGGCGCGGCCCGCCTCGCCGGCGCGCCCGAGGTGGAGGAGCCCGTACGCTTCACCGGCCGCAACGACGAGTTCGCGCAGGTCGTACGGTCCCTCAACACGCTGCACGGCAAGCTGCGGGACATCGCCGCACGCGCCGAGCGGCTGGAGGGCGACCGCGGCGACCTCGCCGACGACCGCGACGCGCTGGCCGCCGAACTCGCCGCCGCACGCGCCGAGCTCCAGCAGCGCACCGCGGACATGGCCGCCGAACTGACGCGGATCCAGCACACCGTCAGCCACACCTTCGTCAATCTCTCGCTGCGCACGCTCGGCCTCGTCGAGCGGCAGCTCGGTGTGATCGAGAAGCTGGAGGAGCGCGAGCAGGACCCGGAGCGGCTTGCCACCCTCTTCAAGCTCGACCACCTGGCCACCGTGATGCGCCGGCACAGCGAGAACCTGCTGGTACTCGCCGGCGCCGAGCACGGCCACGGGCACCTGGGCCCGGTACCGCTCGTCGACGTGCTGCGCGCGGCGGTCAGCGAGATCGAGCGGTACCAGCGCGTCGTCATCCAGTCACTGCCGCCGCACTCCCAGGTCGCCGGGTTCGCCGCGGACGACCTCAGCCACCTGATCGCCGAACTCCTGGAGAACGCCACCTCCTTCTCGCCGCCGGACGCCCAGGTCGAGCTGTCGGGCTGGCTGCTGGAGAGCGGCGAGGTGATGCTCTCCGTGCAGGACAGCGGCATCGGGATGACCAGCGGGCGCATGGCCGAGCTCAACGCGCGGCTGGAGGACCCGGATGCGTACGAGACCCGGCCCGCGCGGGACGGCGAGGGGCTCGGGCTGCGGGTGGCCGGGCTGCTGGCCGCGCGTCATGGCGTGCGGATCCAGTTGCGCGAGCAGAAGCAGGGCGGGGTCGCGGCGGTCGTCGTGCTGACGCAGGCGCTGCTGCCCAAGGAGCCGCCCGCTGCCGATCCGCAGGTGGCGGCCGCCACGGCGACCGTGCAGCTGCCGGGCTCGGTGGCCGAGGCCAACTCCAACGCGCTGCCGGGCAGTTCACGGCGTCCGGAGATCAGGGACTCGCTGATCGAGGCCGCGGAGGCGGCCGTACGGGCGGCGGAGCCGGAGACGCACGAGCGGACGGCGGACGGGCTTCCGGACAGCGTTCCGGAGAGTGTCTCTGTCGACGAAACGACCTTCGAGATGCGGCTGCCGGAGCCGGAGGCCGTCGAGGCGCCGGTCGAGCCCGAGTCCGAAGTGGCGCCCGAGCCCCAGGCCGAGCCCGAGGTCGATCCCGAGCCCGAGCCCGAGCTCGCAGCACCCGCGCCCGTCTGGGACCGCGTCACCGACAAGGGACTGCCCAAGCGCACGCCCAAGATCGTGACGCCCGCCACCGCGCCCGGCGAGCGCACCGGCAGCGTCGACGCCGACGCACTGCGCCGCAGGCTCGGCGGTTTCCAGCAGGCCGCCGCGGAGGGCCGCCGGGCCGCCGCCGCTGAGATCGCGGAGAACTCCGGGGCCGAGGAAGAGCCGGCACGAGCCACGACACGTACAACAACCGAAGAAGCGGGGGACACAGTCGAGGAGGCACGCAGTTGACTGCGACCGGGACGTTCGGCCTGAGCAGTGAAGCCCGCAATCTGCACTGGTTGCTGAGCAATCTCGTGGAGGAGGTGCCAGGCGTCCGCTCGGTCGCCGTCGTCTCGTCCGACGGACTGCTGCTGCTCTCCTCCGACGCCGCGCAGAACGCCGCCGCCACCTCTGCCGCCCGCCCGGAGGGCCCCAGAGGCGCCGCAGCGGACCTCGCGACCATCGTCTCCGGCCTCGGCAGCCTCACGCTCGGCGCGGCCAGGCTGATGGACGGCGGCGGCGTCAAGCAGACCATGGTCGCGATGGAGGAAGGCAGCGTCTTCGTCATGTCGGTCAGCGACGGTTCACTGCTCGGCGTGCACGCCGCCGCCGACTGCGACATGTCCGTCGTCGCCTACCACATGGGTCTGTTCGTCGGCCGCGCCGGACATGTGCTGACCCCCGAACTCCGCAGCGAGCTGCGCAAATCGTTGGAGGGCTCCGAGTGACGTCCGCCGCTGAACCTGTCCGCCGGCTGCCGGTGCGCGGCGAGAGCCGCCGCCCGGCCCGGGTCCGCCCGTACTCGCTCACCGGCGGCCGCACGCGCTTCGGCCATGTGCTGCTCGTCGAGACGTTCGTGGCCGCGCTCGAAGCACCGGCCGACCGCAAGGAGCTGCCGAAGGGCGACCTCTCCTCGCGCGTCATGCCCGAGCTGCAGGCCATCGTCGAGCTGTGCCGCCGGATGCGTACCGTCGCCGAGATCTCGGCGCTGCTGAAGATGCCGCTGGGCGTCGTCCGGGTGCTGCTGAGCGACCTCGCCGACCAGGGAAGAATCCGTGTGTACGGCACCGGGCACGGCCCGGGACGGCCGGAACGCGCGCTGCTCGAAAGGGTGCTGAGTGGACTCCGCCGACTCTGACACGCTGCTCGCCCGGCCCCGTCCCGAGCCGGAGCCCGAACCCGGGCCCGCCGCGGTGCACCCGACCGACGAGGGCCTGCAGTCCTGGCAGCTCGACCACACCCGTGCCCCCACCGCCACCAAGGTCGTGGTCGCGGGCGGTTTCGGCGTCGGCAAGACGACCCTGGTCGGCGCGGTCTCGGAGATCACGCCGCTGCAGACCGAGGCGTTGATGACTCAGGCGAGCGAGGAGACCGACGATCTCACCGCGACGCCGGAGAAGCTCACCACCACCGTGGCCATGGACTTCGGCCGGATCACGCTCGACGAGGATCTGGTGCTGTACGTCTTCGGCACGCCGGGGCAGCAGCGCTTCTGGTTCATGTGGGACGACCTGGTGCGCGGCGCGATAGGCGCGATGGTGCTGGCCGACACGCGCCGGCTGTCGGACTGCTTCCCGGCGCTCGACTACTTCGAGAGCAGCGGGCTGCCGTACATCGTCGCCGTCAACCACTTCGAGGGTTCGGAGCTGTTCGAGGCCGATGACGTACGGGAGGCCCTGACGGTGCCGCCGCACGTACCTGTGGTGATCATGGACGCGCGCAAGCGGATCACGGTGATCGAGTCGCTGCTCGCACTGGTCGCCCACGCGCTCGAAGCCACCCCGGAATAGCAACCCCCGGAACAGCACCCCGGAACAGCAACGGAGAACACCCGCCATGCGGAAGATACTCATCGTCGGAGCCGGCCAGTCCGGCCTCCAGCTCGCTCTCGGACTTCAGTCACAGGGCTACGAGGTCACCCTGATGTCCAACCGCACGGCCGACGAGATCCGGTCCGGCCGGGTCATGTCCACGCAGTGCATGTTCCACACCGCGCTCCAGCACGAGCGCGATCTGGGCGTCAACTTCTGGGAGTCCCAGGCCCCGCGCATCGAGGGCCTCGGCGTCTCGGTCACCGCGCCCGACGCGTCCCGCGCCGTCGACTGGGTGGCCAGGCTCGACGGCTACGCCCAGTCCGTCGACCAGCGCGTGAAGATGGCCGGCTGGATGGAGACCTTCGCCCAGCGCGGCGGACAGCTCGTCATCCACGGCGCAGCCGTCTCCGACCTGGACTACTTCTCGCGTACGTACGACCTGGTGCTGGTCTCGGCGGGCAAGGGCGAACTGGTCTCGATGTTCGCCCGCGACGCCGCGCGCTCCCCGTACGACGCACCGCAGCGCGCGCTCGCCGTCGCGTATGTGCACGGCCTCGGCCCGCGTCCCGAGCACCCCGACTACGACGCGGTCCGCTGCAACCTCGTGCCCGGCGTCGGCGAGCTCTTCGTCATGCCGACGCTCACCACCACCGGCCGCGCGGACATCCTCTTCTGGGAGGGCATACCCGGCGGCCCTCTCGACGTCTTCCAGGGCGTCAAGGACCCGGCCGAGCATCTGTCCCTGACGCTCGAGCTGATGGAGAAGTACACGCCCTGGGAGTACGCCCGCGCCACCAAGGTCGAACTCACGGACGCCAACGGCACGCTGGCCGGGCGCTACGCCCCGACCGTGCGCAAGCCGATCGGCCGGCTGCCGGGCGGGGGACTGGTGCTCGGCGTCGCGGACGTGGTCGTCGCCAACGACCCGATCACCGGACAGGGCTCCAACTCGGCGGCGAAGTGCGCGGCGTCGTATCTGACCTCGATCGTGGAGCACGGGGACAAGCCGTTCGACGAGGAGTGGATGCAGTCCGCTTTCGACGGCTACTGGAACACGGCGCAGCACGTCACCAAGTGGACGAACGCGATGCTCGGCGTACCGCCGGAGCACGTCCTGAAGCTGATCGGCTCGGGCATGATGCTCCCGCCGGTGGCGGGCCGGATCGCGAACGGCTTCAACGACCCGTCGGACTTCGAGAACTTCTTCTACGACCCGGAGCTCGCGGAAGATTATCTGTCGGAGGTCGCGTCGGCCTCCTCCGGAGCCTCGGACTCCGAGTAGCCGGTGTCCTGCCCCGCCGTGGCTCCTTCGGGCAGCGGCGGCGGGGTGTACGCCGGCAACGGCTCACCCTCCGGATCCGGACGGACCGCGCCCAGCAGGGGATTCGCGGCGATCGGAGAGACCTTCACCGACGTCCCCGGGCGCGGCGCCTGGATCACCATTCCGTCGCCCAGATAGATCGCCACATGCGTGGCCTCGGGGAAGTAGATCACCAGATCGCCGGGGCGCAGCGAGCGCAGCGGGACCTTCGGGAGTTCCGCCCACTGCTCCTGGCTGGTCCGTGGGATCTCCAGGCCCGCGTCCGCCCACGCCTGCGAGGTCAGGCCGGAGCAGTCGTACGACTCCGGGCCCTCCGCGCCCCACACGTACGGCTTGCCGATCTGGCCGGCGGCATACGTCAGCGCCCGCTCGCCCTGCTCGGTCGGCGTCCGCTCGCCGCCGAGCACGCCGGAGGCCATCAGCTTCTCCTGGGCCTCGGCGGTGCCGGACGCTTCGAGCGCGGCGAGTTCGGCGATCTCGTCGGGGGAGAGCGAGGCGAGCATCTTCTCGACGTCCTTCAGCCGCGCGGCCGCCGTGTCGCGGGCCTGGCGCTGCCGGGTGGCGAGGGTCTGCTCCCGGTCGAGTGCCTTGCGGGACGCGGCCGCCAGCGTGGCCGCGCGCTGGGCGCCGTTCGCCAGCCTGCTCATCGTGGCCAGCCGGTCCGCGGCCGCACGCTCCATCAGATGGTCCTCGTCCAGCGCGTGCTGAGGGTCGCGGGCCAGCAGCAGCCGCAGATACGACGAGAGCTCGGAGCGGCCCTGGTACTGCTCGCGGGCCAGCCGTCCCGCGTCGCCGTGGCTGTCGGCGAGCGCGTTGCGGGCCTTGGCGAGCTCACGGCCGAGGCGAGCGGTCTCGGTGCGCTGGGTCTTCAGCTGCACCTCGGTGGCGTTGTACGTCTCGCCCGCCGCCGCGGCCTGCCGGTACAGGGTCTGAAGGTCGGTCAGCAGCTCGGAGACGGTCGGCTTCTCCGTGACGGGGTCGGCGGCCGCCGGTACCGCCGCGAACGTCGTGGCCAGCACCGCCGTGGCCACCGTGCGGAGCAACCTGCCTGACACGCCATCACCTCCGGCTGCGGGGAGGGCCGTCCGCCCCACAGCCGATCGTGCGAGCAAGGCGGCCGGAGCGCGATACGAGTGGTCGGTTCAGCGCAACGCGGTCACTCGTCGAGGCGGAGTACGAACGCGGTGCGGCGTGTCACTCCACGTCCAGCGCGTAGAACGTCCCCTCGCGCTGGACCACGAGACTCTTGCCGCTGCCGCCGGGCAGCGGCACATAACGCGCCCCGCCCGGCACGTCCTTCGCACCGGCCTCCTGGAACTTCCACAGCCGCTTGCCGTCGCGCGCGGCGAACGCGGTCAGCTGCGCGCCGTCGCCCGCGAGCACGGTTTGGCCGCTCGCGCTGAGCGCCGTGCCGGGGACGGCGTTCCAGACCGGAGCCTCGGTGGAACGCCGCCACAGGGAGCGGCCGGTCGCGGTGTCGACCGCGCACACCTCCTGATGGCGGTTGGCGACGTACAGCATCGGGCCGCGCAGGACGCCCTTGCCGAACGGGAAGACCCCGGTCTCACCGGCCGCGGGCCGCGCCCCGGCCATCCGCCACTGCCGCACGCCGGTACGGCTGCTGAACGCCTGCAGCTCGCCCGCCACCGCGGCGAAGACCTTGTCCGTCGCGTCGCCGGCGATCGCGGCCGCGGGCAGGACGCCCGGCAGCGCGAAGGCCTGCCGCCGCCGGCCCGTCTTCCGGTCGAACACCAGCAGCGTGGACGCGCCCTTGGCGGTCTTGCGCTGCGCGGCGGTGAGCGAGGCGGCGTCCTGGCGCACGACGATGTCGCCGGGGCGGACGGCGATCAGGTCGTAGCGGGGGATGCGCGGGGCAAGGCCGCCTGGCACGGGCGTACGCCACAGCCAGCTGCGGGCGGCGAGGTCGTACGCGAAGAAGTGCGCGGTGAGGGCCTTGCCCTTCCTGATGTGGCCGGTCATCCAGAGCGTGCTTGAGTCGGAGCCGGACAGGCCGCCGAGGGTCAGCGTCTCGCCGGGCCCGGCCAGCGCGGTCTTCGCGACCCGGTGCCGGATCTTCCCGTCGCGCGCCGAGATCCACACAAGCTCTGCCGTCGAGTCGACGAGACAGAGCTCGTTGTCGACGGGTACGGCGCGGGTGACCGATGCGGCGTCCTTGAGCTGCCACAACTGCCGGCCGGTGCGCAGATCCACGCCGGTGGTGTGCTCGGGCGCGGTCAGCACGAGGACGCTGCCGCCGCCGCAGACGGTGGCGTTGGGCGCCGCCCCGGCATGCTCGTACCGCCACACGGGCTCGGGCGCCATCCCGGCGACCCGAGCGCGCCGGACGGGTGTCGTGGGCTTTGCCTTGGGCGCGTCCTCCTCGCCACCGAGGGCGTACACGCCGCCTCCGCCGAGCACGACCCCGGCGGCCCCGGCGACCACGCCCACGAGCACCGCGCGCCGAGAGGTCCCGTCGGCACTCGCGGGCACCTGCCGCACGCCGAGAGCGGCCGTGGGCCGATCGCCCTGCCACCCACCGCCGTGGCCCGCCGTTTGCGGAGCAGCGGCGGCGGGCGCGAACGGTCCGGCGGGGCCGTGACCCTGCCCGCCGCCGAACGCCGGTGCGACGGCTGCGGCGGAGCCGCCGCCCGCATGCCCCGCGGCCACCGAGCCACGGCCGGAACCCGCCTGCTGCGGCACGATCGCTCCGGTGGGGCCGTGCGGCGCGGGCGGCGCGGCCGCGTAGCCGCTGGGCGCGGGTGCCGCGACCGGTGCCGCAGGCGTCCACGCTCCTGCCGTCCGCAACGTTTCCGCAGCTCCCGCCTGTCCCTCGATCGCCTCCGTCAGGACACCCGGCAGCCAGCCGTCCCGTGCCAGCGCCGACGCACCCTCGAGCGCCAGGTCCGCCGCCACCGTTCCCGCCGGTGGGCGGGACTCCGGCGGCTTCGAGAGGCATGAGGCGATCAAGGGGCGCAACTCGTCGGGGACTCCCGCGAGTTCGGGTTCTCCGTGCGCGATGCGGTCCGCGTCCGGGAGCGGGGTCGTGCCCGTGGACGCGTACGAGAGGAGCAGCCCCAGGACGAAGATGTCGGACGCCGGTCCCGGGTCCGCGCCCGTCGCCTGTTCCGGGGTCAGATAGCCGAGCTGGACGGAGAGTCCGCCAGGACCTGCCACCGCGCCCGCCGCGGCGCCCAGCGCTCCGAACGCGGTGAGCCGCGGGCCGTCGGCCGCCAGCAGGACCGTGTCCGGGGCCAGGCCGTGCAGGACCGCTCCCGTGGCGTGCACCCGGGACAGCGTTTCCGCGAGCGCCGCGCCCAGTATCCGGACCGTGCGTTCCGGCAACGGGCCGGCGAGGGCGACCGCCTCACGCAGCGTCAGCGCCGGGACGTACGCGCTCGCCGTCCACAGCTCGTCGCCGTCCGTCCGGGATCCGAGCGGCTCCGGCACCCAGCCTCCGGCCAGCCGTTCCGCCGTCCGTGCCTCGGACTGGTAGCGCCGCCGGAACGCCGGCACGGCCGCCAGTTCGGGCCGCGCCCGCGAGACGGCGGTCAGCGAACCGTCGGCGTCGAGCGCGAGATACCGGACGCTGCTCGCCGACTCCCCGAGACGCGCCAACGCGCCGTACGGCCCGATCCGACGCGGATCATCCTGCTGCAGCGGCTCCATATGCGAGCTTCCCCCTAAGGTCCCGGCGATCTTATGGCGCGCCGTTCGGCTTCGACCAGGGCCACTTCAGCTCGCGCCGCTCCTTCCCCTCCGGCGCGTACTCGTACTTCCAGCCGCGCAGCAGACCGAGCCGCTTGGTGTACCCCGACGGCACGCGCCGGTAGGTGTGCACCGTCGGCGGCGTGCCGTCGTCGTTCGGCACGGGGATCTCGTACCACTTCGGCGGATGCCCGGTCGGCCCGGTCAGGACCGGCAGTACGCGCCCGTCCAGTGGCCCGCCCTCAAAGGAGGTGTTCTCGCTTCTCACGGGAGCCAGTCTCACTCAGGCCCGCCGCGGCCGAGCGGCGGCCCACCGGGACCGGGCGGCCCACCGTACGTGGACCCGTACGAGTGTTGTCAGGGACCCGCTCGGTCCGCGCCGTTGACGGCCCAAGGACCGTGGCGTATCACTTTCGGCTAGTGCCGTAACTCCCGTTTCTTTCGGAGGTGTTACCCCCTGTGACGACGCGACGAGCGTTTCTCGCCGGCTCGACCGCAGCACTCTCCACCTCTGTACTGTCCTTAGCAGCCCCGAGTTCCGCGTCCGCCGAGGAGGCGCTGATGCGCGTTCCCGTATCCCTGGGTGTTCCGCTCGCCGACGTTCTGCTCCTGGGTGGCGTGGTCGCTCCGCGACCCGACGGCAAGCCGGCCATGTGGAACGTCTCGACGGGCAAGCCCGCGTATCTGAACGCCATCGACCCGGCCACCGGCAACCAGCTGGTCAGCGCGCCGCTGCCGGGGGCCGACGGCTCCTGGGCCGTCACCGCCGCACCCGACGGCGTGTACGCGGGAACGTACGGCAACGCGCATCTCTACCGCTGGAAGCCGGGCGCCGGGGACGTCGCCGAAGACCTCGGCCTGCCGCTCGCCGGGCAGACCTTCATCTGGTCGCTGACCTCCGACGCCGACGGCAAGATCTGGGGCGGCACGTTCCCCGGCGGCAAGGTGTTCCGGTTCGACCCCGAGACCAGGGCGTACACCGACTTCGGACAGGTCGTCGCCGGTCAGACGTACGTTCGGAGCCTGGCCTGTGCGGGTGGCAAGGTCTACTCCGGCTCGTACGCCGCCGCGCACATCGCCGAGCTCGACCCGGCGACCGGCTCGATCACCGAACTGCCCGCGCCCCCCGGCCTCGGCACCATCGAGGGCAAGGCCGTCTACGACCTCGACGCCTACGGCGGCCGCCTGTACGCGCGCATCGGCTCCGACCTGCCCGGGCCGCTGTTCGTCTACGACCTCGCGACCCGCACCTGGACCGACGAGATCCCGGACGCGCACGGCCTGAAGATCTCGCCGCCCGACTCCGGCGGTGGCATCTACCTCATACAGCGCAGTGAGCTGCGCCGCTACGACCCGGCGACCAAACAGCTCACCGCCACCGGACTCACCTTCACCGGCAAGGTGCAGAACACCCGTTCCATCGGCTGGGCGGAGCTGGGCCTCGCGGACTATCCGGGCCGCAGTGTCGTCGGCACGCTCTGGCGCGGCGAGATGTTCCGCTACAACCCGGCCACCGGGGCGTCCGCGATCCTGGACACCAAGGTCCGCAAGGAGCCGATCGAGATCCTGGCGCTGGGCGGGGGCGGCCGGAAGACCGTCTACGCGGGCGGGTTCCTCAACGGCGGTCTGGGCACGGTCCGTACCGACACCGGCGTCTCCGCGTTCCACCGCTTCGCGCAGATCGAGTCGATTCTGCAGGCAGCGGACGGCACGGTCTGGCTCGGCGTCTACCCGGAGTCACGGCTCTACCGCTACCGGCCGGACCAGCCCTGGAACAGCCCCGAATACTCCCCGGGCGGCCCGCCCGGCACTCCGCCCAACCCGGAGCTCGTCTTCAACCTCGGGCCGCAGCTCCAGGCGCGCAGCAAATGCCTCGCCGAGGTCGACGGCAAGATCGCGGTCGGCACGGTCCCGGCGGGCGACCGGCTCGGCGGCGGCGTTGCCGTCTACGACCCGGTCTCCGGCAACTGGGAGTTCACCCGCAACATCTCGCAGGACGAGAGCCTGTTCGCACTGGCCGCGTACGAAGGAGTGGTCTACGGCGGCGCCAGCGTCACCGGCGGACTCAGCACCACACCGCCCACGCGCAAGGCCGGCGCGGTCTTCGCCTGGGACGTGAACCGCCGCGAGAAGCTCTGGGAGATCGAGCCGGTCAGCACCGAAGGGACCGTCAGCGCCCTTGCCATCGGCCCCGACCGCAGACTGTGGGGTCTCGCCGGGCACACGCTGTTCGCGGTCGACCGGCAGACGCACGCGATCGTGCACACCTTCGAACTGGGCACCAGGAGCACCGGCGGGTCCATCGTGGTCTCACGTTCGAAGCTGTTCGTGAGCGTCGACGGCGGGCTCATCTACCGGGTCGATCCGCTCGCGCCGCATCGCGATCCGGTGCTCATCGTGGCTTATCCGCACCGGCGGCTGACCGGCCATCAGGACGGAAAGCTGTACTTCAACCGTGTCGCCGAGCTGTTCGTGGTGGATCCCCGCAGCTGAGGCATTGACATGCCAAATCCTGCCCGGCTAGTTTCGGCCCAGGCCGAAACTAGCCGGGCTCTGGCTCCCTTCTCAGGCCTTCCGGAGGCCCCCATGAAGACAGGCTTCAAACGCGCCGCCGCACCTCTCGCGCTGTTCACCCTCACCGCCCTGCTCACCGGCTGCGGCGGCGACAGCAGTTCGGGGTCGAAGAAAGTCACCGTGTGGATGTACCCGGTGATCGCCGACCCCAAGGCCAACGCGGCCTACTGGTCGCAGATCGAGAAGGACTTCGAGAAGTCGGAGACCGGGGTGCAGCTCACCGTCGAGCAGCAGCCCTGGGAGAACCGCGACGAGAAGCTCGCCACCGCGCTCAGCGGCGGCAAGGGCCCTGACGTCGTGCTCCTCGGGCCCGACCAGATCCCGCAGTATCTGAGCAACGGCGCCATCCGCCCGGTCGACGGCGCGCTCAAGGGCACCGAGGACAAGTTCCTGCCCGCCGCCCTCGACGCCATGAAGCAGGACGGCAAGGTCTACGCGGCGCCGATCTACCACACCGTCACCACCACGCTGTACAACAAGAAACTGCTGGCCAAAGCGGGCATCAGCAAGCCGCCTGCCACCTGGGACGAGATCAGGGCCGCGGCTCCGAAGCTCAAGCAGGCGGGCGCGTCGGTCCTCGACTACTCGGCGGGCAACGAAGCGACACAGAACCTGAACTTCTATCCGCTGCTCTGGCAGGCCGGCGGCAAGGTCTTCGCCGACGACGGCAAGAAGGTCGCCTTCAACGGACCCGAAGGCGTCGAGGCGCTCACCTTCATCACCGACCTCTACAAGTCCGGCGGCATCCCGAAGTCCGCGCTGACCAACGCCAACGTCGTGGCCGACCAGGCACTCGGCAAGCAGCAGGCGGCCATGGGCTTCTCCAACACACCGGCCGACGCCTCCGTGGCCGCCCAGGCCTGGGGCCAGGAGAACGTGCTCGTCGGCACCCCGCTCACCGGTGCCAAGCAGATCGCCTTCGGCATCCCCGGCGGACTCGGCATCAACGCCAAGTCCGGCAATGTGTCGGGAGCCGAGAAGTTCCTGGCGTTCATGACGCAGCCGGCGCAGTTGCAGTCGATGGGCAAGGCCAGCGGATTCCTCTCGCCGCGCACCGATGTCACGGTCCCCGGTGACGGCCCGTACTCCAAGGAGTTCCAGGCGGCCCTCGCGCAGGCCTATCCAGGTGAGCCCAACCCCGCGGCCCGCCAGCTGATGTCGCTGATCGCGCCGGAGATCCAGGCCGCGCTCACCGGCAAGAAGAGCCCGAAGGAAGCCCTCGACGCGGCGGCCAAGCAGGCCGACGACCTTCTGGCACGGCAGCGTTGAGCAAGATCTCGACCGATACCGAGTCGAGCAAAGCGCCGGCGGCCGGGCCTCTGGGCCCGGCGCCGGTCCGGCGGAGCGCGTACAGCAGGACCGTACGACGGCGCGAGGCACGCATCGGGCTGCTGTTCGTGGGCCCGATGCTGCTGCTTTTCATCGTCTTCCGGTTCGGGCCGACCCTCGGCGCGGCGTTTCTGTCGCTCACCGACTACCGGCTCAACGGCGAATGGCAGTTCATCGGCGGGGACAACTACTCGCGGCTGATGGACGACGACCTGTTCTGGTCCAGCCTGGGCGTCACCGCGCTCTACACGGCGTTCTTCGTGCCGATGACCGTGCTGCTCTCGCTCGGCACGGCCCTCCTGCTGCACCGCACGGTCTGGATGCGCGGCTTCTTCCGCGGCGTCTTCTTCCTGCCGTACGTCACCAGCATCGTGCTGGCCGCCGTCATCTGGAAGTGGATCTACGAGGTCCAGGACGGGCTGCTCAACGCCACGCTCGGCGTGATCTCGCTGGGTCCCGTCGACTTCCTCGGCAACGAGGACCTCGTCCTGCCGTCGATCGCGGTCACCTCCGCGTGGAAGGGCTTCGGCTACTCCATGCTGATCCTGCTGGCCGGACTCCAGTCCATCCCGAAGCATGTCATCGAGGCCGCCACCATCGACGGCGCGAACGGCTGGCAGCGGTTCCGCTGGGTGACGCTGCCGCTGCTGCGGCCGGTGCTCTTCTTCGTCCTCGTCATCGAGGCCATCGGCTCCTTCCAGGTCTTCGACGCGATGTATGTGATGACGGCGGGCGGTCCCGTGCGCTCCAGCTACTCGCTCGTCTATCTGCTCTACGACACCGGCTTCAAGTTCTTCGACTTCGGTTACGCCAGCGCGATCGGCCTGGTCCTCTTCCTTGTCGTCCTCGTCTTCTCGCTGATCCAGCGCAGGCTCATCGGCAGAGAGGCGGACTGATGGCGCGGCTGCGACTGCCCGTAATGCTCGTTCTGGTGGCGCTCGTCACCGTCACACCGTTCGTGGTGATGGTGCTGGTCGCCTTCGCACCGCCCGGCGGCCAGACGCTGCCCGGCGCCTTCAATGTCACTCGCGCCACCTGGGAGAACTTCTCCGACGTCCTCGGCAGCGCGGACATCACCCGCTGGGCCCTCAACTCGCTGATCTACTCGGTGGTCTCGGTCCTGCTCATCCTGCTGTTCTCGTCGATGGCCGGATACGCCTTCGCGAAGAAGCGGTTCCCGGGACGCGAGATCCTGTTCTGGTCGTTCCTGGCAACGCTGATGGTGCCGTTCCAGGCCACGCTCATTCCGTACTACATCCTCGTGTCGGAGATGGGCGGCGTGGACACCTACTGGGGAATGATCGTGCCGACGCTCGCCAACTCCCAGGCCGTGTTCCTGATGCGGCAGTTCATCCACCAGCTGCCCGACGAGCTCTTCGAGGCAGCGAAGATCGACGGCGCGTCCGAGTGGCGCATCTACACCACCATCGTCATCCCGCTGATCCGGCCGATCCTCGCCACGCTCGGCGTCTTCGTCTTCCTCTGGCACTGGAACGACTTCCTGTGGCCCCTCGTCATCGGCCAGTCCTCCGAGATGCGCACGCTCACCGTCGGACTGGCCACACTGGAGGGCGAGAACGTGGCCGTCAACCAGATCATGGCCGGAGCCACCATCACCGTCGTGCCGTGTCTGCTGGTCTTCGGGCTGTTGCAGCGGTATCTGACCGACTCGATCGCCACCAGCGGCCTGAAGACATGACCGGCCGCAGATGATGACCGTCGTCGACCTCAACCGGATGCTCGGCCCGCTGCCCTACGACGAGGTGGCGAGCCGCGATCCGGCCGGGCTCGTCGGCGAACTGGACCGGCTGCGCATCGACACCGCGTGCGTGGTGCACACGCATGCCGTGTACGGAGATCCGCGCGACGGCAACGCGTCGCTGACGCAGGCACAGGGCCCGAGGCTGCTGCCCGTACCCGTCCTGATCCCCGGCCCGCTCGGCACAGTGGGATTCGGCGACTCCGGTCTGGTGCGGCTGTGCCCGCGCGAGCACAGCTGGTCGCCGACCGGCCCGCACGCGCTCGCGCTCGCCGCCGAACTGGCCCGCACCCGCACCACGGTCCTCCTCGGCTGGGACTCCGTGAGCGCCGCCGAGGTGCACCAACTGGCCGGCGCGCAGCCGTCGCTGCGGATCGTGCTCACCGGCACCGGCTACCGCTCGCTTCGCGAACTCGCCGAACTCATGGACGTACACGAGGAGTTGTACGTGGACACCTCGACGCTCGCCGGTCATCTGCAGGTCGAGTGGTTCGCAGGACGGTACGGCGCCCGGCGTGTTCTGTTCGGCACCGGCGCGCCGGTCACCGACGACGCGGGACCGCGCCATCAGCTCGACAGGCTCGAACTGCCGGACGCCGACATCGCACTGATCGCGGGCGGCAACGCGCTGCGACTGCTCGGCGCGGACGGTCGGCCGTGACCGTCATCGACGCGCACGGCCATCTCGGACGGTGGCCCGCGTTCGCGGTCACGGACGGCTCCGCCGACAGCCTCGTCCGCGTCATGGACCGCTGCGGAGTGCACGTCTCCTGCGTCTCGCACCTGCTCGCCGTCGGCCCCGACGCCCGCGCAGGAAACGCCCTCCTGCTCGACGACCTCCAGCGGCATCCCGGACGCCTCCTCGGCTATGCCGTCCACAACCCGCACGACCCCGAGGCCCCGGCCCGGCTCCGGGACCTGCTGGACGCGCCGGGCGTGATCGGCGTCAAGCTCCATCCCGAAGTCCATGAACTGGCCCTCGACCACCCCGCGTACGCCCCGGCCTTCGACATCGCCGCGGACCGCGGGCGTCTCGTGCTTGCGCACAGCCAGCACGCCTCCGCCTGGTCGGATCCCGTCCGCTTCGCCGCCGTCGCGCCCCGCCACCCCGAACTGCCCATCCTCATGGGCCACTCCGGCCTGTGGACCAGCGGCTTCGCACCCGCCGCCGAAGCCGCCGCCCGCTGCCCGAACCTGGTGCTGGAGACCTGCGGGTCGCGGATGACCGGGCGCCATCTCGTCCGACTGGTGGCGGAAGTGGGGGCCGAGCGCATCGCCTTCGGCTCCGACGCCGTCTTTCTCGATCTGCGGATCGGCCTCGGCCGCGTGCTGCTCGCGGATCTGACCGAGACCGACCGGACGCAGATCCTCGGCGGCACCATGGACCGCCTGTTGAAGGGCCTGAAGGGCTTGAAGGGTCTGGAAGGGCCGAAGGGTCTGACATGACGCCGCCCGTACGCACCGAGGGCTGGCCGCAGTGGCCGCCGCCGGCCACCGACGAGCAGCGCGAACGGCTGCTGCGCGTGCTGGACGGCGGACGGTGGGGCGCGACCGCGGGCAGTGAGACCGAGTCCTTCGCGGCGGCCTTCGCACGGAGCGTCGGCGCCGCGCACGGCGTGTGCACGGCCAACGGCACGGTGGCGCTCTTCCTCGCGCTGCGCGCGCTCGGCGTCGGGCCGGACGACGAAGTGATCGTGCCCGCCTACACGTTCGCGGCCAGCGCCACCGCGGTCGTCCTGGCCGGAGCCCGGCCCGTCGTCGCCGATGTGCTGCCCGACACCCTGCACCTGGACCCGGAGGCCGCCCGGCGGCTCATGGGCCCACGGACCAGGGCCGTCATGCCGGTGCATCTGGCGGGAGCGCCCGCCGACACCGAGGCGCTGAAGTCACTGGGCATCCCGGTGGTGGAGGACGCGGCCCAGGCGCACGGAGCCCGCCGCCACGGACGCGCCGCGGGCAGCCTCGGCGACGCGGGCTGCTTCAGCTTCCAGTCCAGCAAGGCGATGACCGCGGGGGAGGGCGGCATCGTCGTCACGGACGACCCGGAGACGTACGAGCGGCTGTGGTCGCTGCACAACGTCGGACGCCGCCGGGACGGCGGCTGGTACGAACACCCGGAGGTCGGCTGGAATCTGCGGATGACGGAGTTCCAGGCGGCCCTGCTCCACCCGCAGCTTCCGTTGCTGGGAGCCCAGACGGAGCACCGGGCTGCCAGGGCCGCGACGCTGTACCGGGCGCTGGAGGAGGTCGAGGGTCTGGAGCCGATCGGGCCTCCGGCGGGCACCACCCGGCACACCTGGCACCTGGCCATGCTCCGGTACGACCCGGTGGCCTTCGCCGGGCATCCCAAGGCGGCGTTCCTGCGCGCGATGTCCGCCGAGGGCGTTCCGCTGGACGCCGGCTACCGCTCGCTGTCGCGCGAGCCTTACACCGAGGGTGGTCCGTGCCCGGTCGCCGAGGCGGCCGAGGGGTCGGTGGTGTGGGTGCGGCAGCCGATGCTGATGGCGGACGACGCGGCGATGGGGGACATCGCCCGCGCGGCGCTGGAGGTCCAACGAGCCTTCAGAAGACACCCGTTCGCTCGGTGAGCTGCGGGAGCACTTGCGTACCGAAGGTCTCGATCGCACTCAGCGCGTCGGCCTGCGGCATGCCCGGCGGCTGGACCCGCAGCACCACACCGTCGGCGCCCATCTCGCCGTACTGCCCGAGCCGCTGCACGCACTGGTCGACCGAACCGATCACCGAGCGCGCCTCGATGTCGTCCCACTCCTGCGCATAGCGCGCGGCATCCATCGAGGTGCGCTTCCAGCTGCCGTACGCGTCGTACAGATCGCGCAGCGGGGCCTCCAGAGCGCCGCGGGCCTCCTGGGAGGTGGCGGCGGCATAGCCCTCGCGACAGACGATGACCTCGGCGCCGAGGCTCGCTTTGCCGCGCGGGTACGCGAGGTACTGCGCGATCTTCTCGGGCAGTTCCTCGTCCGTCTCGTTGAAGGACGTCGTCCAGCCGTCGCACATCCTGGCCGTACGCTCCAGAGCCGCCGGGACACGGCCGCCGTTCCAGATCCGCGGACGCGGGGACTGCACGGGCCGCGGCGAGACGAACGCGTTGTCGAGAGAGGTCCAGCGGCCGTCGTGGGTCACCTCGTCCTCGGTCCACAGCCTGGTGACCAGTTCCAGGCACTCCTCGAACCGCGACACGCGCTCCCGCGGCTCCGTGCCGAACAGCGCGAACTCCTCGGGCCGGTAGCCCAGCACGAAGCCCGCCGTCAGCCGGCCGCCGGACAGCACGTCGATGTGCGCGAGCGTCTCGGCCAGCCACACCGGGTGGTAGACGGGAGCGATCAGCCCGGCCGTGGCGAGCCCGATCCGCTCGGTGTGCGCGGCGAGATAGGCCAGAGAGGTGACGGCCTCGTGATAGCCGGGGCGGTGCACATGGCGCTCGCCGAGCACCACCCAGTCGAAACCGGCCTGTTCGGCCATCCGGACCTGCTCCACCGCGTCGGTGAGCCGTGGCCGGTCGGCCTTGTCCGCGAAGAGATTGACGTACAGGCCGAGACGCATGGAGCGCTGGGGCATTCTTGCTGGCCTTTCTCGCTGGCCATTCCTTTACGGTCCGGGCCGTAAAGGCTAGCGTGTCGCCAACGACCGCAACAGACGGGAGAGAGCGCCCATGTCTGCGACGGAGAACCTGGTGCACAGGCTGCGCGGCACCGTACTGCCCGCCGTGGCCACGCCCATGGATCCCCGGGGAGTCGTGGATCTCGGCGCGCTGCGCGGCTACGCGGAGCGGATCGCGGCCGAGCGGATCGGCGGCGTCGCCGTATGGGCGCACACCGGCCGCGGTCTCCATCTCTCCGAACCCGACCGGGAACAGGTGCTGCGCATCTGGCGGGAGGCGGTCGATGGGCCGATCGTGGCAGGCGTGGGGGTGCCACGATCGGCTCGCGCGAGCAACTTGCGGGAGGCCTGGGACGCGACGGTCGCGATGGCGGTCCACGCGGCGGGCCTCGGCGCGGACGCGGTGATGGTCTATCCGCTGGCGCAGTTCGCCGCCCGCCCGGAGGGCGAGCGCGAGGCGGTACGGCTGCACGAGCGGGTGGCCGAGGCGAGCGGGCTCCCCGTCCTCGGCTTCTTCCTGCACGGGGAGGCGGGCGGCTATCCGTATCCGCCGTCGCTGATCCGCCGGCTGCTCGCGCTGCCGTCCGCGGCCGGGGTCAAACTGGCCACGCTGGACCGGGCGATGGCCTGCCAGGACGCGATCCGCGCGGCGGAGGGCAGCGGAAAACTGATCGTGACGGGCGAGGACCGGATGTTCGGCCCGTCCCTGATGTGGGGAGCGGACACGGCCCTGGTCGGCATCGCGGCGGCGCGGGTGGGCCTGACGTCCTCGGTCCTTGCGGCCTGGCACTCCGGCGACACGGCCGCCTTTGTGCGGGCGTCGGCCCGCCTGGACCGCTTCGCCGAATCGACGTTCCTGGAGCCGATCGAGGGCTATGTCCAGCGGATGCTGTGGGCGGCGGTGTGGGAGGGCCTGCTCCCGGAATCGGCGGCCCACGACCCGTACGGCCCGGAGCTGCCGGCCGGTGAGCGCGAGGCGGTTGTGCGGTGCCTGGAGACCCTCGCGAAGGAGGAGGACTAGGGCTCCCGCCCTCGGACCCTCCGGCACGGCCTCCGGCTGTTGCCACTTGGTGGCTTGGCCCCCGGACCTCACGGCCTCATTCCCCAGCGCCTGCGGGCGCGGGGCTGAACCGGGTTGCCGGACTTCCGCCCCAAAACCCCGCGCCTCCGCGCCCTGCCCTGCGGGCGCGGTTGACCGCAAGTGCTGAACACCGGCCGTTGCCCGGCTCAGCCCCGGATCCCGCTCGCCCGGACGGCGAAGCACGTCCCGCGGGCCGGAGGCCGAACGGGGACTGGGGGCGCAGCCCTCGGCTATGGGAAGGCGCGGCGCGGAGGGAACGGCTCCGTCAGGCCGAACAGGTCCACCGCGTTCCGCCACAGCACCCGCTCCAGCTCGTCCGCCGAGAAGCCCGCGTCCCGGATCACACCCAGCGACCAGCACGGGTCGATCAGCGTCGAGTCCGTGCCGAACAGCAGGCGTTCCACCGGGACCCCCGACTCCCGCGCGTAGGCGATACGGCCCGCGTCCGTCACCGTCCGGCAGTGCTCCAGGTACAGGCGGTCGCACTCGGCAGCCGCGCCTGCCGCCTCGCGCCAGGCGTCGCCGCCCGCGTGGCCCACGATGATCCGCAGACCCGGGCGCGAGGCCAGCAGTTCCGGCAGGAGCGCGACCTCCGGGCCCCAGGCGTGCAGGAGCAGCGGCACACCCGCCTCCGCCACCACGTCGAAGGCCTCGGACATCTCGTGCGAGCCGATCAGCCGGCCCGGATACGTCGTGTGGATCTTCGCGCCCACGAACCGCCCGGTGGCAAGGCACCGCCGCAGATCCTCCGCGCTCTCCTCGATGCGGTTCGGGTTGACCACGGCGTAGCCGAGCAGCCGCGGATGCCAGGCCAGCACGTCCCGCAGCGCCGCGTTGCCGGCCACCGCGTCGTACACGACCGCCTCGGCCGCCGAGACCAGCTGCAGGTCGATGCCGTACCGGTCCATCAGCCGCAGGTTGTACGCGGCGTCTCCGTTGTCCATGTGGAACGGCCACGGCCCCACGTGCGCGTGCACGTCGATGATCGGCATCAGCCCAGCAGCTCCTCGACGTTCCCGCCCGCGATCGCGGCGCGCTCCGCCTGCCCGATGTCCGCGTAGCGCAGCCGCAGCGTCTGCGGCGAGATGTCCATGAACGGCGTGCGCGAACCGAAGACCAGATGGCGTGCCCCCGCCGTCTCCACGACCCGTTCGATCGCGTCTGGCGCGGAGAGCAGCCGCGTGGTGGCCCGGAAGCCCGGTTCCTGCCGCGCCAGCAGCAGGAAGTCGGCCAGCACGTACGAGTGCACGTCGAGGAAGACGACCTCGGCGCCACGGCCCGCGAGCACCGGGCCGTAGCGCCGCGGATCACCGTCGTGCAGGATCACCAGACCCCGCGCGAGGGCCTGTTCGACCACATGGCGGTAGCCGGGGAAGTCCGGCTCGACGTCCTGCTCCTCGGTGAACAGCCGCAGAAACCGCACACCTTCCGCGTCCAGCGCCTCCAGCCGCTCCTCCGCGGCGAGTGCGTCCCGCAGATCCACGGTGCCCACGGGCAGCAGCTCGGGACAGTCGGCGAGGTCCTTGACCGTACGGACATTGCCCGCCGCGTCGTCGAACAGCGCGCCACGGGTCGACATCGCCAGGGCGTGCGCGACGGGAGAACGGGCGAGACGGGCCCTGACCTCGGCGAGCGGGACGTCGGCGTGGTGCCGGGGCCAGGGCCCGTACAGCACGTCCACGTCCCAGCCGATGTGCTCCTCGGGCGTGACCCGCAGCCAGTCGTACTCGCTCACCGATTCCCCATCCGCTTGTGCACCGATCGGATCGCGCGCGCGATGTGCTCGACGTCGCCCTCGTCGTACGCCTCGTTCCACGGCAGCGCCAGCAGCGTACGGCCGATCAGCCGCTCCGCCTGCGGACACAGGCCCGGCGGATACCCCGGCAGCGCGGGGTTCGCGTACAGCGGACGTTCCAGATAGCCGGGCATCGCGGGGACGCCCTCGATCTCCAGGTCCTTCGCCCAGCGCGCGTTGTCGTCGACGAGCAGCGGGAACACCCACCACGCGTGGCCCGGGAGCGCCTGGGGCGCGGTGACGCCGGCCAGCCCGTCGAGCGCTTCGATCAGCTGCCGCGCCCGCTCCCGCCGCCGTGTCACCACCCCCGCCACCTTGCCAAGCTGCGCCCGCGCCACCGCCGCCGTGAGTTCGGTCATCCGGTAGTTGAGGCCCATCTCGCGGTGGATCCGGCCCTCGCTGCGGTCCCAGCCCTTGTCCATGAACAGCCGCATGTGGCGGGCCAGCGCCGGATCGTCGGTGATCGCGAGCCCGCCGTCGCCCGCGGTGATGTGCTTGTACTGCTGCAGGCTGAAGCAGGCGATGTCGCCGGCGGTGCCGAGCAGCCGGCCCGCCGCGTCCTCGCCGAGCCAGGCCTGTGCGCAGTCCTCGATGAGGACGAGTGAGTGCCGGTCGCAGATCGCGCGCAGCGCGTCGATGTCCGCGGCCGCGCCGAAGAGGTGCACGGCGATGACGGCCTTGGTGCGCTCGGTGACGGCCGCCTCGACCGCCGCCGGATCGAGGTTGCCGTCATCGGGCCGTACGTCCGCGAACACCACGCGCGCACCCTGCGCCATGACCGGTGCGACCGTTCCGAAGTCCGAGATCGGGGTGGTGATCACCTCGTCGCCGGGCCCGACCCCGGCCGCCGCGACCGCCAGATGCAGCGCCGCCGTTCCCGAACTGCAGGCGACCGTCTCCCGTCGGGAGTACAAACGAGCCATCTCCGCTTCGAGGGAACGTGCTTCACTGCCGAAGGAGCTGCACAGCACCGCGGAGTCCAGCACCCGCAGCACCGCGGCCCGTTCCTCCTCGCCGAAGGTGCGGCCGCGCGGACCGAGAACTGTCGGCAGTGGCATTTCCCGTTCGGGCATCGGGGCACTATCCTCTCCGCAAGCATGCGGTTATGGCCTGGGCCGAAATTAAGACGGCGGTTGCCGGACGTCAACCCGGGCGTCAGCCCCGTCCAGAGCTACCCCAGAACCACTCCAGAAGAACGGAGACCGGCCGATGGCTCTCACAGTCGGCGTCATCGGTCCCGAGGACCTTGTGCACAAGGTGGTCGCGGTCGGCGGCGCGTCCGGCGCGGACCGGCTCGTGCCGCTGCCGTACCGGCACGAGGACGAGACCCTCGACATGGTCACCAGGGGGCAGGCCGACGCGGACGCCCTGCTGTTCACCGGCGTCGTGCCGCACACCATCGCCGCGGCCGCCGGCATCCTCGACCGGCCCGCGATGTACGTCCCGTACAGCGGTGCGACGCTGCTGCGCGCTCTGGTGGAACTGCTCCGGCTGGGCCACGACGTCTCACGGATCTCCATCGACACCCTGCGCCGCAGCGAGGTCATGGAGACGCTGACCGAGGCCAAGCTGCCGACCGAGCATGTGCACGTGCTGCCGTACCGGCCGGGGCTGACCTCGCAGGACCTGGCGGAGTTCCATCTGGCCGCGCGCGACAAGAAGCAGACCCGGGTCGCGCTGACCTGCCTCGGCTCGGCGTTCCACCTCCTCGACCACGAGATGCACGCCGTACGGCTCGCTCCCTCGCGGCACTCCATACGCTCCACGCTCCAGGCTCTGGTGCTCGCCACCGCCGGAGCGCACAGCGGTGACGCCCAGGTCGCGCTCGGCATCATCGACCTGCCGGCGGCCGACAGCGAACTGGCGGCGGATCTGCGGGTGCTGGGCGGCAGCCTCGCCAATCTGCCCGACGGGCAGCGGCTGGTCGTCACCACGCGCGGCGTCCTGGAGGAGGTCAGCGAGGAGTTCACCAGGCTGCCGTTCCTCGACGACCTGGCCGCGCGGCACGGCGCCGCGCATGTCGGCTTCGGTCTCGGCCGTACCGCGGCGGAGGCGGAGTCGCTGGCCAGACGCGCGGTCAACCGGGCTCGCTCGGTCGGCGCGGTCGCCGGAGTGGTCTCCATGACGGACGACGTGGACATCGTCATCGACGCGGAGCGCACGCCACCGGTCGTCCGCGGGCCGGAGGGCATGGCGACGCTCGCCCGCCGCGTCGGACTGAACCCGAAGACCCTGGACCGGCTCCGGGAACTGGCCGCGGACGAACCGGACGAGGGCATCACCGCGCACCTCGTCGCCGAACACCTCTCCGTACAGCAGCGAACCGCCCGCCGCATCCTCAAGCGTCTGGAGCGTGCGGGCGTGGCGGTGCCGACGGGCAGCCGGCAGCAGGGCCAGACCGGCCGGCCGCCGATCGTGTACCGCGTACGCCTCTGAGCCCGCCGAGTCCCGTGCGCCGCTGAGTCCGCCGAGCCCGCGCTTTACGGTCCGGGCCGTAATTCGAAGGAGCCGTGCTTGAAGATCGCCTCGGTCCACACGCGCGTCGTCAGGGCCCCCTACCGACGCCCCTTCGTCATCAGCAGCGGAACGAGCCCGGAACTGATCAGCCTCGTCGTCGAAGTACGCACCGCCGAGGGCGACTCCGGCTTCGGTGAGGCCTCCCCGATGACCGCGTACACCGGCGAGACCCTCGCCGGACTCGAAGCGGCCGTCACCGAGCATGTCGCGCCCGCGATCGTCGGCCGGGACCCACGCGATCTCGCCGGGGCGCACGCGGCCATGGACAGCGCGATCCGCGGCCAGCACCTCGCCAAGGCGGCGCTCGACATCGCGCTGCACGACCTGGCGGCGCGGGCGGCGGGCTGGCCGCTGCATCTGCTGCTCGGCGGCTGCGTACGGCCGCAGGTCCCGACCGCCTGGGTGGTCGGCCTCGGCACGGTCGAGGAGATGGCGGAGGAGGCCACGGCGTACGCGGCCCGCGGCTTCACCCATGTGAAGGTCAAGGGCGGCGAGGACCCGGACCTCGACGTACGGCTGGTCCAACTGGTGCGGTCCGCGGTGCCGGACACCGTCGAGCTCTGCCTCGACGCGAACGAGGGCTACGACCCGGGCACGGCCGCCCGGACCGTCGCCAGGCTGGCCGACGCCGGTCTCGATCTCGTCGAACAGCCGCTGCCGCGCTGGGACTTGGCCGGGATGGCGGCACTGAAGGCCCGGGGCGGTGTGCGGGTGATGGCCGACGAGAGCATGCAGTCGCTGCATGACGCGCTGGAGATCGTACGGCGCGGTGCCGCGGACGTCCTCAACATCAAGATCCTCAAGGTGGGCGGCCTGTACCGGGCGCGCCAGATCGCGGCGGTCGCGGAGTCGGCGGGCCTCGCGGTGAAGCTGGGCACGATGCCGGAACTGGGTGTCGCGACCCTGGCCGCGGCCCACTTGGCGGCCGCGCTCCCGCACGCGACGGTCCCGGCGGACCTGGTGGGCCCGCTGCTGGTGGCGTCCGAACCGCTGGCCCCGACGGCCTTCGCGACGACGGAGGCCACGGGCCGTCTGGAGATCCCGGTGGTCCCGGGTCTCGGCCACGACCTGTACCTGTAGCCGGCCGGGTCAGCGCAAGCGGTCGGTCGCCTCGCCCAGCACCTGGCCCACCCGGTCGGCGAGCGTGGCGACCGGCCCCGCCGGCCGCTCCAGGCCGATCAGGTCCCGTGCCACTCCCGCGGTCTCCTCGTCCGTCGCCGCGGTCGCCGCCATCAGCGCGATCAGATGGTCCACCAGCCAGTCGCGCAGTTCCGCAGCCGGCGGCTGCTTGCCCTCGTCCAGCCAGATCAGCGACGCCGCCTCCACCGCCGCGATCCACGTACGCACCATCATCCGCAGGCGCGGGCCGGGCCGGTCCACGCCCATGTGGACGAGGATCTGTTCGGCCGCCGCCCGCCGCACCTCGTCGACGATCGCGGTCGTCCGGGACGTCTCGGCCACGCTGCCGCCGCGCAGCAGCGCGCTGAACCCGGCGTCGTGCTCGTCGACGAAGACGAGATAGCGGTCGAGAACCCGCGATATGCGGTCGGTCGCGGGCCCGGCCGGCGGTTCGGTGAAGCACAGCTCGAGTTCGTCGGCGGCCGAGCGCAGCGCCGTTTCGTACAACTGCTGTTTGCCGCCGGGGAAGTAGCGGTAGACGAGCGGCCGGGACACGCCCGCCGCCTCCGCCACGTCGTCGAGCGAGATCTCGTCCGGCGGCTGGTGCGCGAAGAGCGTGAGTGCCGCGGCAAGGAGCTGCGTACGGCGCTCTTCGACGCTGAGCCGTCGGTACGCACGGGTCGCCGGCGCGGGACTGGTCATACTCGCAGCCTAGGCCCTGTCCGGCCGATCGTGCCGGGCTCGCGTGCCCCCGCCGCTTTTCGGATCAGGCCAGCAGCCCGGAGCGCTTCCACAGCCTGCGCCCGGGTCCCCGCAGCACTCCGATGTCGTCCAGGAAGTCAGTCAGCCGCTTCGCGCCCGACTGCATCACCTCACGGCGGTGGCCGCTCGCGCGGACCTGGGCGACGGCCTCGCGCCGGTCGAGGCCGACGTTCGTGTACACCTGCGGGTTGATGAAGCAGACGGAGAAGACGCGGGCCGCCTCTCCGCAGCTGATCCTGGTGAACTCCTGCTCCCAGCGTGGCGCGGTCACCATCTGGCGGCGCAATTCCTCGCGGGCGTAGCGGACGTGGCGTGCCTCCTCCACCACGTGGATGCGGGTGACGCCGCGGACGAGGGTCTGGACGCGCTCGTCCGGGAAGGTGAGCCGCTGCATCCAGTCGAGGATCTCCTCGCCGAGCAGCGTCGCCGCGAACGAACCGGGCGTGGTGGAGACGGTCTTCAGGACGCGAGCGAGATTGTGGTAGACCCGCGGCACCGGGTACGCCGGTGATCCGCCCTTCTGGATCAGCCGGGCGAACATCATCGAGTGCCGGCATTCGTCGGCGATCTCGGTGAGCGCGTAGCGCACATGGTTGCTGGTCACGGGCTTGTCGTAGATATGGCGTACGAGCAGCTGCATCAGGATGATCTCGAACCAGATGCCGAGGGAGGCGAGCGAGGCGGACTCGTGCCGGGACAGTTCCATCCGCTGGTCCTCGGACATCTTCCGCCACAGCGGGGTGTCGTAGAGGGAGACCAGCTCCGGCGGCCAGAACCATTTGCCGTCCTCGAACGGCGAGTCCCAGTCGAGCTCCTTGTCGGGGTCGAAGGAGTGCTTGGCGGAGGATTCGAGCAGGCGCGCGGCGACCTGCTCGCGGTCCCGGAGCGGGCCGAGTGCGTCATGGAGCAGCCGCAGATCGCGGTCGGTCACTGTCGTCATGGCTGCTATGAGACTCCCTGTCAGTAAGCTCGTCAATCCCTTGTGTGCGACTTGTTGACTCCTCGTCTACCAGCGTGTGAGCCTGCCAAGTGGCCCTGGCTCCAAGGGATATGGGTATGCGGGGATATGAGGCGAAGGAGTCGCCGGTGTCGACGTACGACCGCTACACGAACGCGCCTGAAAGCCTCCAGTGGCAGGTCCCGGCTACCGGCGCGGCCCGCTTCAGCTGGGAATACGACGACGGTCGTGACCGTCTTCTCGCCCTGTACCAGAAGGGCAAGGACAAGCAGTGGGACGGTGCCACGCGCATCGACTGGGACCTCGAGGTCGACCCGTACAACCCGCTGGGCACGCCCGACGAGGCGCTGACGCTCTACGGCACCCCGTACTGGGCGAAGATGACCGACCAGGACAAGGGCAACCTGCGCCGGCACTACACCTCCTGGCAGTTCAGCCAGTTCCTGCACGGCGAGCAGGGCGCGATGGTCTGCGCCGCGCGGATCGTCGAATCGGTCCCCGACCTGGACGCCAAGTTCTACTCGGCGACCCAGACCATGGACGAGGCCCGGCACGCCGAGATCTACGCCCGCTTCCTTCAGGACAAGATCGGCATGCTCTACCCGATCAACGACAATCTCCAGGGCCTGCTCGGCGACACCCTGCGCGACTCCCGCTGGGACATGCCCTACCTCGGCATGCAGGTCCTGATCGAGGGCCTGGCGCTGGCCGCCTTCGGCATGATCCGGGACACCACGACCAAGCCGCTGCCCAAGCAGATCCTGGCGTACGTCATGCAGGACGAGGCCCGCCATGTGGCGTTCGGGCGGATGGCGCTGCGCGACTACTACCGGCAGCTCAGCGACGCGGAACTGCGTGAGCGCGAGGAGTTCGTGATCGAGGGCTGCTATCTGATGCGCGACCGCCTGAAGGGCGTCGAGGTGCTGGAGAACTTCGGCATCCCGAAGCAGGAGGCGGCCGAACTCTCCGAACAGTCCGAGTACCTGCAACTGTTCCGGAAGCTGCTGTTCAGCCGGATCGTGCCGTGTGTGAAGGACATCGGACTGTGGGGCGAGCGGCTGCAGAAGGCCTATCTCGACATGGGCGTCTTCGAGATGGGCGACGCCAACCTCGACCTCCTGATGTCCCAGGACGAGGAGATCGCGGAGCAGCTGGACCGCGAGCGGTTCGAGGCGGAGGAGCAGGCGCGGGTGGCGGAGGTCGAGCAGGCAATCGCGGACGGCGGCCGGCTGCCCGACTGAGGCTCAATCGGTGCTGACCGGCGGCGGGAACGACGTCCGCAGCGTGAACGCCTCGGGCGTCGGGCCGTGCTCACGGATGTGGAGCAGGCGCTCTTCCGCCTCCCGGACCGTCGGCCGGTGGCCCGACCGCACCCACCACAGCGTCGTCATGACCTCCTCCATGCGCTCGAAGAACTCGTAGCGCCGGGCCAGCAGTTCCCTGTGCTGCCCCTGGTACATGAACGCCGTCAGCGCGTTCGTGTCCCGCCAGACCGACATGTTCACCATCAGCCAGTCGTCGCCGAAGACACGCAGGTCCGTCGCATTTCCGTTCTCCTCCTTCAGCCGCCAGACAAAGCCGTTCGCCGCGTCCGCGACGGCGTTCACCGGGTCCAGACCGTCGACGAAATCCTTCAACTCCGGGGAGTCCAGCGGGAATTTGAGTCGGGCGATGTTCACCTGTGCCAGTTCGTAGGTCATGGGCGCACGATAATCAGGTGCCGCTCCGCCGCCACCGACATTTCGAGGAGCGAGACGTCCGCGCCGCGGGCCGCGACCAGTTGGAGGCCGACCGGGCAGCCGTCGCCGGTGAAGCCGGCCGGCAGGCTTGCCGCCGGGTGGCCGCTCAGGTTGAACGCCCAGGTCAGGGACGTGGAGTAGAGCTCGCCTGGGCCGTTGTGGCCGTGCGGGCGGTTGGGGGTCGCGGGAGTGAGCAGGAGGTCGGTCGTGGCGAAGAGTTCGTCCAGGCGGCGGTCGTTCTCCGTCCGCACACGGTCCGCCGCCGACGGCTCACCGCCGCGGACCGCCTGCCAGGCCTCCCGCGGGTCGAGCAGTTCGAAGGGCCGCCGGTCCAGGCGTACGACACCGGCGGACGCGAGCCGTTCGGCCGCCGCACAGGCGACCGCCGCCACCTCCGGGTCCGTATGCGCGAAGCCGAGGTCCGGTGACCAGCGGGCCCGGAGAGGAAACACCGGAGGAGTCGGCGCGTAGTCGTCGAGAACGGCGCTCAGGTACCCGCGCGCGTCGGCCGCCGACGGCGTCAGGACGCCCGCCGACGCCAAGCCTGTCCTGTCCGGCGACGGCAGCAGCCCGTTCGTCGTCTTCAGGCCGAAGACTCCGCACCACGCCGCCGGGATCCGCACCGAACCGGCCCCGTCGCTGCCGGTCGCGAGGCCGGCCATGCCCGTCGCGACCGCCACCGCCGAGCCGGCCGACGAGCCGCCCGGCGTGCGGTCCGCACGCCACGGGTTGACGGTGGGGCCGTGGGCGCCGAGACCCCAGGTCTGCCAGTACGTGCCCGGGCCGGGCACCGACGTCGAGCCGACCGGGACCGCGCCCGCCGCGATCAGCCGCAGGGCCGCGAACGAACGGATGCCGGACCGGCCCTTCACCGCGAACGGCAGCCCCGTCAGGGGGAGTCCGTGGTCCGCCTCGTGCGCGAGCGCCCGCGAGGCCCACACCTCGATGAACGCGCTCAGACCCGGGTCCAGCCGGGCGATCCGGTCCAGCGCCTGTGCCACTTCCACCGCCACCGGATCATTGTCGCAGCGATCAGTCCCGCAGCGCCGCGGCCATCACCGCGCGCGCGATCGGCGCCGCCGCCCCGCCGCCGCTGATGTGGCCTCGGACCGCCTCCGCGTCCTCGACCACCACCGCCACCGCGACCGCCGGCTGCCCGACCTGGTCGGCGGCCCAGGAGATGAACCAGGCGTACGGCGTACCGGAGTTGCCGAGGCCGTTCTGGGCCGTGCCCGTCTTGCCGCCGACCGTCGCTCCGTCGATCGCCGCCTTCGATCCGGTGCCCTCCTCCACGACCGTGACCATCAGCCGTTGCAGCTGCTGTGCCGTCGACGGGTTCATCGCACGCTGGTACCTCCGCTGGTGGGTCTGCGCGACGGTACGGCCGCCGGAGGTGGTCACCCGGTCCACCAGATACGGGTACTTGAGCTCGCCGTCGTTGGCGACCGCCGCCGAGACCATCGCCATCTGGAGCGGTGTCGCCGTCGTGTTGAACTGGCCGATCGAGGACAGCGCCAGCTGGTCGACCGTCATCATGGTGTCGAAGTTGGACGGAGCGACACCGGACGGAATCCGCAGCCGGCGGTCGTTGAAGCCGAACTTGTTCACCGCGTCCAGCATTCCGGCCATCCCGAGCTTCACGCCCAGGTTCGCCATCACCGTGTTGCAGGACCACTGGATGGCATACGCGAGCGAGGCGTTCTCGCAGCCGTCCGCCGCGTTCGGCAGCGTGGTGCGCGTGCCGGGCAGGACATACGGATCGGGTGTGCCGGTCGGCGCGTCGACATCGCGCACCAAGCCCGCGTCCAGCGCCGCCGCCGCCGTCACGATCTTGAAGGTGGAGCCCGGCGGATAGGTCTGCCGGATGGCCCGGTTGAGCATCGGCTGCGTGCCCGAGGCATTGAGCCGGGCCCACTGGGTCTTGACTCCGAGGCCGGTGCCGGAGAGCAGGCCTGGGTCGTACGAAGGGCTGCTGACCAGCGCCAGGATCTTCCCCGTCGTCGGCTCGATCGCGGCGACCGCGCCCCGCTTGCCGCCGAGACCGTCGAAGGCGGCGCGCTGCATCGCCGGTCTGATGGTGGTGACGACATTGCCGCCGGGGCGCTGCTTGCGGCTGATGTCGTTCCAGAACGGGAGCGGCGACAGCAGCGGGTCGGCGCCGGAGAGGATGTCGTCCTCGGCGTTCTCCAGGAGCGTGGTGCCGTACGTCTGCGAGGAGTAGCCCGTCACCGGCGCGTACAACGGGCCCTGCTGGTAGGTCCGTTCGTAGCGCAGCTGCTGGCCGCTGTCCTTGGAGCCGGTGACCCGTTTGCCGCCGACCAGGATGTTGCCGCGCGGCTCCTCGTAACGGCCGATCGCCACGCGCCGGTTGGCCGGGTTCTCGTCGAGCTCGGTGGCCGCGAAGATCTGTAGCCGGGCGGCGTTGACCAGCAGCGCGACCAGGAGCAGCAGACAGAGGGCGGCGGCACGCCTGATGTAACGGATCACCGTTCCTCCTCCAGGACCGGAGCCGGGATCTCCAGCTCCACCGGGTCGGGGCGCGGTTCGCGCGCCGAGTCGCTGACCCGGATCAGCAGCGCCACGATGATCCAGTTGGTGACCACGGACGAGCCGCCCTGCGCCAGGAACGGCATCGCCATGCCGGTCAGCGGGATCAGTCCCATCACACCGCCCGCGATCACAAAGACCTGGAGCGCGATGACGGAGGCGAGGCCGACCGCGAGCAGCCGGCCGAACGAGTCGCGCAGCGCGAGCCCGGCGCGGTAACCGCGGGCCACCATCAGCGCGTACAGCAGAAAGATCCCGGTCAGGCCGACGAGGCCCAGCTCTTCGCCCGCGGTGGCGAGGATGAAGTCCGACTTGGCGGCGAACCCGATCAGGATGGAGTGGCCGAGGCCGAGGCCCGCACCGAGCATCCCGCCGGAGGCGAACGCGAACAGCGACTGGGCGACCTGGCTCGGGCCCTGGCCCGCCTCGATGGTGGCGAACGGATCGAGCCACTGCTCGATCCGGCCGTGCACATGCGGTTCCAGCCAGCCGACCGCGACCGCACCGGCCGCCGCGAGCAGCAGTCCGACGGCGATCCAGCCGGTCCGGCCGGTCGCCACATACAGCATGATCACAAAGAGCCCGAAGAAGAGCAGCGAGGTGCCGAGATCCCGCTCGAGCACCAGCACGACGACGCTGAGCAGCCAGATCGCGACGATGGGGCCGAGCACCCGGCCGGTCGGCAGCTGGAGTTTCCAGATCCGGCGTCCGGTGTAGGCGAGCGCGTTGTGGTTGGCGGCGAGATACGCGGCGAAGAAGACGGCAAGCAGGATCTTGGCGAACTCGCCGGGCTGGAAGGAGAGTCCGCCGATCCGGATCCAGATCTTGGCGCCGTTCACGGCGGGAAAGAAGATCGGCACCGTCATCAGCGCGAGAGCCGCGGCGACCGAGACATAGCCGTACCGCTGCAGCACCCGGTGGTCGCGGAGAAAGACGACGGCCACGATGAACAGCCCCACGCCGAGCGTCGACCAGACCAACTGGGTGGGCGCGGCCACGTCGTACGGGGTCTCCAGGTCGAGCCGGTAGATCAGCACCAGTCCGAGGCCGTTGAGCAGGACCGCGATGGGCAGCAGCAGCGGGTCGGCGTACGGGGCGCAGAAGCGGACCGCGAGATGGGCCAGGAGCGCCAGGACGCCGAGGCCAGCTCCGTAGCGCAGGACGTCGTGCGGCACCGCGTCGTTTCTGGCGAGGCCGACGGCGGCATAGCCGTAGACGCAGATGAGGACGGCGCCGACAAGGAGCGAGAACTCCACGCCCCGCCGCTTGGGGAGGCGTGGGGCGGGCGGGGGAGTGTCCGCCGTCGTTGCGCTCATGCCACGCAACGTAAGTGGGCCCGGACCCGGACCCGGGCCCTCCATCGGCGGACAGGCGGAAAATCGGGCCGTCCGGGTGGTCCGAGGCGTCAGCCGACGTGGTCGTGAGCGACGAGCCGCACATACTCGGGCAGCGTCACCCGGGCCACCGCGCCGCCCTCCGGCGCGTTGTCGAAGCACAGCTCGGCGCCGATCACCGCCGACTGGCCGACCGCGATGGTCAGTCCGAGGCCGTGCCCCTTGTTGGTGCCCTCGGTGCGGAACCGCGCGGGACCGTCCTGAAGCAGATACGGCGGAAAGCCGCGACCGGCGTCGGCGACCGTCACCACCGGACCGTCCACCGTCAGCACCACCGGCTCCTTGCCGTGCCTGTACGCGTTGGCGAGAAGATTGCCGAGCACCCGCTCCAGCCGCCGCTTGTCGGTCTCGACGGTGGTGTTCCGTACGACCCTGATCTCCGTGGCCGTGCCCGACGCGCGCACCACCCGCTCGGCCAGATGCGCCAGTTCGTGCACATCCAGGTCGACCGTCTCGCTTCCGGCGTCGAGACGGGAGATCTCCAGCAGGTCCTCGGTCAGCGAGCGCATCGTCTTCACGCGGTCCCGCACCAGCTCGGCCGGGCGGCCTTCCGGGAGCAGTTCGGCCGCGGCCGTCAGCCCGGTGAGCGGGGTGCGCAGCTCGTGCGCCACATCCGCGGTGAAGCGCTGCTCGCTCTGCAACTTGCGCTGCAACGAGGAGGCCATCGTGTCCAGCGCGCCGGAGACGGTCGCCACCTCGTCCTCGGGGCGCGAAGGGTCCTTGGTGCGCGGGTCGTTGACCCGGGCGTCGAGATCGCCCGCGCTGATGCGCCGTGCGACCTGCGCGGTCAGATGGAGTCTGCGGGTGACCCGGGTGACGGCGAACGCGCCCACCAGCAGCGTCGCGCCGATCGCGAGACCGGCGGAGCCGACGATCGCCCGGTCGAGATTGGTGATCGTGTTCGCGCTCAGGGTGTAGTCGACGCGTACCGCTATCGCCCGGCCGTCCGCGGGGCCCGCCGCCCACATGGTGGGGCGGTCCTGGAAGCTGTTGACCATCGTGCCGCGCTCGCCGCGCACCGCGAGCGCGCGCAGCGACTCGGGCAGGCCCGGCGGATCCACACCGCCGAAGCGCGGCAGCGGCTCGCCCGCCGCGTAGGCCCGCGTGACCTCCGTCAGCCGGGTCAGGGCCTTCTCCCGGGCCTGGTCCACCGTCCGCTGGGTCACCGAGGTGTGCACCAGCGCGCCGAGCAGCGCGGCGAGCGCACAGCACATCACCGTGATGAAGACCGCGGCCTTCCAGGTGAGGGTCGCGGCCCAGCGGGGCATGCGGAGCCGTCTCAGGTTGCCGGGCCGTCTCATTGCGCGCCCGCCGCGGGCACCGGCTCGGCGGAGCGGGACGGCTTGACCCGGACGATCTCGTCCCGTGTCGCCAGCATTGCCCGCTGCTGGTCGTCCCAGGACCAGGCGGTGCGGTATTCGTAGCCCGGGATGCCCGCCGACACCGAGCGGGTGATCAGGTCCTGGCCGGCCAGTTCCACGTTCACCAGCTGGTCGGAGGTGGACATGATCCGCGTCAGCCCGCTCTTGCCCGGCATGTAGACGCGCACCGCCGTCTGCTCCTCGGGCATCCGGACGCCGACGATCAGCTCGTCCAGGCCGTCGCCGGTGAGATCGCGGTAGTACGGCGCGAGGACCGGGCAGTCCTTCGGCTTCTCCTGGCAGGCGCGGAGCTTGGCGATGGTCTCCTTGTAGAACCCGTAGCCATCGGTGCCCGTCTCCTCCGCGGGCTGCGCGGCGGCCTCGGCCTGTACGACTGTGACCGGGTCGAGCGCGCGGACGCCGCCGGCGGGCACCTTGATGCCCGGGAGCAGCTTGGTGTCCGTCTCGCCGTAGTCGTACGGCGGCGATGTGACGGCCGGGAGATCGGGCCACAGCCGTACGGGCCCGATGGCCGTGGGCGTCGGGCCCGCGCTCTCGATCCCGCCCTCGTCGCCGCAGCCGGACAGCACTGCGGCGGCCGCCGCCGTCAGCAGCGTGACGTACAGCAGTCGGTGTCGGCGGGGGCGCACGGTGCTCCTGAGGAAGGTGAGGTGCCGGTGGGTGGTCCCGACAACCTTATTCGTACGGAAGTCCCTTTTTGTCCACCGGGTCCGCGTCCATGCCCCACCGGCCCGTCAGTGCTGGTACGGCTGCTGCCCCTGCTGGGCCTGCCCGTACGTCTGACCGCCCTGCTGGCCCTGCACCAGCAGCTGGTCCGCCTGCTCCTTAGTCACCTTCTGCTCCGCGCCGCAGAACGTGCACTGCGTCGCGTACTTGGTCGAGACCGGGAACAGCGGCACGAAGAACAGCGTGAACTTGGTGACGCGCTTCCTGAGCGTGTGCGCGGCCGGGTTGCCGCAGTGACCGCACACCAGCGTCAGTATCGCCAGCTGGAAGAGGTAGCCCTTGGTACCGAAGATGATCATGCCGTTCGCTCCCTGCTCAGTGCCCGCCGGCACAGGGCCAGCAGCTTCTCGTCCGTAAAGATGTCATGGCTGCCGTACCCGCCGTCGATCGCATTGTGGCGGCGTACGGACGCCAGCTCCGCGCACAGGATCCGCTCGGCGCCCTCGGCCACCGGCTCGTTCGCGCCGCCGGTACGCTCCGCCAGCCGCTCGGCCGTCGGCACCCGTGTGAACGGAAGCCCCTCCCACGCCGTCATCAGCACCGGCCAGGCCCGCTCCGGATCGCCGGTCACCCGCCACAGCGCGGTCGCCGCGTCCACCCGGGTCCATGGATCGGACGCGCTCAGCAGACTCATCAGCGCCGGAGTCGCTTCGACGGCCGCCGAGCCGAGTGCGCCGAGCGCCGACGCCGCCGAGCGCCGGGCTCCCGGGTCGACCGCCGCCAGCGCCGTACGCAGCACCGGCAGCACGGCGTCCGCGTCCGACTCGATGGCAAAGAGAGCCGCTGCCGTCTTCGCCGCGAACGACCCGGAGTGCGGGGCGCAGTCCAGCAGCGTCCGCAGATCCGGTACGGCCTCCTGCGCCGCGGGCCCGAAGGCGGTGAGCGCCCGCAGCACCAGTTCGACGACCCACTCCCTGCGGTACTCGGGCGCGCCCCGCAGCACCCGCAGCACCTCGGGCATCGCGTCGGTGGCCCGCAGCGCCGTCAGGCCGTACAGCAACGGCCCGGCCAGGTCGTACAGCCGGTCGTCCAGCTCGACCTCGGCGAGGCGGCGGCGCAGCGCCGGTGCGAGCGGCGCGGCCGCCGCGCCCAGATGATCCAGCGCGTACCCCAGGTCCTGCGGAGCCTCGGGCAGTTCCAGCGTCCGCGCGAGCACCGGCACCGCGCGCCGGTCGCCCGAGCGCGCCAGCGCCGCGACCGCGCTGCCGAGCATGAGCGGCCCGCTCGCCCACTCCTGCACCCAGGATCCGGGATCGGCCGCCACGAAGTCCGCCAGCGCGTCCGCCGCCGGTGCGGCCAGCGTGAACAGCTCGCCGAGGGAGACGGCCGCCGCGTCGGCCAGCCGCGGCTCCGGATCGGCGAGCTGCTCGCCGATCAGTCCGACGAGTTCTTCGTAGTCGCCGCGCCAGGTCCGCAGCAGCCCGCTGCTCATCCGTACGGCGTCGATCCGCTGGCTCCACTCCGGGCTGCACAACTGGTCCGCCAGCAGGGCTATCCGGTCGTCCACCCGGTCGCCGAGACCGGAGTGGAGCGTACGCAGCAGATCCGCCGTCCACGGCGCGTGCCGGCCCACCGTCTCGGCCTCACGGCGCTCGCGCAGCTGACCGAGCAGCGTCGGCGTCGAGGGCCGGTCCGCGGCCGGGGCCGCGGCGACCGGCTCGGACCGCAGCTCGCGCAGCAGACCCGTCACGTCCGGCACGACATCGGCGGGCAGTTCGGCGGGCGCGCAGCGCGCGAGCTGTGCCAGGGCGGCCAGCCGCAGCCCGGCGTCGTACGACACCCGGGTCAGCCGGGACAGCCACTGGACCACCTCGGCCGAAAGACAGCCGTGCCGCAGCGCTATCCGGCCCGCGGCCTCCACACAGGCGAACCGCACCTCGGCGTCCTGCTCGGCACCGAGCCGCTCGCGCAGCAGCTCCAGCACCAGCTCCGGCTCGCCGTGGAGGGTGGCGAGCGCGAGCGGCACCGCGAGCCGTACGCCGCGGTCCTCCGCGTCGAGGAGCGCCAGGAAGACATCCGCCCCGGCGGTCACGGCGGACGCCGCCATCGCGTAGTTGGCGGCGTACTCGAACTCCTCGTCCTCCGGGTCCAGTTCGTCGTCGCCGTCGAGATCGATGCCGCCGATGCTGGTCAGCAGCTCGACGATGCCGCCGCGGTCCTGCACCGAGGGATCGGCCACCAGCTCCAGGAGGAAGGGGATGCAGGCGAGCGTCGAGTCGTACACATCGCCTTGGTGATGCACCGCTCCGTACATCCCGTCGAGCGCCGTCTCACGCTCCGCGGGGTCCGACGACGCCAGGCCGAACAACATGTCCGGCACGTCGTCCGCCGGCCCGTAGGCATGCTCCAATGACGCCCAGTCGACCTCGTCGATTCCCCCGAACACGCCTGCCCCCTCCCAAGAACGATGCGCTTGGGGAGAGTGTGCACCACAGCCGGGACATCGCGACCGTCATCGCGTGGTTATTGCCCCCAAGCCCCCGGGGCTGGTCCCATGGTCGGGGGGTGGTGGCATGACGGCACTACGCGTCACACCGGCACGAAGGGAAGGCCGGGACCGGCTGTACGTCAGTCTGCCCGACGGCCGCAGCGTCGCCTGGTACGACCGGGAGAGCGGCCGGATCAGCCTGGTCTCCGAACGCCACCGCGCCGCCGTCATCGCGGCCCTCGCGCCCTATGTGACCGGTGACTTCACCGTCGGACCGCCGCCCGTCCCCTCGCCCGCCGACCTCGCCAGGCTCGCCCTGCATCCGGACGACGACCTCGCGCCGAACCGGCCCGGCGAGGCGCTGCTCGCGCTGCTCGACCGGGAGCCGGCCACTCCTCGCCGCTTCCGGCAGGATCCGCGCCTGGCGCAGCTCGACGCGGAGCAGTTGCTGGGCGGCGAGCTGGACCGGCTGGATGCCGCGGGCTGGCGGATTCTCCACTCGGTGCCGCTGCCTGGCGCCGACCGCATCGACCATCTGGCGGTCGGCCCCGGCGGCGTGCTGGCCGTGCACACGCTGCCAGCGCACCGGCTGCGGATCCGCATTGCCGACCCGGCCGTACGCGCGGGCCGCGGCGAGCCCGTCCCGATGCTCCGGCTGACCCGCCGGCGGGCCGAGCGGGCGTCGCTGGCTTTGGCGACGGCGGTACGGCCGGTGCTCGCGGTGGTGGGTGCGGCGCGGCTGGACGTGCTGCCGTCGCCGCCGGACGTACGGATCATGCAGGAGGGCGAGGTGCGCGCGCTGGTCCGGCTCGGGGGCGTGCTCAAGCCCGCGGACATCGAGTCGCTGTACGCGACGGCCCGCGACCGCCGGACGTGGCTGCGGGCCTAGGTTCGATACCAGATGGCATCACGTGGCGCCACATGGTGCCATCCGGTGCCGCCCGGTGCCATTCCACGCTCCCGGAAGCGTATGAACACGCATGGCGCCACCATCATTCAGGTCGCTGCCTTTATGTTTCCGCAGGTCAGAGTGGTCGCGCTAGCGTCAGTCCCGCACGTGGGGCCATCCGGACTTGCGCATGGTGCCACGGTGGTGCCATGATGGCGTCATGGACCTCAACCCGTACGTCGACACCCTCCGCCGCGAACTCGCGGTGGCCGCCGAAGCCGGCGGCGACGAAGCCCGCGAACTGGCCGAGAGGCTTACCGCTCCCCTGGAGTCGGCGACCCGACTGACCATGCTCAACGTGCTCTCCGCCGCGATGGACGAGATCACTCGCGAACTCGCCCCCGGCTCGGTCGACGTACGGCTGCGCGGGCTCGACCCCGACTTCGTGGTGACGCTGCCGCCCACCTACGGCGACACCCCCGCGGAGTCGGCCGCGTCCGTCGAGCCGTTCAAGACCCCGGCCCCGGCCGACAGCGACGAGGGCGGCACCGCCCGCGTCAACCTGCGTCTGCCGGCCCACCTCAAGGCCCGCGCCGAGGAGGCCGCGACCCGCGAGGGCCTGTCGGTCAACGCGTGGCTGGTCCGCGCCGTGTCGGCCGCGGTCGACGGCGGTGCCCGGCCGCGAGCCACGGAGAAGGCCCAGAGCATCGGACAGAGCTTCACGGGCTGGGTGCGCTAGTCGCGCCCCGCCCGCTCCATTCACCCACACCACGTCCCACCAGCGGGGACGACCTGAAGACCCAAGAGGACGGGACAGCCATGCCTACTTTCGACACTCCCGAACCGATCTCGGCCACGGCGCACGTGGAGGCCGGTTCCATTCAGTTCACCGCGGGCGACCGGCTCGACACCATCGTCGAGGTGCGACCCCGCGACGCGAAGAAGGACCTGGACGTACGGGCGGCCGAGCAGACCGAGGTCACGTACGCGAACGGCGCACTGACCATCAGGACGCCCAAGTCCAGTCTGTTCGGCCGCTCCGGCGTCGTCGACGTGACGGTCGAGCTGCCCACAGGCTCGCGCATCGACATGACCGGCGCCTGGACCCAGGTGCTCGGCGAGGGCCGGCTCGGCGAGGTCCGCGTGAAGACCTCGTCCGGCGACGCCCGCTTCGACACGACCGGCCCGCTGCGGCTGACCGCGTCGCACGGCTCGATCACCGTGGACCGGGTCGAGGGCATGGCCGAGATCACCACCAGCTCCGGCAGCATGCGCGTCGGCTTCCTCGACGGCCCCGCCGTCCTGAAGAACTCGCACGGCACCACGACCGTCGACGCCGCGATCGGTGACCTGCGGGTGAGCGGCGCCAACGGCGACATCGAGATCCGGCGCGCCGAGGCCTCGGTCGCCGCCACCACCGCCCACGGCACTCTGCGCGTGTACGACGTGGCCCGTGGCACCGTCCAGTTGGAGACCAACCACGGCGCCATCGAGGTCGGCGTCCGCGAGGGCACCGCCGCCTGGCTCGACGTCAGCTCCGGCCGCGGGCAGGTGCGCAACACGCTCACCACGTCCGAGACTCCGGAGAAGACCGAGGACACCGTCGAGGTCCGCGCCCGCACCCGGTGGGGCAACATCGACGTCCGCCGCGCCAAGGCCTGAGCGCCGCATCCTCAACCGGCCGCATTCTCAACCGGCCCCATCTTCCACCCACTTCAGCCTTCGAACGGAGTGCTCCATGCCTTCCTCTGTCATGTCCACGTCCAGTCGGGTGGACGGTTCGCCGTCACCGGCCGCCGTCTCCACGGTCGGTCTGCGCAAGTCCTACGGCGACAAGACAGTCCTCGACGGCATCGATCTGCGTATCCCGGCCGGGTCCGTGTTCGCGCTGCTCGGCCCGAACGGCGCCGGCAAGACCACCGCCGTGAAGATCCTGTCCACGCTCATCACCGCAGACGGCGGGCAGGCCCAGGTCGCGGGCCACGACGTCGCCACGTCACCGGACGGGGTGCGTGCCGCGATCGGTGTCACCGGGCAGTTCTCCGCCGTCGACGGGCTGATCACCGGCGAGGAGAACATGCTCCTCATGGCGGACCTGCACCATCTGTCGAAGCGCGAGGGGCGGCGGGTCGCCGCCGAACTCCTCGAGCGCTTCGACCTGGTGGAGGCGGCGAAGAAGCCCGCCTCCACCTACTCCGGCGGCATGAAGCGCCGCCTCGACATCGCCATGACGCTGGTCGGCAACCCGCGGATCATCTTCCTCGACGAACCGACCACCGGCCTGGACCCGCGTTCCCGTCACAACATGTGGGGGATCATCCGCGAGCTGGTCTCCGACGGCGTCACCGTCTTCCTCACGACGCAGTACCTGGAGGAGGCCGACGAACTCGCCGACCGCATCGCGGTGTTGAACGACGGCAAGATCGCCGCCGAAGGCACCGCCGAGGAGCTGAAGCGGCTCATCCCGGGCGGGCACATCCGTCTCCGGTTCGACGACCCGTCCGCGTACCAGTCCGCCGCCGTCGCCCTGCGCGAGGTCACCCGGGACGACGAGGCCCTGGCGCTGCAGATCCCCAGCGACGGCAGCCAGCGCGAGCTGCGCTCCATCCTCGACTGGCTGGACGCGGCCGGCATCGAGGCGGACGAGCTGACCGTGCACACCCCCGACCTCGACGACGTGTTCTTCGCCCTGACCGCCTCCAACGTGCCCACCCAGCCGAACCAGTCCAAGGAGACAGTCCGATGAGCTCCACCACGTTCGCCGTGCGCGACTCGTCCACGATGCTGCGCCGCAACCTCCTGCACGCCCGGCGCTACCCGTCCCTCACCCTGAACCTGCTGCTCACGCCGGTCGTCCTGCTGCTGCTCTTCGTCTACATCTTCGGCGACGTGATGAGCGCGGGCATCGGCGGCGGCGGCGCCGACCGCTCCGACTACATCGCCTATCTCGTCCCGGGCATCCTGCTGATGACCATCGGCGGCACGCTGGTCGGCACGGCGGTGTCCGTCTCCAACGACATGACCGAGGGCATCATCGCCCGCTTCCGCACGATGGCGATCCACCGCGGTTCCGTGCTCATCGGACACGTCATCGGCAGCGTGCTGCAGGCGATCATCAGCGTGGTTCTCGTCGGTGCCGTCGGCGTGGCCATCGGCTTCCGCTCCACGGACGCCACGGCCCTGGAGTGGCTCGCGGCGTTCGGGCTGCTCGCGCTGTTCGCCCTGGCGCTCACCTGGATCGCGGTCGGGATGGGCATGGTCAGCCCGAACGCCGAGGCGGCCAGCAACAACGCGCTGCCGCTGATCTTCCTGCCGCTCATCTCCAGCGCCTTCGTCCCGGTCAACGCGATGCCGGGCTGGTTCCAGCCGATCGCCGAGTACCAGCCGTTCACGCCGACCATCGAGACCTTGCGCGGCCTGCTGCTCGGCAGCGAGATCGGCAACAACTGGTGGATCGCCATCCTCTGGTGCCTGGCCCTGGCGGCGCTCGGCTACCGCTGGTCGAAGGCGGTGTTCAACCGCGACCCGAAGTGACCGCGCGGGCTGCCTCCCGCAGCTCGTCCCGCCCGAGGGCGGCGTACTCCGACACGACGTCGGCCTACGCCGCCCTGTCGGCGTTCTCCGCCACCTGCCTGGCCTAGGTTCCGTAGGGCTCGCTCTCCGCGTCGAGGTCGTCCGGGAGGCGGAGCCGCAGGACGGCCGTGGTCGCGTGCCGGGTCGTGCGCTGTTCCACCTCGGCCGCGAGCCCGGGTTCCACCGGCTGGTACGCGATCTCACCCAGGCCGGCCGCCATGGCCGTGCCGGTGGCACCCGCGGACTCCCGTCCCGCCAGGGCCGTCGCGGCCTGTGCGCGCGGCGCCGGTGACAGCGGGCTGGACACCACGGGGGTGTCGTCGTCCGGCAGCACGAGGACCAGCGCGCCCGGCCGCGTCCGCGCGCCGGTGAAGCCGACCACCACCGCGTCCCGCGTGGAGGTGTGCCGGAGCTTCAACCAGGCGCGGGAGCCGGAGTGGTACGTCTGGTCGAGCCGTTTGACCACCAGGCCTTCGACGCCGATCGACGGCAGGGTCTCGTACCAGGTGGCCGCCTCGGCCGCGTCCAGCGTCATCGGCACCGGCTGCAGCGGCGGGCCCAGCGCACCGAGCAGCGCCACCAGCCGCCGGCGCCGCTTCTCGTACGCCAGACGGCGCAGATCCTCGTTGCCGACGGCGAGCAGATCGAAGGCGGCGTACGAGGCGGGCAGCCGGCGCGCGAGCGCGGGCGCCCGGCCCGGGGTGGCGGCCGCGCGTCTTTGGACGGCGGCGAAGTCCGTACGGCCCTCCGTCCAGACCACCACCTCGCCGTCGAGCACGGTCCCGTCGGGCAACTGGCGTCCCGCCTCGGCGAGATCGGGGAACGCGGCGGTGATGATCCGCCCGGAACGCGCCTGGAGCAGCACGTCCTCGCCGACCCGGAAGAGCAGCATCCGGTGCCCGTCGAACTTCGGCTCGTACGCCAGCCCGGCACCGCGCGGCAGCACGTTCACCGACTCGGCGAGCGCGACCTTCAGCGGCGGCCGGAGCACGGCGTGCGGGCCTGACGGGTCGGGCTGCTGTGCGCTCATGGCAGCGGCTTGGCGCGGTTGAGATTGATGAGCGGGCCGAGCAGATCCCCGTACTGCTCAAGACGTGGCGCGATGTCGCCGATCCGGAACACGAGATTCTGCCGCGCCTCGACCTCCTCCCAGGTCACCGGCGTCGACACGGTCGGCTCGGTGCGGGCACGCAGCGTGTACGGGGCGGCGGTGGTCTTCCTGGCGGCGTTCTGGCTGTGGTCGACGAAGACCTTCCCGGGCCGCAGCGCACGGGTCATCCGGTGCAGCACAAGCCCGGGGAGCGCGGCCTCGCCCTCGACGGCCAGGCTCTTGGCGTACTCCGACACCTGCTCGGACGGTGTCGGCTCCAGCGGCACGAGCAGATGCATGCCCTTGGAGCCCGAGGTCTTGGCGTACGCGTGCAGCCCGTCCGCCGCGAGCCGCTCGCGCAGCCACAGCGCGACCTCGCAGCACTCGACGACGGTGGCCGGAGCGCCCGGGTCGAGATCGAAGACCATCCGGTCGGCGATGTTCGGCTCGTCCGCGGTCCACTGCGGCACATGGAACTCGACGACCAGATTCGCCGCCCAGACCAGCGAGGCGAGATCCTGGACGACGACCTGGCGCGCCTGTTTGTCCTCGGAGCGTGGGACCTCGACCGTGCGTACCCACGATGGCGTACCGGGCGGCGGATTCTTGGTGAAGAAGAGCTGCCCGTCGGGACCGTCCGGATATCTGAGGAAGGACACCGGACGGTTGTGGATATGGGCGAGGATCGCACCCGCCGTGGTGGCGTAGTAGTGCAGGATCTCGCCCTTGGTGGTCCCGGTGGCGGGGTGGAGGACCTTGTCCAGATTGGTCAGGGCCAGGCGCCGCCCCTCCACCTCCGTGATCGGCGTCATACGATGAGAATCCCACGAATCCCGGAATTTCGGATGAAAGGGATCTAAGGTGCGATCCATCTGGAACGGCGCGATCTCCTTCGGCCTGGTCAGCATCCCGATCAAGCTCGTGAACGCCACCGAGAACCACTCCATCTCCTTCCGCCAGATCCACGTCGCGGACGGCGGCCGGATCCGCTACCGCAAGGTCTGCGAGCTGGAGGAGAAGGAAGTGACGACCGCGGAGATCGGCAAGGGCTACGAGGACGCGGACGGATCGATCATCCCGATCACGGACGAGGACCTCGCCCAGCTGCCGCTGCCGACGGCGAAGACGATCGAGATCGTGTCGTTCGTGCCGGAGTCGTCGATCGATCCGCTCCAGATGGACGCGGCGTACTACCTGTCGGCCAATGGAGTGCCGGCCGCCAAGCCGTACGCCCTGCTGCGTGAGGCGCTCAAGCGCAGCCAGAAGGTCGCGATCGCCAAGTTCGCTCTGCGAGGGCGGGAGCGGCTGGGCATGCTGCGCGTCGTCGACGATGTGATCGCCATGCACGGACTGCTCTGGCCGGACGAGATCAGGGCCCCGGAGAGCGTGGCGCCGGACACCGAAGTGACGATCCGCGACGCCGAACTCGACCTGGCCGACGCGCTGATGGACACGCTCGGGGAGGTCGAGCTGGAGTCGCTGCACGACGACTACCGGGACGCAGTCGAGGCCATGATCACCGCGAAGGTCGAGGGTGGCGGCGTGCTGCCGGAGGCGGTGCCGGCGGAGGCGGGCGGCCAGGTCATCGACCTGATGGCGGCGCTGGAGAGCAGCGTGCGGGCGGCCAAGGAGGCGCGGGGCGAGGAGGGTGAGGAGGCGCAGGTGACGCCGATCAAGGGGTCGCGGAAGAAGTCCACCGCCGGTGCGGCGAAGAAGACGGCTTCGGCGAAGGCGGGTGCGACCAAGTCGACGTCGACGGCCGGTGCGGCGAAGAAGACGGCGGCGAAGAAGACGGCCACGAAGACCGCGACGAAAACCGCGACGAAAACCGCGACGAAGACCACGGCCAAGACCGCGGCGAAGAAGACCACGGCCAAGAGCACGGCGAAGAAGGCGGCGGCGAAGAAGGCCGCTCCGAAGAAGCGCGCTTCCGCGTAAGTCGGTCTACCGTCGCAGCAACTCGTCCATCACCGACTCCAGATACACCTCCTGGTCCACCCCCTGCGGCAGCACCTTCGGCACCGCCTGGCTCAGTTGTGTGTGGCCCAAGTAGCTCGTGTACGCGAGCAGCCCTCGTCGGTGTGCCTCCTCCGGCGGAAAGCCGAGTTCTTCGAAGAGGTGCGCCACGTAGCCGAGGCGGCGCTCCGTCACCCGCTGTACCACGACGGCGACTTGAGGATGGTGACCGGCGGTCGCCAGAAGCGAGACCTCGAGCGGATCCTCCGCCCCGGACGCGGTCGCGGCCGCGAAGAGGTGACGGAGGCGGCGTTCCGGATCCGGCTCGGCTTCCATCGCCGTGATGATCTGCTCCGTGCTGACCTCCTCCCAGCGTTTCAGCGCCGCCTCGATCAGCGCGTCACGGTTGGCGAAGTGCCAGTAGAAGCTGCCTTTGGTCGTTCCGAGCCGCGCGGCCAGCGGTTCGACGGCGACGGCGGCGATCCCGCGTTCTCCCATGGCGGCGAGCGCGGCATCGGCCCAGTCGTGCGCCGTCAGCCGCTTCCGTCCCTGCTTTGCCGCTGCCGCTTGCTTCATGTCCATACGCTACCGTACGGTTGAACATACGCCACCGTATGGAGGTGCGGGATGCGCAGGGTACGGAACGTCCATGAGCGCGTCGTCGAGGCCCCCGCCGACGTCGTCGGCGCCCTCCTCGACAGGCTGTCGTCGCCGGAAGACCCCCTCAGCCCGAGCCCGGTCTGGCCCCCGATCCGCTTCGACGGACCGCTCGGCGTCGGCGCGGCCGGCGGCCACGGTTTCGTCCGCTACTCGATCGGCGCGTACGAACCCGGCCGCAGCATCCGCTTCGACTTCGCGCCGGCGCCGTCCAACGGCTTCCACAGCCTGGAGATAGAGCCGTTGCCGGACTCCCGCTGCCGGGTCCGCCATGTCCTCGAACAGCGGCAGACCCTCATGCAGACCCTGGCCTGGAGCCTGGCCATCCGCCCGTTGCACGACACGATGGTCGAGGAACTCCTCGACAACATCGCCCGATCGGCATCCCGCACCGGCCTGGCGCGCCCGTTCCGCTGGTCCCGCCGGGCTCGACTGATGCACGGCCTGGTCTGGGACCGGCCGACGGCGACGCCCGTACCGGACGCCGCGGTATTGGCCCACCAGGCCATCGAAAGCCCGGACTACGCGGACGCCTACCGCCTCCCGCTGGACCCCGGAATGCCCCGCGACCCGGAGGCCTGGCGCGGTGTCCTCCCGTTCCAGGTCCGCGCGGTCTCCGACGACGAGCTGCTGCTCGGCGAGGACGCCGGCCACTTGGACTTCCGCGGCTCGGTCCTGCTCACCGACGCCGATGTCACGCTGACCACTGTGGTCAGATTCCACAACTGGCGCGGCCGTCTCTACTTCGCGGTGGTCCGCCACTTCCACCCGTTCATGACCCGCATGATCCTCCGCCGCTTCCACCGCCGGCTCGCCTTTGAGGCGCCGTCGGCGGCGGACCGTACGGCACGGGACAGCGAGGACCCGGTGCTGACGGAGTAGCTGACACCGGGAGGCTTGTGGAGCCGGCCCGGATCCTGCTCAAGCTCAAGAACGGACCGTTCAGCGACCCGACTCAGGGCTCAGCGTCACCATAGACGTGATCACGATTACCTTGGGTTCACCGGACCTTCCCATTCACTTTCTCTCCGTTCGGCCTTCACCTCTCTGTGTTCACAGCCCCCACACAACCAGCGACTGTCAGGTGCGCTTGGGGTGGGTCTTTCCGCCAGTGGCGAAAAGAGCTCGGGCGGAAGGCGAGAGGGGGTGGTTTCGATGGTTCGGCCGCGGTTCCTTTACGTAGTGCGTGTATCGCCGCAGAGACCGGAGGGTGAAGAGAAGTCGGTCGGGTGGCGTCTGGTCGGTCCGAACAACCGCGAACTGGGGCGCAGCGCCGAGGCGTTCGGCAGCCTCGCGGAGTGCCAGGCCGCGGTGGCCCGGCTCCGGGAGCAGGTGGCGGACGCGCGTGTGCTGCTCTCCATGCCGGAGGCGGCGGCCAGTTGGACCTGGCGCGTCGAGCTCGAGGGGCAGGTCGTCGCGGTCGCCGGGCGGCCCTATCTGCGCCAGCGGGAGTGCCAGTACAACCTCGGCCAGTTCCTGGCCGCGGTGCCGGTGGCCCAGCTGGCCGAAGGGGTTCCGCACCGGCCGCGGATGCGCGGAGCGCTGTTGCGCGGTCCGGCGCAGCCGAGGTCTACGCGTGCAGAGCCGCGGGCAGGGCAGCGTGCGGACCAGGACGAGGAAGGACACGCGGTCCGCCTCGTCGGCATGCAGGTCGGGACGGGCACCCGATGACCGTCGTCATACCGGGGCTCGGCGGTCCGTCCGGGTCCGGCCCGGATCCTGTGGACCTGCCGCGCTCGCTGAAGAGCCGAGGGGAGCTCGCGGACCGGCTCTTCCGTGGCGGAGCCCGTGGCAGCGGAGCCATCGTGCTCGCCATCATGCTGCTGGTCGGGGTCTTCCTCACCTACCGCGCGTCCCAGGCGCTCGGCGTCGCCAAGTGGTCGTTCCTCACCACCTCCGCGTGGGAGCCGGACGCGCGCCACTTCGGCATCGCCGCCGTGCTCACCGGCACCGTCCTCATCGGCCTGGTGGCCATCAGCATCGCGGTGCCGCTGGCGCTGGGCACCGCGCTGTACATCTCGGAGTACGCGCCGCGCCGCCTGAAGCGGACGCTCATCAGCCTCGTGGACCTGATGGCCGCGGTGCCGAGCGTGGTGTACGGGCTGTGGGGAGCGTTCTTCCTGCAAGGGCAGGTGGTCGGGCTCTCCCGCTGGATCGCCACGTACTTCTCCTGGATCCCGATCTTCGAGGTCACCGGGGCCGACCCGAACGACGCGCTGCAGACGACGACCGTCTACACGTCGTCGACCTTCATCGCGGGCATCGTCGTGGCGCTGATGGTCACGCCGATCGCCTGCTCGGTGATGCGCGAGACCTTCTCGCAGGCGCCTCCCGGAGAGCGCGAGGGCGCGTTCGCGCTGGGGGCGACGCGGTGGGGGATGATCCGCTCGGTCGTGCTGCCGTTCGGCTGGGGCGGCGTGATCGGCGGCACCATGCTCGGTCTGGGCCGGGCTCTGGGCGAGACCATCGCCGTCTACATGATCATCTCGCCGGTCTTCGTCATCCAGCCGCACATCCTGCAGACCGGCGCCAACTCCGTGTCGGCGCTGATCGCGCTGCGCTACGGCTCCGCGAGCGAGTTCGGCATGTCGGCCCTGATGGCCGCCGGACTCGCGCTCTTCCTGATGACCCTCGTCGTCAACTTCATCGCGTCCTCGATCGCGGCCCGCAGCCGCTCGGGCGCCGGGACGGAGGCCTGAGATGACCGACCTCCTCAAAGACAGGCTCAAGGACAGGCTCAAGGACAAGTCGGCCGGGACCGTACGGCCGGCCGAAGAAGCCGCCGCAGAACAGGACCAGAGCCCGGAAGTCCGCCGGAACACCTCGTCGGTGCACGGCTCGGATCTGCTCGCGCTCGCGGGTGCGGCCGTGGCGTCGCTGGCCCTGACGGCGCTCCTGTTCACCTGGATCGCCCCGTTCGACACGGTCCTGGGCTTCGTGGTCGTCGCCTATCTGATCTTCCTGGGCAGCTACGCCGTGCTGGTCTCCTTCGACCAGAACAGCGTCGCGGTACGGGACAAGGTCGCGGCCGTGCTGTGGCAGAGCCTCGCCACGCTGGTACTGGCGGCGCTCGTCATGGTCGTCGTGTACACCCTGTGGCGCGGCAAGTCGTCCCTGGTGCACTCCAACTTCTTCACCGAGGACATGTCGAGCACCGGCCCGCTGCAGCCGCTCACCGCCGGCGGCGTCGTGCACGCTATCGTCGGCACGTTGCAGCAGATCGCCATCTCGCTGGCGATCACCGTGCCGCTCGGACTGGCCTGTGCGGTGTTCCTCAACGAAGTGCCGGGCAGGTACGCCCGGTTCGTACGGACCATCGTCGAGGCGATGACGGCGCTGCCGTCGATCGTCGCCGGTCTGTTCATCTACGCCACGGTGATCCTCATCCTCGGCGTCGACAAGTCCGGCTTCGCCGCCGCGCTGGCGCTCAGCGTGATGATGCTGCCCATCATCATCCGCGCCTCCGACGTGGTCATCCGGCTGGTGCCGGGCTCGCTGCGCGAGGCGTCGTACGCACTGGGCGCAAGCCAGTGGCGCACGGTGTGGACCGTGATCCTTCCGACCGCACGCTCGGGCCTCACCACCGCCGTGATCCTGGGCACCGCGCGAGGCATCGGCGAGACCTCGCCCGTGCTGCTCACCTCCGGCTATGCGTCCGGCCTGAACATCGACCCGCTCAGCGAGCCACAGGTCTCGCTGCCGCTGGCCACCTTCCAGCTGGTGAGCGACCCCCAACCCAACATGATCGCCCGCGGGTTCGGCTCGGCGGCGCTGCTGATGGCGCTCGTGCTGCTGCTCTTCATCGTGGCCCGGGTGGTCGGCGGGCGCGGCCCCGGAGAGCTGACGCGCAGTCAGCAACACCGGCGGGTGGCGGCCTCGCGCCGCGACGTCGCCCGCATGAGCAAGCGCGCGCGGCTCACCCCGCAACCGGCCGCGCAGGACGCCGCGTTCAGGGCCCCTGACAGCTCCACCGACTGAGCCCCGCGGAGCCGCACGGCTCCCACCCGCCCCGTACCGACCCAACCGACCAGGAGTCACCAGCCATGCCCGGATCGCCTCCGGCACGCACCGCACGCTTCCGACTCAGAGCCGTGACCGCCTTCGCCCTCCTGGCGGCCCTCCTGTTCGGCGCCGCGCTTCCGGGCGCCGAGCCCGCAGAGGCGGCGACGTATGTCCCGATCTCCGGCGCCGGATCCACCTGGAGCCAGAACGCCATCGAACAGTGGCGGGCCAACGTCAAGCAGTACGGCATGACGGTGAACTACAACGGCACCGGGTCCTCCGACGGCCGCAACCAGTTCCGCAACGGCACCGTGGACTACGGCGTCTCCGAAATCCCGTACGGCATCAAGGACTCGGGCGTCGTCGACCCGCCGCCGTCCCGCAAGTACGCCTACATGCCGATCGTGGCCGGCGGCACCTCCTTCATGTACAACCTCAAGATCGGCAACAAGCGGGTGACCAACCTCCGGCTGTCCGGAGACGTCATCGCCAAGATGTTCACCGGCCAGATCAAGACGTGGAACGACCCGGCGATCAAGGCCGACAACCCGGCGCTCGCCTCGGCGCTGCCCGCCCGGCGGGTCGTGCCCGTGGTGCGTTCCGACGGATCGGGCACCACCGCGCAGTTCACCACCTGGATGAGCAAGCAGTACGGCTCGATGTGGGACGCGTACTGCCGCCGGGCCGGCCGGACCACCACTCCCTGCGGTCCGACGTCGACCTACCCGGTCGCGCCGGGCAGCGGTTTCATCGGACAGGCGGGCTCCAACGGAGTGTCCGGCTATGTCGCCCAGGCGGGCAACGTCGGCACGATCACCTACGTCGAGTACTCCTACGCCGTGTACACGACCGGCTTCCCGGTCGCCAAGGTGCTCAACAAGGCCGGGTACTACACCGAGCCGACGGCCAAGAACGTGGCGGTGGCCCTCACCAAGGCGCGCATCAACGAGAACACCTCCTCGCCGAGCTATCTCACGCAGATCCTCGACGACGTCTACAACGACCGTGATCCGCGCGTCTATCCGCTCTCCAGCTACAGCTACATGGTCATCCCCACCGCACTGGAGTCGAACTTCAACGCCCAGAAGGGCAAGACGCTCGGGGCGTTCTCGTACTACTTCCTCTGCCAGGGGCAGCAGCACGTCGACAACCTCGGCTACTCGCCACTGCCCATCAACCTCGTGCAGGCCGGGCTGAAGCAGGTCCGCAGGATCCCCGGCGTAGACGTCGAGAAGATCAACATCAAGGACTGCCGCAACCCCACCTTCTCCAGCGACGGCAGCAACACCCTTGCCAAGACCGCCCCTTACCCGGCCGCCTGCGACAAGAAGGGTGCGACGCAGTGCTCCACCGGCACGGGCGGCGCGAAGGCCCCGACCACCATCAATGGAGGCGGCGGCGGAAACGGTAACGGCTCCGGTTCCACGGGCGGTTCCTCCGGATCAGGCCAGGGCACGACGGGCGGCGGCGGTGCCGCGGCCGGCGGCTCGTCATCAGGTGCGGGCGGCAAGGGCGCGGGCGGTGCCACGGCCGGCGCAACCGGCGGTGCCGCGACCGGCGGACCCGGGACCACGATCGACCCGGACACCGGCCAGGTCATCGGCGCCAATGGCGCGGGGGGCGGCGACGGCGGGGTCGACGCGTTCGCCGTGCCCGTCACCACGTCCCGGAGCATCGGGGGCGGCATGCGGACCGCGCTGATGGTGGTGGCCGGTGTGCTGCTGGTTGCCGTGACGGTCGGACCTCCGCTGCTGAACAGAAGGCTGAAGCGGGGCGCGTCATGATCGCGGCGCTCCGCCGGTTCCTCCGTACGACGACCGTCGTCGCACTCGTCCTGCTCACCGCGGTGTCCGCCGCCGTCGCCGTGACCATGGCCACCCGGCCGGCCGACGCCGCCGACCAGAGCTCCGGGTCCGCGGTGACCGTCTCCGGACGCGGCCCGTTCGGGAACCTGAAGGTGACCGTCAGTCAGACCCGGAACCTGGTCAACCAGGTGGTCAAGGTCTCCTGGCAGGGCGGCTCGCCCACGGACTCGGACACCTCCTACGCGGCCAACTACCTCCAGGTCATGCAGTGCTGGGGCGACAAGGCCAGTGGGCCGGACCCGGAGCAGTGCCAGTTCGGCGGCTCGTCCGCGCTCGGCGCGGGCGCGGGCAGCCAGGCCGCCGGCGCTTACACCAACACCCGGCAGCTGACCTACGGCGGGCTGAAGGACCCGGAGCAGCCGCTGCCGCCGGCGACCGGCACCGGCATCTCGTACGTCCCGTTCAAGTCCGCGACGGGGGAGGTGATCACGAAGGGGAACTGGAACGAGTTCTACGACGTGAACACCACCAACGAAGTCCCGTACGCCCGCAGCGGCCCCGACGGCAAGGGCGAGGTCTACTTCGAGGCCCAGTCCGGGCTGGAAGCGCCGGGACTGGGCTGCGGCGAGGTCCCGGCCGGGTCCTCGACCCCGGCGTCCGGCCGCCCCTGCTGGCTGGTTGTCGTGCCGCGCGGCGAGAGCGAGGTGGACGGCGGCTCGTACCGCGCGCAGCCCAGCGGGCTGCTCCAGTCCTCGCCGCTCACCGCGAGCAACTGGAAGCACCGGCTGGTCGTGCCGCTGCGCTTCGAACCGATGGGCCGCTTCTGCCCGATCGGCGCGGACGAACGCAGCACGCTCGGCCACGAGATCGTCGCCGAGGCCATCTCCCGCTGGCAGCCCGCGCTGTGCCAGACCGGCGGCAAGACGATCTACGGCTACGCACAGGTCACCGACGACACCGCCCGCGCGAAGCTGGTCTCCGGCTCGCCCGGACTGGTCTTCCTCGGCCGCCCGGCCACCGGGGACCAAGTGCCGCCGGGCCAGAGCCCCGTCTACGCGCCGGTGGCGCTGTCCGGGCTGACCATCGGCTTCTTCATCGAGAGCCAGTCCGGCTTCAACGCGCCCGCAGAGGTCAAGGCACGCGACGGAGCACGGCTGACCGGGCTCAACCTGACCCCGAGACTGGTCGCCAAGCTGCTCACCGAGTCGTACCAGGACGGCAATTCGCGCTTCGCGCCGAGCACCGAGAACAACCCGTTCAACCTGGGACACGACCCCGAGTTCCGGAAGCACAACCCCGCATACAAGGACCTGGACTTCGGCGGCAACCTCGGCGACGCGCTGGTGTCCGAGGCGCTGTCCGACGCGGCGTGGCAGCTGTGGGGCTGGGTGGGCCAGGACCCGGCCGCCCGGGAGTTCCTCAGCGGGACGGCCGACAACCAGGGCAAGTACGGCGACGCCGCTTTCTCCGGCATGAAGGTCAATCCGCACTACCGCAACATCGAACTGCCGCTGAACCACTTCCCCAAGAGCGACCCGTTCTGCCAGCAGTTCAAGGACCACCCGGACCACCCGCTGTGCATCCAGGACAAGCACCCGTACGCCTCCGACATGCACGCCGCCGCCCGCGCGGCAGCCCGTGGCGACACGCTCGCCCGGGCCAGCTGGGACAACACGACCATTCCGCCCGGCTACAAGAAGAACCCGCCGCAGACCACCGGCGAGCGCGCCGTCCTCGCCGTGACCGACACGGCGACGGCAGCCCGTTACGGCCTGGTGACGGCGAAACTCCAGAACGCGGCGGGACGCTTCGTCGGCCCCGACACCGCCGGCCTTCTCGCCGGCCAGGCCACCATGAAGCCCAGCGGCGTCGGCGGAGTGGCGAGCCCCGACCCGGCCACCAAGGACCGGAACGCCTACCCGCTCACCCTCCTCACCTATGCCGCGACCGTGCCCGAGAAGCTCACCAAGAAGGAGGGCCAGGACTACGCGGCGCTCCTGAAGTACGCGGCGGGCAACGGCCAGACTCCCGGCGTGGCCGCCGGCACCCTCCCCGAGGGGTACGCGCCGCTGCCGCAGAAGGTGCGCGCCCAGACCCGCGCCGCTGCCGACGCCATCGCGACCCGGGCGGGCACCTCGCCGTCCGGTCCCGGCCCCGGCGGCGACCCGGGCGGCTCCACCGCCGGCTCGGGTACGAGCTCGGGTTCGGACACGTCGGGGGGCGGCGGCACGGTCTCGGGCGGCGCAGGTGACGCGAGCGGCGGGGGCGGCGGAACGGCGGGTGCTCAGTCGGGCCCGGCGGGCAGCACGTCGGGCGCGTCCCCGTCGGCGACCGCCACACCGTCCGGCTCGCCGTCGTCGGCCGCGCCCGCCGCGGCCGACGGCCCCACCATCCGCACTCCGGCCTGGGCGCTCGGCGCTGTGCGCTACGCCCTCCTGACCGCTCTGATCGTCGGCCTCGCGGCCGCGGCCTGCGGCCCCGTACTTCCGAGGGTGGTGCCGCAGTTGTCGGCACAGCTCGCCGCCTGGCGCGCCGGGGCCGGCAGGCCCCGCAACGAAGGGAGGTGATGCCCGGACTCGACACATCGAGATATCGCCACATCGACAGGTCCGCGCCAACGAACTGTCCGAACGTCGCGCCGGGCACCACCCGGCGAAAGCCTATCCGAGAGGTAACGCACGTGAACAAGAGAAAGATTGCCGTCGCCGCCGTCGGCATCACCGGTCTTCTCACCGGCACCGTCTGCGCCAGCCAGGCCGTCGCCGACCCGTCCGGCCCGCCGCCCTACCGTCAGCTGTCCGGTGTCGGCTCCGACACCACGCAGGACGTGATGAACGGACTGGCCCAAGCCATCACCATCGGCGGCCAGAAGGTCATCGGCTCGTACGACGCCACCGGCTCGGCGCAGATCACCACCAAGGACCCCGCCACCACCCCGGGCTGCACGATCAACCGCCCGAACGGATCGGGCGCCGGGCGCACCGCGCTGCTGAACTCCCTCCAGGCCGCCAACGGCTGCCTGGACTTCGCCCGCTCCTCCAGCCTCAACCTGGCCGCGGCGGCCCCCGGCCTGACCTATGTCCCGTTCGCCGTGGACGCGGTCAGCTACTCGATCACGCCGACCAGCACCGTCCCGCGCAAGCTGTCGCTGGCCGACCTGAAGGCGATCTACCACTGCGACCCCAACTATGTGGGCACCGCGCCGAACTTCAGCCTCACCGTCTACCTGCCGCAGGCGGGCTCGGGCACCCGTAGCTTCTGGGAGTCCCAGATGGGCATCACGGACGCCGACGTGGTCGCCGGCGTCTACCCCTGCATCAAGGACACCAAGAGCGGAGCGCCGGTCCAGGAGCACGACGGCCGCGTCCTCGACGACAAGTCGATCGTCCCGTTCTCCATCGCGCAGTACAACTCGCAGGCCACGCAGACCATCGCGGACCTGCGCGGACGCGCGATCCTCGGCACCATCGACGGCCTCGCGCCCAACACGCTGAACAGCAACTTCGGTGTGAAGCGCGACGTCTACAACGTCGTCCCGACCAGCAAGATCGGGACCGCGCCGTACAGCTCCGTCTTCGTCGGCTCGAACTCCCTCGTCTGCCAGCAGACGGCCGTGATCAACACCTACGGCTTCGCGGTCAACCCGAACTGCGGCGACACCAGCAAGCAGACCCCCTGACGCTGCCGCCGCTCCTTCAGCCACAGCGCCTCAAGGACCTGTAGCGCAGCACCTGTAGCGCCCAACCCCCCATGCGTCACTCATCGCTCTTTCGACATCCTTCCAAGAAGGAGAGCACGACTGTGTGGAAGAACACTCTCTCGCGGAGCCTGGCGGGCGGTCTCGCGAGCCTGGTGGCCCTGCTGGCGGGCGGCCTGATCCTGGCCCCCTCGGCGCACGCCGCCGACATCGGAACCGCGGCCGTCACTCCGGCGACCGGCTCCGACACCTCCAGCATGTCGCTGACCACGTCGGGCCCCTGCCCGGCGAACGCCACCAACGTCATCGTCTCGGTGACCGGTTCGGGCTTCCCGGCCGGCGGCCAGAACGTGGTCGGCAACTCGCCGATCGACACCTACGCGTCGACCCCGGACGGCGGGCTCATCATCCCGCTCTCCCAGACCATGCGTGACTACGCCAACACCGCCGGGTTCACCAACCTCACCGGCAAGTACACCTTCCAGGTCACCTGCCGCACCGCCTTCAACGGCACCAGCCTCGGCGACTTCCCGGGCGCGGTCTGGTTCACCTCCAACACGGCGTACCAGAACACCGACCCGGCCGTGAAGATCGACACCACCACCTCCCTCGCGGTGTCCCCGGCCAGCCCGGCCACCCAGGGCACGCCGGTCACGCTGACCGCGACCGTCGGCCCGGCCGGCGCCGCGGGCACCGTGCAGTTCAAGGACAACGGCGCCGCGCTCGGCAGCCCGGTGAACGTCTCCGGCGGCCAGGCGCAGCTCACCACCAGCACCCTGGGCGCGGGCAACCACGCGCTGACGGCCGACTTCACGCCGTCGGGCACCGCCTACAACGCGTCCGCGTCCACCGCGGTCGCGTACACGGTCAACGCCGCCCCGGCGACGGCGACCACGACCGCGCTGGCCGTCTCGCCGGCCGGCAACGCTGCCCAGTTCAGCCCGGTCAGCATGTCGGCCACGGTGGCGCCCGCCTCGGCGGCCGGTTCCGTGAAGTTCCAGGACACCGTGGGCGGCACCACCACCACGCTCGGCACGGTGCCGGTCGCGGCCGGTCAGGCCGCCTTCACCACCAGCAGCCTGGCCCCCGGCGACCACACCTTCTCGGCGACGTTCGTCCCGGCGAACCCCGCCGCGTTCCTTCCCTCCGCCTCCGGCCAGGTCGCGTATGTGATCGGTGCCTTCGAGGGCGTCACCGCCTCGCAGGACATCACCACGACCGTCGAGGCCGGTGCGCTGGTTATCAGCGTCGACAACCCGCACGTCACCCTGCCGTCGCCGGTGCTCAACGCCAACGCCGACCTGCTCTCCACCACGGGCGCGATCAACCCGGTCACGCTCACCGACACCCGCGCCGGTAACCCGGGCTGGTCCGTCAGCGGTCAGGTCACCGACTTCTCCGACGGCGGCACCCACCTGATCAACGGTCAGAACCTCGGCTGGACGCCGAAGGTCATCGACAAGGGCGCGTCGCAGACCGTCACCGCCGGTGCGGCCGTCGCCGCAGCGAACGGTGCCGCGGCCACGGACGCGGGCACGGCCGGACTCAAGTCCTCCCGTTCCCTCGCCAACGGCACCGGCCTGGGCACCGCCCACTTCGGCGCCGACCTGGCACTCAACGCGCCGACCTCGACGGTGGCGGGCACGTACACCGCCACGCTCACCCTGACGGCCATCTGACCCGGTCGGATGGTCAACGGGGCGGCCCCACCCTCAGGTAGATCCGCCCCAGGGCCGGGACGGGCAGCGATGCCCGTCCCGGCCCATGCCCCAAGCCTTTCCGGGGTGTCTCAGCCCGTCCCGCGCCCGAAGGACGACCCGACATGATCACGACCTCAGCCCGCCGCATCGCAGCCGTCCTGGCCGCGTGCCTCCTCGCCGTACTCCCGGCCACGGCCGGAGCCGCGTCGGCCGCCACCCCGGCCCCGGCCGGCCGGCCGGCCGACGGCGGACAGGGACGTACCACCTTCGGCGTCCAGCCCTCCTCCGCGAAGAAGGCCGACGCGCGGCCGCACTTCTCGTACGGAGCGACCCCGGGGGCCGTCGTCAAGGACCACATCGCCGTCTTCAACTACGCCAAGGAGCCGCTGACGCTGCGGGTGTACGCGGGCGACGCGTTCACCACCGCCGACGGCGGCTTCGACCTGTTCGCGGCGAAGCACAAGTCCACCGACGTGGGCTCCTGGGTGAAGCTCGGCAAGAACGTGCTGAGCGTGCCCGGCCGTTCGCATGTCATCGTGCCCTTCACTCTGAGCGTCCCCGCGGGCGCGACGCCCGGTGATCACACCGGCGGCATCGTCGCCTCGCTGTCGGCCGTACGCACCGACAAGAAGGGCAGCAAGGTCGCCGTCGACCAGCGCGTGGGAGCCCGGATCTATCTGCGGGTGGCCGGTGACCTCAAGGCCCGGCTCGCCGTCGAGGACCTGAACACCAGCTACCACGGCACCGCCAACCCCTTCGGCACCGGCTCCGCGACGATCACGTACACCGTGCGCAACACGGGCAATGTGCGGCTGGCCGCTCACCAAGTGGTGCGCGTGCGCGACCTGTTCGGCGGTGGCGCGAAGGTCTCCGGAGTCCGCGACCTCACGGAACTGCTGCCCGGCGACGCCGTGAAGGTGACGGCCACGGCCACGGGCGTGCTGCCCGCGATGCGCGACACCACGACGGTCCTGGTCGACCCGAAGCCGGTACGCGGCGACATCAAGCACCGGGTGCTGCCACGGGTCACCCTGGTCCAGGACTTCTGGGCGGTGCCGTGGGTGCTGCTCGCTGTGGTGCTTCTCGCCTGCGCGGCCCTGACATGGCGGATCGTGCGCAGGCGTCGGCGGCGGGCGCCACGAGCCGACGCGCAGATGCGCGTGGGCGCCGCGGCGGTGTCGAAGCAGGCTGTCGGCCTGGCGGCGATGCTGCTGGCGGCGGGTGCCGCGGTGGTGGGTACGCCGGGCGAAGCGGAGGCCGCGGAGGCCGGGGGACTCGGTGTCCTGCCCGGCAAGGGAAGCGCCACGCAGCCCATCACCCTCACCGCTTCCGCGGCCTGCCCGGCGAAGACGACGAACGTCATCGCCCGCGTCAAGGGAGCGGGCTTCCCGCGCGACGGCCAGATCGTCGTCGGCAACGCGCCGCTGACCACATACCCGAAGGCCCCGGGCGGCGGCCTGACCATCCCGCTGACGTACACGATGCGGGACTACGCGAGCACGGCGGGCTTCACCACACTCCGCGGCACCTACACCTTCACGGTCAGCTGCCTCAAGGGCGCGTTCGACCTGACGAGCCTGCGGGACTTCACCGGGTCCCTGCGGTTCACCGCGAACGACGCGTACCGGGACGGTACGCAGGTCGCCACCGTGAAGGCACCGGCACCGGCCCCGGGCGCGCAGGCGCCGGGGTCAGCAGAGCAGCCCGTACCGCCGACCGTGTCGGGGGGCGGTACGGGCGCAGGTCCCGACGAGGCGGCCGCGAGCGGGGGAGGGGCGGCATCCAACGCGCCCACTCAGGGAGCGGCAGCCGCACAGCCGCCCGCCCCCGCCGCTGCCGCCCAGGACTCCAACACCTCGCTCGTCGCCTGGTCGGTGGCCGGTTTCGCCGTCGGCCTGCTCGCACTCCTCGCGGGCATCGCGCACTGGGTGCGCGGCCGCCGGGCCCGCGCCGCCGCCCAATCCTCCTGATCCATCAGCCTGTTCCATCACTCCAGGGAGAGAACCGTGTCCAACAACCGCAAGCCCCGCACCCTGATATCCCGCCCGGCCGCCGTCCTCGTCGGATCGCTGCTCGCGGCGTCCGGCGCGGTGGGCCTGCTCGCCGCGACCGCCGCGCACGCCGAGGTCGTCGGCACGATGGAGGTGACCCCGGCCACCGGCGCGGACACCACCGGGATGTCGCTGACCACGTCGAAGGCGTGCCCGGAGGCGGCCACCAATGTCATCGTCTCGGTGAAGGGCTCGGGCTTCCCGGCCGACGGCCAGAACGTGGTCGGCAACTCGCCGATCGGCACGTACGGTTCGACGCCGGAAGGCGGCATCGTGGTCCCGCTCTCCGAGACGATGCGGAACTACGCGAGCACGGCGGGCTTCACCACGCTCCAGGGCCGCTACGACTTCACGCTGACCTGCCGTACCGCCTTCAACGGCACCAGCCTCGGCGACTTCACCGCGCCCATCTGGTTCACCTCGAACACCACGTACCGGAACACCGACCCCGCGGGCCCCAGCACCCCGCCGAGCTCCCCGACCCCTTCCACCTCCGCGACCCCGTCTCCCACGGACACGGCGTCGCCGACGGACAGCGCATCGCCGACCGACACGGCGTCCCCGACGGACACCGCCATCCCCACGGACACCGCGTCGCCGACGGACTCCGTCTCGCCGACCGACACGGCGTCGCCGACGGACGGCGCGGCCGCGGCCGGCGGTTCGCAGGGCATCTCGACCGAGGTGAGCGGCGGTTCGAGCGGTGGCGGCGGCAAGGGCTCGCTCGCGGCCACCGGCGCCGACGTGGCGATGATCGGCGCGGTCTCGGCCCTTCTCCTCCTCGGCGGCGTCACGGTCGTACGCCGGGCCCGCCGGCGCGACGAGTTCACCGACACGCTGACCGACACCCGGAACGTCTGAGCCGGAAAGAGACCCTTCTGATGAAGCTCACGACTGTACGCAGCTCGCTCTCGGTCGCTCTGGCGTCCGTGCTCGCCGTCGGCGCGCTCGCGTTCGGCACCACCGGCGCGCAGGCCGATGTCCTCGGCCCGATGGAGGTGACCCCGGCCACCGGCGCGGACACCACCGGTATCTCGCTGACCACGGCCGCGCCCTGCCCGGCCGAGGCGACCAACCTCATTGTCTCCGTGGCGGGTTCGGGCTTCCCGGCCGAGGGCCAGATCGTGGTCAGCAACTCGCCGGTCGACACGTACGCCACGTCACCGTCCGGCGGGATCGTGGTGCCACTGACGCAGACGATGCGGGACTACGCGAGCACGGCGGGCTTCACCACGCTCCAGGGCCGCTACGACTTCACGCTGACCTGCCGGGCGGCCTTCGGCTCGACGACGTACGGCGACTTCACCGCCCCGGTCTGGTTCACCTCGAACACGGCGTACCAGAGCACCGCGCCCGCCGCCGCGACCAGCACCACTCTCGGGACGGCCCCGGCGAGCCCGGTGGTCCAGGGCGCGTCGGTGAAGCTGACCGCGACCATCGCCCCGGCGGAAGCGGCCGGTTCGGTCCGCTTCCTGGACGGTGCTACCCAGCTCGGCACCCCGGTCGCCGTCTCGGCGGGTACGGCATCCCTCACGACCAGCGCTCTGGCGGTCGGAAGCCACGCCCTGAAGGCGGAGTTCACGCCCGCCGACCCGTTGGCGTACGGCTCGTCGGCCTCCACCGCGCTGCCCTTCACGGTCAAGATCAAGCCCCCGGCCGTGGTCACCGCGGCGAAGGTGACCGGCACGCTGAAGGTCGGCTACACGGCGACCTGCGCGGTGACCTTCAGCGGCGCGACGTCCACCACGTATGTCTGGCTCCGCGACACCGCGGTGATCAGCGGCGCGACGGCCCGTACGCGCCCGCTCGTCGCCGCCGACTACCAGCACAAGACCTCGTGCCGCGCGACCGGTACCAACACCACGGGCAGTACGGCATCGACCAGCCCGTCCGTCTCGGTGGCGGCGGGCAACCCGCTCCGTAACGTCACGCGCCCGACGATCGTCGGCACCGCCCGCGTCGGCTACCGCCAGACCGCCAGGCCCGGCACGTGGACCCCGGCGGCCACGACGTACGCCTACACCTGGAAGCGCGACGGCCGGACGATCAGCGGTGCGACACGGGCGACGTACTACCCGACGGCGGCCGACCGGCGGCACCTGCTCACCGTCACCATCACCGCGAAGCGCCCGGGCTACCAGTGGGCCTACGCCACGTCGTTGTCGCGGAGAATCGGATGACACCGCCGACGGCCCTCGCCGAGGTCGAACTCACGGAGCCCGAGACGAAGGAGGCGGCGGGCACCCCGTCGCCTCGCCCGACCGCGGGCCCGGGACTCCGCATCGCCAGTGCTGCGCTGAGCATCCTGGCGGCCCTGCTGCTCGGATTTGTCGTCGACGTCGGCCTCGTCGGCGACCTCCGGCACGCCCGCGACCGCCAGGTCGACTACGCCGGTTTCCGGCTGGAGCTCGCCAACGGAACGGCCCCGGTGGGCCGTTCGGCGGGCGGCGGCGTCGCGCCGGAGCCCGGCGCTCCGGTGGCGCTGCTCGAGATCCCCGTACTCCAGCTCCGCGAAGTCGTCCGCGAGGGCACCGCATCGGAGGACCTGGCCAGGGGCGCGGGCCACCGTCGCGACACCACGCTGCCCGGCCAGGCCGGAGTCAGCGTGATCATGGCCCGCCAGGCGGCGTACGGCGGCCCGTTCCGGCGGCTGCGCGATCTGACGGCGGGGGACAGGTTCTCCGTCACGACGGGCCAGGGAAAGCACACGTACCAGGTGATCGGCCCCCGCCGCGCCGGCGACATCCAGCCGCCGGCGCCGGCCGCGGGCCGCGGGCGGGTCACTCTCATCACCGCCGACGGGAGGCCGTTCATGCCCCGGGGCATCCTGCGGGTGGACGCGGACCTGGTCTCGGCGGTCCAGCCGACACCACCGCCCTCGGTCCCGCTGGGCGCGCTGCCCGCGGACGAGCAGCCGATGGCCATGCAGCACACGGCCTGGCTGCCCCTGGTCCTGTGGGCCCAGGCTCTGGTCCTCGCGGCCGGGGCGCTGGCTTGGGCGCACGCGCGGTGGGGCCGTCGCCACGCGTGGGTGGTCGGCGTGCCGCTGCTGGGAGCGCTGGGCCTGGCAACTGCGGACCAAGCGGCGCTTCTGCTCCCCAACCTCCTCTAAGGACACCCGTGACCAACTCACCTTCTCAGCCTGAGACAACCCTCCTCCTCCCGCGGCAAACGGACCCGTCCGGTACCTCTGGCGCGACGCTGGAGGCCCGCCGCATCTCGGCCTGGTTCGGCGATCACAAGGTCCTCGACCGGGTGTCGCTCACCATGCCGTCGAGCCTGGTCACGGCCCTCATCGGCCCTTCGGGCTGCGGCAAGTCGACGTTCCTGCGCATCCTCAACCGCATGCACGAGCTGATCCCGTCCGCCTCTTTGGCGGGCGAGGTCCTGATCGAAGGCCAGGACGTCTACGCCCCCGGCCAACGCCTGACGGAGGCGCGCCGCCAGATCGGCATGGTCTTCCAGAAGCCGAACCCGTTCCCGGCGATGTCCATCTACGACAACGTCACCGCGGGCCTGAAGCTCACCGGCATCCGCCTCGGCGGCGCCGCCAAGGACGACCTCGTACAGGAATGCCTCACCAAGGCCGGCCTCTGGAAAGAGGTCCACACCCGCCTCCGCCAACCGGGCGGCGCCCTCTCCGGCGGCCAACAACAACGCCTCTGCATCGCCCGCTCGCTGGCCGTCCGCCCGAAGGTCCTCCTGATGGACGAGCCGTGCTCGGCCCTGGACCCCACGTCCACGCGCCGCATCGAGGAAACGATCCGCGAACTGGCCCACGAGGTCACGATCGTGATCGTCACCCACAACATGCAGCAGGCGGCACGGGTCTCGGACCAGTGCGCGTTCTTCCTCGCGGAACAGGGCACGCCGGGGGCGATCGTCGAACACGGCCCGACGGATGCGATGTTCTCGGCTCCGTCGGATCCGCGGACGTCGGACTACGTGGAGGGGCGGTTCGGATAGGGCGTCAACCCGAAACGCCGCCGACGCCGCCGTCAGCCGGTCCGCGGTCGATTCGACCACCTGCAGCAGGAGCCGCGCCTGAGGCTGGGCCATCCGCAGCACGACCCGCCAGAGCAGCGTGGGCCCGCGTCAGCTGCCGGCAGCTCGAGGCACGGACGACGCAGTTCCCGGAACTCTCCACGCCTCGGCCCGACCTGGTGGATAGTGAGGCCGCGCCGTTCGCTATGCCTTGCTGAGGGGGGAGTGGCCATGGACTCGCAACTGGTCCTTACGGCGCTGGGAGCCGTTGCGAGCCTGGCAGGCGGCTACTACGCATGGCGCGCACTCGACGCCCCCGCCGTCGCCGCGTCCCAGACGCGCTTCCGGGAGCAACGGACCGGCATCAGCGACCGGTTCGGGGAACTGTGCGAGGTGTCCGCGGACATGCACATCGCCGCACGCCCGTCGCTGGCGCGCATCGGCTCCACCGCCCTGCTGTGGGAGGACGCGATGCGGCCGCCCGCTCCCGTACCGCTGGATCGCGTGCGCCTGACGTGGGACACGGCGAGCCCTCCGCAGAACCCGAAGCTGCTGAAGGCCGCGCGACACGTGCTTCCGAAGGCGGCCAAGCGGACACGCTACAAACGCTATTCACTGGCCATGGGTGACCTGGCACGGCCCTCGCTCTTCGAGGACCGCTTCTCCTTCCGCCTGGTGAGCGCCGACTGGAATGCCCCGCAGGGCCCGAGCCTCGTCTTCGGCGGCGGCCAGTACTTCGACCTCGTCGACCAGAACGAAGCTGTCGCGCACGAACTCGCCGTGGCGACGGGCAAGTCGCTGCGGCAGCCTTCATGGCGACGCGTGCCCATGCGCGCCGCGCTCAAGCGCGATCCGCTCTCACTCGGGAAACGCGTGGTCCTCCCGGCCATCGCCACGCTGACGGTGAGGCGCACGCCCGACGGGCAGGGCACGTTCTTTCTCCTCCACAGAGGAGTGGGCCAGGTGGCGACCGGCGGAGGCGTGTACGGCCCGATACCCGCCGGGATGCACCAGCCGGCCTCTCTCTCGCCGCTCGGGTATCGCCGAGACCTCCCGCTGTGGCGCACCATCATGCGCGAGTACAACGAAGAACTGCTCGGTGCTCCGGAAGCGGCCGGAGCCGGCGGCCAGGAGGTCGACTACACGGCACCTCCGTACGGCGCGCTCGACAGCGCACTCGCTGAAGGCAGCCTGCGCGTCTGGTGCTTCGGCATGGGCCTCGAACCGCTCAATCTGGCCGTATGCCTGCTGACCGTCGCCGTGTTCGAGTCTGCCGTCTTCGACACGATCTTTGCCGAGGCCGTCCTCGTGAATGAGGAAGGCATCCTCGTCAGCGGTCCCCGTCAAGGGGCTGAAATCCCCGGTCTGCCGCTGAGCGAGGAGGCGATCCGGGATCTTCACTCATCGCGGATTGCTCCGCCCGCCGCAGGCCTGCTCCACTTGGCACTGGAGCACAAAGACCTGCTCCTCGGCACCGCTAGCCCCTGAGCACCAGCAGTCCCGCCCTCCGTCCCGCGCCTCATCAAATCCCGCTACGCACTGATGATCATCCTGAGGTACAACTGTGCGAAGGCGAGCGGTCATTCGCGTCCGCACTGCCGGAAACGGGAGGGGATGCGTGTGAGTGGCGGGCTGCTGCCCCATGTGAAGGTCATAGCCGAGGGCATGATCCGGGCTTCGATGGGGCTGGCCACCGACGTGATGACGGGTGCCCGCGACACCACCATCGCCGTGTCCCATGAGCTGGATCGGCAGCATGGGATGGCCGGCGACGATGACGCGGGCCGCGACTTCGCGAAGGTCTACAATTCGGCCGCCTCCACCACGCTCGATCAGATGGGCTTCAGCTCCTATCTGTTGGGTGAGTCCGGCAGAGGGCTGATGCGTACGGCACGCGAGTTCATGGCCACGGAGAGCAGCGTCGTATCAGCCATCCTGGGCAAGCAGGTCGATCTGACGGCGGGTATGGGCGATCCGGGGGCGGACTGTCCTGAGAACTACCTGGGGCTCGGGCAGGAGCTGCCCGAGGTGGTGGGTGAGACTTCCGGGCTCGAGCGGTACGGAGGGAATGGCCGGTTCCGTGGATCGCCGGAGAAACTGCGGGATGTGGCCGGCTCGTGGCGGCACGCCGGGAAGCTGATGCTGCGCTTCCTCCAGGATGCCCAGGCTTTCGCGTCGACGGCCGACAAGGCACATTCCGGTGAGGCCGCGGACGCTTTCCGGGAGTACTTCAACATGTGCGTGGGCAGGACCTGTCCTCCGGAGCGTGCCCAGGCGGACGAACCGCTGGTGACCAATCTGGTCGCGGCCTGCAACCAGCTTGCCAAGGCATGCGATCGCTATGCCGAGCACGTCGAAGCGGCCAAGAAGCAGATCCAGCAGAACAAGTTGGACCTGTTCCATGTGGAAATGCCGTGGGATGCGCCGAGGTTCGGCGGTAACGGGGACGACGGCGGTCTACGGGACGCCGTGCTGGAGGATCCTTGGATTCGCCAACTCGGCGACGTCGCCAACGCCCTCGACGTAGCGGAAGGACGCGTGAAGCTGCCCGAGGGCTCGGGCGACCCTCGCGGCCCCGGCATACCTTTCCTGCCTCCGCTGATTCGCGTACCGGTCCCCGTACCGCTGGTACTTGCCGCCTACGCCGGACAGCCAGGCATCGTCCCGATGGGCAGCGGCTACGACGCGACGCTCAATCGCGACCCCTTGCCGCCCGACCCCGGCACCACCCGCATCCTCAGCGCCGGCGAACAGGCCACCTTCCGTACGTGGGTCAACTCCCTGCCGCCCGGAGGCTTTGCCGGCGGCGGTGGCCCGGCCCACCCGGACAACGCCTATCAGATGCGTGTGGCCGGCTACCCGGAGCGTGAGGTTCCGCTGCCCGCCGCGGCGACCGGAGCGAGCGGCAGAGGTCTCATGGTCGACGGCATGCGCCCCATGGACGGCTACGCGATCGAGGCGAAGCACGTGCGTGAACCCGACTGCAAAAAGACCTTCCGGGACCTGGACCAGGTCGACAAGACCCTCGGCACCCCGCCCAAGATCGACGAGAACGGAAAAGTAAAGTTCGACCCGCACCGTGACGGCATGTACGTGAAGGACGCGAACGAATTGGCGCGCTATCGCGCAGCGCTCGCCGATCCACGTAATTCCGAAATACGCGGCTTCGAGATCATCACGAACGACAAGCGATCCGCTCCCTATTGGCAGAGCATGATGGCCATGAGCGGAGTGACAGGCACCGCACGCTACGTGCCGTAGAAGTACGGAGACACGATGACGGACTCAACCGACTCAACCGACTCGACGGACTCAGCGGACTCGACGGACGCAGACGCGCTCAGGACGACGTTCAGTTTCGCTCCGCCGGTCGACGACGCCGCGGCCTGGCGTCTTCGGCTCGACGACCTCGCCGCGAAGATCGTCGAAGCCTTCCCCGGAGCATCCACCTCCCTGGGCGGAGACCTCGGCCCGCGCTCGGCCGATGCCTTGTCCTTCGAAGTGCCACTGGGCGAGGGGGTGTGGCTGGAAGGGCTGGCCACCACCCCGTACCCCGAAGTCGGTTCGGTCATGGTGATGCAGGCATCGGCAGTCGAGGCCGCACGTTTCGCCGCCTGGTTGCGCGACTCGTACGTCCCCTCTCCCGACCTGGTCAATTTCACCAGCGAATTGGCGCTCAACAACGGCGACGACGCCTATTGGGTTCTCCCGCCGACCGGAAGCGTCGATGAGATCGCCCAGACGCTCCAGCAGCACATCGACGCGACCGATCGTTCCTGAATCGCAGGCAGAGGCGACAAGCGCCGCCGACCACGGCAAAGGCACGAGGCGGCTGCCCCCGCGGGCGACCCGCCCCGCCGTTCGGCGGGTGATTCCCGCCGAACGGCGCGTACCCGGCCCCTTCCTCGCCGGGCACCATGAACGCACTGGCCACACCGCCGTGACCGTGACGCGAGGAGTTCCCATGCCCACTGAGTCGACGACCTCCGCGGCAGAGGCCGACGCTGACGCCGACGACGTTCCCGCCGCCGGTCGCGCGTATCCGCCGCCGCCCTTCGACCCCGAGCTCGCGGCGGCACTCGAACTGGTTGCGGAGCAGATTCCGCCCGGTTTCCCGCCCGAGGCGATCCCCGCGATGCGGGAGGGCTCGCGCGAGTACCAGGTTTCGGACGAGGAGCTGGCCAGGGGCGAGGTCTTCCAGGTCGAGGAGCGGGCGGTGCCGGGACCCGATGGGGCGCCGGAGATCTCGTTGCTGATCTGCAGGCCGACGGGTGTGCGCGGACCGGTGCCGGCCGTGTACTTCACCCACGGCGGCGGGATGATCGTCGGCGACAACCGGATGGGTGTGACCGAGGCGCTCGACTGGGCGGAGGCGCTCGGGCTGGCGGTGGTGTCGGTGGAGTACCGGCTCGCGCCGGAGCACCCGCATCCCGCGCCGGTCGAGGATTGCTACGCGGGTCTCGTATGGACTGCCGAGAACGCCGAGGAGTTCGGGATCGACCCCGGACGCATCCTCGTCGCCGGGGAGAGCGCCGGTGGCGGACTGGCCGCGGCCCTTGCCCTGCTGGCCCGGGACCGTGGCGGGCCGGACCTGATCGGGCAGCTGCTGATGTGTCCGATGCTGGACGACCGCAACGACTCCGTGTCCGCCCGGCAGATGGCCGGTCGCGGCGTCTGGGACCGTACGGCCAACGAGACCGGGTGGGGCGCGCTGCTCGGGGAGGCGCGTGGCGGGGCCGACGTCTCGCCGTACGCGGCCCCGGCCCGGGCCACCGACCTGTCCGCGCTGCCTCCCGCCTTCATCGACGTGGGCTCGGCGGAGACGTTCCGCGACGAGGACGTCGCGTACGCCAACCGCCTGTGGCAGGCGGGCGGCAGCGCCGAACTCCATGTCTGGCCGGGTGGCTTTCACGGCTTCGACCTGTTCGCCCCACAGGCAGCGCTCTCCCAGGAGTCCCGGGCGGCCCGGCTGCGCTGGCTGCGACGGCTCCTGGGCTCCTGACCGGCCACTCCTTCCCCGAGCCGAGGAAACTCGACGCTTGGCAGGGCGGGCCTCCGGTCGCAGGATGGTGATGTGAAAGAACTGGCAGGCCGGCTCGCCGCGCTCGACCCGGACGCGGGTGCCGCGCTGCAGGTCATCGCGTACTTCGACCGCCTGATGGAGAGCCGGGCCGGCCTTGAGTCTCTGGTGCGCGGTGCCGCCGTTCTGTCCGGCTGCGCGGCCCGGCTGGTCGATGAGCGGCGAGGCGTACGCGTCCGGGTCGAACCGGACGGGCGGCGCGACGACTCCGGTGGGCCCATCGACCCGGCCTGGCCGTGGGCGCCGCTGGAACCAGCCGCCTCGGCGGTTAGGGACACCGCCCCAGGCACCGCACCGGTCACCGCCGCGGATGCCTCGGGCGTTCTCTGGCTCGAGCGAACCGGACCGCCGGACGGTGTGCACGCCATGATCCTGGAGCGGGCGGCGCGCGCAGTACGGGCCGTCATGGACCGGACGCGCGGGTCGGCGTCGCCTGTCGTACCCGCTCGCGACCCCGCGTTGGTCGAGGTGGTACTGGACGCATCCGCGCCGTTGGCCGCGCGGATGCATGCGGCGGCTCAACTAGGACTGAAGCAGGGGAGGTTGGTGCGGGCGGTGGCGCTTCACGGTGGCGGAGCGGAGCTGGCTCCCGCCGGACAGCCCGTCCCCGACGCGCGGCAGGTCGGCGTGCGGCAGGTCGACGTACGACAGGTCGACGTACGAAGGGCCGGTGCGCGTCGCGTCGGCGTCGGACCGGCCGTGGAGCCGGCCGAACTGCCGCAGTCGTGGGCGGCCGCCCGGACCGCACTCCGGCTGACCGCCGAGGGCACGGCACAGGATCCCGGTCCGCGCACGGTGTACGCCGAGGAACTGGGCGCTCTTGCGCTGCTCGCGGCCGCCGTCGGCCCGGACACGCCGCCGATCCCCGACCTTCTCGCCGTGGAACGCGTGATCGCGGAGGCACCGTGGGCGGCCGCGACGCTCCACGCCGTGGCCTCGTCGCCGAGCCTTCGGGCCGCGGCCAACGAACTGACGGTTCACCACTCGACGCTGCAGGAGCGTCTGGCGCAAGCCGAACACATCCTCGGCTGGGACGTGCACTCTCCTCAAGGGAGGCTGCGACTGCACCTGGCTCTTGCGGTACGGAAGTTGCAGCGGACCGCGCCGGGCCCGAACGCCGAAATCGCTCAGCAGACCTGAGTACTTCATGTGACGCGGGGGCACGCCTGCCTCCCCGTCGTTTCAAGTCGCAGCCTCCGCCCGCACCGCTCCCGTTCATCACCCGTGGGCACGAAGCAGGCATGCATTGCTGCCTCTCGGCCCTCGCACCCGCACTGCTTCGGACCCTCTTCCCAGCTGCCCATCGCAGTACGGCACAGGCACGCCACGCCCGCTACTCCCGCGATCCCGACGCCATAGCCGCCGTCAATCTGGAACTGGTCACTCTCACCGAGGACCGTGCCGTCATCACCTGGCACACCGGCGTGCCAGGCAGCGACGACGGGCTCGGCCGCATGCTCCCCGCCGTGACCGAGGGGGAAGTCGTGTACGGAACCCATCCCGCCCGGCTGAACCGCACCGCCGCCGAAGGCAGCCACACCGCCTACCACTATGTGGAGTTGACCGATCTGGAACCCGGTCAGACGTACTACTACCAGGCCCGCTCCCGGGGTTCGGCGGCCACGCCCACACCACTGCACCTCGTGAAGGGCAACGCCGTGGGAACCTCCCTCCACGGCTTCGGCTCGCGCGGCGGCCCTTACTCCTTCACGACGCCGCAGCCTCCACCGGGCCGCCATCTGCTGTCGATCGCGCTCTGCAACGACCTGCACCTCGGTGAGACCACCGCGGGCCTTGTGGCCGGTGTCCCACTGCTGCGCGGCGTCTCGCAGCGGCTCGGCCTCGCCCCGTATCCGGAGATCATGGGCAGGGCTCTGGTCGCCGAGGCTCACCGACGCGGGGCCCGCCATCTGCTGGCCGCGGGGGACATCTCGGCCGGCGGCGCACCACGGGACCTGGGCGAGGCCAAGCAGATCCTGGACGGGTTCGGCACGCACGGGCAGGACTACTTCGTCGTACGCGGAAACCATGACCGCCCCAGGCCGCACAACAGCCAAGGGGCGTTCGGCGACGGATTCCGGGACGGCTTCCTCGGCGGCGACGGGCCCGGCTACTTCGCCCGTGACCTCGGCGGTCTGCGGATCCTCGGACTGGACACGTACGAGAAGCGGGGGAACGGCGGTGACTCGGGCGGACTGTCTGCGGACCAACTGTCGTGGTTTCGAGCCCAGTTGAGGGAGCACAAGGACCAGCCCACCGTGGTCTTCGGGCACCATCCGCTGACCGTACGCAACTCGCCGTTCCCCGTCACGAGCGGGCAGCGCCTCAACCGCCGCCAGGCCCGTACGATCCTCGACGCCTACGCCGCAGCCCCAGGAGTCTTCCTCCACCACGCGGGTCACACCCACCGCAACAAGCGCACCGTCCTTCCGCAGGCGCGGCACGTCACTTTGCAGGAGGTCAGTGCCGTGAAGGAGTATCCCGGCGGCTTCTGTCTGCTGCGGATCCACACGGGCGGCTACGCCCTCAACTACTACAAGACCAGCGGTGGACCGGCCCGGGAATGGAGTGAGCGCAGCAGACATGTGGCGGCGGGGCTGTGGCCGCAGTACGCCCTCGGCCGGTCGGTCTGCGACCGCAACAGCGTCGCTGTGCGCGACCTTTCCGGAATCACTCCGCCCGCATCGCGGCCCGAGCCGGCTTCCGCTCAGAAGTGGCTCGGCACGACCTGGTAGCAGTTGTCGATCGGCACGCCCCAGGGTGTGGTCCAGTTGCCCCACTTGACCTTGGCGTGCTCGATGCCCCAGAGGACCTGGCCGCCGGTGTTCTTGCCGACCTTGCCGTCGACCTGCAGTCCCAGGTTCCCCTGGAAGGCCTTGACCGTACTCAAAGTGTTCCGGCCGAACTCCCCGTCCGGAGCGGTCCAGGTGTTGGGTGACTCCTGGTGATTGCTGATGCCGATCTGGACGCAGTAGACCTTGAAGCCGGTCATTCCGTACCGGATTTCGGGCGCGCTGGGCGAGGCACTCGCGGTGCCGGCCGTTGCGGCCGCCATGGCGCCGGCGAGCGCGACGGTGGTCGCGGCTCGGCGCAGGATGTGACGCATCGAAGTCCCATCTGTGAGTGAGTGAGTGCGGGATCGGAGAGGTGCTTTAGGTCCTGAGTGCTCTCGTGCGAACTTCCGTGCTCTTCAGCGCAGGTAGCCGCAGTTGTTCGGGTCCTGCTCCTCCCACTCCGCGAAGCGGTGCACCATCGCGTCGCGTGTCTGCGGGCCGTAACCGCCGTCCTGCTTGATGCCGTGGATCTGCTGCACACGCCGGACGGCGGCCTGGGTCCTGGGGGAGAGGTGAAGCGGGCTTCAGAGGTGGGGCGGCACGTATCTTGCCAGCGCCGCCACGGGAGCATCAGACTCTGCAAACTGGGTTGAAATGCGCAGGTCGCAAGGGGGAATCCGGTGCTCCGAATCCATTTCACGGACATGGACCTGGTCAGGACCCGCATGGCATCCGTACCGGACCCGCTGTGGGAGATCACGCTCAGCCTGCATCGATTCCAAACGCGACGCGGACGCTGGGCCTACGCCGACTGGCACCGAGAAACCGTGCTGCGCTTGCGCGACCGCGACCTCGGCGCCATGGTGCGCACCCTGCTGCTGCCCGCTTTCCCGCGCGCCTCGTACTTCCCGGACTTCCTCACCCCCAGCGAGGCAAGTGAAGGACTGGACGCGGGTCTTGAGGCCATCCTCGCAGCGCCGCAACGCCAGGTCCTGGCGGAGCTGGGCAGGGTTGCTCACGCTGATCCACACTCGTCGTCGTTACGGGAGCTGGGCGACGCGGAGGGGCGTGCCGTACTGGTCAAGGCGCTGCGGGACTACCACACGGCGGCGATCGCACCGTACGGCGAACACCTCCAGAGCCGGCTCGACAGCGAACGTGCCCTACGCACGCGGGCGCTGCTGGACGGCGGGATCGACGGACTCCTGCACAGCCTCGCGCCGTCCATGAGATGGCGCCCACCGGTCCTGGAGCTCGTCCACCACACCAGCGACGCGGATGTCCACCTCGACGGGCGGGGCCTGACCCTGATCCCCTCCTACTTCTGCTGGCACAGCCCGGTCACCATCGCCGATCCCGACCTGCCACAGGTCCTCGTCTACCCACTGCTCCACCCACCAGCCCAGAACCCGACCGGACCCGACCTCCGACCCTCACTCGGCGCGCTCATCGGCCACAGCCGCGCCGTGATCCTCGCGGGATGCGCGGCCGGCGCGACCTCCTCCGAACTCGCGCGGGCCACCGCCATGTCCGCCGGATCGGTCAGCTTCCACACCCGCGCACTGCGCGAGGCGGGCCTGATCTGCAGCCGGCGCCATGCCGCTACGGTTCTCCACACCCTGACGCCGCTCGGCGCGGCACTGCTCCGCAGGAATCGAGCCCTCCCGGCCCAACCGCCGTAGACGGCGAAGAACGCGGTGACGCATCACAACCTGACAGAAATCTCCACCTGAGTGTCTGTCACCAGGAAGCCGTTTACATCCACCTTGATGACGGACATGAAGTCGTCGCCGTCCACTTGGCGCGCTATGTCGAGCAGGGGCGAGCGATCCGTGGCTGCCAGCACAGCGCCTTCTGTGCCGATTCCATGCAAGCCCATGAACATCAGAAGGGTTCGCGGCTGGGATTGGTAGTGCCGAAACGGATTGGCGGCCTTGATGATCAGTGCGTAGTCGACCACAAGTGCCCCTGAATCGTCATCGTATTCAGGGGCGAAGGTTCGGCCGTTGAGACGTATCGTACGCCCGACCGTATCCAGGGACAGCCCGGGTGGGCTGAGGGAGCGAAACGCTCGAGCGGCCACCACATTTGCTCTTCCGGAGCCGAGGACGATGAGATTTCTTGAGCGGAGTTCGTCGTCGGACACGTCAGTGCTCACGCGAAAATAGTTCTGCGTCCTGAATCTTTGGAGGAGGGCTGTTGCTTTTACCAGCGCTCTGACCTCGCTTGCGCTGCAACGCGGCACATCGTGAATGTGGTTCGCCGCACGCGCGGACAGGATGATCAGGCTCTCGGCTCGAAAGCGTAACGCCTCTGCCCAGATCTTTCTGTAGCGTCTGGCGCGGACTCTCCAGATGGCCACGGCAAGCGCGGCGGCGGCGAGAGAGTACACCAGGCTTGATGCGATTCCGGTGGCTATCGAGGAGAATGCGGCTCCCATTTAAGCTCCCCTAGGCCTGTGACTCACGCAATGGAAGTCTCCCTCATGGCCTGCTTCACCTCTCGCAGGAGGTGAGATGAAAACTCATCGGCTCGTTGTTCCGAGTGGAGCGTTGGGGCATCGACGTAGTATTCCGTACTGTCCAGGATGCAATTGAAGACATCTGGGTCGGGTCCGTAATCGAATCCGTACAGCTTCTGGAATCTGATTCGGGAGTCTTCGTCTTTCCTGTCGACGACGTTCGCATAATATTGCAGGACATGTCGTTCCGTGGCGGCGTGAGACAACCGCGCTTTGAGATACCTTGTTCTTCGGTCGCACGACAGCCAGATCTTGATTACAGAACTGTCGGTGAACCAAGGTAGCGCCCAAGAGTCAAAGACCGTGCAGTCCAGGGTTTCGGCAAGATGGGCCATCTCGGCGTCCAGTCGCCTGTCCGCCTCACTGCGGTCACGTAGTTGAGCCACCGTTTCGAAACCGTCTCCCCAGGTATCGCGGCGCATGCCCAAAGGCACTCCCAGCCCCTCAAGCAGAATCTCGGAAGCCGAAACGTAGTTGAAGCCAAGTTGGCGTGCCAGTTCCAAGCTGAATTTGGTCTTACCGCTCGCAGTCAAGCCTGAAATGACGACGTTCAAGCTGTGGGCTCCTTGGCTTGCTCGCATGTGGCTGCACCACAGTGTGCCCTGCCGTGCCCTGCCTTGCTGGGGGCCAAGTATCAAGTGGTGTGGATGTGTTACACGCATCGCATGACTGTCGCGATCAGCGCGCAGCGACGACAAGAGATGCCGTCGGTCGCCATCGTCTCCATGAGCCGGATCGCGGCGTCGATTCCATCGTCGTCCAGCTCGATGCTTCGGGGGCGGTTCGCAGGGGTGTGGGTCTCGTCGGGCCACCTCCTTGAGTGGAGGACGAGCGCCTTCACTTGGACGACGCTCGTCCAGGCCCGGCAGCCGCCGCGCTACCGCCTGCGCGGCGCTGGACTCTGCACTGTCCGCTGCCGGCGTCGCTCGCGCTGCCCTCGGCATCGCCACCGTCATCGCTGTATTTGACGTAACCGTGATCAGAAACCCACCCGTTCCGCTAACATGTTCGAGCTTGTAATTGATCACGTTGAAATATGACAAATCGGCTGAAAAAAATTGATATCTGTGGTAACGCGAGTGTTTTCGCGAATAGACGGACGCCTTGGGTCGGCTGCATGGCGTCAACCACGCGTCATGCTGTGGGCCGCGGTGGGCGTGGTGGCCCTCGGATTCCTGATCGCACTGGAGATCGCCGCGCGTGGGTACGGCGTGCCGGGGCCGATGACCAACCAGGTGCGCGAGGTGATACTCGCCCCCAAGTCAGGGCCGCTGCTGTACGCCGGTATGGCGTTGATGATGGTGGTGCTCACCTGGCGGCAGCGGTTCGTCGCGATCGGCGCCGCGATCAGCATCGACCTCGTCTTCTGGCTCGTGCGGTGGGCGGTCGGCGCCCAGATGATGGCCGGCAACGGCGCGTTGTGGGTGGTCTTGGCCCATGCCGTCATCGCGGTCACGCGCCGCACCGGCCGGGACCGTGTCCTGCTGCTGAAAGGCGTCGGACTGGGCCTGCTGCTGGTGACCGGCCGCAAGACCGGCGACACCTGGCTGCTGATCACGTCGAAGACACGTCCGATGGTGCTCGACCAGTACATGGCGGCCGCCGATCGCGCGTTGGGCAGCCCGTCGTGGCTGGTGGGCCGGATCGTCGAGGCAACCGGCCCGCTCGGCGCCGACGTTCTTGACTGGGTCTACGTACAGCTCGGGGTGGCCTCGGTCGTCGTCGCGCTGTACCAGTTGCGCAATGTGGGCATCGAGCGCCGCTTCCCGGGCCATCACCTGGTGTGCACGTTCCTGGTCATCGGCCTGCTCGGGCCGGGCATCTACATGCTCTTCCCGGTGGTCGGACCGGTCTTCGCCTACGGTGCCGACGGGGGCACGTGGGCGGTGGCCAATCTGTGGCCGGACACGCCGCCACAGGTCAGCACCCCGCAACTGATGCCCTTCGATGAGATCACCCCGCGAAATTGCATGCCCAGTCTGCACACGGCCTGGGCCACCGCGATCTTCATTCATTCCCGCAAGGGCCCGCGGGCGCTGCGACTCGCGGGCTCGTTCTGGCTGATCGCCACGCTCGCCGCGACGCTGGGCTTCGGCTACCACTACGGCGCGGACATCGTCGCCGGTGTCGTGTTCACGCTCACGATCGAGTTGGCGCTGCGCTCGCTCGACCGCGGCTGGGACCGGCGGGGAATCCAGCTGGTCGTCTACGGCACCGTGGTCTTCGCAGCGTTCCTGGCGTCGTATCGCTATCTGTCGATGGAGATGGCCGAATATCCGTGGGTGTTCGGGCCGTTGCTCATTCTGGCGATGACCTCAGTGATCTACGGCTACATACGGACCACCAAGCTGTGGGAACGGCAGGCCGCGTCGGCACATCTGCCGGAACCGCGACGCGAATCGCAGCCCGAACTGGTGTGAGTCATGTTGCGGCGGGTCGTGGGCTGAGCGCCTCCCGGGTGGGGCCGGGAGTTGCTCAGTCACAGGCGGCTCGGTGCCTGGCTGCTCGGGAACGGGTTTGGCGTGCGGCGACAATGCCTCACCCACGACAGAGCCCCAGCCCAGGGAAGACTTGGCGTGGACCGTCAGGCAGGACAGCCGGGCCCGGTTGCGGGGTTGGCGCAGGTGTTGGTGCCCGGACCACCGTCATTGAGGTTGAAGCCGGGACCGCCGTCGAGGCCGTCGTTGCCTTCGCCTCCGAACAGGTCGTCGTTGCCGGCCTCGCCGGAGAGGGTGTCGTTGCCGGTGTTGCCGTAGAGGTCGTCGGCGCCGTCACCTCCGAAGAGTTCGTCGTTGGCTTCGCCTCCGAAGAGGTCGTCGTTGCCGGAGTCGCCGAAGAGGTCGTCGTCGCCGTCACCGCCGTTGAGGCTGTCATTGCCCTTGCCGCCGTTGAGGGTGTCGTTGCCGCCGCCGCCGTTCAGGCTGTCGTTACCAACCCCACCATTGAGGCCATCGCCGCCGGCGCCGCCGTCGAGGCTGTCGTAGCCCTTGTCTCCGAAGAGTTCGTCGTTGCCGTCTCCGCCGGAGAGGGCGTCGTCGCCGTCACCACCGTTGAGGCTGTCGCCGCCGGCGCCGCCGTCGAGGCCATCGCGGCCGGCGCCGCCAAAGAGTTCGTCGCTGCCGTTACCGCCAATGAGGCTGTCATTACCGGCGTCGCCGCAGATGATGTCGTTGCCACCGATGCCGTCGACGCGGTCCTTCCCACCCCGGGCGACGATCACATCATCGCCTGGGGTGCCCACGATGTTGTCGTTGCCGTTCGTACCGACGATCGTCGCGGCCACGCCCGCACAGGTTGGGGTGTCCGCCATGACGGTCCGCGGGTGGGCGGCGGGGACGACGGCGGACGCGGGACCGGCGGTAGTGATGAATCCCGCGGTGACCAAGGCCAGCAAAGGCAGCAGGCCGCCGACACGACGCGCCGGGCGGCACGCGCCATGAGCCATGACCGACCCACCATCCCGACCTGTGCGGGCACTTCGGTTGTGCCGGCGAACAAACAGATTCAGTTCCATCAACGTGCACCCTCCGACAGGAAAAAGACACAACTCCTACAGCTGGCCACCTCCCGGCCCCGCCCGCCCGTCCCACCACGACAGCCGTCGCACCCCCCACCCGCCCCGTCCGCAGGTCAGGCCCGTGCACACCACGGAAAGAACCACCCCCACGGCCGTCCCCCACTCAGGCCGCTCCACCACGCCCTCCCTCTCACGGCGGGCTGTGCCGCCGCCCGCCCGACGAGCGCTCCGCCACCTGACCCATCGGGAAGGTCCGCAGGAGTACGCCAAGACCCCGACCTCAGCTAAAGCGCTGATGGCGGGGTGTTTTGAGTCCCAGGAATTCGCGCTGGTCACAGGGCTGGGAGTGATCACCCCGCCCCATCCTGCCCGCGAATAGGCCGCAGCTCGGCGATCAGCATGAGAGTCAGATCTGGGTGACCTCCTTTGAGGACCCGAGGCCGCCAACGAGCGGATGACGGTGCAGCCATCCAGGGCTTCGGGAAGCATGCCAGTGCTCAAACGTCGACTGGCTCTTACGCCGCAAGCGCCTCCATGGGGCTCACGGAGGGAGCCTCGCTGACGCGCGCACTGGGACCCGTCGTGCTGCACTGGACGAGTGGGACCGCGCATCGTCCGTAAGACATGTGTGAGGTATGAGCGGTGGACGAAGGCGCCTCCGCAGCTGCCCTTCGGGGCCCCTGCTCTGAGCCGCTGTGCACCGCCTTCACCGAAGCGGAGGTTCTCATGACCGGCCGCGTAGGAAAGACTCGGAACATCTTTCTGGTGTGGCTCATCTGGCCGCTGATCACGTTGGGTATCTATCACCTGGTCTGGTACTTCAAGGTGAACCGCGAAGCTCGTGAATTCGATGAGCGTATCGAGGTCGAGCCAGGGCTGGCAGTTCTGGCCATCACCATAGGTTGGATTGTGATTGTGCCCCCGTTCGTATCGGTTTACAACACGGGTGAGCGAATTGCGCGAATGCAGCGATCGGCCGGTTTGCAACCTACCTGCAATCCATGGATCGGCATTATTCTCATGTTCATCCTTGGCCTGTACTCGCTGTACTACCAGCAAGAAATGAACCGCATTTGGGTCCACTACGAGCATCGCGAGGAAGGCGAGAGCGTCCCCCTGGCCGTCTGACAGAATCCGACCGTGATTCGCCAGGGTCGTCCCGCTGGCACGAATATGGTTCGAACCCAGAAAACCTGGTTGCTGTACTCCGCTGTTGTACGGCTGGCTCACTACTCACGGCGTGGAAACTGCCATGGCGTGGACCCCGAGCACCACGGCGACGACCAGGCAGACAACAGCGATGCCGGCGGCGGTGCGCCGCCCCGAAGGAAACCTACGAGGCAGCAAGAGACTCAGAACCGCACTGCTCCACGCGACGGACACCAGCCAGGGGAGCCATGCCTCCGCTCGGTCGTTCACTCGGTGACAGTGCTCGGCCTGCGGTCCGGTTTCGCCAAAGCGGAAGAGGCAGTTGCTCCCGAAGTCCTCGGTACCCAGCCCTACGAACCCCCACCACGCGGTGACGAAGACGGCGGCGGCCACCGCGACACCGAAGACCAGGAAGCCTCCAACGCCACGTGGCGTGGGTGTCTCCATACCTCGGTCTCCCCCGGCGAGATGCTGTCCCGCCGAGAGTATGCCCGGCGGGATGCGAACCTGCGACACCCGCTTTAGGAGCGAGGTGGGGCGAGTTGGTACCTGACCTGCGGCACGTCGACTTCGACGAACGCAGGCTGCGCGCACTGTCAACGACCGCGGTTCCCCGTGGCTCCCCGCTTGATCTGGCGCGGTTGTGGCACGAGCCTGCAATCGGCATCCGACAAGACTCGCCCGGTACCCAACCGGCTTGACGTATTCCGATATGGGAATATGATGGCTGCCATGGCACGAGCAGCGACGACGTCGGACGCGTTCAACGCGATCGCCGAGCCGCAGCGCCGGGACATCCTGGCGCTGCTGCGGGCGGGTGAGTGGCCGGTGACCGACCTGGCCCAGGAGCTGGGGATGAGCCAGCCGCGGGCGTCCAAGCACCTGCGGGTGCTCCGTGAGGTGGGGCTGGTGCGGGTCCGCGGGGCTGGCAAGCAGCGCCTCTACGGCCTGGACGCCCGCGGGCTGCGGCCGGTCCACGAGTGGGTCGGCGGATTCGAGCGGTTCTGGAACGAGAGTTTCGACCGGCTGGACACCTACGTGCAGGACCTCAAGCAGACACGGCAGGAGGAATGACCGATGTCAGGGGCAGGGCAAGAAACGACGGCGGAGCCGGCGACGGCCGACCGGGAGATCGTGATCTCCCGGGTCATCGACGCCCCGCGGGAGCTGGTGTTCGAGGCGTTCACCGAGGTCCGGCACCTGTCGCGGTGGTGGGGTCCGGAGGGGTTCACCACCACCACGCGGTCCTTCGAGTTCCGCGAGGGCGGGGAGTGGGACTTCGTGCTGCACGGGCCGGACGGGACCGACTACTCCGAGTGGATCCGCTGGCTGCGGATCGCTCCGCCGGAGCGGATCGCGCTGCTGCACGGTGAGTCCCGCGATGACCCGAACGCCTTCGAGTCGGTCCTGACCTTCGCGCCGGACGGCGCGGCGACCCGGATCGTGATGCGCACGGTGTTCCCCACCAAGGAACTGCGCGACGAGGCGGTCGAGAAGTACCACGCGATCGAGGGCGGCCGGCAGACTCTGAGCAGCCTGGCGGCCTACGTCACCGACCTCGCGCGGAAGGCGGCGGAGGGCTGATGGCCGGGAAGGTGTTCTTCAGTGTGACGATGTCGCTGGACGGCTTCATCGCGCCCGAGTCCGTGCCCGTTGACGACTTCTTCGCGCCCGATAAGCAGGACGACCCGGACGTTCAGCGCTGGATGGCGCAGTGGACGGAGCTGCAGCAGTGGCTGTTCCCGCTGCGGTTCTTCCGGGAGAACCTGAAGCTGGGCGAGGGCGGCGAGGAGGGCCGCGACAACGACATCGCGCGGGAGACGTTCGAGCGCACCGGCGCGAGCGTCATGGGCAAGCGCATGTTCGACCTCGGCGAGCAGGCATGGCCGGAGGAGGCGCCCTTCCACACCCCGGTCTTCGTCGTGACGCACACCAAGCGTGACCCGTGGGAGCGGCCCGGCGGCACCACGTTCCACTTCGTCAACGACGGCATCGAGCACGCCCTCGACCAGGCCCGCGAGGCCGCCGGCGACCGCGACGTCCGCATCGCCGGCGGCGGCGCGACGATCCTGGAGCACCTGAACGCCGGCCTGGTCGACGAGTTCTCGATCACGCTGTCACCGGTGCTTTTCGGCGCCGGCACCCGCCTGTTCGACGGCGTGGACGCGTCCAGGGTCGCGCTGGAGCCGGTCCGTTCGGAGCCGTCGTCGCGGGTGACGCACCTGACCTACGCCGTGCACCCACGGTAGCCGCGCCACCACTCCACCCTGGCGACCCGAGCACCCACGGCGCACACACTTGAATCAGCAGGCCACCACGGCCAACTGCGAATAGCCGGGTTACTCAGGCTCTCTCAGGGCCCGTGCAGCGAGGTTGAGGAACTCTCCCCACGGGCGGTGAAGTTCCGTCCGACGAGTTCGAAAACCCTCCCGGACTTGGTCCGTTGGAGATCCAGAATTGAGCGCGGCCTCCCATAGCACCCAGGATTCGTAGACGCGATTCGCCAGGACATAGATGTTCTGCCCAATGGCACGCCTCTGGTCTGGCCCCCACACCCCCAAGCGGAAGATGGCGCACATGAGCGCCTGGCTCGACGTGATGTACTCCCCGCCGGACAGGCAAGGCAGACCGGCCCGGTCCTCGGTCCCTGGGTATCGGTGGACCTTTCGCCTCGCTTGCGGCGCACGCCCGTGGTGCGATGAAACAGGGGGTCGGGAAGGAGAGGGCGATGATCCCACCGGCAGGGGAGCGCAAGAGTGGCACGGGCCCTGTGTCGGTCCGCCCGCTGGGTGAGGCGGACCTGGATCGGGCCGACGAGGTCTTCAGGGTCGCCTTCGGGACGTTCCTCGGGGTTCCCGAGCCGAAGACATTCTTCGGGACCGCCGACTACGTCCGCACTCGCTGGGCGGCCGATCCACAGGCGGCCTTCGCAGCGACGGTCGAGGGCGAAGTCGTTGCATCGAACTTCGCCGTCAACTGGGGCAGCGTCGGGTACTTCGGCCCGCTGACCGTACGTCCGGACCTGTGGGACCAGGGCGTCGGCAGGCGCCTCATGGAGCCGGTCATGGACTGCTTCGAGACCTGGGAGAACCGACACCTGGGCCTGTTCACCTTCTCGCACAGTCCCAAGCACCTTGAGCTCTACCGCCGGTACGGTTTCTGGCCCCGATTCCTCACAGCCATCATGAAGAAGCAGGTCGCAGGCAGTGCCGCGGTCCCCGGCCGAGTGCTGTACGGCGAGCTTCCAGACGCCGAGCGGCTCGACGCACTGAGCCTCTGTCGCACACTGACCGGGGCCGTGTTCGAGGGCCTGAGCGTGGAACGCGAGATCGTGGCCACGCACGCGCAGGGACTCGGTGACACCATCCTGCTCCAGGGAGCCGGCTCAGAGCTCGATGGCCTGGCCGTCTGCCACTGCGGAGCCGGGTCGGAGGCCGGAGAAGACGTGTGCTTCGTCAAATTCGGCGCCGTGCGTCCTGGCCCGGAGGCGGCCGACCGGTTCGAACGACTGCTCACCGCGTGCGAGCGGCTCGCCGCCGAGCGCGGCCTGGGGCAACTGGACGCCGGAATGAACCTGGCCCGCCAGGATGCCTACCGGCGAATGGTCGACCGCGGTTTCCGCACCTGGTTGCAGGGCGTGGCCATGCACAGGCCCAACGAACCCGGCTACAGCCACCCCGACGCCTACGTGATCGACGACTGGCGCTGAGACCCCGCCACACTCGGCCCGCGAGGAAGGCCCGGTGCTGCCCGAACCCGTGAACATTCCGCATCGGCGCCGACGGCCAGACACCTCCCGGACCACTGTCGAAGTGCTGTCCCTTCTTGGCGACGCTTGCGGCGGCTGCAAGCGCGCTGGCCGCTGCCGCTGGCTGTGACGGGGCAGCCAGACCGCCGCCCCAACGAAAAGCCCGGAGCCGCCTCAGTCAGAGCACTAGTTCAGAGAAGTGCTGTTGACTGAACCAAGAGAGGAATATTCGCAGGTCAGGAGCGATATCTGCTTGCTTCCCGGCCATGTTTGAGACGGGCGATTCTGAGCGGGATCTGGTGGGCTTAGTGCTGCTGGAGAACGGTGCGCTGGTGGAGACGGCGGACCCAATGCGGCCTTACGCGCTGCTCGACGCGGAGTGTGTCGTGGTCGGCCCCGTGGAGGCATTCTTCGCGGAACTCCAGGCGTGCTCGCGTCCCGCGACGACGATCCGTTCGTACGGGATGGATCTGCTGCGGTGGTGGCGGTTCCTCTCCGGGTGGGGATTGGCTTGGGGCCGGGCAACGCGACTGGACGCTCGGGACTTTGCTCGGTGGATGCAGATCGCGCCGAAACCTGCCCGGGTCCACTGGCGCCATCGGGCCTCCGATGAGGTGACGCCTTCGCCAGCGGCACGGTCAGAACGTGTGTGGCTGTGCGTAACCGGAGTAAATGGCCCACCGTAAGTGGGTGCAAGTGGCCCAGACGTTTGGGCTGCTTCCCTCCTAGAGTCGGAAACGTGATCACAAGGCACCTGTCAGCCGTCCTTCGTCTGCCGCTATGTGTGGTGGTGGACAGGGGCGTACGGGCGCTGGGACTGGTCATGGCGAGCGGTCGGCCTGCGGGGCCGATGCCTGCGCCTACCAGGCGCGATGCCCGCTCCCTGAACGTCCCCCTACTCAGAGGAACCCCTCATGCAAGCCATCACCGTCCAGGACCGTGACGCCGGTGTCAGCGGCCTGGCCCTCTCCGAGCTGCCCCACCCGCGCGCCGCCGAGAACGACGTGATCGTGGAGGTCCACGCCGCCGGATTCACCCCGGGCGAGCTGGACTGGCCCAGCACCTGGACCGACCGGGTCGGTCGTGACCGGACCCCGAGCGTGCCCGGCCACGAGCTGTCCGGCGTGGTCACCGAGCTCGGCTACGGCACCACTGGCCTGACGGTCGGTCAACGCGTGTTCGGTCTGACCGACTGGACCCGCAATGGCTCGCTGGCCCAGTACACGGCGGTCGAGGCCCGCAACCTCGCCCCGCTCCCGGCCGATGTCGACCACGTCACGGCCGCCGCACTGCCGATCTCCGGGCTCACCGCCTGGCAGGCCCTGTTCGACCACGCCCACTTGATCACCGGCCAGAGGGTGCTCATCCACGGCGCCGCGGGCGGCGTCGGCTCCATCGCCGTGCAGCTGGCCCGCGAGGTCGGCGCCCGGGTGATCGGCACCGGCCGGGCCGGCGACCGCGACACCGCCCTCGGCCTGGGCGCGGACGCCTTCGTCGACCTCCAGGCCGAGGAACTGGAGGACATCGGCGAGGTTGACGTGGTCTTCGACGTGATCGGCGGCAAGATCCTTGAACGCTCCACCGCGCTGGTCCGCCCCGGCGGCACCCTGGTCACCATCGCCGAGCCGGTCGCCGTCCACCCCCGCGACGGGCGAGCCATCTTCTTCGTCGTCGAACCCGACCGGGCCCGCCTGGCCGATCTCGCCCAGCGGCTCCGGGACGGCCGCCTCAAGCCGATCGTCGGCGCCGTCCGGCCGCTCGCCGAGGCAGCCTCCGCGTTCACGCCGGACAAGCGCACCCCCGGCAAGACGATCATCCGCGTCACCGAAGACTGAGCGGGAAAGCCCCTGGAGTCCCGCGCAAACCAGCGAGCCCAGGACCCCCTCTGAGGTGAGACAGTTCCGAACGCGTCGGGAACTTCCGCATCGCATGACGGTCGTAATCGAGTACCCACGGCACGACCTAGTGATTTGCCGCTGTGCGGAAGACGCCTCTGCATCCCACACCCCACCCCGTGAGCTACGTGTAGCCGTCGTCCGCCGGGCGGATCGACTGCTACGCCCGGGGGTGGTGTCCCTGAGTTCGACAGCCTACGAGGCCCACGGGCGTCGGCCTCGCGGAGAACGATCGCGAAGGTCAAGACATTCGCGCTAGCTGGCCAAGGGGCTCTGAGTCGTGGGGTGTTCAGGCGCCGGGATCTCACTCGCCACTCACTCGCGATCAGCGATAGAGAACGACAAAGAGCCGGACCCAGTGGGACTGGGTCCGGCTCTTGAAGTCTGGCACTTCCGCAGGTCAGCGGGATGATCACGCTGGTCCGGATGAAGTGCCCCCGGCAGGATTCGAACCTGCGCACACGGCTCCGGAGGCCGTTGCTCTATCCCCTGAGCTACGGGGGCGTACGCCGTGTTGCTGCTTGGCGACGGGTAGAACCCTACCAGCTCCCGGACCCTCCCCGTGAACAGGTATTTCCGGCGCCAACACCCCACACCAGACCCCACGCCAGACCCTCGCCAGACCCGCATCACACCCCACCCGAGACCCCCGCCAGACCTCACCCGAGACCCCCACCAGACCCCCGCCCGCGTCCCCCGCACGGGGTGGAAGTAGGGAAAACCCGGACGCAGCCCTGCCCGCCGACCTACTCTCGAGTTGTGTCAGGCGCGTCCGGTCGGGTGCTCGTTGTCGATGACAACAGGGTCATCCGACAGCTGATCAGGGTCAACCTCGAGCTGGAGGGCTTCGAGGTCGTGACCGCGGCCGATGGTGCCGAGTGCCTGGAGGTTGTGCAGCATGTGGCGCCCGATGTCGTGACGCTGGATGTGGTGATGCCGCGGCTCGACGGGCTGCGGACCGCCGCGCGGCTGAGGGATGATCCGCGGACCCGGCATCTGCCCGTCGCGATCATCAGTGCCTGTACGCAGTACGAGGTCGAGACCGGGCTCGCAGCCGGCGTCGACGCCTTTCTCGCCAAGCCCTTCGAGCCCGCCGAGCTGGTCCGTCTCGTACGGCAGTTGATGCATCGGGAGGGCCCGCCGTCTGTAGACGGCAGGCATGGCGCCGGGCGGGCGGGGAGTACGCGCGGCTGACCGGATGGCGAAACCGGTTCGCGGAGCGCCCCCCTCCCTCCCATACGCTGGTCCCGTGACCCCCGCTGAGCTCTCCCGTACCGTGCTGCACGCCGTGCGCCGCGCGGTGGCGGACGGTGCGCTGCATGTGTCCGTGCCCGCGAGCGTCGGGGTCGAGCGGCCCCGGCCGGGTGGCACGGGCGACTACGCCAGCAATGTGGCCCTGAAGCTTGCCGGGCCCGCCGGGCTCCCGCCTCGTGAAGTCGCGGAGATCCTGCGGCCCCGCGTTGCCGGCGCTCCCGGGATCGCCGGGATCGAGATCACCGGGGCGGGGTTCTTGAACTTCACCCTCGAGGACGGTGCTCAGACCGGCCTCGTACGGCGGGTGCTCGCGCAGGGTGGCTCGTACGGGCACGGTGACGACCTCGCCGACACGGCCGTCAGCCTCCGCGGCAGCGACGATCCGCGGTCTCGTATCTGGATCGAAGCCGTCAGCGCTCTCATCCGCAGCCAGGGCGGCGACCCCGAGAACGGTCCCGAAGAGACTCTGCACGTACTCGCAGCGGGGACTGATCCGCTGGACCTCCTCGGGAGCGACGCCACCCGCTGGGCCTGCCTGAGAGCCGCCGCCCACGATCACCCCACCACCGGGCCCCATCTCCTGACCCGGCACGAGAGCAATCCGCTGTTCAAGGTCCAGTACGCGTACGCCCGCAGCCGCGCCCTGACCCGCAATGCCGCCGATCTCGGGTTCACCGGAGCACCCGAGGTCCATGTCGACGGCGCCGAGCGACTCACCACCGCCATCGCCGACCACCCCTCCCTCCTCGCCTCCGCCGCCCGCCTCCGCGCGCCCGATCGGCTCGCCCGGCATCTCGAAGTCACCGCCGACGCTCTGCTCGGTTTCCAGCACACCGTGCTGCCCTTGGGCGACGAGAAACCCTCGGCCGCCCATCGGTCCCGGCTCGCGCTTGCCGAAGCCGCCGGGGCGGTGCTCGTCGGTGGCCTGTCCCTGCTCGGCGTCAGCGCACCCGAATACCTGTAGACGTATAGACGTACGACGTAGATGTGAGAGAAGAATGAGCCGTTCCGCACACCCCGCCGGGCCCCGCCACGCAGACGTGTTCCCCGAGGGGCACTACTCCGCGCCTCCCACCGATCTCAACCTCCTCGACGAGAAGGTCTGGTCGAAGACCGTCACGCGCAACGCCGACGGCGAAGTCGCCGTCGGCGGGATCGAAGTCAAGCGGCTCGCCGAGGAGTTCGGCACTCCCGCCTACTTCCTCGACGAGGACGATTTCCGCGCCCGCTGCCGCGCCTGGGCCGATGCCTTCGGCAAGGACGCGGACGTTTTCTACGCCGGGAAGGCTTTTCTCTCGCGGGCCGTAGTGCGGTGGCTCCATGAGGAGGGGCTCAATCTGGATGTGTGCTCCGGCGTCGAACTCAGCGTCGCCCTCGACGCCGGCATGCCCGCCGAGCGCATCGCCTTCCACGGGAACAACAAGAGCGCGCAAGAGATCCACCATGCGGTGGACGCAGGCGTCGGGCGCATCGTCCTCGACTCCTTCCAGGAGATCGTCCGCGTCGCCCACACCGCCGAGTCCCTCGGCAAGCGTCAGCGGGTGCAGATCCGTGTGACCGTCGGAGTCGAGGCGCACACGCACGAGTTCATCGCCACCGCCCACGAGGACCAGAAGTTCGGGATTCCGCTCGCCGGCGGTCAGGCCGCCGAGGCCGTGCGCCGCGCGCTCAATCTCGACAGCCTCGAACTCATCGGCATCCACTCCCACATCGGCTCGCAGATCTTCGACACCTCCGGCTTCGAGGTGGCCGCCCACCGTGTCGTCGGGCTGCTCAAGCAGATCCGCGACGAGCACGGCGTCGAGCTGCCCGAGATCGACCTCGGCGGCGGGCTCGGGATCGCGTACACCTCGGACGACGACCCCCGCGAGCCGCACCACATCGCCAAGGCCCTGAACGAGATCGTCACCCGTGAGTGCGAGGCCGCCCGGCTCCGTACTCCCCGGATCTCCGTCGAGCCCGGCCGCGCCATCGTCGGGCCCACCGCCTTCACCCTGTACGAGGTCGGCACCATCAAGCCGCTCGACGGACTGCGGACGTACGTCAGTGTCGACGGCGGCATGTCCGACAACATCCGCACCGCGCTGTACGACGCCGAGTACAGCGTGGCCCTCGTCTCGCGCAGCAGTGACGCCGAGCCGATGCTCGTACGCGTCGTCGGCAAGCACTGCGAGAGCGGGGACATCGTCGTCAAGGACGCTTTCCTGCCCGCCGACCTCGCGCCCGGCGATCTGATCGCCGTGCCCGCGACCGGTGCGTACTGCCGGTCCATGGCCAGCAACTACAACCACGCCCTGCGCCCGCCGGTCGTCGCCGTCAAGGACGGTGCGGCGCGGGTGATCGTCCGGCGTGAGACGGAGGAAGATCTCCTGCGTCTTGACGTCGGATAGTTGAAAAATGCCATCAGAGCAGTGGCATTGAGATAGATGTCTCGCATGGCGGACGGAGGATAGAAACTTCCGTCCGGTGCGTGAGACTGGACCACACTGTTGAAGTGAAGGAATCGAGGTCGGATGATGCGTACGCGTCCGCTGAAGGTGGCGCTGCTGGGCTGTGGAGTGGTCGGCTCAGAGGTGGCCCGCATCATGACGACGCACGCCGCCGACCTCGCGGCCCGCATCGGCGCTCCCGTGGAGCTCGCCGGCGTCGCCGTCCGACGGCCGTCCAAGGTGCGGGAAGGGATCGACCCGGACCTCATCACCACCGACGCGACCGCCCTCGTCAAACGCGGTGACATCGACGTCGTCATCGAGGTCATCGGCGGCATCGAGCCCGCCCGGTCCCTCATCACCGCCGCCTTCGAGCACGGCGCGTCCGTGGTCTCCGCCAACAAGGCGCTGCTCGCCGAGGACGGCGCGACGCTGTACGCCGCCGCCGAGGAGCACGGCAAGGACCTCTACTTCGAGGCCGCCGTCGCGGGCGCGATTCCGCTGATCAGGCCGCTGCGCGAGTCCCTCGCCGGCGACAAGGTCAACCGGGTGCTCGGCATCGTCAACGGGACCACCAACTTCATCCTCGACAAGATGGACAGCTCCGGCGCCGGCTACTCCGAGGCCCTGGACGAGGCCACCGCGCTCGGTTACGCGGAAGCCGATCCGACCGCCGACGTCGAAGGCTTCGACGCCGCCGCCAAGGCCGCCATCCTCGCCGGGATCGCCTTCCACACCCGCGTACGCCTCGACGACGTCTACCGCGAGGGCCTCACCGAGGTCACCGCCGCCGACATCGCCTCGGCCAGGCGCATGGGCTGCACCGTCAAACTCCTCGCCATCTGCGAGCGCGCCGCGGACGGCAAGTCCGTCACCGCCCGCGTGCATCCCGCGATGATTCCGCTCAGCCACCCGCTCGCCTCCGTCCGCGAGGCGTACAACGCCGTCTTCGTCGAGGCCGAGGCCGCCGGGCAGCTGATGTTCTACGGACCCGGCGCGGGCGGTTCGCCGACCGCGTCCGCGGTGCTCGGCGATCTCGTCGCCGTCTGCCGCAACAAGCTCGCCGAGGCCACCGGCCCCGGCGAGTCCGCGTACACCCAGCTGCCCGTGAGCCCCATGGGCGACGTGGTGACGCGGTACCACATCAGCCTCGACGTGGCCGACAAGCCTGGCGTACTCGCCCAGGTCGCGACGGTCTTCGCCGAGCACGGCGTGTCCATCGACACGGTCCGCCAGCAGGGCAAGGACGGCGAGGCATCGCTCGTCGTCGTCACCCACCGCGCGCCCGACGCCGCCCTCTCCGGGACCGTCGAGGCGCTGCGCAAGCTCGACACCGTGCGCGGTGTCGCCAGCATCATGCGTGTTGAAGGGGAGTAAGGGACCCATGACGACCAACGGCACCCACCAGTGGCGCGGCATCATCGAGGAGTACCGGGACCGACTTCCGGTGACGGACACGACGCCGGTCGTCACGCTCCGTGAGGGTGGTACGCCGCTCGTCCCGGCGCCTGTTCTCTCCGAGCGCACGGGCTGCGAGGTGCACCTCAAGGTCGAGGGCGCCAACCCCACCGGGTCCTTCAAGGACCGCGGCATGACCATGGCGATCACCCGTGCCAAGGAGGAGGGCGCGCAGGCCGTCATCTGCGCCTCCACCGGCAACACGTCCGCGTCCGCGGCGGCCTATGCCGTACGGGCCGGAATGGTCTGCGCGGTCCTGGTGCCGCAGGGCAAGATCGCGCTGGGCAAGATGGGCCAGGCCCTGGTCTACGGCTCGCGCATCCTGCAGGTCGACGGAAACTTCGACGACTGTCTGAACCTGGCGCGCCGGCTGTCCGAGAACTACCCGGTGGCGCTGGTCAATTCGGTGAATCCGTACCGCATCGAGGGCCAGAAGACCGCCGCCTTCGAAATCGTCGACGCGCTCGGCGACGCCCCCGACATCCACGTGCTGCCCGTCGGCAACGCCGGCAACATCACGGCGTACTGGAAGGGGTACAAGGAGTACGCCGCGGACTCCATGTCCACACGTACGCCGCGCATGTGGGGCTTCCAGGCCTCCGGGTCCGCGCCGATCGTGCGCGGCGAGGTGGTCAAGGACCCGTCGACGATCGCCACCGCGATCCGGATCGGCAACCCGGCCTCCTGGCAGCAGGCGCTCGCCGCGCGCGACGAGTCCGGCGGGTTCATCGACGAGGTGACGGACCGTGAGATCCTGCGTGCCTACCGGCTGTTGGCCTCGCAGGAGGGCGTCTTCGTGGAGCCGGCCTCGGCCGCTTCGGTCGCCGGTCTGCTGAAGGCCACCGAGGCCGGACAGGTCGACCCGGGACAGCGGATCGTCTGCACGGTCACCGGCAACGGGCTCAAGGACCCGGACTGGGCCGTCGCCGGAGCGCCGCAGCCGGTCACCGTGCCGGTGGACGCGGCCGCGGCGGCGGAGCGACTCGGCCTGGCCTGAGTCGAACCCGGCCGAGTCCACCCGGGCTCGAGCCCCGCTTGAGGGATGGCCAAAAATGCCGCCCGCGATCGGGCCTCAGCCCTTGACGGTCCCAGGGTGCAGCGCCTGCGGAATGCGCTGTACCCCTTGGGGAAGCAAGGCAAGCCGGACATCGGCGTACGTAGGGGCACAGGAGGCTTGCGACACGCATCGTGCGCCTCCTGTGCGCCCTATGTCGCCACTGAACCTTCCTTCGATAGGCTGTACTGAACCCGCCCCGCCGCATATGCCGCGGTGTTGCTGCCGTTACGGCCCACGGGTCTTCACACCTCTCGAATCTCGCAGTCAGAACCACGCAGTCAGAACCAAGGAGAGTCATCGAGCGATGGCCGGTCCAGCGTTCCGCGCCGCCGCCGTCCGGGTGCGCGTCCCCGCCACAAGCGCCAATCTCGGCCCGGGCTTCGACGCCCTCGGGTTGTCCCTGGGGCTGTACGACGATGTCGTCGTCCGGGTCGCGGACTCCGGCCTGCACATCGACATCGCCGGCGAAGGCCAGGACACGCTGCCCCGTGACGAGAGCCATCTCCTCGTACGCGCGCTGCGTACGGCCTTCGACCTGCTCGGCGGGCAGCCGCGCGGCCTCGAGGTCGTCTGCGCCAACCGCATCCCGCACGGACGCGGCCTCGGCTCCTCGTCGGCGGCCATCTGTGCCGGGATCGTCGCCGCCCGCGCGGTGACCATAGGCGGCGACGCCAAGCTCGACGACGCCGCGCTGCTGGAGCTCGCCACCGAGATCGAGGGGCACCCCGACAATGTCGCCGCCTGTCTGCTGGGCGGCTTCACGCTCGCCTGGACCGACGGGGGAGCGGCCCGCGCCATCAGGATGGATCCGGCAGATTCGATCGTTCCGGTGGTTTTCGTGCCCGGCAACCCGGTGCTCACGGAGACGGCGCGCGGACTTCTGCCGCGTACCGTCCCCCATGTGGACGCCGCCGCCAACGCCGGCCGTGCCGCTCTGCTCGTCGAGGCGCTGACCAGGCGTCCTGAGCTGCTGCTGCCCGCCACGGAGGACCGGCTCCACCAGGAGTACCGGGCCCCGGCGATGCCGCAGAGCATCGACCTTGTGAACCGACTGCGCGCGGACGGCGTCCCTGCAGTCATCTCCGGTGCGGGCCCGACGGTGCTCGCGCTGGCCGAGGACAGTGCGGCCGACAAGGTCGCACGGCTGGCGGGCGAGGGGTGGGCGGCCAACCGGCTCACCTTCGACGCCGCGGGCGCGAGCGTTCTGCCGCTGGCCCCGCAGTGACACGAGATTGCCGGTGAGGGAGAGGGGGAATGTTTGTTGGAGCCGGTAGTGTTAACCTCAAGTCTGCACCCGACGTCTTTGTGGCGCGGTGCTTCGTGTCCCCCATCGGGACCAACATTCTTCCGGGAGCCTCCCCAAACTGCCTGAGCAGCCTGCCTGAGCAGTTTTGAGCACGCTCCGGAACCGGCACGACACCCCTCGCTTTGCCAGGAGTGGGCCGAGCAGGGGGAACCTCGGGCCGGACTTTGCACGTAAATCTCTTCCGCCGTCATCACCGGCGGGACCACCGCCCCGGCACGGACTGCGATACGCAAGATCACAGACCGCCGTCGGACAGCACAACCGGTCGCCGAGCCAGAAGGCCGACGTCCGCTCCAGGGAAGGACCCTTCGTGAGCGACACCACCGATCTGATGGGCGTGACTGCCGACTCCAGCGTCGACACCGCCGCGCCCGCCGCAGGTGCTGCCTCTGGCACCACCTCACGGCGCCGCCGATCCGGCACCGGCCTCGAGGGCATGGTCCTGGCCGAGCTGCAGCAGGTCGCGTCCGGCCTCGGCATCAGGGGCACCGCGCGTATGCGCAAGAGCCAGCTGATCGAGGTCATCAAGGAGGCGCAGGCCGGCAGCGGATCCTCCGCGGCCAAGTCGGGCGCCGGCTCGTCCGCGCCGAAGAGCGCCGAAGCGGGCACCGCCGAGGCCGAGACCAAGCCGAAGCGCCGCGCCACGTCCAAGGCGCGTACGGGCGACGCTGCCGCCGCTGCCGAGGACAAGGCCGAGAAGGCCGTGGCCCAGCAGCAGATCGACATTCCGGGCCAGCCGGCCAGCGACGACCAGCCGGCCGGTGAACGCCGCCGTCGTCGGGCCACCGCGCAGGCGGGCAGCCCGGACGTCCAGACCGAGGCCCGCGCCGAGGCGCGTACGGACACGGCCGTGGACGTCAAGACGGAAGCGCAGCCCGACGCCAAGGCCGAGACCGCCGTCGGCGCCTCCCAGGACGGTGAGGGCCGCCGGGACCGCCAGGAGCGCGGACAGCGCGGCGACCGCCGTGACCGCGGCGACCGCCAGCGCGACCGCCGCGGCGGCAAGGGCGACGACCAGCAGCAGGGCGGTCAGCGCCAGCAGCGCCAGGGCGGCCAGCAGGGCGCTCAGGGCGGTCAGGGCGGTCCCCGCCAGGACGAGGACGACGACTTCGAGGGCGGCAGGCGTGGACGCCGCGGCCGTTACCGCGACCGCCGTGGCCGTCGTGGCCGCGAGGAGTTCGGTCCCAACGAGCCTCAGGTCTCCGAGGACGACGTCCTGATCCCCGTCGCGGGCATCCTGGACATCCTCGACAACTACGCGTTCATCCGGACCTCCGGCTACCTGCCGGGCCCGAACGACGTGTACGTGTCGCTCGCTCAGGTCCGCAAGAACGGTCTGCGCAAGGGTGACCACGTCACCGGCGCCGTGCGGCAGCCGAAGGAGGGCGAGCGCCGCGAGAAGTTCAACGCGCTGGTCCGCCTGGACTCGGCGAACGGCATGGCGGCCGAATCCGGGCGTGGCCGCCCGGAGTTCAACAAGCTGACCCCGCTGTACCCGCAGGACCGGCTGCGTCTCGAGACCGACCCGGGCGTGCTGACGACCCGGATCATCGACCTCGTGTCGCCGATCGGAAAGGGCCAGCGAGGCCTGATCGTGGCCCCGCCGAAGACCGGCAAGACCATGATCCTGCAGGCGATCGCCAACGCGATCACCGTCAACAGCCCCGAGTGCCACCTGATGGTCGTCCTGGTCGACGAGCGTCCGGAAGAGGTCACCGACATGCAGCGGTCGGTCAAGGGCGAGGTCATCTCCTCGACCTTCGACCGCCCGGCCGAGGACCACACCACCGTCGCCGAGCTGGCCATCGAGCGCGCCAAGCGTCTCGTGGAGCTGGGTCACGACGTGGTCGTCCTGCTGGACTCCATCACCCGCCTGGGCCGTGCGTACAACCTCGCGGCGCCCGCCTCCGGACGCATCCTGTCCGGTGGTGTCGACTCGACCGCGCTCTACCCGCCGAAGCGCTTCTTCGGCGCGGCGCGCAACATCGAGGACGGCGGCTCGCTGACCATCCTGGCCACCGCGCTGGTCGACACCGGCTCGCGCATGGACGAGGTGATCTTCGAGGAGTTCAAGGGCACCGGCAACATGGAGCTCAAGCTCGACCGGAAGCTCTCGGACAAGCGCATCTTCCCGGCGGTGGACGTGGACGCGTCCAGCACCCGTAAGGAAGAGATCCTGCTCGGCAGCGACGAGCTCGCCATCACCTGGAAGCTGCGTCGGGTGCTGCACGCCCTCGACCAGCAGCAGGCGATCGAGCTGCTCCTGGACAAGATGAAGCAGACGAAGTCGAACGCGGAGTTCCTGCTTCAGATCCAGAAGACCACGCCGTCCGCAGGCGGAAACGGCAACGACTGAGCCTGGTCCGGACGTCCACAGGCCCACCGTGCCGAGCGCGGTGGGCCTGTGCGCTTTCTCAAGGAGTTCTCAGACACGTGTGCAACCCTTCTCGCTGCTGTCCCGTCTGACCAAGTGCCGACAAAGGGCACTGATCACCTCGGGCGGGGGTGGCGGAAGACGCGAGAGCTGAGGAGACCATGGCCGACGAGAGCAGCAGCGGCAGCCGAATAGGCAGCCGCGGCAAGCGCCGTAAACAGCCCTCCAAGGGCCACCGGGCGATGACCGTCGCCGCGTGGTCCGTGGCCGGTCTGGTGCTCGTCGGCGGGTCCGGCCTCGGGTACGTGTACTTCAAGCTCAACGGCAACCTTCAGGGCGTCGACATCAACTCGGCACTCGGCACCGACCGCCCCGAGAACGTCGACAACGGCTCCATGGACATCCTGGTCCTCGGTTCCGACTCGCGCGCCGGCGCCAACGCCGAGTACGGCGCGGACGACGGCGCGCGCTCGGACACCGCGATGATCGTGCACGTCTACGAGGGCCACAAGAAGGCCAGCGTCGTCTCCGTCCCCCGCGACACGCTCATCGAGCGGCCCGCCTGCTCCGACGGGAACGGCAGGACCGTCTCGGGCCAGAAACGCGCCATGTTCAACACGGCGTACGAGGTCGGCGGCCCGGCCTGTGCGGTGAAGACCGTCGAGAAGATGTCCGGCATCCGCATGGACCACTACATCGAGGTCGACTTCACCGGCTTCAAGAAGCTGATCGACAAGCTCGGCGGGGTTCAGATCACCACGTCCAAGCCGATCAACGACTCCAAGAGCCATCTGAACCTTGAGCCCGGCACGCACAAGCTCAACGGCGAGCAGTCGCTCGGTCTCGTACGGACCCGCAAGAGCATCGGCGACGGCAGCGACCTGGGACGAATACAGCTCCAGCAGGCGTTCATGAAGGCCTTCATCACGCAGGTCAAGAGCATCGGCCTGTTCTCCAACCCGAAGAAGCTGCTGGACGTCGCCGACACCGCCACCAAGGCGATCACACCCGACTCCGAGCTGAACTCCGTCACGGAGCTGATGGGCTTCGCCCGCGGCCTCGGGAGCCTCGGCGCGCAGGACGTGCACATGATCACGCTGCCGGTGGAGTACGACCCGGTCGACCCGAACCGGGTGATCCCGATCAAGAGCGCGTCGCAGCAGGTCTGGACGGCGCTGAAGGCGGACCTGCCGATTCCGGCGTCCGCGGTCAAGGACTCGGCGGGCGACAAGGGCGACGCGGGCACCGTCGTGGCGGGCCAGTAGCCGGTTCGCCGGACCTGCCCTCTACGCGCCGGGAATAGTTCCGGCCGCACCCCGGTTTTGGGAGATGCGGCCAGTCCTGGCAGACTGGTACGTCGGCCCCGGTTCACGTACGAGCAATCCGCATGTACGACCCGGTGCCCTCCCGAAACTAGGAGACACCTTGAAGCGCGACATCCACCCCCAGTACGTCGAGACCCAGGTCAGCTGTACCTGTGGCGCGTCGTTCACCACCCGTAGCACCATCGAGTCCGGCACCGTCCGGGCCGAGGTCTGCTCCGAGTGCCACCCGTTCTACACGGGCAAGCAGAAGATCCTCGACACCGGTGGCCGTGTGGCCCGCTTCGAGGCCCGCTTCGGCAAGGCTTCCGGCTCCGCCAAGAAGTAGCGAGCTCACTGCGCCGGTCCTCGGCCGCCTCTGGCGGCCGGGGCCGGTGTTTTTTCGCGCTGGGGTCCGGGGGCCGCGCGGCGTCAGCCGCTGGTGTCGCAGTCCCCGGGAAAGCACAGCGCCGGCCCGTAGTACTCGTTACGAAACCAGGAGCCCCCGATGTTCGAGGCGGTCGAGGAACTGATCGGCGAACACGCCGATCTCGAGAAGAAGCTCGCCGACCCTTCGGTCCACGCCGACCAGGCGAACGCGCGCAAGCTCGGCAAGCGCTACGCCGAGCTGACCCCGATCGTCGGCACGTACCGCTCCTGGAAGCAGACCGGGGACGACGTCCTCACCGCTCGTGAACTCGCCGCCGACGACCCGGACTTCGCCGCCGAGGTCAAGGAGCTGGAGAAGCAGCGCGAGGAGCTCACCGAGAAGCTGCGCCTGCTGCTCGTGCCCCGCGACCCCAGCGACGACAAGGACGTCATCCTCGAGGTCAAGGCCGGCGCCGGCGGCGACGAGTCGGCGCTGTTCGCCGGCGACCTGCTGCGGATGTATCTGCGTTACGCGGAGCGCGTCGGCTGGAAGACCGAGATCATCGACGCCACCGAGTCCGAGCTGGGCGGCTACAAGGACGTCCAGGTCGCCGTGAAGACCAAGGGCGGCCAGGGCGCCACCGAGCCGGGACAGGGCGTCTGGGCACGTCTGAAGTACGAAGGCGGAGTGCACCGCGTGCAGCGGGTGCCCGCCACCGAGTCCCAGGGCCGGATCCACACCTCCGCGGCCGGCGTCCTCGTCACGCCGGAGGCCGAGGAGATCGACGTCGAGATCCACGCCAACGATCTGCGTATCGACGTCTACCGCTCGTCCGGCCCCGGCGGGCAGTCCGTCAACACCACGGACTCCGCGGTGCGCATCACGCATCTGCCCACCGGCATCGTCGCTTCCTGCCAGAACGAGAAGAGCCAGCTCCAGAACAAGGAGCAGGCAATGCGTATCCTGCGCTCCAGGCTGCTGGCCGCGGCCCAGGAGGAGGCCGAGAAGGAAGCCGCGGACGCGCGCCGCAGCCAGGTCCGTACCGTCGACCGCTCCGAGAAGATCCGTACGTACAACTTCCCGGAGAACCGAATCTCGGACCACCGCGTCGGATTCAAGGCGTACAACTTGGACCAAGTGCTCGACGGCGATCTCGATGCCATGATCCAGGCCTGTGTGGACGCCGACTCCGCCGCCAAGCTCGCCGCCGCCCAGTAGCCCAAGAAGTCCCGGAGGACCCGCGTGAACCTGCTGCTATCCGAGGTGGCCCAGGCCACCCAGCGGCTGGCCGACGCCGGCGTGCCCTCACCGCGCTTCGACGCGGAGGAGCTCGCCGCGTTCGTGCACGGCGTGAAGCGGGGCGAGCTGCACAACGTCAAGGACGCGGACTTCGACGCCCGTTACTGGGAGGCCGTCGCCCGCCGCGAGGCCCGTGAGCCGCTCCAGCACATCACCGGGCGCGCGTTCTTCCGATATCTGGAACTCCAGGTCGGCCCCGGCGTCTTCGTGCCCCGTCCGGAGACCGAGTCGGTCGTCGGCTGGGCCATAGACGCCGTACGCGCCATGGATGTCGTCGAGCCGCTCATCGTCGATCTGTGCACCGGCTCCGGCGCCATCGCGCTCGCCATGGCCCAGGAGGTGCCGCGTTCGCGCGTGCACGGCGTGGAACTCTCCGAGGACGCGCTGGGCTGGGCCCGCAAGAACGCCGAGGGCTCCCGCGTCACCATCCACCAGGGCAACGCCCTCACCGCGCTCCCGGAGTTGGACGGCCAGGTCGACCTCGTCATCTCCAACCCGCCGTACATCCCGCTCACCGAGTGGGAGTATGTCGCGCCCGAAGCACGTGACCACGACCCGCAAATGGCCCTCTTCTCCGGCGAGGACGGGCTCGACACTATCCGCGGCATCGAGCGCACCGCCCACCGGCTGCTGCGGCCCGGCGGCCTCGTCGTCATCGAGCACGCGGACACCCAGGGCGGCCAAGTGCCGTGGATCTTCAGCGAGGAGTCCGGCTGGGCGGACGCGGCCGACCATCCCGACCTGAACAAGCGGCCGCGCTTCGCCACCGCCCGCAAGGCGATGCCGTGACCACCCCGACCCAGTACGTGTACGAGGAGGCCCTGTAATGGCTCGGCGATACGACTGCAATGACGCGACCGACCGTACGACCGGCCTGCGCGAGGCCGCGTCCGCAGTCCGCCGCGGAGAGCTCGTCGTGCTGCCCACCGACACCGTCTACGGGCTCGGTGTCGACGCCTTCAGCTCCGAGGGAGTCGCCGACCTGCTGGCCGCCAAGGGCCGCGGCCGCAACATGCCGACGCCCGTCCTCATCGGCTCGCCGAACACGCTGCACGGCCTCGTCACGGACTTCTCCGAGCAGGCCTGGGAACTGGTCGACGCCTTCTGGCCGGGCGCGCTGACGCTGGTTGCCAAGCACCAGCCGTCGCTCCAGTGGGACCTCGGCGACACCCGCGGCACCGTCGCGATCCGCATGCCGCTGCACCCCGTCGCGATCGAACTCCTCACCGAGGTAGGCCCGATGGCGGTCTCCAGCGCCAACCTCACCGGACACCCGGCGCCCGAGGACTGCGACGCGGCGCAGGAAATGCTCGGCGACTCCGTCTCCGTCTACCTCGACGGCGGGCCGACGCCGGGCATCGTGCCGTCCTCCATCGTCGATGTCACCGGCAAGGTTCCGGTCCTGCTGCGGGCGGGCGCGCTCGACGCGGACGAGCTCCGCAAAGTCGTACCCGACCTCGAGGTGGCCAATTGACTGCCCCTGAGGGGCGTGGCATAGGTGCGGCCGCCACGGGCGACACGTTCAGAATCCTCCACGTCAGCACAGGCAACGTCTGCCGCTCGCCGATCACCGAGCGGCTGACCCGTCATGCCCTGAGCGACCGGCTCGGCGACCGGATGACGGGCGGGCTGATCGTGGAGAGCGCGGGCACGTGGGGACACGAAGGCGCCCCGATGGAGGCGAACGCGGAGGTCGTCCTCGCCGACTTCGGGGCCGACGCGACGGGTTTCGTCGGCCGTGAACTGCTCGACGAGCATGTGATCCGCGCGGACCTGGTCCTCACCGCGACCAGGGACCACCGCGCGCAGGTCATCTCGATGGGCCACTCGGCGGGTCTGCGCACCTTCACGCTGAAGGAGTTCACCCGGCTCGTACGGGCGATAGACCCGGCGACCCTGCCCGACCCGCGCGAAGGCGTGGTCGCACGGGCCCGCGCCCTGGTCCGCGCGGCGGCCGCGCTGCGCGGCTGGCTGCTGGCGCCGAGCCCGGACGCGGACGAGGTCTACGACCCGTACGGTGCGCCGATCACGTTCTTCCGCTCGATCGGCGACGAGATCAACCAGGCGCTGGACCCGGTGGTCACGGCCCTGACGGGCATCTCGGCGCGCAAGTAGGCCGTCTGCGGGCTTCTCCGCCCCCGAGGCACCCGAACCCCCCGTTACACCGGGCACACCCGCACCCCCCGGCCTACATTGGAGGAGCCGCAACTCCACGCGAGGCCCGGAGCCCAAGATGCCGGTCAGCACTGCACCCCACGCCGCCTCCGCGGCGCCCGCGGACGTCGATGCCCTGCGCCGTCAGGACCCCGAGATCGCCGAGGTGATCCTCGGCGAGCTGGCCCGGCAGAGCGACAGCCTGCAGCTCATCGCCGCGGAGAACTTCACCTCGCCGGCCGTCCTCGCCGCCCTCGGCTCGCCGCTCGCGAACAAGTACGCCGAGGGCTATCCCGGCGCCCGCCACCACGGCGGCTGCGAACTCGTCGACGCCGCCGAGCAGATCGCCGTCCGGCGTGCCACCGCACTCTTCGGCGCCGAGCACGCCAACGTGCAGTCCCACTCCGGCTCCTCCGCGGTCCTCGCGGCGTACGCGGCGCTGCTGAAGCCCGGCGACACCGTCCTCGCCATGGGTCTTGCGTACGGCGGCCATCTCACCCACGGCTCGTCCGCGAACTTCTCCGGCCGCTGGTTCGACTTCGTCGGATACGGCCTCGACGCCGAGTCCGGACTCATCGACTACGAACAGGTGCGCCACCTCGCCCGCCAGCACCGGCCCAAGGCGATCGTCTGCGGCTCGATCTCCTATCCGCGCCACCCCGACTACGCGCACTTCCGCGAGATCGCCGACGAGGTCGGTGCGTATCTGATCGCGGACGCCGCGCATCCGATGGGCCTCATCGCCGCCGGCGCCGCGCCAAACCCCGTCCCGTACGCCGATGTGGTGTGCGCCACTACACACAAGGTGCTGCGCGGACCGCGCGGCGGGATGATCCTGTGCGGTTCCGAGCTCGCCGAGCGCATCGACCGCGCGGTGTTCCCCTTCACCCAGGGCGGCGCCCAGATGCACACCATCGCCGCCAAGGCGGTCGCCTTCGGAGAGGCGGCGACACCGGCCTTCACGGCGTACGCGCATCAGGTGGTCGCCAACGCCCGTGTGCTGGCCGACGGGCTCGCGGGGGAGGGCTTCGCGATCCTCACCGGCGGTACCGACACCCATCTGATCAGCGCGGATCCCGCTCCGCTGGGTCTCGACGGCAAGACGGCCAGGGGCCGGCTCGCGGCCGCCGGACTGGTCCTCGACACCTGTGCGCTGCCGTACGGCGACGGGCGCGGCATCCGGCTCGGCACCGCGGCCGTCACCACGCAGGGCATGGGCGAGACCGAGATGGCGCGGATCGCCGCCCTCTTCACGGCGGCGATCCGTGGCGAGGGAGAGGAGGCACGGAAGGTACGTACGGAAGTACGCGAACTGGCCGGTAGATTTCCCCCTTATCAGGGGTAGCCGGAAGCGAGTGCAACCATCGCAGGCACCCGTATGTCCTCAACCATGGGGCTACCAGAGCTAGGGTGTGGGGCTGAGATGGCCAGCGATTCCTGTGGGGCAGCCCGTGCGTGATTACTTGCTGACGCTCTGTGTCACGGCGGCGGTGACCTATCTGCTGACCGGTCCGGTGCGGAAGTTCGCCATCGCGACCGGCGCGATGCCGGAGATCCGTGCCCGTGACGTCCACCGAGAGCCGACACCGCGCCTCGGTGGCATCGCCATGTTCTTCGGCCTGTGCGCCGGTCTGCTGGTCGCCGACCATCTGCAGAACCTGAACAGCGTCTTCGAGCTGTCCAACGAACCGCGCGCGCTGCTCTCCGGCGCGGCCCTGATCTGGATCATCGGCGTCCTCGACGACAAGTTCGAGATCGACGCCCTGATCAAGCTCGGCGGCCAGATGATCGCCGCCGGTGTGATGGTGATGCAGGGTCTGACGATCCTGTGGATCCCCGTTCCCGGCGTCGGCACGGTCTCGCTGACCCAGTGGCAAGGCACGCTGCTCACCGTCGCGTTGGTCGTCATCACCATCAACGCCGTGAACTTCGTGGACGGCCTGGACGGCCTGGCCGCCGGCATGGTCTGCATCGCCGCCGCGGCCTTCTTCCTCTACTCGTACCGGATCTGGTTCGGGTACATGATCGAAGCGGCCGCCCCCGCAACGCTGTTCACCGCGATCCTGATGGGCATGTGCCTCGGCTTCCTGCCGCACAACATGCATCCGGCCCGGATCTTCATGGGCGACTCCGGCTCGATGCTGATCGGCCTGGTGCTCGCCGCGGCCGCGATCTCGGTGACCGGCCAGGTGGACCCGGACGCGCTGAAGATCTTCGAGGGCAGCACCCGCGAGGCCACGCACGCCGCCCTGCCGGTCTTCATCCCGCTGTTGCTGCCGCTGACCATCATCGCGATCCCGGTCGCCGACCTGGTGCTGGCGATCGTCCGGCGTACGTGGAACGGCCAGTCGCCGTTCGCGGCCGACCGCGGCCATCTGCACCACCGGCTCCTGGAGATCGGCCACTCGCACAGCCGCGCGGTGCTGATCATGTACTTCTGGTCGGCGCTGATCGCCTTCGGCGTCGTCGCGTACTCGGTGCACTCGGCGTCGATGTGGATCGTGATGCTGATCGTCGGGCTGAGCGCGGTCGGCCTGGTGCTTCTGCTGCTGCCGCGGTTCACGCCGCGGGCGCCGCGCTGGGCGGAGGCGTTCGTCCCGCCCCGCTACCGCCGCCGCAAGGTGCGGTCGCAGCTGGTGCCCGACTCGCTCGCGTACGAGGCGGATGCGGCGCAGGAGGAGCACGAGGAGCGTGCCCCGGTCGCGGTGGGCGTCAACGGCGTCAACGGGGCGACCGCGGTGGGCCCCCGTTCGCGCTTCCCGGACCGCCGGAAGGCCGGCACGCGCGGCTGACGTGTCGCGCTTTGTCGCCCATTACCAGACATAGCGGCGAGCTGTCGTGCACACACGCGCGCGTTAGCTCTCATGTGTGATGGTTGGCACACTCCCGGGTAAAGACCTATTCAAATAGTTTGTGATACCGTTCACGAGACCCGGAGACAGAGCCGAAAGACCGTGGTGCGACGGTCTGTTGGCCGCCGAGGCCCATCTCGGACCGGGATTACGCTCGTCCATGACGACACCACTGCCCCCACCAGCAAGCGGAGCTGCCGCCATGCCGACCAATGACGTCCGGACTCTCCTTCACACCGCCGTGCCCACAGCTGTCGCCGGCGCTGTCGCCGTTGCGATCAGCGCGGGGGTCGCCGGCGGCAAGGGAGCGATCGGCGCCGCCGTCGGCACTCTGGTGGTCATCCTCTTCATGGGAATCGGCATCGTCGTGCTCCAGCGGACGGCCAAATCGCTGCCGCATCTGTTCCAGGCCATGGGGCTGATGCTCTATACAGCACAGATTCTGCTGCTGTTCATCTTCGTGGCGGCGTTCAAGGACACCACGCTGTTCAACCCCAAGGCCTTCGCCATCACGATTGTCGCCACGACCGTCGTGTGGGTCGCCGCACAGGCCCGTGCGTACATGAAGGCCAAGATCCTCTATGTGGATCCTGATGCCGCGAAGGGTGAAAAGCCCGAGAAGACGGGGTCTTCGACGTGAAGGGTAGGGCCGGGATAAGCGCCCGTTCGGGTTCCTGCTATCGTCCGGTTCCAACTGCGGCACTGCGGGCGCGGGCATCTGAGCTGACGCCTGCACATGCGCGAGGCTCACTGCCTGCCAGCCGCCCCCACATCCGTTACACCAGTCCAGTGCCGAACCGCGGCTGCGCGCCGCGCCGACACAACGAGGTTGCCGTACACATGCGCCACGCTGAAGGAGCCCGCGGTGAGTGCTGACCCCCAGATGCTCGCCTTTGATGCGAACTGCCAGATCTTTTCCGGCTGTGGCTTCCCGGCCCCGGGTCTCCATACGTTCATGTACGAGCCCCTGTTCACGGTGGGCGGCTTCGAGTTCAGCAAGCCGATGCTGCTTGCTTTCCTGGGCACCGCCGTGGTCGTCGGATTCTTCTGGGCGGCTTTCAACAAGCCGAAGCTGGTGCCGGGCAAGATCCAGATGATCGGCGAAGCCGGTTACGACTTCGTCCGCCGTGGAATCGTCTACGAGATCATCGGCAAGAAGGACGGTGAGAAGTACGTCCCCTTGATGGTGTCGCTCTTCTTCTTCGTCTGGATGCTCAATCTCTGGTCGATCATTCCGCTCGCCCAGTTCCCGGTGACGTCGCTCATCGCGTTCCCGGCGGCACTCGCCCTGATCGTGTACGTGGTCTGGGTGAGCCTGACCTTCAAGAAGCACGGATTTGTCGGCGGCTGGAAGAACATCACCGGCTACGACAAGTCGCTCGGCCCGATCCTGCCGCTGATCGTGTTCCTGGAGTTCTTCTCGAACCTGATCATCCGGCCGTTCACGCACGCGGTCCGGCTCTTCGCGAACATGTTCGCCGGTCACCTGCTCATCGTGATGTTCACGATCGCCAGCTGGTACCTGCTCAACGGCATCGGCGTCGTCTACGCCGGCACCTCGTTCGTGATGGTCATCGTGATGACCGGCTTCGAGCTCTTCATCCAGGCCGTCCAGGCGTACGTCTTCGTCCTCCTGGCCTGCAGCTACATCCAGGGCGCGCTCGCCGAGCACCACTGAGTCAGCCCCACCCGCCCACCTCCAACCAGTCGTCCGGTGGCCAACCCCCACCGGGTCCTTGAAAGAGAAGGAAGAACCGGCATGTCCGCTCTCCAGACCCTTGCCGCGGTCGAAGGTAACGTCGCTTCCATCGGTTACGGCCTTGCGGCCATCGGCCCCGGCGTCGGCGTCGGCATCATCTTCGGTAACGGCACCCAGGCCCTCGCGCGTCAGCCCGAGGCGGCCGGTCTGATCCGTACCAACCAGATCATGGGTTTCGCCTTCTGTGAGGCGCTCGCCCTCATCGGCATCGTCATGGGCTTCGTCTACTAAGCCGGATTCGGCTTGGACGACAGCCCCACCATTTCACGGAAGGCACTGATGTGAACGCTCTGTTCCTGCTTGCGGCGGAGGCGGAGGAGCAGCCTCCTCTCATCCCGCATCCCGACGAGCTCATCATCGGCCTGATCGCCTTCGTCATCGTCTTCGGTTTCCTCGCAAAGAAGCTTCTCCCGAACATCAACAAGGTTCTGGAAGAGCGCCGTGAGGCCATCGAGGGTGGCATCGAGAAGGCCGATGCGGCCAAGATCGAGGCCGAGAGCGTGCTCGAGCAGTACAAGGCTCAGCTCGCCGAGGCCCGCCACGAAGCCGCTCGTATGCGCCAGGAGGCGACCGAGCAGGGCACCGCGATCATCCAGGAGATGAAGGCGGAAGGCCAGCGGCAGCGTGAAGAGATCATCGCGACCGGCCACGCCCAGATCGAGGCCGACCGCAAGGCCGCGTCCGCGGCACTGCGCCAGGACGTGGGCAAGCTCGCCACCGACCTGGCCGGCAAGCTCGTGGGTGAGTCCCTCGAGGACCACGCCCGGCAGAGCCGGACCATCGACCGCTTCCTCGACGAGCTCGAGGAGAAGGCCGAGGCCGCGCGATGAACGGAGCGAGCCGCGAGGCACTGGCCACCGCACGTGAGTCCCTCGACGCGCTGACGGACAACACGTCCGTCGACGCGGCGAAGCTCGCCGAGGACCTGGCCGCCGTCACCGCGCTGCTCGACCGCGAGGTGTCGCTGCGTCGGGTTCTGACCGACCCGGCGCAGGCCGGCGAGGCCAAGGCCGAGCTGGCGACGCGCCTGCTGGGCGGTCAGGTGGGCGGCGAGGCCGTCGATCTGATCTCCGGCATGGTCCGTTCCCGCTGGTCGCGGTCGCGCGACCTGGTCGACGCGATCGAGGAGCTGGCGGCCACCGCCGACCTCACCGCGGCCCAGCGGGCCGGTGCGCTCGACGACGTCGAGGACGAGCTGTTCCGGTTCGGCCGGATCGTCGCGTCCAGCACCGGGCTGCGTTCGGCGCTGACCGACAAGACCGCGAGCTCGTCCGCCAAGGGCGAGCTGCTGCGGAGCCTGCTCGGCGGCAAGGCCAATCCGGCCACCGAGCGTCTGGTCGTCCGTCTTGTTACCAAGCCCCGTGGACGTAGCCTGGAACAGGGACTCGAGTCCCTGTCCAAGCTCGCCGCGGCGCGCAGGGACCGGATGGTGGCGGTCGTCGTCTCGGCGGTACCGCTCACCGACCAGCAGAAGCAGCGCCTCGGCGCGGTGCTGACGAGGATGTACGGCCGCGAGATGCACCTGAACCTCGACGTGGACCCCGAGGTCCTCGGCGGGATCTCGGTGCGGGTCGGCGACGAGGTCATCAACGGCACCATCGCGGACCGTCTCGACGAGGCGTCCCGCCGCATGGCCGGCTGATCAGCCGCCACCAACTGAACAAGCAGTAACAGCGGCCCGGTTGGGCCGTGCAGAAATTGCAGAAGATTCCTGGGGGTCGCCCCCAGACCCCCTTAAGAAACTTCGGGCCCAACAAGGAGAGCAGGGAACCCAGATGGCGGAGCTCACGATCCGGCCGGAGGAGATCCGGGACGCGCTGGAGAACTTTGTCCAGTCGTACCAGCCGGACGCGGCCTCGCGCGAGGAGGTCGGTACGGTCAGCGTTGCCGGCGACGGCATCGCGAAGGTCGAGGGTCTGCCCTCGGCCATGGCGAACGAACTGCTGAAGTTCGAGGACGGCACCCTCGGTCTCGCCCTCAACCTCGAGGAGCGCGAGATCGGTGCGGTCATCCTCGGTGAGTTCAGCGGTATCGAGGAGGGCCAGCCGGTGCAGCGCACCGGTGAGGTTCTCTCCGTCGGCGTCGGCGAGGGCTACCTCGGCCGCGTCGTCGACCCGCTCGGCAACCCGATCGACGGCCTCGGCGAGATCGAGACCGACGGACGCCGCGCCCTCGAGCTGCAGGCCCCTGGCGTCATGGTCCGTAAGTCGGTGCACGAGCCGATGCAGACCGGCTACAAGGCTGTCGACGCCATGGTGCCGATCGGCCGCGGCCAGCGTCAGCTGATCATCGGTGACCGTCAGACCGGCAAGACCGCTCTGGCCGTCGACACGATCATCAACCAGCGCGACAACTGGCGCTCGGGCGACCCGAAGAAGCAGGTCCGCTGCATCTACGTCGCCATCGGCCAGAAGGGCTCCACCATCGCGTCCGTGCGCGGCGCGCTGGAGGAGGCCGGCGCCCTCGAGTACACGACGATCGTCGCGGCTCCGGCGTCCGACCCGGCCGGCTTCAAGTACCTGGCGCCGTACACCGGTTCGGCCATCGGCCAGCACTGGATGTACGCCGGCAAGCACGTCCTGATCATCTTCGACGACCTGTCGAAGCAGGCCGACGCCTACCGCGCCGTCTCGCTGCTGCTGCGCCGCCCGCCGGGCCGTGAGGCCTACCCGGGTGACGTCTTCTACCTGCACTCGCGTCTGCTGGAGCGCTGCGCCAAGCTCTCCGACGACATGGGCGCCGGTTCGATGACGGGCCTGCCGATCGTCGAGACCAAGGCGAACGACGTGTCGGCGTTCATCCCGACCAACGTCATCTCCATCACCGACGGCCAGTGCTTCCTGGAGTCCGACCTGTTCAACGCCGGCCAGCGTCCGGCCCTGAACGTCGGTATCTCGGTCTCCCGCGTCGGTGGCTCGGCCCAGCACAAGGCCATGCGCCAGGTGTCCGGCCGACTTCGCGTGGACCTCGCCCAGTACCGCGAGCTCGAGGCGTTCGCCGCCTTCGGCTCCGACCTGGACGCGGCCTCCAAGGCGCAGATGGAGCGCGGCAAGCGCATGGTCGAGCTGCTCAAGCAGGCTCAGTACCAGCCCATGCCCATCGAGGAGCAGATCGTTTCCGTCTGGGCCGGCACCACCGGCAAGATGGACGACGTCCCGGTCAATGACATCCGCCGCTTCGAGACCGAGCTGCTCGAGCACCTGCGCCGTGAGCGCAAGGAGCTGCTGACCAGCATCGCCGAGGGCGCCAAGATGTCCGACGACACGCTGCAGTCGGTCGCTGACGCGATCGCCGGCTTCAAGCGTCAGTTCGAGACCTCGGACGGCAAGCTTCTGGGCGACGACGCGCCGGTCAGCACGGCCAAGTGACGACGGAAGGGACCTGACTCATGGGAGCCCAGCTCCGGGTCTACAAGCGTCGCATCAAATCCGTCACCGCGACCAAGAAGATCACCAAGGCGATGGAGATGATCGCCGCCTCGCGCATCGTCAAGGCGCAGCGCCAGGTGGCGGCCTCCACGCCGTACGCGACCGAGCTCACCCGCGCGGTGACCGCGGTGGCGACCGGGTCGAACACGAAGCACCCCCTCACCACCGAGGCGGAGTCTCCGGTCCGTGCCGCGATCCTGCTCATCACGAGCGACCGCGGTCTGGCCGGCGGCTACTCCGCCAACGCCATCAAGGCGGCGGACCAGCTCACCGAGCGGCTCCGCGGCGAGGGCAAGGAGGTCGACACGTACATCGTCGGCCGCAAGGGTGTCTCGTACTACGGCTTCCGTGAGCGCAAGGTCACGGAGTCGTGGACCGGCTTCACCGACAACCCGACCTACACGGACGCCAAGAAGGTGGCCGGCCCGCTGATCGCGGCCGTCCAGCAGGACACGGCCGAGGGCGGCGTGGACGAGCTCCACATCGTCTTCACCGAGTTCATCTCGATGCTGACGCAGACGCCGGTACAGAACCGGCTGCTGCCCCTCAGCTTGGAGAAGGCGGCCGAGGAGTCGGAGAAGAAGGGCGAGATCCTTCCGCTGTTCGACTTCGAGCCGTCGGCGGAGGACGTCCTCGACGCCCTGCTGCCGCGGTACGTCGAGAGCCGGATCTACAACGCGCTGCTCCAGGCCGCTGCTTCCAAGCACGCTGCCACCCGCCGCGCGATGAAGTCGGCGACCGACAACGCCGGGGAGCTCATCAAGAGCCTCTCCCGGCTTGCCAACGCGGCCCGCCAGGCCGAAATCACCCAGGAAATCAGCGAGATCGTCGGTGGCGCCAACGCCCTGGCCGACGCGACCGCGGGGAGTGACAAGTAATGACGACCACTGTTGAGACGGCCGCCGCCACGGGCCGCGTCGCCCGGGTCATCGGCCCGGTCGTCGACGTGGAGTTCCCCGTCGACGCGATGCCGGAGATCTACAACGCGCTCACCGTCGAGGTGGCCGACCCGGCCCTCGACGGGGCCATGAAGACCCTGACGCTCGAGGTTGCCCAGCACCTCGGCGAGGGCCTGGTCCGCGCGATCTCGATGCAGCCCACCGACGGTCTGGTCCGCCAGGCCCAGGTGACCAACACGGGTGCGGGCATCACCGTCCCGGTCGGTGACATCACCAAGGGCAAGGTGTTCAACACCCTCGGTGAGATCCTGAACGTGGACCCGTCCACGGTCGAGATCACCGAGCGCTGGCCGATCCACCGCAAGGCGCCGCGCTTCGACCAGCTCGAGTCGAAGACCGAGATGTTCGAGACGGGCGTCAAGGTCATCGACCTGCTCACCCCGTACGTCAAGGGTGGAAAGATCGGTCTGTTCGGTGGCGCCGGTGTCGGCAAGACCGTTCTGATCCAGGAAATGATCTACCGCGTCGCCAACAACCACGACGGTGTGTCGGTGTTCGCGGGCGTCGGTGAGCGTACCCGTGAGGGCAACGACCTCATCGAGGAGATGACCGAGTCCGGCGTCATCGACAAGACGGCGCTTGTCTTCGGTCAGATGGACGAGCCGCCGGGCACGCGTCTGCGCGTCGCGCTGGCCGGTCTGACCATGGCGGAGTACTTCCGCGATGTGCAGAAGCAGGACGTGCTCTTCTTCATCGACAACATCTTCCGGTACACCCAGGCCGGCTCCGAGGTGTCCACCCTGCTCGGCCGTATGCCGTCCGCGGTGGGTTACCAGCCGAACCTGGCCGACGAGATGGGTCTGCTGCAGGAGCGCATCACCTCGACGCGTGGACACTCGATCACCTCGATGCAGGCGATCTACGTCCCCGCGGACGACCTGACCGACCCGGCCCCGGCCACCACGTTCGCCCACCTCGACGCGACGACGGTGCTTTCCCGTCCGATCTCCGAGAAGGGCATCTACCCGGCCGTGGACCCGCTGGACTCCACGTCCCGGATCCTGGACCCGCGCTACATCGCGCAGGAGCACTACGACGCCGCCACGCGCGTCAAGGGAATCCTGCAGAAGTACAAGGACCTCCAGGACATCATCGCGATCCTCGGTATCGACGAGCTGGGCGAGGAGGACAAGCTCGTTGTCCACCGTGCCCGTCGCGTCGAGCGCTTCCTGTCGCAGAACACCCACGTCGCCAAGCAGTTCACCGGCGTGGACGGTTCGGACGTGCCGCTCGACGAGTCGATCGCCGCGTTCAACGCGATCTGCGACGGTGAGTACGACCACTTCCCCGAGCAGGCGTTCTTCCTGTGCGGTGGCATTGAGGACCTCAAGGCCAACGCCAAGGAGCTCGGCGTCTCCTGAGTCCGCTGACTCGTGAAGGGGGGCGGGGTCCGTCCCGCCCCTCTTCGTACGCCCCGTAGAATTGACCTAACACCCGGCAGAACCGCCGGGTGGTGACCCGAGGAGCCACCCTTGGCTGCTGAGCTGCATGTCGAGCTGGTCGCCGCGGACCGAAAGGTCTGGTCCGGCGAGGCCACCCTGGTCGTCGCGCGCACCACGTCCGGCGACATCGGCGTCATGCCCGGTCACCAGCCGCTGCTCGGTGTGCTGGAGTCGGGCCCGGTGACAATCCGTACAAGCTCCGAAGACGGAGCGGGGACGGTCGTCGCCGCGGTGCACGGCGGATTCATCTCGTTCGCCGACAACAAGCTGTCCCTGCTGGCGGAGATCGCCGAGCTTGCGGACGAGATCGACGAACAGCGCGCCGAGCGTGCGCTGGAGCGCGCCAAGTCGGGCGAGGACGACGCCGCCGAGCGTCGCGCCGACGTCCGGCTGCGTGCGGTGGCGGTGCGCTGAGCACCCCGCAGACAGTCGACGCCCTCAGCCGCGGCCCGGGCTGGATTCCTCCAGACCGTGCCGCGGCTGAGGCGATGCAGGTGCCAGGGGGAACGCGTTTGCGCACGAGGACGAGAACGATGCGAGGAGGTCGGTGGAGATGTTCCTCGCTCTGCTTGTGAGCGGTCTGGTCGTTGTCGCACTGGTGGGAATCGCGCTGTTCGTCTTCGGTCTGCGACGACGGCTGATCCAGCGCTCCGGCGGCACCTTCGACTGCAGCCTGCGGTGGAACGTCCGCGAGGGGACGGATCTCTCCGGCAAGGGCTGGGTGTACGGCGTCGCGCGCTACAGCGGTGACCGGATCATGTGGTTCCGCGTGTTCTCGTACGCCCCTCGGCCCCGCAGGACTCTCGAGCGCTCGGCGATCGAGGTCGTCGCCCGCCGCACTCCCGAGGGCGAGGAGGAGCTGGCGCTGCTCTCCGACGCGGTGGTGCTGGGTTGTCTGCACCGCGGGACCCGGCTGGAGCTGGCGATGAGCGAGGACGCGCTCACCGGCTTTCTCGCCTGGCTGGAGGCGGCACCGCCCGGGCAACGAGTCAATGTGGCTTAAATAGGGCTTTCTCGTTGGATGGGGGTCCCCCCGGACGGAGTCTGGGGGAGGGTCAATGTGGCTTAGGCAAAGCGCCTGAAACGGCGAAAGGGGCCGGGGAGAGCGATCTCCCCGGCCCCTTCGCGTACGGCTAGCCCAGTCCGCTGTTGATCGCGCTGACCAGCTCTCCGTTCGTGGTGTCACCGCTGAACTCCCAGAAGAACGCGCCTCCCAGGCCCTGACCCTTCGCCCAGCTCATCTTCGAGTTGACGGTCGAAGGAGTGTCGTAGCTCCACCAGTTGCTGCCGCAGTGCGCGTACGCCGTGCCGGCGACCGTGCCGTTGGCCGGGCAGCTGTTCTTGAGGACCTTGTAGTCCTCGATGCCCTGTTCGTACGTGCCGGGGGCCGGTCCGCTCGCCGAGCCGCCCGGTGCGGACTGCGAGACGCCGGTCCAGCCGCGGCCGTAGAAGCCGATGCCGAGCAGCAGCTTCGAGGAGGGCACGCCCTTCGCCTTGAACTTGGCAATCGCCTCTGCGGAGTTGAAGCCCGCCTGCGGGATGCCGGGGTACGAGGTCAGCGGCGAGTGCGGGGCCGTCGGACCCTGCGCCGCCCAGGCGCCGAAGAAGTCATACGTCATCACGTTGTACCAGTTGAGGTACTGCGCCGCGCCGCCGTAGTCGGCCGCGTCGATCTTGCCGCCGGACGAGGCATCCGCCGTGACCGCCGCGGTGACCAGGTTGTTCGTGCCGAACCTGGCGCGCATGGCCTGCATCATGTTCTTGAACGCGGCAGGGCCGCTGGTGTCACAGGACAGACCACAGGCGTTCGGGTACTCCCAGTCCAGGTCGATGCCGTCGAAGACATCGGCCCAGCGCGGGTCCTCGACCAGCTGGTAGCAGGAGTCGGCGAACGCTGCCGGGTTGGCCGCGGCCTGGCCGAAGCCGCCGGACCAGGTCCAGCCGCCGAACGACCAGAGCACCTTGATGTGCGGGTACTTCGCCTTCAGCTTGCGCAGCTGGTTGAAGTTGCCGCGCAGCGGCTGGTCCCAGGTGTCGGCTACGCCGTCGACGGACTGGTCGGCGGTGTACGCCTTGTCGTAGTCGGCGTAGGCGTCACCGATGGTGCAGCGGCCGCCGGTGACATTGCCGAAGGCGTAGTTGATGTGGGTGATCTTCGCCGCGGAGCCCGAGGTGTCCAGGTTCTTCACGTGGTAGTTGCGGCCGTAGACGCCCCACTCCGTGAAGTAGCCGAGCTTGATCTTGTTGCCGGGCTGCGGGTCGGGCGGGGTGCCGGTGGTGCGCACGGCGCGGGCGCCGCTGACCGGCCCGGTCTGGTCGACGGTGTCACGCGCCTGGATCGAGTACGAGTAGTCCGTGCCGGCGGTCAGGCCGGTGTTGGTGTACGTGAGTCCGGTGACGGTCGCGACCTTGGTGCCGTCGCGGAGCACGTCGTAGTTCTTGATGCCCTTGTCGTCGGTGGCGGCCGTCCAGCTGAGCGTCACCGCGGTGTTGGTGATGTTGCTCGCGCTCGGAGTGCCGGGCGCGGACGGCGGGTTGTCGCCGGGGATGGTGCCGCCGTCGCAGGAGCCACCGTTGATCTTGCAACCGGACGGCGAGCCGAAGCCGGTGCCGTTGAAGCCGAAGGAGATGGAGGCGCCCGGGGCGAGGGTGCCGTTCCAGCTCTTGTTCTTGCCGGTCCAGTGGGTGCCGGAGCTGGTGACGTCGGCGTCCCAGGCCGAGGTGACGGCGGTTCCGGAGGGGAAGTCCCACTCGACGGTCCACGAGCTGAGCGTCGTGGTTCCGGTGTTCTTCACCGTCCACTTGCCTTCGAAGCCGGTGCCCCAGTCTTGGGTCTTGGCGTAGGTGGCGGTCGCCGAAGTGGCTGCCTCGGCGGGAGTGGCGAGGCCGACCATGGCGGCCAGCGGGAGCACCAGCGCGGTCAGGGCCGCGACGATTCTCGATCTGGATCTGGATCTGTGTCTGGTTCCGGTGCTGTGCAGTGGGGATTGCGTGTTCACGCGTGCTCCTCGAGGAGGTCCGGACGATCGGGGGTGGTCCGTGCACTGCGCACCCTGCGTGGCTCACCGCAGTGGGTGTTGCGGTGAGAGTAGGAAGGTCTGGACCAATCGTCAATAGGTCCAGACCATAGGTGTGACGGGTGCTTCAGAGGGGCAAGTCAGACACCCAACTCCTGCGCCAGCACCGCCGCTTGGACCCGGCTGCGCAGCTCCAGTTTGGCCAGGAGGCGGCTCACATGGGTTTTCACCGTCGCATCCGCCATCGAGAGCCGCACCGCGATCTCGGCGTTCGACAGGCCCTCGCCGAGACACGAAAGGACCTCGCGCTCGCGCCTGGTGAGCACATCGAGGATCGCCGGATCGGGCGCGTCCGGCGACCGTACGGGCGTCGGCGAGGCGAACTCCGCGATCAGCCGGCGCGTCACGGCCGGCGCGATCAGCCCCTCGCCGCCCGCCACCGTGCGCACCGCCGCCAGCAGATCCCTGGCGTCGGTGTTCTTCAGCAGAAAACCCGCCGCGCCGGCCCGCAGCGCACCGAAGACATACTCGTCCAGATCGAACGTCGTCAGCACGAGCACATCCGCGAGCCGCTCCGCCACCACCTGCCGGGTCGCCGACACCCCGTCCAGACGCGGCATCTGAACGTCCATCAGCACCAGATCGGGCCGCAGCTCACGGGCGAGCCGCACCGCCGCCTCGCCGTCCGCGGCCTCACCGACGACCTCGATGTCCGGCGCGCTGCCGAGGATCAGGATCAGACCGGCGCGTACGGCACTCTGGTCCTCCGCCACCAGTACCCGGATCGTCATGGCCGCGCGTTCCCTTCGTCGACGGGCAGTTCGGCCCGTACCTGCCAGATCTTCACGCCCTCGGCGGCGGTGACCGGACCCGACGCGAACTCACCGCCCAGCAGCGCCACCCGCTCGCGCATCCCGACGAGACCGGCTCCCGAGCCCGGGGCACGCGGACCCGGGCGGTCGCCGTACGGGCTGGTGATCTCCACGGTCAGCGTCCGCCGGTCCTGGACCAGAGCGACCGAGACCTCGCCGGGCGACGCGTGCTTGAGCGCGTTGGTCAGCGACTCCTGGATGATGCGGTACGCGGCGAGCTCCACCGGCGCCGGCAGCGGCACGCCCTCGTCGCGCCGGTCGGCGAGCGCGAACTCCAGACCGCTGGACGCGCCACTGGTCCGCGCCTGCGCGAGCAGCGCGTCGACCGCGGCCAGGGTCGGCGCCGCGGCGGGCTCGTTTCCGCCACCGCTGTCCCGCAGCAGCCCGATGAGCCGACGCATTTCGGCCAGACCCTCCACGCTGTTCTCGCGGATCACCGACAGCGCGTCGCGGCTGGTTTTCGGCTCGTCGATGGAGAGCGCGGCCGTGGAGTGAATGGCGATCGCCGAGAGATGGTTGGCCACCATGTCGTGCAGCTCGCGGGCCATCCGGGCGCGTTCCGCGGTCACCGCCTGCGTACGGTCGATCTCGGCGAGCAGCGCGGTCTGCTCGGCCCGCAGCCGCGCCGCCTCGGCCGCGTCGCGATGCGTGCGCACGCTCACTCCGGTCCAGGCCGGCGCCACGGTCACCAGACCGAAGAGCAGGCCCACCAGGATGGCCTCCGCCTGCTGGAAGACGACCAGCAGGGTGACCGTGACGGCGGCGGTGGCCATCATCGACACGGCGGGGATACGGCGGGCCGCGGCGGGTGAGCCGTACAGCACGGCCGCGTAGACCAGATCCGTGAAGAGCGCGATGGTGCCGACGTTGCCAGCCGTGAACTGGTCGGCGAGCATCGCCGCGCAGCCGATGGCCAGCGCGGTGCTCGGCATCGTCCGGCGCAGCAGCTCGGCCGCGCTCATCACCGCCAGCGGCAGCAGCGCCAGCCAGCGCGGGCCGACGCCCTGCTCGCGGTGCGTGTCCAGACCCAGCGCCCACAGCAGCAGGCCGCCGAGGAGTCCGGCGACGGCGATGAGTACATCGTCGCGGTGGGGGCGGGGGAGACCGGTCACGCACCCATCAAACACGGCGGGCGGCGTGCGGTCCTCCACGTCCCGGGTGAAGCCCTGCCGCATCGCGCTACATCGAAGGATGCAGTGCCACTTCGTCACTGGCGACGACGATCGGCGGCCTTGGGGACGGGAGCCTTGAAGGGAACCGAGAGAGGAGAGTGCCGTGATCGTCACGCTGATCGTGATCTGCGAGGTGGGCTTCTGGGTGCTGCTGGCAGCCGGACTCGCCACCCGCTATCTGCTGAAGATGCCGCGCCTGGGAGCGGGCCTGCTGCTCCTGGAGCCGCTGCTGGAGATCGTGCTGCTCGTCGTGACGGCGATCGACCTCAAGAACGGCGCGGAGCCGGACTGGAAGCACGGGCTCGCGGCGCTCTACATCGGCTACACGGTCGCGTACGGCCACTACACGATCAAGTGGATCGACGCCCGCGTCGCCCACCGCTTCGCGGGCGGCCCGCCGCCGGTGAAACCGCCGCAGTACGGCACGGCCCGGGCCAAGCACGAGGCAAAGCTGTGGCTGCGCACGGTGCTGGCCGCCGCGGTCGCCGTCGCCCTGCTGCAGATCGCGATCTGGTACGTCGGGGACGACGGCCGGACGGGCTCGCTCAGCTCCTGGCAGTTCACCGCGCTGAGGGCAGCCGGCATCCACGGCCTGATCGCGCTCACGTACACGATCTGGCCGAAGAAGCAGCCGGCTGAGGCGAAGTCCGAACGCAAGCCGGTCCGGATCGAGCGCTAGCGCTCTCCGCCGGGGACCCGGAGCACGTCGCCGACTTCCTTGTTCGCCGTCCTCGCCAGGATGCTGCATTTTCCGGGGGGCGACCCCCGGACCCCCGGCAGGGGGTGTGTCCGGGGCCGGAGTCAGCGTTCTCCGCCGGGGACCCAGAGCACGTCTCCGACTTCCTTGTTCGCCGTCCTCGCCAGGATGAACAGGAGGTCGGACAGGCGGTTGAGGTAGGTCGCCGTCAGCGGGTTCATCGTCTCGCCGTGGACCTCGAGCGCCGCCCACGTCGAGCGCTCCGCGCGGCGTACCACCGTGCACGCCTGGTGCAGCAGCGCCGCGCCCGGTGTGCCGCCCGGCAGGATGAAGCTGCGGAGCTTCTCCAGCTCCTCGTTGAACCGGTCGCAGTCCGCCTCGAGCCGGTCGATGTAGAACTGCTCGACCCGCAGCGGCGGGTACTCGGGGTCCTGGACCACCGGCGTCGACAGGTCCGCGCCCACGTCGAACAGGTCGTTCTGGACGCGGACGAGGACCTTGACGACGTCCTCGGAAAGCTGTCCGAGCGCGATCGCCGTCCCAAGGACGGCATTCGCCTCATTTGCGTCGGCGTACGCGGCGATCCGCAGATCCGTCTTGGCAGTCCTGCTCATGTCGCCGAGCGCCGTGGTGCCCTGGTCGCCGGTACGGGTGTAGATGCGCGTCAGATTGACCATGGGTCCAGCGTAGTTACGCACCGGCCGTCGTGGCACGCGGGCGCCTGCGAACCGCTGCCGAAGGCGCGCCCGTGCACGGCGCGGCGGGGCTACCGGAGGGGCTCAATTACTCAGTACGGCCCATGGAATGGCGCGTACCGGTGTGATGTCCGTCAGCTGAGACGTGACGCGCATCTCTTCACCGCCACACGGCACCTCACGAGCGCTAACCTCCGCCGGAGAGCAGAAATGTAAACAGGTGTTAAGGGGTGCCGCAGTGGCCAGGAAGCTCGCCGTCATCGGAGCCGGACTCATGGGGTCCGGTATCGCGCAGGTCTCGGCCCAGGCGGGCTGGGACGTCGTGCTGCGTGATGTCACCGACGAGGCCCTGACCCGCGGCACCGACGGCATCAAGGCCTCGTACGACAAGTTCGTCGCCAAGGGCAAGCTCGAAGCGGCGGACGCGGACGCGGCGTTGGCGCGCATCACCGCCACCACCGAGCTGGACGCCGTCGCCGACGCGGACATCGTCGTCGAGGCGGTCTTCGAGAAGCTCGAGGTCAAGCACGAGATCTTCCGCGCGCTGGACAAGATCGTGCGCGAGGACGCCGTACTCGCCTCCAACACCTCCGCCATCCCGATCACCAAGATCGCGGCGGTGACGGAGCGTCCGGAGCGCGTCGTCGGCGCGCACTTCTTCTCGCCCGTCCCGATGATGCAGCTGTGCGAGCTCGTACGCGGCTACAAGACGAGCGACGAAACCCTCGCCACCACACGGGAGTTCGCCGAGTCCGTCGGCAAGACCTGCATCGTCGTCAACCGCGACGTCGCCGGTTTTGTCACCACCCGGCTCATCTCGGCGCTCATCGTCGAGGCCGCGAAGCTGTACGAATCGGGCGTCGCGTCCGCCGAGGACATCGACATCGCCTGCAAGCTGGGCTTCGGTCACGCGATGGGCCCGCTCGCCACCGCGGATCTGACCGGCGTCGACATCCTGCTGCACGCCACGAGCAACATCTACACCGAGTCCCAGGACGAGAAGTTCGCGCCCCCGGAGCTGATGCGCCGGATGGTGGACGCCGGTGACATCGGCCGGAAGAGCGGGCAGGGCTTCTACAAGCACTGACCCTCATCGACCGGTTTGGTATCACCCTCTGGGGTGAATTCGGTATCGGTTCGCTTACAGACGGCAACTTCCTTGCCCACGGGGCAGTCAGTTGTTGCAAGACAGAACAAGCACAGAAGTCGCAAGGCAGATCAAGGCAGGGCAAGGCAGAGAGCCGCCAGAGACAAGCCAACAGGGCACTGACGCACTCACGGGGAGCGCATATGCACATCAGGGGCGACCACGCCGAGCTGGTCGTCGGGGGCCGCCTCGACGTCCGCAGCGCGGCGGACGCCCGTACGGTCCTGCACACGGCCGTCGACGACGGAGTCGGCGACCTGGTGCTCGACCTGACCGGCCTCGACTCCTGGGACGCCACCGGGCTCGGGGTCATCATGGGGGCGCACCGGCGCGCCGGCCGGTGCGGACGAAGACTGGTGCTGCGCGGAGTGCCGCCACAGATGCAGCGGCTGCTGGTCGCGACCAGGCTGCATCGCATCCTCGCGATCGAGGGCGGCATCGAAGCGGAATCGCTTCCTCGGGTGTGACCCGGGGGACCGGGCAGGTGGTCCCGGGGGACGGTACGACGTGGGCAATCCTCACGAGAATGTGACGTGACGGGCGGGGCGGCACCCCGCCCGTTCGGTGATACTGAGCGAGCGTCTAGGGTTCGGTCCGCCTGACCTTTGACAAACCCACACGGCGGGCACCGGACCGAAGCGAAGCGGGGCGTGCAGAAAGGCCGGGAGGGACATCGGCACGCTACTCGCCGCCAGGACAATGTCCGGGCGGTGACGAACCTATGCGAAACGCATCTGGGGGGCTTGGACCATGGACAACGACAGTTTCGGCGAGGGCGCGGGTCAGGCGCGTACCCCGCGCGACCCCAACACGCCCGACTTCGGACAGTCCCTGCCGGCGCTCGCCCGCACCGTCCAGCTCGTCTCGGGCGACTTCCTGCTCACCGTCAATCCCGTCGACGGCAGTGAGATAGAACCCTGCCCGCCGGGAGAGCAGCCGGCAGCCCCGGCCAAGCACACCGCCGCGGAACGGGCCGAGTTGCAGCGAGCGGCCCGGCCGCCCGTCCCGGCGGGACCGCCCGGGCCACGGCTTCCGCTGCTGGAGCGCGACGAGGAGCATGAACGGCTGGTGCGGCTGCTGGGCCGCGGCCGTTCCGTACGGCTCACCGGACCCGCCGGCTCCGGGCGCAGCACGCTGCTCGACATCGTCGCGGAGGAGTGCGCCGACCTCGCGCCCGACGGAGTCGTACGCCTCAACGGCCACCACCGCACGCCCGCCGACCTGATCCACGAGCTCTTCGCGGCCGTCCACAAGGCACCGCGGCACCGGCCGGACCGTGCCGGTCTGCTGACGTACGTCCGTGAGATCGGCGCGATCGTCGTCCTCGACGACCTGGAGTTCGGGGGCGCGGCACTCGGCGAACTGCTGGACGCGGCACCCGAGTGCGCCTTCCTCGTCGCCGCCACACCCGACGTCGCGGCGCCCGCCACCGACTCGCACCTCGAAGAGGTCTTCCTCAGCGGCCTCGGCCGCGGCGCCTCGCTGGAACTGCTCCAGCGGACCGTGGAGCGGCCGCTCACCGAGGAAGAGGCGAACTGGGCCGGCGACCTCTGGTTCGAGTCCGAGGGCCTGCCGCTGCGCTTCGTGCAGGCGGGCGCGCTGCTGCGGCAGGCCGACGCCCTGCGTGCCGATCCCGAGGCCTTCGAGGCGTACGCGCCGTTCGACGCGGCCGAAGGCAATGACGTACCGCTGCCGACGCTGGGGGAGGGCGCCGCACCCGCGGCCCTGCTCGCCTCCCGGCTCAGCGAGTCCGCCCGCGCGACCCTGCGGTTCGCCGTCGCGCTCGGCGGCGAAGTCCCGCACCAGGCGCATCTGCCGGCGCTCGTCGGCGACACACACGCGGACGCCGCGCTCGGCGAACTGATGAGCTGCGGTCTTGTCTCTCCCGTCGGCACCCGTTACCGCCTGGCCGCCGGAGTGCTGGCGCAGCTGACGGACAAGGGATACGCCGACGATCCGACCGGCCACGCGCACACCGCCGCCCAGCACTACGCCTGGTGGGCCGGACACCCGTCCGTCACGCCCGAGCGCGCGGTGGCCGAGTCGGACGCCGTACTCGCCGCCCTGGCCGCGCTCGTGCCGGGTCAGGAGGCCGGTCACCACAGCACGGCCGTCCTGCTCGCCCGCAGCGCCGCGCCCGTCTTCGCGGCGGGGCTGCACTGGGGCGCGTGGGAGCGGGTGCTGCGCGTCGGCTCGGAAGCCGCCCGGATAGCGGGCGAAGTAGCCGAAGAGGCGTACTTCCACCACGAACTGGGCGTCCTCGCGCTCTGCACCGGCAGCCTCGACCGGGCACGTGCCGAACTCGAAGCCTCGATCGCCATGCGCGGTGCGCTCGCCGACAAGCGCGGCACGGTCGCGGGACGCCGGGCACTGGCACTCGTCGCGGACCGCACAGGCGGCCGCCCGTCGTCCGGCGAGGAGGTGCCGGCCGCCCGCCACGAGGAGTCCGCTTCGCCGCCGGGAGGCGTGCCTGCGGCGCTGCCGCTGGGTCTCGCGGCCGAGCAGCTGAGGCGTCCCAAGGAAGAGTCGGAGACGCTGGTGTCGAGCCAGTCGGGTCCGACCGGCGGCTCGAAGCCCAGCCGCCGCACGGTCTTCGGCGGCGCCCGCCGCAACCTGGTCGCCGCGGGCGCGGGAGCACTGCTCGCCGCGGTGCTCGGCACGGTGGTGACGCTCGGCGCGACCTCGGACCAGGAGGACGCGCCCGGCAACAACGTCAGGAACGGCCAGTCGGCGAACGAGGACGACGCGCAGGACGGCCTGGACGCGGACGAGCCGGCGGCGGACTCGACGGACAGCCCGAAGGACCCGTCCAAGGTCCCGACGCCGTCGGGGTCGGTGACGCCGGGCGAGAGCTCGTCGGCGGGGAACTCTTCGGAGCCGGGCGGGGAGCCGTCGCCGTCGAGTTCTTCGAAGCCGGGGGACAAGCCGTCGTCGCCGAAGCCTCCGAAGCCTCCGACGACGTCGGGTAGGCCGACAACGTCCAACCCGCCTTCGGGCACACCGTCCGGAACGCCTTCCGGCACTCCGTCGACCAGTCCTACGCCGTCCACCACGCCGACCACGCCCGCCGGTGGCCCGGAGGGCTCCACCTCGGCCAGCGCCCCCATCAGCAGCGCCCCCGCGTCCGCAACAAGCTCGGCCGCGACAACCCCCGTCATCTGACAAACGGTCCGGGGCTTGCTCCTACGAGCCCGCCCCGGACCGCTTCAGCGCACGGGCCTCAGAACAGCCGCAGCTTGTCGTCCTCAATGCCCCGCATCGCGTTGTAGTCCAGCACCACGCACCCGATTCCGCGGTCCGTCGCCAGCACCCGCGCCTGCGGCTTGATCTCCTGAGCCGCGAACACACCCTTCACCGGCGCGAGATGAGGGTCCCGGTTCAGCAGCTCCAGATAGCGCGTGAGCTGCTCGACCCCGTCGATCTCGCCACGCCGCTTGATCTCCACCGCCACCGTCGCGCCGTCCGCGTCCCGGCACAGGATGTCCACCGGGCCGATGGCCGTGGGGTATTCGCGGCGGATCAGGCTGTAGCCCTCACCCAGCGTCTCGATCCGGTCGGCGAGCAGCTCCTGCAGATGCGCCTCGACCCCGTCCTTGATCAGCCCGGGGTCGACACCGAGCTCGTGCGACGAGTCATGGAGGATTTCCTCCATCGTAATGATCAGTTTCTCGCCTGCTTTGTTGATGACCGTCCATACGCTGTCGTCGCCCTCCTTCAGGGTGCACGGAGGCGACATCCAGTTCAGTGGTTTGTAAGCCCTGTCGTCCGCGTGGATGGAGACACTGCCGTCTGCCTTGACCAGGATCAGACGGGGTGCGGAGGGCAGGTGGGCGGTGAGCCGGCCCGCGTAGTCCACGGAGCAGCGGGCGATGACGAGACGCATGGTCGGCAACGCTACTCGACGCACGCCTCCGCGCGCGATTCCCCTCCTTCTCACCCGTCTCCGCAGTTGGCCGAGACCCGCCGGGTGGGCTCCCAATTCCCCTTTCGTTAATGGCTGGTTGTACTCCCAATCTCCTGGTGCCCGCCGGATGCGGCACTTACCGTGGATGCAGGAGGTCGTCGGTTGAGCACTCTGCGTCGTCATGCGTCATGCTCATGTCGACGTAACGGGCGTCTTCCTTCCCTGCCCGTAAGACCCCGTGATCCGGGGTCGCGAGAGGAGAACCCATGTCGCTCGACGTCTCACCGGCGCTGTTGGAACAGGCCGAGCGAGGCGAGGTCGACGAAGCGGAATTCGTCGACTGCGTCCGGACCTCCCTGCCCTTCGCATGGGAGATGATCAGTTCTCTGGTGGCTCAGCTGAAGGTCGACGGCGGGGACTTCGCCGACAACCAGACGCCTCCGCCGGACGAGCAGGCACGTGGTCAGCTGCTGCGTGCGCTCGCGAGTGACGCCATTCGCGGTGCGCTGCAACGGCACTTCGGAGTACGTCTGGCATTCCAGAACTGCCACCGAGTCGCGGTGTTCCCGCTGGACTCCTCAGTCGATGAGCGGCTTGCCCGCTTCACGTCCGTACGGGGCCAGTTGCTCAACCAGTCACCCGAACTGCGCGACTGCTGATGCCTTTTGCTGCCGCTCCGCATCGCGGGAGGTGCAACTGATGCCGGAGCGGCAGCACGCCCGGTGCGCTCGTGCGCGCCGGGGCTCAGGTCAGCAGCGGCAGCACTTCCGTGCCGAGCCGCCGTACGTTCTCCTCGGTGGCCGCAAGATCGCCGGAGCCCTCGGCGAGCAGAGCGAAGCGGGTGATGCCGGTCCGTTCGGCGGTGGCGGCGATACGGTCCGCGGCCAGCCGCGGCGGGCCCACCGGATGCAGCCCGCACAGCAGTTCCGTGTACGCCACGGGGTCCCGCATCGCGCGGTGCCGTCCGTCCACCGTCACATGCGCCTCCAGACCCTGCCTGAGCCAGCCCGGCATCGCCTTCAGCAGCGCCTCCGCCGCGTCGGGCCGGCGGTCCGCGATCTGGGCCACGCCCGCCGACACATGACCGGCGGCCAGCACGTCATCGGCCGGACGGCCCGCCGCGAGTGCGTGCTTGCGCCACTGGCGGACCATCTCCGCCTTCTCCTCGTCGCCGCAGTGCATCCCGAGCAGCATCGGCAGCCCGCGCTCGGCGGCGAGCCGCACGCTCTTCGGAGAGGTGCACGCGACGACCACTTCGGGGCCGTGCCCTGGGTCGTCGATCAGCTCGTCCGGGCGCGGCACGACCGGTACTTCACGGAAGGTGAATCGTTCACCCTGGGCGGCGACGCGGGGTTCGCGCAGCCAGCGGAGCAGCAGGTCCAGCGACTCCGGAAACCCCTTCTCGTACGCCTCGATACCCGAGCCGAAGACCTCCAGATCGACCCACGGCCCGCCCCGTCCCACGCCCAGCGAGAACCGTCCTCCGCTGGTGAGATGGAGCAAGGCCGCCTGCTCGCCGAGCGACACCGGATGGGCGGTCGGGAGCACGCTCACCGCCGTGCCCACGCGGATCCGGCGGGTGCGGCCGAGCAGCAGCGCGGCGAGTGTGACGGCCGACGGACACACGCCGTACGGCACGAAGTGGTGCTCGGCGAGCCACACCGAATCCAGTCCGGACTCCTCCGCGACCTCGGCGGACCGGACCGCGCGGTGCAGTGCCTCCCCCTGCCCCTGGCCCGGGAATTGGGCCGCCAGTACGAAAGTTCCCACGCGCATCGCCTATGCCTCCTTGCGGCCGACGCGTCACTCCCCCTATCGGCATTAACGTCTGACACGTGCCATAGGCACGGCCAGAAGTGAAGTTGTTGCGATTTTCCGGTAACTGCCCCCGGTGGGTGCCACGGTCTCACGCCGCAGGGTGCGTATACCCCGGACTTCGGCCTCTAGGCTGGATGGGAACTGTCCGGACTTGCCCCGTGAGGTGTCATCGTGTCCCCGCGCCGCAACCGCCCCAAAGGCGGCGACAAACCGCCCGTAGAAGCCGGTGACCAGGGCGACCGCTACGGCGGATTCGGCCGAAGCGAGAACTGGCAGGGCGAGGAGTGGTCCGTCCGTCACGTCGCCGGGGCAAGTGCCGTGGGCAAGCGGTACCGCTGCCCGGGCTGTGACCAGGAGATCCCGTCGGGTACGCCGCATGTCGTCGCCTGGCCGGAGCACGGCGGCGTCGAGGACCGCAGGCACTGGCACAAGGCGTGCTGGAACGCGAAGGACCGCCGCACCTCGCGGGTGCAGCGGTCCCGAAACTCGCCGAGATATTGAGCCGAGATGTTGAGCCCGGGCTACTGACCGGGCTCTGCCGAAGCCGTCAGACGTCCCGCGCCTTGAGCAGCGCGTACGCGCCGGCCATCGCCGCAGCCGTCACGCCCAGGATGATCAGCATCGGGTCCCAGCCCTGCGGTCCCGACTGGGCCACGGCGTTGTCGTAGAAGACGGCGAGCTGGTTCGGGATCGAGTACTCGAACAGCGCCTCGCGCAGGTCCGTCAACGACTCCGAGAACATGAACAACGCCAGCACCAGCGGCAGCAGCACGACGCCGATCATGACGGTGATCGCGCCCGCCGAGTGCCGGATCAGCGAGCCGATGGCCAGCGAGAGCAGACCGAGCAGCGCGACATAGAGGCCGACGCCGACCGTCGCCCGGAACCACTCCTCACTGGTGGGCGTGCCCTGGTCGATGATCGACACCTGGATGGCGCCCACCAGCGCGGCCATCGCCGTGGTGAGCGTGAAGACGAGCAGGAAGAAGACGATCGCCTTGGCGGTCAGCACCCGGGCCCGGCTCGGGCACGCGGTCAGCGTGGTCCTGATCATTCCGGTGCCGTACTCGGACGCGATCGTCAGCACGCCCAGCGTGATCACGCAGATGCTGCCGAGCAGCACGCCGAAGAAGCCGAGCGAGAGGATCGGCTGGCCCTCCAGATCGGGTTCCGAAGAGGCGACGACCACCGCGGAGAGGACGCCGAGGCCGAGCATCAGCACGATCATCACGCTCAGCGTCCACATGGTGGAGCGCACGGAACGGATCTTGGTCCACTCGGAGGCGAGCGCGTCGCCGAGGTGGGCCTTGCGGACCGGGATCGGCGAGGAGTACGAGGAGTACGCGGCGGCGGGCGCGCCCTGCTGCTGGTACGGGGTGGTCATCGGGCGTCCTCGGGCTTGTTCAGGTCGGCGGGGGCGGCGGCCGGCGGCATGCCCGGCCCAGCGGCGGGAGCGGGCCCGCCCGCGTACGGGTTCTGCACCGGCTGGCCCGGGTAGCCCGGCTGACCCTGCGGGACCGGCTGGCCGTGCTGGGGCGGCGGCGGGGCGTACCAGCCCTGCGACGGCACGTCCGGGATCTGCGGCTGCGGCGGCAGGTAGCCGGGAGGCTGCTGCTGCATCAGGCCCGACTTCTGGTCGGCCGTCGAGCGGTAGTCGACCGCGCCCTGCGTCATCCGCATGTACGCCTCCTCCAGTGAGGCCTGGTGCGGCGAGAGCTCCCACAGCCGGACGTCCGAGGAGTGCGCCAGATCGCTGATCCGCGGCAGCGGCAGACCGGTGACGCGCAGTGCGCCGTCCGGCTCCGACAGGACCTGTCCGCCGGCTTCCGTGATCGCGGCCGAGAGCTTCTCGCGCTGCTGCGGCTCGGTGTCCGGCGTACGCACCCGTGCGAAGTCCGCCGAGTTGTGCGAGATGAAGTCCTTGACGCTCATGTCCGAGAGCAGCTGCCCGCGGCCGATCACGATCAAGTGCTCGGCGGTCAGGGCCATTTCACTCATCAGGTGCGAGGAGACGAAGACCGTACGGCCCTCGGAGGCGAGCCGCTTCATCAGATTGCGGACCCACAGGATGCCCTCCGGGTCGAGGCCGTTGACCGGCTCGTCGAAGAGCAGCACCTGCGGATCGCCGAGCAGCGCGGCCGCGATGCCGAGCCGCTGGCCCATGCCGAGGGAGAAGCCCTTGGAGCGCTTTTTGGCCACGTCCTGCAGACCGACGACACCGAGCACCTCGTCCACCCGGCGGGCCGGAATGCCGGACAGCTGCGCCAGCGACAGCAGGTGGTTGCGGGCGCTGCGGCCGCCGTGCACGGCCTTGGCGTCGAGGAGCGCGCCGACCTGGCGCGGCGCGTTCGGCAGTTGCGCGAAGGGGCGGCCGCCGATGGTCACCCGTCCCTCGGTCGGGTTGTCGAGGCCGAGGATCATGCGCATCGTCGTCGACTTGCCCGCGCCGTTGGGGCCGAGGAACCCGGTGACGGCACCGGGCCGTACCTGGAAGGAAAGGTTGTACACGGCCGTCTTCGCGCCATAGCGCTTTGTCAGGCCGACTGCCTCGATCATTCTCCAGCCCCATCGACTTTCGGTCGTCGGGGCACAGGCCACATTTTTGGCCGTACGCCCCCGTAAGAGTTAGGAGGATATCCGTGCCTTGACGGTTCCGGCCAAGCCGTAACGCTACGGTCTCGGCGGGAGCGAGTCGCCGAGCGGCGGCAGATCGTCGTAGAGCCGCAGTTCGGCGGAGTCGTCGAGGTACGGAAGGAAGTCCGTCTGCGGCAGCACCCAGCCCTCGGAACCGAAGATCCGCGTGCCCTCCTCGCGCAGCGCACGGTCCGCGCCGGCCTTCTTCACCCAGGTCACCGGATCGGGTCCGAGCAGCTCACGCAGCCTGGGCGAGGCCGCCAGCAGCGAGGCGAGCAGCTCGGACTGGTCACCGCCGCCGGGCCGCGGCCTGCCGTCGGGACCCGCGAGCACGCCGTGCGAGCTGAAGTAGATGTACGCGCCGCCGAGCCGCTCCCCGGACGGCATCGTCATCGGGAAGTCGCCGCCGGGGAGTATCGCCCGGCGGTAGTCGGGAAACTCGGTGTCGTCGACGGCCTTCAGCTGGGTGGAATCCAGCCAGGCGACCACGAGGACGGCTTCGGAACCCGGGTCGACGTACGGAGTGCCCGCGACATAGCCGGCCGGGCTGATGTGCCCGGAGCAGCCAACGCCGATGCCCTGCACCCGCACCGGCACCATCGGCACCGTCGCCGGAATGCCGAGCCGGGTGAGCTTGTGGCTGACCTGCCCCGGCGAGGCGTTGGAGCCCACCGAGATCACCGGATGGCGGCGGCCCGTCACGACCTGGCCGAGGCCGGAGAGCGCATCGTCCAGGAGCTTCTGCTCCGCCTGCTCCTCCACATACCACTCGCCGAGCCGCAGCGGGCGTACATCCAGATGCAGCAGCTCGTCACCGGAGAGCAGCGAAGGCTCGGTGGTGGGGCGGCCCGGATAGGTCAGCGGTTCCTTGGCCGGCACTCCGTCCAGGCCCAGCGCTTCGAGGCTTCGGTCCTTCACGGGAGACGCCCTTCGGGTTGGTCGCGTGTACGGGCAGAGCCTTTCATGCAGGTCTACCCCTGCCGAGCGTACGGGACGCGTGTGCGCATTACGGTTGGCGCGGACGGCCACCGGGCGGGAAGATCTCTCGTGCACAGGAACTCGACGTCGGGAGGCGGAAGTTGAGCTGGTTGCCGGACTGGATGTGGCGACGCAGGCCGCATCCCCGGTATCGGACGTCGGTTCGCTGGTGGATCGCCGGACGTCCGGTCCACACCCTCATCCTGATGACGCTCTCCGGTCTTGCCGTGTTCGCCACGGCGATCGCCGTGGCCTGGACGCTCACCGAGAAGTCCGGGCGCAGCGTCGGCGAGCGGCTGGGCGACGGCGAAGGGCTGCTGAACCTCGCGCTGGAGGCGCTGCGGGCCTGTGTCGGGACCGACAGTCTCAGCCCGGAGAAGGACAGCCTGGCCCATCAACTGCTGGCCACGCTCGCCTCGTTGACCGGTGCGCTGGCGCCCGCGGTACTGCTCGGCATCGTCCTGATCAAGATGTTCGCGCTGCGTCCGTTCGTCTGGCGGCGGCGGGCGAGCATCTCGCACGCCTGGGCCGCCGACTTTCCCGGCTATGCGCGCCTGCACGCCGAGAGCGACGACGCGATCATCGCGGTCCGCTTCTACAACCACCTCGACAACCTCTCGGTCGTCGATCTGAAGGCCCGGGTCCATCTGCGGTATCTGGAGCGCTCGCCGCACGACGGCAGCCTCGTCATCTACAAGAAGTGGCTCAGGGTCCTCGACGAGAAGGGCGAGCCGGCGGACGAGCGGTCCTGGCTCGCGGTGGAGCGCGGTGCGCCCTTCACCGTGTGGATACCCGTCGACGCGCCCGTGTCGCAGCTGCCCGTAGGCCGGATCCAGGGCAAGGACCTTTCCAGCTCGCACGGCGCCAAACTGCTGGTGCGGCTAACCGCGCGGACCGTCGGCATGGGCACCGAAGTCGTCGACGAGCGCTGGTTCGACCTCGGCGGCGACGACTTCGAGACCGGCCGCTTCGTACCGCTGGAGCCCAATCTCGCCAAGGACGTGTGGAGCTGGCGCGGCTGGAAGGACTTCGACGAGCTGCTGCCCGACGAAGGCACTCCGCCGCCTCCTACGCGTCCCGCTTCTTGAGCACCAGATAGCCGCCGATCAGCGCCGCGATCACCCAGAGCACCATGATCCCGAGCCCGGCCCAGGGCCCGTACGGCGCCGGGTCGCTGCCCATCGCGTCCGGCACCACCTGCATGATCTTGGAGCCGGCCTGGTCCGGGAAGTACTGGGCGACGTCCTTCGCGCCCGCGACCGCCGCGAGGATCTGTGAGACCAGGAAGAAGAACGGCATCAGGATGCCGAGCGACAGCATCGAACTGCGCAGCATCGTTGCCACGGCCATCGAGAACAGCGCGATCAGGCCCATGTACAGACCGCCGCCGACGACCGCGCGCAGCACGTTGTCCTCGCCGATCGTCGTCCGGTGGTCGCCGAGCAGCGCCTGGCCGAGGAAGAACGAGACAAAGCTGGTCGCCATCCCGACGCCCAGCGCCAGAGCCGTGGCCACCGCCATCTTGCTGAAGAGGAAGGTGGCGCGCTGCGGTACGGCGGCGAGCGAGGTGCGGATCATGCCGGAGCTGTACTCCGTGCCGACCACCAGCACGCCGAAGACCACCATCGCCAGCTGACCGAGGACCATTCCCGAGAAGCTCAGGAACGTCGGGTCGAAGGTGACCTGCTCCTCCCGGGACAGATCGTCGAACGTCGCCTTCATCACCGCGCTGAGCGCGGCGCTCAGGGCAACGGTGACGACAAACGCGCTGACCAGCGTCCAGGTCGTCGAGGAGACCGTACGGATCTTGGTCCATTCGGACTGCAGGACCGCGGGCACCGAGGCCATGGGTCAGGCTCCCTTGCTGCTCTGGTAGCTCTGGCCCCACTGGGGACCCGGTGGCTGGGCGGGCGGCGGCGCGCTCTCGCCCGTGCCGTGTGCGTGGTACTCCACCGCGCCGGCCGTCATCTGCATGAACGCCTCCTCCAGCGAGGCGCGTTGCGCGCTCAGTTCATGCAGCACGATCCGGTGTTCGGCGGCCAGCTCGCCGATCGCCTCGCTGGTGGCGCCGTCGATCTCCAGCGTGCCGTTGCCCGACTCGACCGCGGTGAAGCCGGCGGAGTGGAGCACATCGCGCAGCCCCTCCTGCTGCGGGGAGCGGAGCCGTACATAACTCCTGGAGTTCTCGTGAATGAAATCAGCCATCGACGTGTCGGCCAGCAGCCGGCCCTGTCCGATCACGATCAAGTGTTCGGCGGTCAGGGCCATTTCACTCATCAGATGCGAGGAGACGAAGATCGTTCGTCCCTCCGACGCAAGAGTTTTCATCAGATTGCGGATCCAGTGAATTCCCTCGGGGTCGAGGCCGTTGACCGGCTCGTCGAACATCAGGATCTCCGGATCGCCGAGCAGCGCGGAGGCGATTCCCAGCCGCTGGCCCATACCGAGCGAGAAGCCCTTGGCCTTCTTCTTCGCCACCGCGCTCAGCCCGACGACATCGAGGACCTCGGCGACCCTGGAGGCAGGGATGCGGTTCGCCTGGGCGAGGCAGAGGAGGTTGTTGTACGCGCTCCGGCCGCCGTGCATGGCCTTGGCGTCCAGCAGCGCACCGATGTACTTCAGCGGCTCCTGGAGATCGCGGTAGTGCTTGCCGTCGATCCGGACCGAACCGCTGGTCGGGTTGTCGAGATCGAGCATCATCCGCATCGTCGTCGACTTGCCCGCGCCGTTGGGACCGAGGAAGCCGGTCACGACGCCGGGTTGGACCGTGAAGGAGAGATGGTCGACCGCGGTGAGGCTGCCGAAGCGCTTGGTGAGGCCCTCGAGCTCGATCATGCGGCCACGCTAATGGGGCCCGGTGAGCCCCGCAATCCTGGAAGCCAAGCCTCCGCAAGCGGTTCGGACGCCAAAAACGCCGGGCGGGCCGAAGCCCACCCGGCGTCAGAGGACGCTACCGAGAACCGTGTTAGCGGGACTGCTGCGCCGGGACGCCGCGCGAGATCGGCTCGTCGTCGGCGGGCGTGCCGGCCGCGGCCACGGCCGCACCGGTCAGCGTGGCCAGCATCTCGCGGACGTTGGTCAGCTGAGCGTTGATGGAGTCGCGGCGGTTGGTGAGCGCCGCCAGCTCGCGCTCCGATTCGCTGCGGATCCGGTCGGCCTTGGCGTTCGCGTCGGCCACGATGTCCTCGGCCTGGCGCTGCGCCGTCTCCACCGTCTGACGGGCCCGGCGCTCCGCGTCCGTACGCAGCTTCTCGGCCTCCAGACGCAGCTGCTCGGCGCGGTGCTCGATCTCCGCCAGGCGCTTCTCGGCCTTCGCCTGACGCGAGGCCAGGTCGCGCTCGGACTGCTCGCGGCGCTTGGCGAGGTTCGTCTCGAAGTCCGCGGCGGCCTGGGCGGCCTTGGCGCGGGTCTCCTCGAAGAGCGCGTCGGCCTCCTCGCGCTTGGACTGCGCGTCCTTCTGCGCTTCGCCGCGCAGAGTGGAGGCGTCGCTCTTCGCCTTCTCGACGATGCGGACGCCTTCGTCCTCGGCCTTGGACTTGCGCTCGGCGGCGAACGACTCGGCGTCGTTGCGCACCTGCTGGGCGGCGGACTCGGCGAGCTCACGGTGCTGCTCGGCCGCGCGACGGGCCTCCTCGCGCAGGTCCTTCGCCTCCTCCTCGGCGAGGCGGAGGATCTTCTCGACGCGGGCACCGAGACCGGCGTACGACGGCTCTGCGTCGCTTACCTGAGCCTGGGCGTTCTGCGTCTCGAGGTGGAGCTCCTCGATGCGCTTTTCCAGAGAGGTGATTCGGGCCAGAGCACTATCACGGTCGGCGACGAGCTTGGTAATGCGGTCATCCACCTGACCGCGGTCGTAACCACGCCGCACGAGCTCGAAGCCGAAGGGGGAGGAAGTGTCGCTCATGGGGTTCCTGTCGAATGAGACCGGTGAGGTGATAGGGGGAATCCTAGGGGCCGAAGCGGCGTGTCATCGAGCGGATGCCCGTTTGATATGGAGAATGTCCAGCCTTTTGAGTGGCTAGCCCTCGGACGACTTGCCACTCGAACGTGTAACCCCCGCTGTCGCGCCCGCCTTCACGCCGCCGTCCTTGCCACCGCCCGTCGGCGCCTCGAAAGACTCCAACGCCTCAAGAACGTCCTGGACACGGGAGATCTCGGCCTGAATGTCCTCCCGCCGGCGCACCAGCACATCGAGCTCACGCTTGCCGTCGCCGACCAGACGCGAGGCCTCCGCGTCGGCCTCCGCCTTGACCGCCTCGGCCGCGCGGACCAGCTCTGCCTTCTTCTGGCCGGCCTCCTTGAGGAGCCCCTCAGCCTTCTTGACCGCGGCAATCCGGACCTTTCCGGCCTCCGAATTGGCATCGGACATCAGCTCCTTGGCCTTCGCCCGAGCCTCGGCCAGCTGCTCCTCGGCCGCCTTCACCAGTAGGTCGGCACGCTCGCCCGCCGACCTCAGCTGCTCGGCGGTCTCCCGGCGGGCACGATCGTGCAGCTCCTCGATCTCGGCCTCGACGCGGGCCCGCAGCTCCTCGCCGCGCTCCCGGATCGCCGTGGCGTCCCGCCGTGCGCCGACGAGCAGTTCGTCCGCGTCCGTACGTGACTTCTCCACCAGCGAGTTGCCCTCGACCGTCGCCTCGGAGACCAGCCGCTCGGCCTCCGTGCGGGCCACGCCCACCATGGTGTCGGCCTGCTCCTCGGCCTCGGTGGCCGCGCGCAGCGCCTCCTCCTGGGCCTTGTTGATGAGCTGGTCGGCCTGCTCCGCGGCGTCCGCACGGCGCGTGGCCGCGGCCTTTCGTGCCTCGTCGACCGTACGGTCCGCCTCCTGGCGGGCCTCCGCACGCGTCCGCTCGGCCTCGGCCTCGGCGTCCGCCTTGACCCGCTGGGCCTCGGCCTTGATGCGCTCGGCGGCCTGCTGGGCCGAGCCCACCGTCTCGGCGGCCTCGGCACGCAGCCGCTCCGCCTCGCCGGTCGCCTCGGCGATCAACTGGTCGGCCTGCGTCGCCGCGTCGCCGCGGCGCTTGTCGGCCGCCTGCCGCGCCTCGTCCAGGACCTGCTCGCCGTCCGCGCGGATCCCCGCGTGCAGCCGCTCGGCCTCGGCCACGGCGTCCGCCTTGACCTGCTCGGCGTCCGACAGCGCCTGCGCCGAGTCCGTACGCAGCCGTTCGCTCTCGCTGGACGCCTCGCCGATGAGCCGGTCGGCCTGGGTGGCGGCGTCGGAGCGGATGCGGTTGGCGTCCTCGCGTGCCTCGGCGCGGGCGCGGGAAGCGTCCTGCTCGGCGGTGGCGAGCGCGTCGCTCGCCTCCGTACGCATCCGCTGGACGTACTCCGCGGTGTCCGCGCGCAGCCGGTCCGACTCGTTGATCGCTTCCGTGACGGTCCGCTCGGCGAGCTGGTTCGCCGCGTCGGTCTCCTCCTGAGCCCTGACGCGCAGCCGGGCCGCGTCGTCGGTGGCCCGCTCCCGCTCGGCGTGCGCGTCGGCGCGGACCCGGTCCGCCTCCTCCTGCGCCTCGGACCTGGTGCGCTCGGCCGCGTGCTCGGCGGCGGAACGCAGTCCGGTGATCTCCTGCTCGGCCTGCTCGTGCAGTCCGTTGACGGAGTCCCGTACCTGCTTGGCGGTCTGCTCGGCGGCCGCGACCATCTCGGTGGCACGGCGGTCGGCCTCCTCGACCAGCCGGTGCGCCTCGGTCTGCGCCTCGTCGACGCGGTTGCGCGCCGAGGCGAGAAGCTCCTCGCTCTGCTCGCGGGCCCGCTCGCGCTCCTGGTCCGCCTCACCGCGCGCGGACGCCAGGATCTCCTCGGCCTCGCGGCGGCGGCGTACGGCCTCCTCCTGCGCGGCGCCGAGCGCTTCCGCGGCCTCCACGCCGATCCGGTCGGCGGCGGCCGCGGCCTCAGCGCGCAGCCGGTCGGCGGTGTCCTGCGCCTCGCTCTTGAGCCGCTCGGCCTCGGCGGCGGCGTCGCTGCGCAGCCGTACCGCGATGTTCTCGGCCTCGGCACGGGTCGTCGACGCGTCGGAAGCGGCTTCCGTACGCAGCCGTTCGGCCTCGTGCTCGGCCTGCGCCTGGAGCGTACGGATCCGCTCCGCCGCCTCCGAACGCAGCCGCTCGGTCTCCTCGGCCGCCTCGCGGCGGATCCGCTCGGCCTCGCCCCGGGAGTCCGCGAGGTTCTGCTCGGCGGCGGTGATACGGGACTCGGCCTCGGTGTGCAGCCGGGTCAGCTCGTCGGCGGCCTCCGCCTGACGGGCCGACACTCCGCGCTCGGTCTCCTCGCGCAGCGCCTCCGCAGCCTGCTCGGCCGCGGACTTGACGCCCTCCGCCTGCTCCTCGGCCTCGGCACGCAGCCGGTCGGCCTCGGCACGGGTGCGCTCCAGCGTCTCCTCGACCTGCTTGCGCAGCGTGGTGGCCCGCTCGATGGCCTCCGTGCGGACGCGCTCGCTGTCGGTGCTCGCCGCGGCCCGCATCTCGTCGGCGTCCGCACGCGCCTTCGTCAGCAGCTCCTCGGCGGTGCTGGCCGCCTCCTCGATCTGCTGGACGGCCTCGCGCCGCGCCTCGCCGCGGATCCGCTCACCCTCGGCGACCGCCTCGGAACGCAGCTGCTCGGCCTCGCCGCGCAGCCGGCGCGCCTCCTCCTGCAGCTCGACCGTCTTGGCGCGGTACTCCTTGGTGTCGTCCTTGGCCGCGCCCTTGAGCTGGTCGGCCTGCTCGGCGGCATCGCCGCGCAGCCGGTCCGCCTCGGACTCGGCCTCGCGGCGGATCCGCTCGGCCTCCTCGCCCGCCTTGCGGGTGGTGGCCCTGGCGTCCTCGGACGCCTTGTTCAGTACTTCCTCGGCGGTACGGGCCGCCTTCGCGAGCTGGGCGGCCGAGTCCTCGGCCGCGACCGTCTTCGCCTTCTCTGCGGCGCCCGCGACCAGCTTCTCGGCCTCCGCGCGGGCGTCGGCGACGGCCTGCTCGGCCTCCGCCTTGAGCGCCTCCGCTTCGGTGGTGGCCTCGCCGACCAGCCGCGCGATCTCGGCTTTGGCGGTCCTGGTGCGCTGCTCGTTGACGGACTCGGCGGACGCCACCTGCTTGGACGCCGAGTCCTTGGCCTCGGCGAGTACCTTCTCGGCCTCCGCGCGGGCCTCGCGAAGCTTCTCTTCCGCTTCCTGGAGGCGCTGATCGGCGGCGCGGCTCAGTTCGGCTGCCTGCTGGCGGGCGCTGTCGGACTCGGCGCTGGTGGAGGAGCGCAGCTGCTCGGCGTGGCTGGTGGCCTCGTGTGCCTGGTTGGACGCGGCGTTCAGCAGCCGCTCGGCGTCCTTGCGGGCCCGCAGCAGGATCGCTTCGGCTTCGGCGCGGGCCGACTCCGCCTCGGAGCCGAGCCGCCGGGTGGCCTCTTCGGCGACGCGGGTGGCCTCGGCGCGGGCCGCCGCCAGCGACTGCTCGGACTCGGCCCGGGACTCCTCGAGCAGCCGGCGGGCCTGTGCCTCGGTACGGGCACGCAGCTGCTCGGCCCAGGCCACGTTCTCGTTGACATGCGCCTCGACGGTCTGGCGGCGCTCGGCCAGCTCCTGGTCAAGGCGCTGACGGCGCTGGTTGGCCTCGGTGTGCAGTTCGGCCTGGAGCCGGGCCTGGTGCTCGGCGTGCTCCTGGAGGATGCGCTGGGTCTGTGCGCGGACCTCGCGCAGTTCACGCTCGGCGTCGGAGCGCAGCTGGTCGGCCTGGATCTGGGCGTTACGGAGCAGCTGCTCGGCCTGATAGCCGACGTCGGCGCTGTCGTAGGCGGGACGGGTCGCGAGACTGCGGCGCGCCTCATGGAGCTTGGCGCGCAACACCTCGACCTGATAGCCGAGGTCCTCGGCGTGCTGGACGGCCTTCTCCCGCTCGGTTTTCAGCCGGTCCATCTCGGCCTCGAACCGCGAGAGATGGTCGTCGTCAGCTCGGTGGCTCTCCTGGCGTTCGTAGCCCCGCACTGCGCGGTCCCATCCGTCCCCTGGTCGCAACTGTCTCCAAACGAGCACCGTTCGCCGGCGAACGGCCCCCCGGGGAATGGTGACAGATCAGCGGAGGGGACGCGGCGCGGCCCCGACCCGGCCCCGGCCCGGAATCGCCCACTCTACCGGGCCGGGAATCCAGAGGTCAGTGGTCCGTTGCAGAGGTGACGAGTTCGGTGAGAACGCCGTGGCAGTCCTTGGGGTGGAGAAAAGTGATACGGGAGCCCATGGAGCCGATACGGGGCTCGTCGTAGAGAACCCGCACACCCTTGTCACGGATGGACTGGGCGTCGCCGTCCACGTCGGCCGTGCCGAAGGCGATGTGGTGGACCCCTTCACCGTTCTTGGCCAGCCACTTCCCGACGGCCGAGTCCTCCCGGGTGGGCTCCAGGAGCTGGAGGTAGGAGGCGCCGCCGTCGGACGTCTCATTGATCTTGAGCATGGCTTCCCGTACGCCCTGCTCCTCGTTGACCTCGCTGTGGAAGACCTCGAAGCCGTACGTGGCACGGTAGAACTCAACGGTCTTGTCGAGGTCGAAACAGGCGATCCCGATGTGGTCGATTCGCGTCAGCATGCTCCCAGTGCAGCGCTCCACGGTGTGGTTACGCAACGTGCGCGCGATCACACCGGCTGCCCGGTGACCTGGAGCCGTACCGCTCAGTACATTGAAGTAAACCCTCGTTCACTCCTCAGCTCCGTGCTGGAAGGGGATCCTGCTCATGTCTGGAACGACCGGTACCACCTCAGTGATCGTCGCGGGCGCCCGTACGCCCATGGGGCGGCTGCTCGGCTCCCTCAAGTCCTTCTCCGGCGCCGATCTCGGCGGCTTCGCCATCAAGGCGGCGCTGGACCGGGCGGGCATCGGCCCCGACCAGGTGCAGTACGTGATCATGGGACAGGTGCTGCAGGCCGGCGCCGGCCAGATCCCGGCGCGCCAGGCCGCGGTCAAGGCCGGCATCCCGATGAGCGTCCCCGCGCTCACCGTCAACAAGGTCTGTCTCTCCGGCCTCGACGCCATCGCGCTCGCGGACCAGCTGATCCGCGCCGGCGAGTTCGACATCGTCGTCGCCGGCGGCCAGGAGTCGATGACCAACGCGCCGCATCTGCTGCCGAAGTCTCGCGAGGGCTTCAAGTACGGCGCGATCGAGATGCTCGACTCGATGGCGTACGACGGACTCACCGACTCCTTCGAGGGCGTCGCCATGGGCGAGTCCACGGAGAAGCACAACACCAGGCTCGGCATCGCCCGCCCGGAGCAGGACGAGATCGCGGCGCTGTCGCACCAGCGGGCCGCGGCCGCGCAGAAGAACGGCATCTTCGAGGCGGAGATCACGCCCGTGGAGATCCCGCAGCGCAAGGGTGAGCCGGTCGTCTTCAGCAAGGACGAGGGCATCCGCGCCGACACGACGGTCGAGTCGCTGGGCAAGCTGCGCCCGGCCTTCGCCAAGGACGGCACGATCACGGCCGGCACGTCCTCGCAGATCTCGGACGGCGCTGCGGCGGTCGTGGTGATGAGCAAGGCCAAGGCCGAGGAGCTGGGCCTGGAGTGGATCGCGGAGATCGGCGCGCACGGAAACGTGGCGGGTCCCGACAACTCCCTGCAGTCCCAGCCGTCCAACGCGATCCAGCATGCGCTGCGCAAGGAGGGCATCGGCGTCGAGAGCCTCGACCTCATCGAGATCAACGAGGCGTTCGCCGCGGTCGCCGTGCAGTCAATGAAGGACCTTGGCGTGTCCCTGGAAAAGGTGAATGTCAACGGTGGTGCGATTGCCCTGGGGCACCCGATCGGCATGTCCGGCGCGCGGGTGGTCCTGCACCTGGCGCTGGAGCTGAAGCGCCGTGGCGGCGGCGTCGGTGCGGCCGCGCTGTGCGGTGGCGGCGGACAGGGCGACGCGCTGATCGTCCGCGTGCCCGGCGCCGGCAAGTAAGGAGTCCAGGCAGGTAAGGAGCACGTAGATGGTGGACGTCCCCCAGCTGGTTGCCCAGGCGAGGGAGGGCCGGCCGAGGGCCGTGGCCCGGCTGATCTCACTCGTCGAGGGGGCGTCCCCACAGCTGCGTGAGGTGATGGCGACGCTGGCCCCGCTGACCGGCGGGGCGTACGTGGTGGGCCTGACGGGTTCGCCCGGCGTCGGCAAGTCCACGTCCACGTCGGCGCTGGTGACGGCGTACCGGCGGGCCGGGAAGCGGGTCGGCGTGCTGGCTGTCGACCCGTCGTCGCCGTTCTCCGGCGGGGCGCTGCTCGGCGACCGGGTCCGGATGTCCGACCACGCGTCGGACCCGGGCGTCTACATCCGCTCGATGGCCACGCGCGGGCACCTGGGCGGCCTGGCGTGGGCCGCGCCGCAGGCGATCCGCGTGCTGGACGCTGCGGGGTGCGAGGTGATCCTCGTGGAGACGGTGGGCGTCGGCCAGTCCGAGGTCGAGATCGCGTCCCAGGCGGACACGTCGGTCGTGCTTCTCGCCCCCGGGATGGGCGACGGCATCCAGGCAGCAAAGGCGGGCATCCTCGAGATCGGCGACGTGTACGTCGTCAACAAGGCGGACCGCGACGGCGCGGACGCGACGGCCCGCGAGCTCAACCACATGCTGGGCCTGGGCGAGGCGCGGGGCCCGGGGGACTGGCGGCCGCCGATCGTGAAGACGGTCGCGGCGCGGAGCGAGGGCATCGACGAGGTGGTCGAGGCGCTGGAGAAACACCGCGCCTGGATGGAGGAACACGGCGTTCTCGCGGAGCGTCGCGCCCGCCGGGCGGCGGGCGAGGTGGAAACGATCGCGGTCACGGCCCTGCGGGAACGGATCGGGGACCTGCACGGCGACCGGCGGCTGGGCGCGCTGGCGGAACGGATCGTGGCGGGCGAACTGGACCCGTACTCGGCGGCGGACGAACTGGTCTCGAGCCTGACGAAGTCCTGAGCGGGACCGTTCAAGAACCCGGGGGTTCGTGCTCAGGACCCCCGGGGCTCGCACTCCGGACTCGCGGGGCCCTCTGGCCCCCGGGGCCGCCGCCTCCGCGCTGCGGGCGCGGCGGCACTCGGCCAACTGCTGGACAACGCCTGGCGCCGCCCTCGCCCGCCCCTGGCCGCGCGGCGCCCCGGATCACACCTTCCCGCGCCTCCCGCGCAGATGGTCCGCCACCGGCGAGAGCGACGCCCGCAGCTCCGCCAGCGCCTCCGGCGTCAGCAGGTCGATGAAGTGCTTGCGTACGGACGCGACATGGTGCGGTGCGACCTTCTGCATCGTCTCGACGCCGAGGTCGGTCAGCACCGCGTACAGCCCGCGCCGGTCGGACTCGCAGTTCTCCCTGCGGACCAGGCCGGCGTTTTCCATGCGGGTGATCTGGTGGGAGAGGCGGCTCTTGGACTGGAGCGTGGCGGCGGCGAGATCGCTCATCCGCATCCTGCGCTCCGGGGACTCCGAGAGGTTGACCAGGATCTCGTAGTCGTTGTTGGTCAGGCCGAACGGCTGGAGGTCCTTCTCGAGCTGGTGCATCAGCAGTCTGCTGACGTCCAGGTGGGTACGCCAGGCGCACTGCTCGTCATCGGTCAGCCAGCGGGTGGCCGTCTCGGTCTCCATGTATGGATTCTACCTAAGAAGTTGAAAGACGGACGAAGTCGGAGAGTGTGACGCCCGGCACCGCCGAGCGGGATGTGCTGCGTAGAGATGTGCTGCGTACGTGGGGGTGCAGACGTTCGACGTCACACTCCGCAGACTACCGCTCACAGGCCGAAGCGACGCTGGAGGTCCCCCAGTTGTCCGGGCAGGCGGGGTGCGGACCCGTGTTGACCTGGGATTCCGGTGCCGCCGTGGCCGCCCGGGACGCCCGCCTGGTGCGGTACGGCGCCGGTCGCCGTCTCCGCCATCAGGGTCTCGGTCGACTGCAGCAGAACCGTGCCCGCGCCGACGAACTCGAACTGGTGCTCCTCCCCGGAGGCTCCGCCGATCCCCGTCAGCTGGCGCAGCCCGCCCATCACGCCGGTCATGTACCCGTGGTCGTAGTGATGGCACGGCGAAGGGCAGTCGGCCCAGCCCACCAGAGCCTGCGGATCCACCTTGATCGGCGGTTCCATGAACACCACGGGACCGTTCGACGCGGCGACGAACTTTCCGGTTCCGATCAGCGTCAGAAAGCCCGGCACGATCGACTGCTTCAGCGCCAGCGTCGGCTGGTAGGCCAGCAGATTCCCGGACCGGATCGTCAGATTCCCGTTGTCCAGGTCGAACGAGTTGACGTCGAAGGCGCGGTCCGCGAGCAGCATCTTGCCGCTGCCCTCCGCCACGACCCAGTCGCTCGCGTGCAGCGGCGAGTGGAACGACGTCCGCAGCAGCCGGTCGAAGCGGCCGTGGCCAATTCCGTTGAAGTCGATGCGCCCGTAGTAGGCGATCATCTTGCCCTTCTGCAGGAACCACTGGCTGCCCTTGAGCTCCACGCAGAAGGTGTACGCATTGACGTTGTCGTCACTCGGCAGCGTCATCGGGTCGAAGACCACAGGACCGGTCACAGCTTCTCCTCCGAGGCCTGTACGTACACCGCGCCACTGCCGCTCAGCTCCAGCTGGAACGCCTCGCCCGAGCCGCGCCCCACCATGTCGCGCCAACCCAGCGCGGTGGAGAGCTTGTTGCGTACGTCGCCGTGGTGCGCGACATACGCCTGCGGGTCCACATGGACGGCCCGCCCCTGCGTGATCGGCAGCTCGATGACCCCGCCGTGCGCCATCACCGCGACCGCGCCATGGCCCTTGAGCGTGGTGGTGAACAGACCCTGGCCGGTCACCTGGCCGCGGACCATGCCCATGACCCCGCCCTGCGAGCCCATGAACATCGTGCCCTGCTGCAGCGTGCCGTCGAAGGCGAGCAGCCGGTCCGCCTCGACGAACAGCGTGTCGCCGGTCAGCTGGATCACCTGGATGTGATGGCCGCCGTGGCCGAACATCACCGTGCCGCTGCCCTCGACCGTCATCAGCGGCGTGGCCTCGTTGGCCACCCGCCGGCCGATCATCGACGCCAGACCGCCCTGCCCGCCCTGCATGTTGGGCGTGAAGCTGACCTCGCCGCGGTACGCGAGCATCGCGCCGCGCTGGCTGAACAACTTCTGGCCGGGAGCGATCGTCGCCTCGACCATCTTCGAGTTGATCTCACGGAACGGCATCAGACGTCGCCTCCGACGGTGTTCCGCTCGCTCGGCTGGACATACACCAGGCCATCGCCCTCGAAGCGGATCTGGAAGGCCTCGCCGCCGCCCTCGCCCATGAAGGTGCGGAAGGTCACACCCGACTGGAAGTTCTGCTGGAGGTTGCCCTGATGGGCGATGTACGCGCCGGGATCGACGGAGAGCGGGTACTGCGGCGTGACGCGCAGCACCACAGCCGGACCGTCCGACATGATCGCCGCCTGGCCGGTGCCCTCGACGGTGGTGGTGAACAGGCCGTTGCCCGTCGCACCGCCGCGCAGGCCGGTGAAGCTGGTTCCGGTGCGCAGGCCCGCGTCCGTGCAGAGCAGATTGCTCGCCTCGACGTACAGCTTGTCGCCGTGCAGATTCACCAGGTTGATCTCGGAGGCGCGGTCGGCGAAGTAGCAGGTGCCCTGCCCCTTCACCTCCATCATCACCATCTGCTCGCCGGTCAGCCGGCGGGTGACCATCCCGCGGATGCCCTCACCGCCGCCGGACATCTTTTTGAACGCCATCTGGCCGTCGTACGCGACCATCGAGCCGTTCTTCGCTTTGACGGCGTCACCGGTCATGTCGACGGCGAGCACCTTGCTGCCTTGCAGTCGGAACATTGCCACGGGGTGACGTTATAGGGCGGTACGCGGCACGAACAGATCCTGAGGAATGATCGCAACCCTGACCCCGACCCTGACAAAGGTCCGGCAAAGCCCGATGCCACAATGGGGTCGCCCTTGTGCATCCATTCACAAGATCAACCGAAGGTGCCCCCGTGGACATCAAGACCGCCTCGTCCCTCCACCGTCTCCGCCTGGTCTCCGCGCCGGAGGCTGTGTCGTTCCTCCTCCTGCTCGTCTGCTCCGTGCTCAAGCGCACGACGGAGTTCAACGCGGTCCCGGTCATGGGCGCGATCCACGGCGTGCTCTTCATCCTCTATGTGCTGTTCTGGCTCGACGCCTGGAACCGCACCAAGTGGGACCTCAAGACGGCGGCCCTGTACTTCGTGCTCTCCGTCCTCCCCTTCGGCGGCTTCTTCGCCGAGCGCAAGCTCAAGCGCGCCGCCGACGACGAGGTCATCGCCTCCCGCGCCCGTCGCGAAGGCTCGGTCAAAGCGTGATCGTCGCCTTCTCGGTCACCCCGCTCGGTGTCGGTGAGGACGTCGGCGAGTACGTCGCCGACGCCGTGCGGGTCGTCCGTGAGTCGGGTCTGCCGAACCGCACCGACGCGATGTTCACCTCGATAGAAGGTGACTGGGACGAGGTGATGGACGTGGTCAAGCGCGCCGTCGCGGCGGTCGAGGCGCGCGCCCCGCGCGTCTCGGTGGTCCTCAAGGCCGACATCCGACAGGGCGTCACCGACGGACTCACCTCCAAGGTCGAGACCGTGGAGCGGCACCTCTCCGCCTGAACTCCTCAGTCCCTGGATCCGGCCAGCGCGATGCCCAGCGGCGTGCGCTCGTACAGAACTTGGTGTCCGTAGCGGCGCGAGGTCAGCAGGCCCGCGTCCCGCAGCACCGACAGATGCGCCGATACGGACGACGGCGCCAGGCCGAGCCGGTGTGCGAGCGCCGTCGTCCCCGCCGGTTCGTCGAGCGCGACGAGCACGGCGGCGCGGCCGGGGCCCAGCAGCCGGGCCAGAACCTCCGGTGCGCTGTCGGACGGCTCGGCCCACAACGCGCCGATGCCGCGCGCCGGGTAGACGACGGTCGGCTGCCACGGCGGTTCGAAGCCGGTCACGATGTCCGGCCAGCAGTAGACGCTGGGCATCAGCATCAGGCCCTGACCGCCCAGGTCCCGTACATGATCACTGGTCGTGGCCAGGGTCAGCGTGCCGTCGGCCCAGCTGAGCCGCGGATGCAGATCGGCGAACAGCCCCTCCAGTCCGGTCTCGGCCAACCGCCGTGAGTGGAAGGCGACATCGGCCTCGAGCAGCGCGCGCAGCCGCGGCCACTCCGGCTCGACGAGCGCGTGCCAGGCCCGCTCCAGACAGTCGGCGAGCTCCTGCACGGCCCGCGCGGGGTCCTTGATGAGGGCCCTGCCCTGCTCACTCTCCGCGGCTCCCGGCGTGCACGAGAGCGCCCACGCCATGTCGTGCCGCGCGGCCTCGGGATCGGCGGCCCGTACGGCGGCGATCTCCTCCTCGAAGGACGCGGCGGGTCCGATGGGCGGCGGCCCGAGGAAGTCCGGGGTGTGTCCTCGGTGCGGCATCAGCAGCCACAGCGTGGAGAGGTCGAGCCCGGCGGCCTCCCGCCGTATCCGCCGGAGCCAGGGCTGGTGGTAGCTGTGCCGGTCGGGCCGCTTGAGGGTGCGTACGGCTTCCTGCGTCTCCCAGAGCGGCGAGACGGCGAACCGGATCCGCAGGAGATCGGCCTCGCGGAAGTGCATGAAGGACGGCATGGTGCCCCTGGGATTCGGCTGCGGCCGAAAGTCTAGGGCTGGGCGCAACTGGTCGGCAGGCTGCGGCAGATGAGCTCTTCCCTCAACCCGCCCTTTCCCGAAGCGGCAGGCGAGCCCCCGGCCTCCCTTGCGTCTCGCGCTCCGGGCACGGCCTCTGCCCGGCCGGAGGCCGAGACGGCCACGAGCCCAGACCCCGCCGGGCCGGGTCCGGGCGAAGAGCCCGAGCCCGCCCACCGCGAAGGCGGCACTCGTGGCTACCGCGCGGTCTTCCGTGTCGTCGAGTTCCGCTACGTCTTCGTCGCGCATCTCATGTCGTTGCTCGGCGTCGTCGTCTGCGAGATCGCGCTCACCGTTGTCGTCTACCGGCTCACCGGGTCGCCTCTCCTCAGCGCTCTCACCTTCGCGCTCGGGTTCCTGCCGTACCTCGTCGGCGGCACCCTGCTCGCCGGGGTCGCCGACAAGTACCCGGCCCGTCGTGTGCTCGTCGTCTGCGATCTGGTGTGTGCCGCGTGCGCGGCCGCGATGGTGGTGCCGGCGGTGCCCGTCGCGGCTCTGCTTGTGCTCCGGTGCTGCATCGCCGCGATCTCGCCCGTCTTCAACGGCACCCGGACCGCGACCCTCGCCGACATCCTCGGCGACGGCGACCTCTTCGTCCTCGGCCGGTCCCTGCTGCGCATCGTCGCGCAGAGCGCCGTGCTCACCGGCTTCGGACTCGGCGGGCTGCTGCTCGCGGTCGTACCGCCGCGCGCCGTGCTCGCCCTCACCGCGTGCACCTTCCTCGGGTCCGCGCTGCTGCTGCGCTTCGGCACCAAACGGCGGGCCGCACGCGACGCCGACAGCGGCGCCCTGCTGCGTTCCTCGCTCGCCGGCGCCCGGCAGGTCTTCGCCGACCGGCGGCTGCGCGTGCTGATGCTGCTGTTCTGGGTGCCGCCGATGTTCAGCGTCGCGCCCGAGGTGCTGGCCACCCCGTACGCGGATGACATCGGCATCGGCCCGGCCGGTCTCGGCCTGCTGATGTGCGCGCTTCCGGTCGGCACGATCGCCGGTGAGCTGTACGCCGGTTCCGTACTCGGTCCCGCCGCCCGCTCCCGTATCGCCCTCCCGCTCGCCGCCGTCATCCTGCTGCCGTTCCTCGCTTATGTCCTTACGCCCGGCCTCGGCTGGGCGCTCCTCGTGCTCGTGGTGTCCGGCGCGGGGAACGCGTACACCCTCGGCGTCGACCGGTGGTTCATCGAGGCCGTCCCGGACGAACTCCGCGGCCGCGCCATGACGTTGCTGCACGCCGGGCTGATGACGATCCAGGGCGTCGGCATGGCGCTCGCCGGTCTCGCGGCGGAGTTCTTCGCGGTGAGCACGGTCGTCGCCGGGGCCGGAGCCATCGGCACGCTCTGCTGTCTACTGCTGGTCGCACAGGCCAGGAGGACCGCCGGAGGACCGAAGAGCGAGACGGGGCTGACCGCCATGTGACCAGTCGGTAGGGTCGGTGCCGTGCCGAAGCCGCTCAGCCTTCCCTTCGACCCCATCGCCCGCGCCGACGAGCTCTGGCAGCAGCGCTGGGGCCCCGTGCCGTCGATGGCCGCCATCACCTCGATCATGCGCGCGCACCAGATCCTGCTCGCCGAGGTGGACGCCGTCGTCAAGCCGTACGGGCTGACCTTCGCGCGCTACGAGGCGCTGGTGCTGCTCACCTTCTCCAAGGCCGGTGAGCTGCCGATGTCCAAGATCGGCGAGCGGCTGATGGTCCACCCGACCTCCGTGACCAACACCGTGGACCGCCTGGTGAGGTCCGGCCTGGTCGACAAGCGGCCCAATCCGAACGACGGCCGCGGCACGCTCGCGTCCATCACCGCGAAGGGCCGCGAGGTGGTGGAGGCGGCGACCAGCGACCTGATGGAGATGGACTTCGGCCTCGGCGCGTACGACGCGGAGGAGTGCGGGGAGATCTTCGCGATGCTGCGCCCGCTCCGTATCTCGGCCAGCGACTTCGACGAGAAGTAGCCGAGTACCGGTCGTGAAGCGGTCGCGAAGCAGCCCACGGGCGGGCCGTCCGACCCGGCCGTAGATCGCCCTTTGCGTCCGGTTACGCTCATGCCCATGAAGTCGAATGTGCTGTCCCGCTACCGGGTGATGGCGTACGTCACCGCCGTATGGCTGCTGGTCTTCACCGTCGCGATCATCGCGAAGTACGGGTTCGAGACCGGCGACACCATGTTGATCTCGCAGATCCACGGTGTGCTGTTCATCATCTACGTCATCTTCGCCTTCGATCTGGGCTCCAAGGCGAAGTGGCCGTTCGGCAAGCTGCTGTGGGTACTGGCGGCCGGCTGCATCCCTGTGGCCTCCTTCTTTGTCGAGCCGAAGATCACCCGTGAGGTCCGCCCGCTGATCACGGACAGTGACGCGGCGACCGTCGAGGCGTAGGCGCGAGGCGTAACACACACCACCGAGAGCAGGCTCCCGGCGGTGTCCCATCGACATTTACTAGGACGTCCTAGTAAATTCGAAGGTATGGACGCTCATGCCATCGAGGAAGGCCGCCAGCGCTGGCAGGCCCGGTACGACGCCGCGAAGAAGCGCGACGCAGACTTCACCACGCTCTCCGGCGATCCGGTCGAGCCCGTCTACGGGCCACGGCCCGGCGACACCTACGACGGCTTCGAGCGGATCGGCTGGCCCGGTGAGTACCCCTTCACCCGTGGCCTGCACGCGACCGGCTACCGCGGCCGTACCTGGACCATCCGCCAGTTCGCCGGCTTCGGCAATGCCGAGCAGACGAACGAGCGCTACAAGATGATCCTGGCCAACGGCGGCGGCGGGCTCTCCGTCGCCTTCGACATGCCGACGCTGATGGGCCGCGACTCCGACGACCCCCGCTCGCTCGGCGAGGTCGGCCACTGCGGCGTCGCCATCGACTCCGCAGCCGACATGGAGGTCCTGTTCAAGGACATCCCGCTCGGCGACGTCACCACATCGATGACGATCTCCGGACCCGCGGTGCCGGTCTTCTGCATGTATCTGGTCGCGGCGGAGCGCCAGGGCATCGACCCGGGCGTCCTCAACGGCACGCTGCAGACCGACATCTTCAAGGAGTACATCGCGCAGAAGGAGTGGCTCTTCCAGCCCGAGCCGCATCTGCGCCTGATCGGCGACCTGATGGAGCACTGCGCGCAGGGCATCCCCGCGTACAAGCCGCTGTCGGTCTCCGGCTACCACATCCGCGAGGCCGGAGCGACGGCCGCGCAGGAGCTGGCGTACACGCTCGCGGACGGCTTCGGCTATGTCGAGCTGGGCCTCAGCCGTGGCATGGACGTGGACACCTTCGCGCCCGGCCTGTCCTTCTTCTTCGACGCGCACCTCGACTTCTTCGAGGAGATCGCCAAGTTCCGTGCGGCGCGCCGGATCTGGGCGCGCTGGATGAAGGAGGTGTACGGCGCGAAGACGGACAAGGCGCAGTGGCTGCGCTTCCACACGCAGACCGCCGGCGTCTCGCTCACCGCGCAGCAGCCGTACAACAACGTCGTACGCACCGCGGTCGAGGCGCTCTCCGCGGTCCTCGGCGGCACCAACTCCCTGCACACCAACGCGCTGGACGAGACCCTGGCCCTGCCCAGCGAGCAGGCCGCGGAGATCGCGCTGCGCACGCAGCAGGTGCTGATGGAGGAGACGGGCGTCGCCAACGTCGCCGACCCGCTGGGCGGTTCGTGGTACGTCGAGCAGCTCACCGACCGGATCGAGGCAGACGCCGAGAAGATCTTCGACCAGATCAAGGAGCGCGGCCGCCGGGCACACCCCGACGGACAGCACCCGATCGGCCCGGTCACCTCCGGCATTCTGCGCGGCATCGAGGACGGCTGGTTCACCGGCGAGACCGCGGAGTCCGCCTTCCGGTACCAGCAGGCGCTGGAGAAGGGCGACAAGCGGGTTGTGGGCGTCAACGTCCACCACGGCTCTGTCACCGGCGATCTGGAGATCCTGCGGGTCAGCCACGAGGTCGAACGCGAGCAGGTGCGGGTCCTCGCGGACCGCAAGTCCGGCCGCGACGAGGCGCTCGTACGGTCCTCGCTGGAGGCGATGCTGACGGCGGCCCGGGACGGCTCGAACATGATCGCCCCGATGCTGGACGCGGTCCGCGCGGAGGCGACGCTGGGCGAGATCTGCGACGCGCTGCGGGACGAGTGGGGCACGTACACGGAGCCGCCGGGCTTCTGACCGTACGGAGAGGGGGGCGGGTCTCCCGCCCCCTGCTCAACTCCGGAGCCTCAACCTCGGAACCTCAACCTCCGAGCGTCAACCTCCGTGCCTCAACCTCCGAGTGAGGCCAGGCCCGACACCAGCAGCGCCGAGAAGCTGCGGGCCCACTCCTCGTCCACCGGTTCCGCGCTGACCAGGGTGCGGTGGACCACCGCGCCCGCGATCACGTCGAAGATCAGGTCCGCGTTGCGGGCGGCCGTCTCGGCGTCCTCCTCGTACGGGAGCTCGCCGCGGGCCTGCGCGCGTGCCCGGCCCTGAAGAACCAGCCGCTTCTGGCGGTCGACGATCGCGGATCGGATACGGCCCCGCAGCGCGTCGTCGCGTGTCGACTCCGCGACCACCGCCATCAGCGCCGTTCTCGCCTCCGGCCGCGCCAGCAGTGCGGCGAACTGCAGCACCACACCTTCCACGTCGGCCACCAGGCTTCCGCGGTCCGGGAGTTCGAGCTCGTCGAAGAGAACGGCGACGGCGTCGACGACAAGCTCGTTCTTGTTCGTCCAGCGGCGGTAGAGCGTGGTCTTGGCGACCCCGGCCCGGGTGGCCACGTCGCCCATCGTCAGCTTCGACCAGCCCAGCTCGACGAGCGCGGCCCGGGTCGCGTCGAGGATCGCGCTGTCGGCCTCGGCGCTGCGCGGGCGGCCCGTACGACCTGTTCGTACGGTTTTGGGGCGGGTGTGGCTGCACATGACGGCGACCATACCGGCCGGTAGGCGCTGCGCTGTGAGGCAGTTCACCGGAGGTTTCTCACACGCCGGAGTGCTGTGCAGTTACGCTACGACCTGTAGCGAAAGCCTTGACCGGGCTGGAGCGACAACCACAGGCGTGGGTGGGGACCCGCGCCGATCTTCAGGATCGCTTTTCGTATGCGCGCGTGGAGGGGGGAGGATGTACTCATGCAGCCTAGGAACATGTCCATGAGCGGCGTCGTCGACCTCGCCGCGGTGAAGGCGGCCGGTGAGGCCAAGGCGAAGGCGGAGCAGGCCCGTGCCGAGGCCGCCCGCCAAGGCGGCGGCGGTGCCGTAGCCCCCTCCAGTCTGGTGATCGACGTCGATGAGGCCGGCTTCGAGCGCGACATCCTCCAGCGCTCCGCCGAGGTCCCGGTCGTCATCGACTTCTGGGCCGAGTGGTGCGAGCCGTGCAAGCAGCTCAGCCCGGTGCTCGAGCGGCTGGCGCAGGAGTACAACGGCCGGTTCGTGCTTGCCAAGATCGACGTCGACGCCAACCAGATGCTGATGCAGCAGTTCGGGATCCAGGGGATCCCGGCGGTCTTCGCGGTGGTGGCCGGCCAGGCCCTGCCGCTCTTCCAGGGCGCGGCGCCCGAGGCCCAGATCCGCGGCACCCTCGACCAGTTGATCCAGGTCGCCGAGGAGCGCTTCGGCCTGACCGGCGTCACGGTCGATTCGGACGCGGCGGGCGAGGAGCCCGCGGCCGAGGCCGCTGTGCCGGCCGGACCGTACGACGCCCTGCTGGAAGCGGCCGTACAGGCGCTGGACGCGGGAGACTTCGGCGGCGCGGTGCAGGCGTACAAGAACGTGCTGTCCGACGACCCCGGCAACACCGAGGCCAAGCTCGGCCTGGCCCAGGCCGAACTGCTGGGCCGTGTCCAGGAGATGGACCCGCAGAAGGCGCGCCAGGAGGCTGCGGACAATCCGGCCGATGTCGCCGCCCAGATCGCGGCGGCGGACCTGGATCTGGTCGGCGGCCATGTGGAGGACGCGTTCGGCCGGCTCGTCGAGACGGTCCGCCGCACGGCGGGCGAGGACCGGGACGCGGCGCGCGTGCGACTGCTGGAGCTCTTCGAGGTGGTCGGTCCGGACGATCCGCGAGTGACGTCTGCGCGTTCGGCGCTGGCGCGGGTCCTGTTCTGATCGGCTTCTGAACCGTGCCTTGGGCATGTTTGAAAGTCCTGTGCTGAACGTTCCGTTCCGCCTGGTCTGCGGGTTTTGCGGCGGTGGCGTCCGGGGGGCGCCACCGCCGTTTTGGCGACACAGTGACAAAAGGCGACGTCTCTTTACTAAAACTTGGTAATCGGAGCGGCTGTTACTTGCAGTAAATCAACCTCCTTATTCTGTCCGTATTTTGGCGGCAATCTCCCCTTCTGGTGACGCGCTGTGCGGCACCCTGCGTACATGTGCGATGTCAGCCGGTCGTTGCGTGGTTATCAGGCCGTTACTAGCGAGTAACGAACCCCCTTGTGTCCCGGCCTGGAATGGACCACGATCGGCCACGCTCGGTCCAATACCGCACCAGCCCGGCCCCTCAGTCGTGCCGCGGTTCTTGGGTCCCCACCGGGTCGGCCGGCGGCAGGTGCGCCGGTCGCGGACAGGGGGGTTCCTGCTCAACGGCAGGGCCTGTCCGACAGGTTGTGCGTGACAAGTCAGGCGCGACCAGTGGTTGTCGCTCGGGGGTGATCGCCGGTGTTTCGGACGCGGTTCGCGCCTGAAGAGCGGGCGCTCTCCTTCCCGAGGACGTAGCACTTCTCCCATCAAAGGACGGACTTGAGGTCCGGACCGGAGATGTACGTCCGAGAAGGAGGAAAGTCATGGAGTCAGTGACTCGGGGCGGAACCAGATGGAAGCGGTTCGCCCTTGTCATGGTGCCGAGTGTGGCCGCGACGGCTGCGATAGGCATCGGCCTGGCACAGGGCGCGCTGGCCGCGTCATTCAGCATCTCCGGCCAGGAGTTCAAGGTCCGTGCCGACAGTCTTGTCGGTACCGACTTCGTGCAGTACGGCAGCATCGCCAAGGGCAAGGATCTTGAGGGCAAGGACTTTGCGGCCCCCGTTGCCGTGTCCGGCTTCAAGACCGCCACGATCACGAACATGTGTCAGTCGGTCGTGACGCCCAAGGTGCCGTTCATCGGCAATGTGAGCCTCGAGCTCACCGCCGGTGGCAAGGGGCACGACCCGGTCTTCGCCAAGGACATCTACCTGGACGTCTCGGACCTCGAGGCGGACGCGGAGTTCGGCGACATCGACATCGGCGTCGCGGCGGGCTCGCTGAAGAACCCGGGAATTCAGCCGGGCACCCAGGCGAACCCGTACGGCTTCTCGCAGCGCGCCAAGAACGCGACGCTGACCGATGTGAAGCAGAAGGCCTGGGCGACCACGGCCGGCACGTTCAAGCTCAGCGGTCTGAAGTTGAAGCTGCACAAGGGTGTCAAGGAGTGCTTCTAAGGAGCACCGCTCCTCTTAGCACTCCGGACGGGCCGGGGCCGTCTCAGCGAGGCCCCTGCCCGGTCCACCCACCTCACCACTTTCTATGAGCAAGACCGCTTCCAGGGAGCTGTTTTCCATGAGCGCCGAGTCCACTGGTTCCCGCGGATTCACCTACTGGCGGCTGCGCTTCCGTGCGTGGCGTGGCAGTCGGCCCTTCTGGGCAGGCCTGTTCACACTGCTCGGTGGCATCCCGATCGCCTACTTGCCGTACGCCGACCTTCGGCTCGGCAATCTCACGCTCGCCATGGCCACCACGGCGGGAGCGGGCTCGCTGATCATCGGCGTCCTGCTGATGACGCTCGGTCTGACCATGTGGTTCCACTCCGTTGTACGGGTGTTCGCGGGTGTCGCCAGCATTGTGCTCGCGCTGATCTCGATCCCGGTCGCGAATATCGGCGGCTTCCTGATCGGATTCCTGCTCTCCCTGATCGGTGGTGCACTGTCGATCTCTTGGGCAGCCGCCAAGCCGGCGGCCGAGCAGCCTGTCGACCGGTCCGAGCCGGAAGAGACTCCGGGCCCGGACGGCGATGGTGGCGACACGGATTTTCCCGAGCCGCGCGCTGACCAGGGATACGACCCAAACGTGACCGGAACGACTGCCCACGCCAACGGCGGGAGGAACAGTGCGGGGTGACGAAACGCAGCTGAACACGGCTGATGGTGGTGATTCCACCAGAGTGAGGACCGGACCGCGGCACGCGGCTCCCAGGAAATCGCTCCTGACCAAGCTGCAGAAACCCGCGGGCAAGGCGATAGCCCTGGCCGCGATGCCCACCGCCGTATTTGTGGGCATGGGCCTCACCCCGAAGCTGGCACTGGCCGAGGACAAGGACATTCCTTTCGCCCCGGGTCCGTGCGTGACGCGCTCGGACGAGCCGGCGGAGTCGGAGTCTCCCAAGCCGACGGAGTCTGCCAAGCCGTCCGAAGAGCCGACCAAGACGCCTGAGCCGACGCCGAGCGGATCGGCCGACGACAACGCCGACGAGCCCGAGCCGGGCTCGACGCCGTCCGCGTCCGACCCGGGCAACGAGGCGGACGCGCAGGCCCCTTCGGAGTCCGAGCCGAGCTCGACGCCCACGCCGACGCCGAGCGAGACGAAGAACCCGCTGGACCCGCTGGGTCTGGGTGACGCGCTCAAGGACCTGTTCGACGGGAACGAGGAGCCGACGGCCACCCCGACGCCGACGGCCTCCGAAACCACCAAGCCCGAGGACGAGCCGTCGTCGACGCCGTCGACCGAGCCCTCGTCGGAGCCGTCCGAGAAGCCGTCGACGAACCCCGTCGACGAGGTCACGGACGGGGTGGACAAGGCCAAGGAAGCCATCAAGGACGCGGCGGACAAGGCCGGGGCCACGACCGAAGAGCTGGACGACGCGGCGAAGGGCCTCGACCCGAAGAAGGACGAGGACATCCCGGACGGCGCGAAGCCGCGCTTCCCGTGTCCGACCGCGGACCCCGAGGCCCTGGCGGCGGCCGACCTGGAGCCGGGCATCCCGGCGCTCCCGGACGACCCCTGGGTCCTGGAGAGCTCGCTGCTCACCCTCAACGGCCTTGACTACAAGGGCATCGTCGAGGTGAAGACGGGCAGCGGCAAGGTCAAGAAGGTCCTGAAGTTCACCGCGTCGAGCGTGGACATCAAGGACCTGCACCAGCTGGTGGTCGGCCCCAACGGCACCACGGCGCACGTGACGTCGGACAAGGGCTCGACGTCGACGATCCGCAACGGCACGGTGACGATGTACACGGAGGAGCTGAAGGGCAACCTCTTCGGCCTCATCCCGATCACGTTCAGTCCGGAGACTCCGCCGCCGCTGAATGTTCCGTTCGCCTTCTTCACCAATGTGAAGGTGAAGCAGGCCGGCCAGTTCGGCGGGACGTTGACGGTCCCGGGCCTGCACAACTTCTTTTCTGGCGGCAACGCCAACTGACTTTCCGGGAGCCGCGGAAAGGCTGTGGGCCGTACCCCTTTCGGGGTGCGGCCCACAGTCGTTGTCACTTCAGCGAGCTGAGCGCCGTATGCCTGATGCGCTTGGTTCTGCCCAGTTCGGAGAACAGCCGCAGAACCTCCCTGTCATCAGAAGCTGCGACGATGCGGAGCTGGAGCCAGGTGGACCAGCTGTCGATCGTGCGACGTACCTCGGCGGTGGTGACGTGGCCGGAGTGAACCGCCTCAAGCAACTCCAGTTCCTGCACCCTGCGGCCCGAGAAATCGCGTACCGACGTGTCGAGGGCCTGCACCCAGGCAGCCCGTTCCTGTGGGTCGAGCCGTTCGAGTACTTCGACGACGACTGCAGAGGCAAGAGAGGTGTCCCGCTCCTGGGAGACGGCGCGGAGCAGGATCGGCAGCGCTTCGGCGACCTGCGTCGCGGCACGGTAGAGGTCCCAGCGGACATGACCGTCCGTGAAATCGGGCGCCGCCGTTCTTCCGAGGGCCGCTTCCAGCTGCCGGAGGAGTTCCAGCAACGGAGCTGTCGGCTCAGCATCCGCCATTTGCCTTGTGCCCTTCCATGGCAACCCGAATGATCTTCCTGATCTTACGGATGTTGTCCCTGCGACTCGCCGCACGGCGACCCCGGCATGCGCCATGGGCCGCACATCCCTCTGCGGTGGAAGGGTTGCTTATCAGCCAACTCTCGGCCGATAAGCGTCGTCACCTCCACTCCATCTTCACAGCAGCCGCACAGGTAATCCCCGTCATGAGCAGGGGATTTGCACACCCCGGATCGGGCGAACCCCCGTAAGTGCCTCGCGTCTCGGGCTCCGGGCGCTGAAGTCACCTCTTGCTCCGGGGTGTTGACCTGTGACTATGGTGATCGCCGCGCGCGCGTGAGTGGACCTTGACCGCTCCGCCATGACGCGCGCACATCAGTCGGCGGCCGGGGGGCCAGTGCCGCCACGGGGAGGGATGACCGTCATGCCGCGATACCGGCTCATTGCGAATGCTGTCTCGGTCGGCGCCGTCCGCTGCCCCTGTCTCCGCGCCGGGACAGCGGGCTGACCCGCGCGCATCGCCACCGCCTCTTGGGACGGTCGCCCCCGTCTGCCCTCGTTCGCTACGAAGGATGCCTCTCTTGCGCCCCAGACCAGGGTTGTTCAGATCCAGATCACGAAGAGCCGCAACTTTCACCTCTGTCGTCACGTCCGTCGCGGCCTTGGCCGTCCTCGGTGGCGTGGCTGTCCAGCCTGACGTGCTCAACCAGGTCGCCGGACAGCGCACGGCCCCGGCAAGCGACTCCTACGACTGGTTCGAGGACACCGCCGTCGAACAGTTGCGGCAGGACCAGTGCCTGATGGCCGATGTGCTGCGCCTGGGCGGGACGTCCATGGCAGCCACCGCGCAGGACGGCCTCAACCAGCCGCAGGACAAGCTGCACGAGCTGGCCAACAGGAAGCACTGGGAGGACACCCCGCTCGCCCAGGCGTACAAGAAGGACCGGGACGCGGCGTCCAAGGAAATGGACGCCCTCAACGCTGTGCGGGACACCTGGCAGAAGCCGCTCGACGGGCTGGAGACCCCCCGCGGCTTCACCGAGGTCGGCTTCCACTGGCCTCCGGGTTCGCCGGGTGACGGCAAGCAGGACTTCTACGGCCAGGCCGGTCTTTCGAAGTGGGTCGCCGACCGGTTCTGGAAGAACGACAGCGACTTCTACGAGGACCCCACGCCCGAGGCCGACGAGCAGACGGTGAGGGCCGTCAAGGATCTCGGCGCGCCGCTGTACGGCAAGGCCCCTGACCCGCAGCAGCCCGAGTGGGGCCGTCAGGTCGCCGAGCACAGTGCGTTCGAGTATCTGTCGGACTGGTCCCTGGAGCCCACCGGCTCGGACAATGCCCGTGGCTTCCTAGCCTCCGGCGGCTTCCCCCGTACTACCCCGCAGCCGGGAACGGCGGGGCACCGCATCGCGGTGGAGGACCTGAAGACCCGATTCGCTTCGTGCGCGTGGCGTGACCCGATCGACCCGAACAAGGTCCTTGGCGACATCTCCACCACGGCCGCGAACGAGTGGCAGCAGGAGATCGCCTCCCAGCAGACGCAGCGCAACCAGATCCTGACCGCCAACAAGGACGCCACCACGTCCCTCGCCACCGGTGCGAAGGCACTGGGCGACCTGCTGGGCCACTCCTGGGTGGCCGACCACCTCGCCCGCTGGCAGGACTACTGGGCAGCGGGCGGTGTGGGCTGGATCGGTGACAGCTATGTGACGATCGAGGTGCCGGGCGCGAAGGGCAACTGCCTGGACGTCGCGGGCGGCGCCAAGACCAACGGCACGCCGGTCCAGATCTACACCTGCAATGGCAGCGCGGCGCAGCAGTGGACGCTCGAGGGCAGTGAGGACGACCTCCACCTGCGCAACGTCGGCTCGTTCAGGTGCCTGGATGTGGCCGGGAACAAGTCGGCAAACGGCACGAAGATCCAGATCTCGGACTGCTACCAGTCCGAGGGACAGTCCTGGGCGGGTGACGTCCGTGCCGCCTCGCCCCTGAAGAGCGTCTCCACGGGCAAGTGCCTGGACCTGAGTGCGTTCACCAAGAGCACGGCCGCGCGGCTGTGGGACTGCAAGGACGCCAGTTCACAGAAGTTCCTGATCAAGCCGTCCGGCCACAAGGGCACGGACAGCCTGTCGTACCCGGACAAGGCACAGTTCGACAAGGCGAAGAAGGGCATCACCGACACCCAGGCGGCGGCGAAGAAGCAACTCGCTGCGATCAAGGCTCAGTTGGAGAACGCCAAGAAGTCGGCCACGGCTTCCGATGCGGCCCAGCAGGCGGCGTACGGGATCGCGGACGCGGCCGGCGCGCCGCGTGGTCGTGGTCTGCTGGTGGGTCAGCAGAAGGCGCAGGTCACCAAGGGTACGGTGGCCGCGCTGACTGCGATGGTGAAGGCTGGTGAGACCGCCGAGGCCGCCACCCGAGCGTCCGCCAGTGACAGTGAGACGATCGCGCAGCGAGCGCTGGCCCAGGCCGCGCAGGTCAACGCGGAGTTCCGCAAGGAAGCCGCGCACACTGCCGAGTTGCAGGCGAAGGCCGCGGCCGACGCGGCGAAGATCCACCGGGACAACGCCAAGAAGGACAAGGAAACCGCGGAGGCCAAGCTCGCCGTCGCGCTGAAGGCGGAAGCGGACGCGAAGGCGGCTGCTGCCGACGCGCACGCCAAGCGGCTCGCGGCGGAGGCCGAGGAGAAGACGGCCAAGGCGGAGAAGGAGACCGCCGCCGCCAAGCAGGCCGAAGCCAACCAGCACAAGCAGACCGCCCAGGCCGAGGCGGCGAATGCCAAGGACGCGAAGGAAAAGGCCGAAGCCGCCGAAGCTACCGCGGTCGAGAAGAAGAACGGCGCGGTCAAGGCCCGCGACAATGCCCGCGATCTGCGGGACGACGCGTGGGACGCCGCGCAGAAGGCCGATGCTGCCCGTGCCAAGGCGGATGCGAAGGAGGCGTTCGCGCAGGCCCACGAGTCCGACAGCAACGCCCAGGAGTCCAGGGCGGCAGCGGACGCGGCGAACGCGCACGCCGACGACGCCGAAGCGGCCGCCGGCCGTGCCCGCACCGCGGCGGATGCCGCCACCGAGGCGGCAGCGGAGGCGGACGCCGCGGCCACCCGCGCCGAGGCAGCCGCCAAGCGGGCCCGTTCGAACGCGGACGACGCCCAGGCCGCCAAGCTGAAGGCCGACGCAGCCGTCAAGACAGCGACCAGCGCCGTGGCCGACGCCATCGACGCGTCCGAGCACGCCTCCTCGGAGGCCAAGGCGGCCGTCAAGCTGGCAGACGAGGCGGAGAAGCTGGCCAAGACCGCCAAGTCGCATGCGGACGAGGCGAGCAAGGAGGTCGCCAAGGCGCTGGTCGCCTCGGCGAAGGCCGCGGGCTTCGCCCATGTCACCGCGCAGGCCGCGGTCGATGCCGGGAACGCTGCCGTCCAGGTCGCCAAGCCGGCGAACGACGCGATCCAGCTCGGCTCCCCGTATGTCACCACGGACTCGGCCGCGAGCCTGGTCGTGCTGACCGGGCAGGCGTCGAAGTCGATCGCCGACCAGCAGAAGGCGGTCGCCGACGCCCACGCCAAGAACGCCCAGGCGGAGGCCGCCGCGGCCAAGAACCTCGCCGAGCAGGCGCAGGGCGACGCGAAGATCGCCTACCAGTACGCGGCCAACGCCGCCGGTCACGCGGCGGACGCCCGCACCTACTCCAAGGAGGCTCTGGGCTACGCGGCCGACGCCGCCAAGGCCGCCTCGCAGGCATCGGCGTCGCTGGCGCGCACGATCGAGTACGACCGTCAGGCGACCGCGGATGCGGCCGCGGCCGACCAGGCGGCCGGGCGTGCCGAGGGCTACGCCAAGAATGCCCGCGAATCCGCCGACCAGGCCGCTCTCGACGCCCAGGCCGCCCGCGACGCCGCAGCCGCGGCGGAGCAGTCCGCCAAGGACGCCCGGGCAGCCGCGACACGTGCCGACGCCGCCGCCACAGAGGCCGAACAGGCGGCCAAGGACGCACTCAAGTACGCGCAGGAGGCACAGAAGGCAGCCGAAGAAGCGGCACGCAACGCCGCGAATAAGCAGGTCTCGACGGGTGCGGGAACCGGAGTCGGCGGCACGTGGTACGTGGTCGACGAGGACAGCATCGAGATCACCGACGCCGAGCAGCACGACCCCTGCGTAATCACGGTCGGTTTCGAGGGCTGCACCACCACGTTCACGGTCACCTTCAGCGCGGTGGTCGACTTCTTCCTCTGCACCAACCCCGACACGACGGCCAGCGCCGGTGGCTGCCCGTCTCAGGACACGCTTCTCATCGAGAGCAAGCGCATCCCGGGTCTGAAGAAGGACGTCACCCGGTACTTCACGAAGCTGGAGCTGATCCAGCAGACCCTCACCTACAAGCTCATCAAGGCGGTCCTGGTCCAGGACTTCGTCGACTGCTGGCACGGCAGTGCCAGCGGCTGCGCCTGGGCAGCGAGCAACTTCATCCCCGGCAAGGCGCTCGGCAAGGTCTTCGAGGGAATCCGTGCCCTGGACGCCGCGATGAAGACTGGCGTCGGTGTCCGTGATGCGTTCAAGGCGCTCAAGGCCCTCGATCTGGACCCCGCGACCCTCGCCAAGCTCAACGCCATCATCAACGCCCACGAAGACCTGTACACCGCCTGCAAGGTGAACAGCTTCCCTGGCACCACCGAGGTGCTGATGGCGGACGGCTCACACCGGCCCATCAACCAGGTGGGCGTGGGGGAGCTCGTCAAGGCCACGGATCCGGCTTCCGGCCAGTTGCGGGCCCGGCAGGTCACCGACACCTTCCAGCACGACACCCAGCGGCTCGTGGACATCACCGTTGCCGACGGGGGGAGACTGGCCAGCACAGCCGGCCACAAGTTCTATGTGGTGGACCGCGGGTGGACGCTGGTCTCCGACCTGCGCGTCGGCGACCGCCTGCGCACCCCGGACGGCTCCGTCCGCGCCGTGACCGCCCTCCACGACCGCTCCGGTCTGGCTCCGCGCACGGTCTACGACCTCACGGTCGACGACCTGCACACGTTCTTCGTGCTGGCGGGTGCCACTCCGGTCCTCGTTCACAACTGCAAGGTGGCGTTGGGGTGGCAGAGAGATGGCAAGCTCGACGAGTGGGCCGGGCTGCCCGAGAATATGTTCCACACCTTCTCCAACGTGTCCCCGAGGGACTTCGCCCGGATCGCGGAAATGGCCATCGCCGACCCGAGCGTGACGCTGCACATCAACATGACGGGACTGGCCAAAGAGGGAACCTTCATAGATGCTGCCCAGCGTGGCCTGAAGGGCGGTGAGGCCGGGGCTGCTGCCACGGACTACGAGATGTCCATGATCGCGAGGGCCCTCGCCAATGGTCAACGCCCGTGGAGTTCGATCAAGTTCTACTCCCCGTCGGGTCCAGATGGCGCCATGCGACTGGATCCCCCGACAGGTATGCCGGATCTATCGGTACTGAAGGGAAAACTTCCCCCTGTGAAGGGTTCGATCATCGGATACTGCCACTGCTGAGGAAGCGACAATGGATACCCACAGGAAAGACCTGTACCCGGACGTGACCGCTGCGGGCGGGCTTGTATCGGCGATGAAAGAGACCGCAAAGCTGCGCAGAGGCGAAATCTGGCCGGAGCCCTCGACCACCGACGGCATCATTATCAGGACGGCAAGGGGCCTCGTCTCGGTCGTTCCCGCGACCGAGGAGCGTCTGTTCCGGGTGCGTGTCCATATTCCCGGGTTCACGTGGGACATTTCCGGGTTCACCTGGGAGATCGGCTCGACGGACGATCTCAGGTTGCTCGTGGAGGCGGTCGCCGCGTGGCGGGAAGGTGTGCCGTTCGACGAGTTGGCAGCGAGATTCACGTTCCTGGAGCTCGACGAGTTCGCCAGGGCGCTCGAGAGGGGAGAGCCCACTTCTTCGCAGTGGGCCAACCTTCTGTCGGCCGAGTTCCACCGGAGACAATGGAACCTGCTGCGTCGCCTCCACGCGGATGAGGTACTGCGGCACATGTTCCCGGTGATCTCGCACGGTGCGGTCCGCCTGCGGGTGGATCTGTTCGACGGAGCGAGCCGTCAGGTCCGGGTGTATGAGCCGGACGAAGAGCGTTATGAGGTCTGCGCCGGGCTGCCCGGGGCCGACTGGGTCGAGGTGCCGACCGGTGATCTGATCGCGTATCTGCGAGCTGCCTTAAACGAACAGTGATCTCGGCAGATCGATGAAGTGGAAACCCCGCCGGGTGGTCCCTGGCGGGGTTTCTTCGTGTTACTTGCGCGTTCGACCAGATTCAGCTCACCGATCAACTGGACGTCACGCGACACGGTGCTGGGCTGCGCGTTCATGTCCTCGCGGTATGCCCGCAGTTAGGCGATAGGCCACCACGTGCCCCGCGCGCCACCTGCCGAGAGCGACCCCTCCCGCACCGGGCACGGTCGCCCCCGCCACCCCCGCCGACGCACCCTCCCAACCACGGACCCTGTCAGGACCGTTGACAAATCTGATACCTGCTAGAAACCTGTCACTCGCGTGCCGCAAAACATTGACTGATTCGCTCAATTTTGCAAGCAAGCACTGCGATTTCCCGGCAGGTGCCCTGCTCACTCGCCTGCTGCCGTTCCACGCTCGCCCTCCACCGGCGCACCGGCAGCCCGCCGCCTCATCGCTGGCCACGGTTCCGCCGCCCCACGGAACAAAGAGGACATCATGAGATGGACGCAACTCGGCCGGCGGCTGATCACCGCGCTGGTGCTCGCCGGACTGGTCGTTGTCGGGCTCATGCCCGTCACCGCCGCTGCGAGGACCTTCCCTGACGCACCCAGCAGCCGCTACGCCTCCGCCGCGGAAGGACCCAACCTCGCGCTGGGCAAGGCCGCCACGGCAAGCGGATCGCACGGGGAGTACCCGGCCGCCAATGTCGCCGACGGCAATCAGCAGAGCTACTGGGAAGGCCCGGTCGGCGCGTTTCCGCAGTGGGTTCAGGTCGACCTCGGGAGCAGCCTCAGCGTCAATCAAGTGGTGCTGAAGCTGCCGTCCTCCTGGGAGGCGCGCACCCAGAACCTCAGCGTGCAGGGGAGTACGGACGGGAGCGCCTTCAGCGCACTGTCCGGCCCGACCGCCCGGGTGTTCAACCCGGCCTCGGCCGCGGCCAATACCGTCACCATCGGCATCACCGCCACGAACGTCCGCTACGTACGTGTGCACGTGACCGCCAACACCGGGTGGAATGCCGCGCAACTCTCCGAACTGGAGGTATACGGCGAGGATTCCGGCAACCCGCCCCCGGCCGGCACCAACCTGGCCCGTAACAAGCCGATCGAGGCGTCCTCGACCACCCAGACCTACGTCGCCGCCAACGCCAACGACGACAGTGTGAACACCTACTGGGAGTCCAGCGGCTTCCCGGCGACGCTGACCGTGAAGCTCGGCTCCAACGCGGACCTCGAGGCCGTCGTCATCAAGCTCAACCCCGACGGGGCATGGGCGACACGGACGCAGAGTGTGCAGGTGCTCGGCCGTGAGCAGTCCGGCAGCGGGTTCACGTCGCTCAAGGACCGGGCCGACTACGGCTTCAATCCGTCCGGGAACCAGAACACCGTGACGATCCCGGTCACCGGTCGCTACGCCGATGTGCAGCTGAAGTTCTTCAGCAACACCGGCGCGACCGGCGGACAGGTCGCCGAGATGCAGGTCATCGGAGCCGCCGCGCCCAACCCGGACCTGACTGTCACGGAGCTGGCGTGGACTCCCGCCTCGCCGTCCGAGAGCGACTCGGTCACGGTGAACGCCACGGTTCGCAATTCGGGAACGGCCGCCGCCGGTGCCACCACCGTGAACGTGAGTCTCGCGGGCGCCGTCGCCGGCACCGCACCGGTGAGCGCGCTCGCCGCGGGCGAGTCGGCGACCGTCCCGGTCGTGGTCGGCAAGCGGCCCATGGGCAGCTACACCGTCTCCGCGGTGGTCGACCCGACCGACACGATCCCTGAGCAGGACAACAGCAACAACAGCCGTACGGCAGCGACCAGTCTGGTCGTCGGGCAGAGTCCCGGCCCCGACCTCGAGGTCACCGGAATCACCTCCAACCCGCCGAACCCGGCCGTCGGAGCGGCAGTCACCTTCACCGTCGCGGTGCACAACCGCGGGACCGCCGCCGTGAGCGCGGGCACGGTCACCCGACTCGTCGCGGGGAGCACCACACTCAACGGCACGACCGGCGCGATAGCCGCCGGCGGTACGGTCAACGCGGCCATCAGCGGCAGCTGGACCGCCACCAGCGGTGGAGCGACCCTCACCGCCACCGCCGACGCGACCGGCGTCGTCGCCGAGACCAACGAGAACAACAACGTGTTCGCCCGCTCCGTCGTGGTCGGGCGCGGCGCCGCCGTGCCGTATGCCGAGTACGAGGCGGAGGACGCGCAGTACCAGGGCACGCTGTTGCAGACCGACCCGAAGCGCACCTTCGGACACACCAACTTCGCCACCGAGTCCTCCGGCCGTGAGTCGGTGCGGCTGAACTCCCAGGGCCAGTACGTGGAGTTCACCTCCACCAGCCCGGCGAACTCCATCGTCGTACGCAACTCCATCCCGGACGCACCGGGCGGTGGCGGCAACGAGGCCACCATCAGCCTCTACGTCGACAACACCTTCGTACGGAAGCTGAGCCTGTCCTCCAAGCACAGCTGGCTGTACGGCAACACCGACAGCCCCGAAGGGCTGACGAACACCCCGGGTGCCGACGCCCGGCGGCTGTTCGACGAGTCCCACGCCCTGCTCACGCAGAGCTATCCGGCGGGCACGAAGTTCCGGCTGCAGCGGGACGCGACCGACTCAGCGGCGTTCTACATCATCGACCTGATCGACCTGGAGCAGGTGGCGCCGGCGGCGAGCCAGCCGGCCGGATGCACCTCGATCACCTCGTACGGAGCGGTGCCCAACGACGGCATCGACGACACGGACGCCATCCAGCGCGCCGTGACGGCGGACCAGAACGGCGAGATCGGCTGTGTGTGGATCCCGGCCGGGCAGTGGCGGCAGGAGCAGAAGATCCTGACCGACGACCCGCTCGACCGGGGCGAGTTCAACCAGGTCGGCATCAGGGACGTCACGATCCGCGGCGCGGGCATGTGGCACTCCCAGCTCTACACGCTCACCCCGCCGCACCAGGCGGGCGGTATCAACCACCCGCACGAGGGCAACTTCGGCTTCGACATCGACGACAACACCAAGATCTCCGACATCGCCATCTTCGGCTCGGGCACCATCCGCGGCGGAGACGGCAACCACGAGGGCGGCGTCGGCCTGAACGGGCGGTTCGGCAAGAACACCAAGATCACCAACGTCTGGATCGAGCACGCCAACGTCGGTGCCTGGGTCGGCCGCGACTTCTCCAACATCCCGGAGCTGTGGGGGCCCGGTGACGGGCTCGAGTTCAGCGGTATGCGGATCCGCAACACGTACGCCGACGGCGTCAACTTCGCCAACGGCACACGGAATTCGACGGTGTTCAATTCCCAGTTCCGTAACACCGGCGACGACGCGCTGGCAGTGTGGGCCAGCCGTTATGTGAAGGACCCGTCGGTCGACATCGGGCACGACAACCACTTCCGCAACAACACCATCCAACTGCCCTGGCGCGCCAACGGCATTGCCGTGTACGGCGGTTACGGCAACACCATCGAGAACAACCTGATCCACGACACGATGAACTACCCCGGCATCATGCTCGCGACGGACCACGACCCGCTGCCCTTCTCCGGGCAGACCCTGATCGCCAACAACGCGCTGCACCGCACGGGAGGCGCGTTCTGGAACGAGGACCAGGAGTTCGGGGCCATCACGCTCTTCGCGGCGGGGCAGGACATCCCCGGTGTCACCATCCGCGACACCGAGATCCACGACTCGACGTACGACGGTATCCAGTTCAAGACGGGAGGCGGCTCGATGCCGGGCGTCGCGATCAACAACGTCCGGATCGACAAGTCCAACAACGGGTCCGGAATCCTGGCCATGGGAGGCGCTCGCGGCAGCGCGACGCTCACGAACGTGACCATCACCGACTCGGCGGAGGGCAATGTGCTGATCGAACCGGGATCACAGTTCGTGATCAACGGCGCTGCCGGAGCGGCACCGGCGCCGAAACCGGCGGGACCTGCCGCCGGGGTGCGAGTACCTCCTCCGGCCACGCGACAGCCCTGACACGCGACAGCCCGTTACACAACGGTGCCCCGGCCTCCACCAGAGGCCGGGGCACCGCCCGCGTCGGCGAAGCCGGGACGTCAGCCCCGCGACTCTCCGCCCAAGTGGTGCACCCGCACCATGTTCGTCGTACCCGGGACGCCGGGAGGGGACCCCGCCGTGATGATCATGACGTCGCCCTCGTTGTACCGCTGGAGCTTCAGCAGCGCCGCGTCCACCAGGTCGACCATCGCGTCCGTGTTGTCGACGTGCGGGGCGACATAGGACTCCACGCCCCAGCTCAGCGTGAGCTGGTTGCGGGTCGTCTCGTCCGTGGTGAAGGCGAGGATCTGCTGCTTCGCGCGGTAGCGGGACAGCCGGCGGGCCGTGTCGCCGGACTTGGTGAAGGCGACCAGCGCCTTGCCGTCCAGGAAGTCCGCGATCTCGCAGGCCGCTCGCGCGACCGAACCGCCCTGCGTACGGGGCTTCTTGCCCGGAACCAGAGGCTGGAGGCCCTTCGAGAGGAGCTCCTCCTCCGCCGCCATGACGATCTTCGACATCGTCTTGACCGTCTCGATCGGGTACGCGCCCACGCTCGACTCGGCCGAGAGCATGACCGCGTCCGCGCCGTCCAGGATCGCGTTGGCGACGTCGGACGCCTCGGCGCGTGTCGGGCGGGAGTTGGTGATCATGGACTCCATCATCTGGGTCGCCACGATCACCGGCTTGGCGTTGCGGCGGCACAGCTCGATGAGCCGCTTCTGCACCATCGGGACCCGCTCCAGCGGGTACTCGACCGCAAGGTCGCCGCGCGCCACCATCACCGCGTCGAACGCCGCGACGACATCCACCATGTTCTCGACGGCCTGCGGCTTCTCCACCTTGGCGATGACGGGGACCCGGCGGCCCTCCTCGTCCATCACCTTGTGGACGTCCCTGACATCGCCGGCGTCCCGTACGAAGGAGAGCGCGACCATGTCGCAGCCCATCCGCAGCGCGAAACGCAGATCCTCGACGTCCTTCTCCGAAAGGGCCGGGACGTTGACCGCCGCGCCGGGCAGGTTGATGCCCTTGTGGTCGGAGATCACTCCGCCCTCGACGACGATCGTCTTCACCTCGGAGCCCGCGACCTCGACGACCCGCAGTTCGACGTTTCCGTCGTTGATCAGGATCGGGTCGCCCTTGGAGACGTCGCCCGTCAGGCCCTTGTATGTGGTGCCGCAGATCGACTTGTTGCCCGCGACGTCGTCGGTGGTGATGGTGAACTCGTCGCCGCGGACCAGCTCGACCGGTCCCTCGGCGAAGGTCTCCAGACGGATCTTGGGGCCCTGAAGGTCGGCGAGAACGCCGACCGCCTGGCCGGTGTCCTCGGCCGCCTTGCGCACGCGGTGGTACCGCTCCTCGTGCTCAGCGTGGGTCCCGTGGCTCATGTTGAAACGGGCCACGTTCATACCGGCCTCGATGAGCGCTTTCAGCTGCTCGTACGAGTCGACGGCGGGGCCCAGTGTGCAGACGATTTTGGAACGGCGCATAAGGCGGATCCTATCGGTTTGTTTCGACTCGGAATATTCCGTCTGGTGGAAAGTACAAATGGGCGGCCTGCTGCTCAGGCGTGGGCCGCGTCATGAGGTGCCTCGGAAATGGCTCCGACCAGCGCGAATGTCTGCCGGGCGATCTCCAGTTCCTCGTCCGTCGGGACCACCGCCACCGCAACCCGCGCATAATTCGGCGAAATAATTCGTGGTTCGTCGCTCCGGATTGCATTCAGATCCGCGTCGACCGCCAGGCCCAGCTCCTCCAGTCCCGCCACGGCAGCCTCCCGCACCGGTGCCGCGTTCTCGCCGACCCCGGCCGTGAACGCGATCGCGTCCACCCGGCCGAGCACCGCGTAGTAGGCGCCGATGTACTTCTTCAGACGGTGGATGTAGATGTCGAAGGCGAGCCGTGCCCGCTCGTCGCCCTCGTCGATCCGGCGGCGGATCTCCCGCATGTCGTTGTCGCCGCACAGGCCGACCAGACCGCTCCTCTTGTTCAGCAGTTCGTCGATCTCGTCCGCCGACATTCCCGCGACCCGCTTGAGATGGAACGTAACCGCGGGGTCAATGTCACCGGAGCGGGTGCCCATCACCAGCCCCTCCAGCGGGGTGAGGCCCATCGAGGTGTCCACGCACCGGCCGCCGGCCACCGCGGAGGCCGACGCGCCGTTGCCCAGATGCAGCACGATGACGTTGACCTCGGACGGGTCCTTGCCCAGCAGCGCCGCCGTCCTGCGGGAGACATAGGCGTGCGAGGTGCCGTGGAAGCCGTAGCGGCGGATCCGGTGCACGTCCGCCGTCTCCACGTCGATCGCGTAACGCGCGGCCGACTCCGGCATCGTCGTGTGGAAGGCGGTGTCGAAGACCGCGACCTGCGGAAGGTCCGGGCGCAGCGCCTGCGCGGTGCGGATGCCGGTGATGTTGGCCGGATTGTGCAGCGGGGCCACCGGGACCAGCCGCTCCACCTCCGCCAGCACCTCGTCCGTGATGACGGTCGGCTCCGAGAACCTCAGCCCGCCGTGCACCACCCGGTGGCCGATCGCCGCCAGCTCGGGTGAGTCGAGGCCGAGCCCGTCGTGCGCGAGTTCCTCGGCCACCGCCTTCAGCGCGGCGTCGTGGTCCGCGATCCGGCCCGTACGCTCACGCTTCTCTGCGCCGGCGCCGGACAGCGGCGTGTGCACCAGCCGGGACGTCTCCTCGCCGATCCGCTCGACGAGCCCCACCGCCAGCTTGGAGCTGTCGTGCATGTCGAGCAGCTGGTACTTCACCGACGAGGAGCCGGAGTTGAGGACGAGAACGCGCGAGGCGGTCATGCGGGGAGCTCCTGGGACTGGGACTGGATCGCGGTGATGGCCACCGTGTTCACGATGTCGCTGACGAGCGCGCCGCGCGAGAGGTCGTTCACCGGTTTGCGCAGACCCTGGAGCACCGGTCCGACGGCCACGGCGCCGGCCGAGCGCTGCACGGCCTTGTAGGTGTTGTTGCCGGTGTTGAGGTCCGGGAAGATCAGCACGGTCGCCCGGCCCGCCACCTCGGACTCCGGCAGCTTGGTCGCGGCGACGGTCGGCTCGACGGCCGCGTCGTACTGGATCGGGCCCTCGATCTTCAGGTCTGGCCGGGACTCGCGCACCAGCTTGGTCGCCTCGCGCACCTTGTCGACGTCCGCGCCCGAGCCGGAGGTGCCGGTGGAGTACGACAGCATCGCGATCCGCGGCTCCACGCCGAAGCGCGCCGCCGTCGCCGCCGACTGAATGGCGATGTCGGCGAGCTGCTCGGCGTTCGGGTCCGGATTGACCGCGCAGTCGCCGTAGACCAGCACCCGGTCGGCGAGGCACATGAAGAACACGGACGAGACGATCGAAGCGTCCGGTTTCGTCTTGATGATCTCGAAGGCGGGGCGGATGGTCGCGGCCGTGGAGTGCACCGAGCCCGAGACCATGCCGTCGGCCAGGCCCTCCTGGACCATCAGCGTGCCGAAGTAGTTGACGTCCGCCACCACGTCGTACGCCAGCTCCACCGTCACGCCCTTGTGGGCGCGCAGCTGGGCGTACCGCTCGGCGAACCGCTGCCGCAGCTCGGACGTGGCCGGGTCGATCAGCTGGGCGGAGGCGAGGTCGATGCCCAGGTCGGCTGCCTTCTTGCGGATCACCTCGGTGTCGCCGAGCAGCGTCAGTTCGCAGACGTCCCGGCGCACCAGCACATCGGCGGCGCGCAGCACGCGCTCCTCGGTGCCTTCGGGAAGGACGACCCGGCGGCGGCAGGCGCGGGCCTGCTCCAGCAGCTCGTGCTCGAACATCATCGGCGTGACACGGCCGCTACGGGCCACCGCGAGCCGGGCCAGCATCTCGCCGGTGTCGACATATCGCTCGAAGAGACCGAGGGCCGTTTCCGCCTTGCGCGGCGTGGAGGCGCTCAACTTGCCTTCGAGGCCGAAGAGTTCGGTCGCGATCGGGAAGCTGCTGCCCGCGACCGAGACCACCGGCGTGCCGGGGGCCAGCCGGGAGGCGAGCGTGAGGATCTCCTCGCTGGGCCGCTCGTTCAGCGTGAGCAGGACGCCCGCGATCGGCGGAGTCCCCGCCGAGTGCGCGGCCAGCGCGCCCACCACCAGATCGGCGCGGTCGCCGGGTGTGACCACCATGCAGCCCGGGGTCAGGGCGTTCAGGAAGTTCGGCAGCATCGCACCGCCGAAGACGAAGTCGAGCGCGTCCCGGGCGAGCCCGGAGTCGTCGCCGAGCAGCACCGTGCCGTGCAGCGCATGGGTGATCTGGGCGATGGTCGGGGCGGCGAGGGCCGGCGCGTCGGGAAGCGTGTAGCAGGGGACGGGGAGGCGGGCCGCAAGCCGCTCGGCTATGGTCTCGCGTTCCTCGGGAGCGACCCGGTTGGCGACCATGGCGAGGATGTTGCAGCCCAGCGCCTCGTACGCGCGATAGGCGTTACGGGTCTCGGCCCGCACCGACTCGGCGGTCTGGCCCCTGCCGCCGACCACCGCGATCACCGAGGCGCCGAACTCGTTGGCGAGCCGTGCGTTGAACGCGAGCTCGTCGGGGAGCTGGGTGCCGGAGTAGTCGGTGCCGAGGACCAGTACGACCTCGTACTCGCGCGCCACCTGGTGGAAGCGGTCGACGAGCGTGGAGACCAGCTCGTCGGTACCCTTCTCGGCCTGCAGGTCGGCGGCCTCGTAGTAGTCCATGCCGTACACCGACGCGGCGTCCTGTGACAGCCGGTAGCGGGCACGCAGCAGATCGAACAGCCGGTCCGGGTTGTCGTGCATCAGCGGCCGGAAGACACCCACCCGGTCCACCTGGCGGGTGAGGAGCTCCATGACTCCCAGCTCGACGACCTGCCGTCCGTCCCCGCGGTCGATCCCGGTCACGTACACGCTGCGCGTCACGCGTGCTCTCCCGTCATGTTCATGCTGGTGCGGTCAGAAAAAGTATTGGTGCATACAAAAAAGCCGCTCGGGGCGGCAATGCCCTCTTGACAATACCTCCGGAGGTGGGTAGGGCGCCCGCCGGACGAGGTGGGTCCCAGAGGTCCGCGAGCAGGGGACCAGGGCGCCCTGAGTGCCGTAGGGCTCAGTGGTGCGGCGCAGTGGCTGAGAGCGCGGGGCACCCGGTGCCCGTGGAACAATCGAACTGGGCTCACCTGTACCACTGACGAGCAGGAGACACAGCACGATGCGCATCGGAGTACTCACCGCAGGCGGCGACTGTCCCGGCCTGAACGCAGTGATCCGGTCGGTCGTGCATCGCGCCCTGACCGGGCACGGCGACGAAGTCATCGGCTTCGAGGACGGGTTCAAGGGTCTCCTCGACGGTCACTACCGCCCACTCGACCTCAACGCCGTCAGCGGCATCCTGGCCCGCGGCGGCACCATTCTCGGCTCCGCCCGCCTCGAGCGCGACCGGCTGCGCGAAGCCGCCGAGAACTCCGCGGAGTTGGCGAAGCAGTACGACCTCGACGCGCTGATCCCGATCGGCGGCGAAGGCACGCTCACCGCGTCCCGGATGCTCGCCGAAGCCGGAATGCCCGTCGTCGGCGTCCCGAAGACCATCGACAACGACATCTCCTCCACCGACCGCACCTTCGGCTTCGACACCGCCGTCACGGTCGCCACCGAAGCGATCGACCGCCTCAAGACCACCGCCGAGTCGCACCAGCGCGTGATGGTCGTCGAGGTGATGGGCCGGCACGCGGGCTGGATCGCGCTGGAGTCCGGCATGGCCGGTGGCGCGCACGGCATCTGCCTGCCCGAGCGGCCGTTCCAGATCGAGGATCTGATGAAGATGGTCGAGGAACGCTTCTCGCGCGGAAAGAAGTTCGCTGTCATCTGCGTGGCCGAGGGCGCGCATCCGGCCGAGGGCTCCATGGACTACGGCAAGGGCGAGATCGACCAGTACGGCCACGAGCGTTTCATGGGCATCGGCAACCGGCTGGCCGCGGAGCTGGAGCACCGGCTCGGCAAGGAGGCCAAGCCGGTCATCCTCGGGCATGTGCAGCGCGGCGGTACGCCGACGGCGTACGACCGAGTGCTGGCGACCCGGTTCGGCTGGCACGCGGTGGAGGCCGTGCACCGGGGCGAGTTCGGGATGATGACGGCGCTGCGCGGCACGGACGTGGTGACGGTGCCTCTGGCGGAAGCGGTGACGCAGCTGAAGACCGTGCCGCACAGCCGGATGTACGAGGCGGAGTCGGTCTTCTGAACGGCCCGTCCGCCGACCGCAGTTGGACTGCGGCCGACGGACATGTTTCCTCAGGCTCTGGAGGCCGGGCCCGAGGTCGGGCCTGAGATCCGGCCCGAGATCAGGACAGGTCGCCGTCGTAGTCCGGCAGTTTGAAGGTCTTCTCGGCGTGACCGCCGACCAGGTCGCTCGGCCTGTTGCCGATGTTGGCGATGATCGTGTAGCCCTTGGCCTCGATCTCCGCCCGCTTGCCGGTCTTGTACGCGCTGACCTCGTCGAACAGGTCGGGCAGATCACGCACGTACAGGCCGTCGACGGGGTAGCCGACGTTCTTGAGGTTGTACGACGTCAGCGAGTAGATGATGCCCGGGCGGGCCGTGACGAAGAAGATGTCCACGCCACGGGAGTCGGCGTAACGGGCCAGCTCCAGCACCTGCTTGACCGCCGGGGTCGGGTACTCCCAGAAGTAGTGGAAGTCCGTCTCCAGCGAGGTGTTGTCGATGTCGAGGACCATCGCGAGCCGCTGCCCGGAGGCGTTGGCCGTGCGCTGCTCGATGTAGGGGCGGGCGGTGGCGACGACGGCCGAGACATCGCGCTGCCAGGTCGCGTAGTCGACGTCGGCGAGGAAGGCGCGGCCGGTGCTCGCCTGCTGCGCCGCAGGGGCGGTGGTCGGGGTCGCGGCGTTCGCGGTGGCGGTCGCGGACGTGGTGAGGGCCAGCGCGGCGAGTGTCACCGCGGCGCGAGTGGTCCATCTGCGTGCCTGCATGGGGGGTTCACTCCTGAGAGGTCCGGTTCCGGGCGCGGAAGCGCCGGGGCCCCGGCATGATCGCGGCCGGGGATGGACGGAACAATGCGTTCCAGCTACCGGCTAGTAGCTTCGCTGTTACGGAAGGGCGACGGCGGGGATCGCGGACGCGGTCAGAACTGCTCGACGAAATACGGCTCGACGGTCATCCAGCCATTGCCCGACGCGCCCGTGCGACGCCCTTGTTCCTGCCGGGACAGGGAGTACCAGGAGTCCACATAGTCCGGGTCGTCCGTGTACCAGGAGTCCGGAATGGCGGCGAGCACGGCGTCCACCAGCGGCGCGTAGACACCCTGGTCGGTGAGGGTCAGCAGCGCCGCGGCGATGGCCCGCGCCAGTTCCTTGTAGTTCGTGTCGCCGTCGTCCTCCATCAGGACCACGTCGGCGAGGTTGTACTTGTAGTTGAACCACTTCACCAGGACCTGGTTCGGGGAGTACGTCGTCCCGTCGTCGTCGAGATACGGCAGCTGCACCGTGTCGACCTGCGGCACGCCGTTCTGTCCCCAGCCGGTGACGATGGCGTAGGTCTCGGCCCCGCCCTTGAACCACGGCTCCATGTCGTCGGCCACGCCGATCGACGTGATCTTCGTGGTCCAGACGCCGTCGGCGGCGGTCGCGGCATTGCCCACGCCCGCCTTGGCGAGTTCGTCGCCGAGGACGCCGAGCCCGGCCGCGAGCGCCTTCGAGGCGTCGACGTCGATGAGGTACACGGGCCGGTCGGGGGTCCGGCGCGCATCGAGCTCGTGCGCCCGGCCCGCGCTGTCATACGCGGTGACCGTCTTCCGGTCGTCGTCCGATGCCGCAGCCGCCACCAGCGGCCGGGCGCCCTTCGCGAGGGCGGCGCGCATCGACGGGTCGGCAAGCTTGATGCGGAGCAGCGAGCCGGTGCCCGCAGGCAGGCCCTTGGCCGCGACGAGATCCTTGTTGGCTTCCGCCGCCGCGGTCTCCATGCGCAGGCCCGCGCGGGCGGTGGACCGTTCGCTCAGCCGGAGCAGGTCGACGGCCGCGGTGCCGAGCGAGGCGCTGCGCAACTGGGCGCTCCAGCGGGTGTCGCCGAGCGAGGCAGCGGTCTGCCGGGCGAGCCGGTCCTGGATCTTCTCGGTGGAGGAGAGGGAGGTTGAGGTTCGTTGGGGAGTGGAGTGAGCGGTTGTGACCGGCAGTGCGGCTAACGCGAGTACGGCACCCGCCAGGCCCGCAAGGGCCCGGTGACTTCTGCGCACGCTCATGAGGGAGGCCTCCTGTGTCGACGTCGGCGCGCACCGGTCGTGGCGCACGCCCCCGATATCGTCATCACGACAGGACTCACGAGTAATAGGTGAATCCACCACTGCTGGTCCTCGAAGACCGGATGACTTCACCATTGGCGGTGGCGGTGGCGGTGGCGGTGGCGGTGGCGGTGGCGGTGGCGCCGAAGCCCGAGGGCCTACGTCCGCGCCAGATCCCAGAAGTGCTCGATGATCCGGTCCAGGAACTCCCGGCCCGCGCCGCCCGTGTCCTGAGCCGCCGCGCCCCAGCTGAGCGTCGCCACCATTCGGGACTGGTACCCGGAGTGCAGCTCCTCCAGCACGTCCTCGATATGGTCCCGCTCCATCGGCAGCATCTTCGACACCGGACGCACATACGCCTGCCAGCGCGCCTTCACCGCGTCCCGCAGCAGTTCGGCGAGCTCGTCGTCGCGGCCGGTCGCCATCAGCAGCTCGCGCGGGCCGAGGTCCAGCAGCTCCGCGAGCAGGGCGGTCTGCCGTTCGTTGCCGCGCCAGCGGCCCGACTCCTCCATCCGCAGATACGAGGCCGAGTCCACGCCCACCTGCCGCGCCAGCTCGTCGGGCGCGAGCCCGCGCGCCATCCGGTGCTCACGCAGCGAGGTCGCCTCGGTGAGCAGATCCGTCGGCGCACACCACAACACCCCGGCGAGCGCGGTCAGTTCCCGCTCGCCGGGTGAGGCCATCCCGCGTTCCCAGAGGACCACGGTGTCGGGTGTGACATGGAGCCCGTACTGGGCGCGGAGACCGTACGCGACATGGCCGGGCGCCATCACGAGAGCCTCGCGCAGCCGGCGCGCGGCAGGGCCGTTGAAGGGGGGAGACGGGGAGCGGTGCACGCGCACAACCTAGGGGGCGCAAGGGGCCGGTGACTACGGTGCGTTCACCCAACGCCACTGGTCGTAGGAACATCCGAGCTGATCGGTACCGTTTGGTAACGTCGAGTGAGGGATCATGCCATCAAAGGGGGATGGGTGCGAGGGGTGCGGCCGCGGTGGATCGCTCTGGCGGCGGTGATCGCGGTGCTGGCCGCCGCGGTGGTCCTCGTCCGCTCGGCCGTCGGAGAGGACGAACTGGCAGGCAATCGCGCCCAGTTGAAGAAGGCCTGCCAGGGGCTGCTGCCGCAGGAGGAGCTGCGGCCGTTCCTGCCGGACGACTCGGCGGGCGCACTGGTCGAGTACGGCACCGTCCTCGATCCCACTCAGGAGAGCCGGGCGCTGCTGGACTGCCGGCTGAGCCGGCCCGGCGCGGAAGTACAGATCCATGCCGAGGCGGCGGTCCTCGGGCCGGACCCGGCGGAACAGGACCAGAGTGCGTTTCCGCTGGCCTTGCCGCCGGGTGCACAGGGCGGGCTCGACGTCGACGAGGACGACGTGGTCGCCAGGCTGTTTGTCGTCTGTCCCCAGGGGCTGACCCGGCGGACCGCGCAGACCAAGGACCTCCAGGTCACGGTGAGCCTTCCGAAGCGGCCTTCGCAGAAGGACCTGCGGCCCGCGGCCCGTACCGCGGTGTCCGTCGCCGACTGGATCAACGAGCGGCAGCAATGCGGCGGTGAGCCACTCGCCCCGATCGCCGCGCGCGCTCCCGAGCGTGCGGACGCGGCGCTCTGTGACTGGCTCGATCCGAAGGCGCTGGGCTACGAGGGCCGTTGGAAGGCCGTGCGCAACAGTCCTTACCGGGTACGGCAGGGGTCCTGCGCCGTACGGCGGACGGAAGCCGCGGGCGGGCCGAAGCGATTGGCGATCACATCGCTGGAGACGGACAGCGCCTCCGGGGCCTGGGCCAGAAGGCTGAGCGAGGGCTTCTTCGGCCTTCCGGCGGAGAAGAACGGGCGGACAGCGTGGCTGGGTGATCCGGACGGCCGGCTCGAACTGCGGGCGGAAGCGACCTGCGACGGCGAACTCTCCTACCACCAGGTCCGCCTCCAGTCCGGAGTGACCGCGGATGCCAACGGCCGGGTCGTCCTGACCAGCTCCGAGCGGCGGCAACTGCGCGAGCAGGCGCGCGCCGTGCTTGACCGCTACCTCGCGGCGGCGGACGGCTGGCCGCGCAGATCGCACTGCCGCGGCGCCAAGATCGTTGAAGGATCGCTGTGATGATCCAGCTGCGCAGACTCATCCAGGGGAGGGCCCGGACGATCGCCGTCGGGGCGTTGGCGCTCGTCGTCCTCGCCGCCGGCTGGCTGGTCCTCGACCGCTGGAGCGAGCAGCGCGTCCTGGACGAGGCATGCGACGGCGTTCTCGCGGCGGACGAGACCCGCGCGGTGCTCGGTGAAGGCAAGCTGGCGGAGCAGCGCGACCGTATCCGCCGCGAAGGCGGCCTCAACGACGAGAAGCGCACGCTGTCCATACAGTGCAAGATCACGCGGGTCGACGAGAGCAGCACGGGAGAGGGCTCGGTCGAGGTGACCGTGCAGGGCGTGCCGACGCTCGAGGGCGACCGCGGGCAGCGCAACGGCAGCCTGTACTGGGGCACCGAGGCCGAGCGGCCCGTGCCGCTCGGCCACGGCTGGACCGGGTTCTTCGACGGCGACAGCGAGGGCCGTGACTCCGAGGCCACGGCGGCCGTACTGCTCGACTGTCCGGAGGGCCGCAGCGATCTGCTCGTCACGGTGGTGGGCCACGTGACAGGGACCACGTCCGACAATCCGGACGACCGCACGCGCCTCGCGCGCATCGCCACAGGTACAGCGCACAAGTCCGCCGAACGCTTCGGCTGCGAGGCCCGGTTGGGCAAGCCGCTGCGGACCGTGCCGTTGCCGGTCGCCGAGGACGAGTCCGTCGAACTCCGCAGGGCGACGGGCACCTGCGCCGGAGTGCCCGACGGCAGGACACGCAGCTTCCGGGCCTGGGAGAGCGGCCGCGGCGACGCGCCGCGCGCCCGCTGCACGGTGGGCACCGGACAGTTCCAGACGTACGACCTGGACGCCTACTACGGCCCGTACGCCGAGGACATGCGCTTTCGGATGGCGAGCGACGGCATGGACGCGGTTCGGCTCGTCGCGAGTGCCGTGTGCCCGGCCGGCCAGTCGGCGCTCTATGCGATCCGGCGTGACGGGGGGCAGGAGGCCGTGGCCCACGAGCGGGCCGCGCTGAAGGCATTCGCCGCTCGCTCGGCCAAGGACCACGGCTGCTCCGCCCTCACGGACCCGGTCGCTCCCACGAAGCCCACCGCACCTGCGGATCCGGACGCACCGGCGAACCCCGAAGCGTCGCCTGCCGGCCCCGACACACCTGCGGACCCTTCTCCCGTCACCCCTTGACCGCCCCGCCGAGCGCGAAGCCGCCGCCCAGCCTTCGGGAGATCAGTACGTACAGCACCAGCACCGGGGCCGAGTACAGGATCGAGAACGCCGCGAGCTGACCGTAGATCACCGATCCGTAGTTGCCGAAGAAGGTGAAGATCGAGACGGACGCGGGCAGTTGCTCCGGCGTGAGGATCAGCATGAACGGGACGAAGAAGTTTCCCCAGAGCTGGATGAAGGTGTAGATCGTCACCACGGTCAGTCCCGGGCCCATCAGCGGCAGCACGACCCGGGTCAGGGTCTGGAGATTTGACGCGCCGTCCGTCCAGGCCGCCTCCTCCAGGACCACGGGGACGCCGTCCATGAAGTTCTTCATCAGCCAGATGGAGAACGGCAGTTGGGACGTGGCGAGGAAGATCCCCGTGCCGTACATGGTGTCGATCAGATTGACCTGGACGAACAGGCCGTAGACCGGGACCATGATCGCGGTGATCGGCAGACACGTCGTGAACAGGATCGTCAGCAGATACGGGCGGCCCCAGCGCGAGCGGTGGCGGGAGAGCGGATAGGCCGCGAGCGCCGCGCAGACCACCGTCAGCGCGGTTGCCCCGCCGCACAGCAGCAGGCTGTTGAGCATCGGCGTGAAGGTGATCTCGTCGGTGAGCACCGCGTCGTAGTTGTCCAGCGTGGCCGACGACGGGACCCGTACGCGCAGATCGGCCTCCGTGTCCACCGAGGCCAGCGCCAGCCAGATCAGCGGCAGCGCGAACGCAGCGGCGGTCAGCAGCAGGGAGGCGTCGGCGGCGAGGCGGGCTCGGGTGGCGCGGCGCATCACACCTCGACCTTCATCAGGCGCAGATAGACGATCGAGAAGAGCGAGCCGACGAGGAGCAGGAGGAGTGCGACTGCCGTGCCGTAGCCGATCAGGCTCTTGAGGAAGGCCTGGTCGTACATGAACACCGGGAGTGTCTGGCTGCGGTTGCCCGGGCCGCCACGCGTCATCGCCCAGATCAGGCCGAAGACCGACAGCGTGGAGAGCGTGTTCAGCATCAGGTTGGTGCCGATCGAGCGCCGGATCATCGGGAGCGTGATGTGCCAGACCCGGCGCGGGCCGCTCGCGCCGTCGACCTCCGCCGCCTCCGTGATCTCGCGCGGTATCTCGGCGAGCGCGGCGGAGTAGATCAGCATCGAGAACGCGGTGCCGCGCCAGACGTTGGCGAACGACACGGCCAGGATCGGCAGGGTGAACAGCCAGTTCTGGGACGGCAGATGGAGCCAGTCGAGCAGCGCGTTGAGCGTGCCTTCGCGGCGGAAGAAGGTGTACAGCAGAAACGCCGCGACGATCTCCGGCAGCACCCAGGCGGTGATGACGAGGGTGCCGGTGACCGTCCGCACCGGACGTGACGACGCCCGCATCAGACCCGCCAGCGCCAGGCCCAGCGTGTTCTGCCCGACCAGCGCCGAGATGAAGGTGAAGACCAGCGTGAGCCAGACGGCGTTGCGGAAGTCGTCGTCGGCGAAGGCCCGGCGGAAGTTGTCCAGGCCGACGAAGTCCGAGCCGGACGCGCCCGTCAACTGCGTGTCGGTGAAGGCGATCCAGACGCAGTAGCCGATCGGCCCTGCCAGGAAGAGCAGCAGCAGGAGTGTGGCCGGGGCGATCGGCGCCCACCGCCACACTCCCGCTTTCACCTTGCTCACTTGCTGACGACCGCGCCGTCGGCGATGGTCTTCAGCTGGTCGTCGTACGCCTTCGCCGCGTCCGCCGACGAGGCGTCGCCCGTGGTCACCTTCTCCATGGCCTCACCGATGGCGGTGGAGACCTGTGGATAGACGGGGAGCGCCGGACGGTAGTGCGTGTACTGCACCAGGCCGGTGAAGAAGTCGATGCCGGGCATGGACTTCAGGTACTTGGGATCGGCCGCCACGTCCTTGCGTACGGCGATCTGTGCGGCGACCACGCACCACTGGGTCGCGTTCTCGGCGGTCTGAAGCGTCTTGATGAACTCGAAGGCGAGATCGGCGTTCCCCGCCTTCTGCGGGATCGACCAGGCCCAGCCGCCGGACATGGACACCTTGCCGGGCGCCTGGCCGTTCTGCGTGGGCATCGGGGTCTGGGCGAGGTCCTTGCTCCAGCCCGGCCACTCCTTGGGGCCCTTGTTGATCCAGTTCTGGCCCATCCAGGAGCCGTCCAGCGAGATCGCGAGCTTGCCCTCCGGGAACCACTCGGTGGCGACGCGGGTGCCGACATTGGGGTCGAGCGCGTCGGAGACGTCGGGGCCGAGCTTCTCCGCGTACACCGTGCGCACGAAGTCCAGCGAGTCCTTGAACCCCTTGCTGCCGGCCACCCACTTCTTGGTGGACGAGTCGTAGAGCGGATCGGCCCCCGTGCCGTACAGCAGCATCTCGAAGCCCTGCATCACGGCCGCCTCGCCGGGGCCCTTGCCGGTGTAGACGTTGAGCGGGATGACGCCGGGGACCTTCTGCTTGACCGTGCGGGCCGCTTCGAGGACCTCGGCCCAGTTCTTCGGCTGCCAGTCGGCGGGCAGTCCTGCCTTGGCGAAGATCGCCTTGTTGAACCAGAGGCCGCGGGTGTCGGTGCCGTCCGGTATGCCGTACGTCTTGCCGTCCTCCGCCTTGGCCGCGGCCTTCGCCGTGTCGACGAACTGGCTCCACTGGTCCCACTTCGGCAGATAGCCGTCCAGCGACTTCAAGTACCCGGCCTTGATGTCGGAGTTGATGCGGAAGGTGTCCTCGTAGACCAGGTCGGGAGCGGTCTTCGGGGAGCGCATCATCTGCTGCGCCTTGGTGGCGTAGTCGTTGTCCGGGGCCTGGATCGGGATGAGCTTGATCTTCTTGCCCGGGTGGTCCTTCTCGAACTGCTTCTTCGCGGCCTCGAGATGCTGGTCCTTGAAACGGATCTTGTTGTCCGTGGACCGGTTGTAGACGACCTCGACGGTGTCGGAGTCGCCTCCCGAGCCGCTGCCGCAGCCGGTGAGCGTCGCCGCGGCCAGCGCGGTGACGGCGGTGACGAGGATCAGTGGGGCGGTGGGGCGCACGGGCACGACCTCCTCTGGCCGGGTCCGGGCGCGAGGGGCCCGGGGGCTGCCGCGACCGTAGGACCGGCTCGCTGACAAGGTCAATCCCCTTGCAGGGCACGGTCATTGAGCGATGCAGCCAACAATGGTCCACACCTGTTGGGAGTGGTCAGCGAGTGGCGGGAATCCAGCGGTACTGCAGCTCGGGGCGGCCGATCTGGCCGTACTGCGGGCTGCGCGCGGCCCGGCCCTCGGTGACCAGATGCTCCAGATAACGGCGCGCGGTGATCCGCGAGATGCCGACGGCCGTGCCCGCTTCGGCGGCGGTCATCCCGGTGGCGGCGTCGCGGAGCGTTCGGGTGACCGCCTCCAGCGTCGGCCCGCTCAGCCCCTTCGGCAGCGCGCCGCCCTGCGGTGCGCGCAGCGCGGCGAGCGCGCGGTCCACCTCGTCCTGGCCACTGGCCTCACCGGCGGCGGCGCGGAACTCGGCGTAGCGGGCGAGGCGGTCGCGGAGTGTGGCGAAGGTGAACGGCTTCAGGACGTACTGGACCACGCCGAGGGAGACGCCTTCGCGGACGATCGCGAGATCGCGGGCGGAGGTGACGGCGATGACGTCGGCGTGGTGGCCGGCGGCCCGCAGCGACCGTACGAGCTGGAGCCCGTGCCCGTCGGGCAAGTACAGGTCGAGCAGCAGGAGATCGACCTCGGTCCGCTCCAGGACGCGGACGGCCTCGTACCGCGAGTGCGCGACACCGGCGACGGCGAAGCCGGAGACACGGCCGACGTAGAGGGCGTGCGCGTCGGCGGCGACGGGGTCGTCCTCGACGACGAGGACTCTGATGGGCTCACTGCTCATGCGGACGCCTCCGCGGGTGTGCTCAGGGGCAGCCGTACGGTGAACTCCGCACCGCCGTCCGGTCCTTGGGCCAGCTCGACGGTCCCGCGCCGGCGGTGCACGGCTTGGCGCACCAGCGCCAGCCCGAGCCCTCGCCCGGCCCCGTGCGTCGACCAGCCACGCCGGAACACCTCGTCGGCGGAGCCCGGGTCGACGCCCGCGCCGGTGTCGAAGACCCGCAGCAGCAACTCGTCACGATCCGCCCGCGCGGTGACGGTGACCCGGGCGCGCGGCGAGCGTGCGGGCACCGGCTCGGTGGCGGGCCTTCCGGCGGCGTCCGGCACGGGCAGGGCGGCGGGCCCGTCGTCACCGGGCGCGGGCTCGTTGCCCGGTCGGTCCGCGGACTGCGGCTCGCCGGCGGAACGCCTGGCGGGTACCGGCACCGGCACCGGCACCGGCACCGGCTCGGGCGCCGGGCGGCTTGCGGCGGGCGCAGCTGCCGCCGACGGCGGGCGGGTTGCCGCCTCCGACGCCGCGTCGACCGCGTTGTCGATCAGGTTTCCCAGGATCGTCACCAGGTCACGCGCAGGCAGCGACGGCGGCAGGACGCCGTCGTCGATGCGGCTGTCCTCCGCGAGGACCAGTTCCACGCCGCGCTCGTTCGCCTGCGCCGCCTTGCCCAGCAGCAGTGCCGCAAGCACCGGTTCGCCCACCGCGCCGACCACGCGGTCGGTCAGGACCTGGGCCAGTTCCAGTTCGGCCGTGGCGAATTCGACCGCCTCCTCCGCGCGGCCGAGTTCGATCAGCGAGACCACCGTGTGGAGGCGGTTGGCCGCCTCGTGCGCCTGGGAGCGCAGGGCCTGGGTGAAGCCGCGTTCGGAGTCGAGCTCGCCGGAGAGCGCCTGGAGTTCGGTGTGGTCCCGCAGTGTGACGACCGTGCCGCGCTGTTCGCCGCCGACGACCGGGCTGGTGTTCACCACGATGACCCGGTCCGCGGTCAGATGGACCTCGTCGACCCGCGGCTCGGACGCCAGCAGCGCGCCGGTGAGCGGCGCGGGCAGTTCGAGGTCGGCCACCCGGCGGCCGACCGAGTCGTCGCCGAGGCCCAGCAGCTCCCGCGCACCGTCGTTGACCAGCGCGATCCGCCGCTGCCCGTCGAGCATCAGCAGCCCTTCGCGCACCGCGTGCAGCGCCGCCTCGTGGTAGTCGTGCAGCCGGCTCAGCTCGGCCGCGTTCATGCCGTGGGTGTGCCGCCGCAGCCGCGCGTTGATCACATACGTGCCGAAGCCGCCGAGCGCGAGCGCACCGCCGGCCACACCGAGCAGCGCGACGACCTGATCGCGCAGCCGGTTGCTGATCGTCTCGATCGTGATGCCGGCGCTGACGAGCCCGGTGATCTTCCCGTTGTCGTACACGGGGGCCACCGTCCGCACCGAAGAGCCGAGCGTGCCCTCGTACGTCTCGCTGTAGACCGTGCCGGCGAGCGCCTGGGCCCGGTGGCCCAGGTACTTCTTACCGATCTGGCCGGGCTCCGGGTGCGTCCAGCGCGTGCCGTCCGGCGCCATGATCACGACGAAGGCGACGTCCGCGTCGCGCCGCAGCCGCTCCGCGTACGGCTGGAGCAGCTGGGTCGGACGGTCCGAGCGCGTGGCCGCGATCACGGAAGGTGACTGGGCGACCGCGGTCGCGGTGGCCCTGGACTGGAGCCGGGCGCTCTCCTCGGCCTGTGACTGGTCGGTCAGATAGGCGAACAGCGCGCAGCCCGCCACGAGCGCCGTGACGAGGACGACCTGCATCGCAAAGAGCTGCGCGGCGAGGCTGCGTGGGCGGGGTATGCGCATGGATCAAGTCTGCCTGGCCTGTTTCGTGTGAACGAAACGAACGTAAGGGTGACCGGGGTCACAGGGTGATGGATATTCACGGCATCCATCGGGACATGGACAAAGAACCTCAACGAGGAGGCCCTCGTGGCTACAGGAGCCGTCAGGCGGGACCGTACCCACTATCTCTACATCGCCGTGATCATCGCTGTTGGGCTCGGCATCGCCGTGGGTCTGGTCGCCCCGGACTTCGCGGTTGAGCTGAAACCCATCGGTACCGGCTTTGTGAATCTGATCAAGATGATGATCTCGCCGATCATCTTCTGCACGATCGTGCTGGGCATCGGCTCGGTACGCAAGGCCGCGAAGGTCGGCGCCGTGGGCGGCATCGCGCTCGCCTACTTCACCGTCATGTCGCTGGTCGCCCTCGCGATCGGCCTCGTCGTCGGCAACATCCTGGACCCGGGCACGGGCCTTGCGGTGACCGACGCGGTCAAGGACGCGGGTCATGAGCAGGTCACCGAGGCCAAGGACACCACCGAGTTCCTGCTCGGGATCATTCCGACGACGATCGTCTCCGCCTTCACGGGCGGCGAGGTCCTGCAGACCCTGCTCGTCGCGCTGCTCGTCGGTTTCGCGCTGCAGGCCATGGGCTCGACGGGAGCGCCGATTCTCCGCGGCGTGGAGCACATCCAGCGGCTGGTCTTCCGCGTCCTCGCGATGGTGATGTGGGCGGCGCCCATCGGCGCCTTCGGCGCGATCGCGGCCGTCACCGGCTCGGCGGGTGTGGACGCGCTCAAGAGCCTCGCCGTACTGATGCTCGGCTTCTACGCCACCTGTTTCCTCTTCGTCTTCATCGTGCTCGCCGCGCTGCTGAGGGTCGTCGCGGGTCTCAACATCCTCGCGCTGTTTAAGTACCTGGGCCGTGAGTTCCTGCTCATCCTGTCCACCTCCTCCTCCGAGTCCGCGCTGCCGCGGCTCATCGCGAAGATGGAGCACATGGGTGTCAGCAAGCCGGTGGTCGGCATCACCGTCCCGACCGGCTACTCCTTCAACCTCGACGGCACCATGATCTACATGACCATGGCCTCGCTGTTCATCGCCGACGCCATGGGTACGCCGATGTCGATCGGCGAGCAGATTCCGCTGCTGCTCTTCCTGTTCGTCGCCTCGAAGGGCGCTGCGGGTGTGACCGGTGCGGGTCTCGCGACGCTGGCCGGTGGCCTCCAGTCGCACAAGCCCGCGCTGGTCGACGGCATCGGTCTGATCGTCGGCATCGACCGCTTCATGAGCGAGGCCCGCGCTCTGACGAACTTCGCGGGCAACGCGGTCGCCACCGTCCTGATCGGCACGTGGACGAAGGAGATCGACAAGGATCGGGTCGACGAGGTGCTGGCCGGCCGGTTCCCGTTCGACGAGCGGACGCTGCTGGACGACGACCAGAGCTCGTCGGCCGCGGTCGAGGATGCCGGTTACGGCTCGGGTCGGGCCGTCGCGCCGCCGGAGCAGCGGCACGGTGACGACGTGGTCGCCAAGGTGTGACGCAGGGCTTCGGAGCTGCCCCGCAGCACCCGGTACGCCAACTCCGGATAATTGTCCGGTCGTTGGCGTACCGCCGGTAACCCCGACGTGAGATCGTATGCGACTGCCATGGCATGAACATGCGCAGGAACATGCGAAGGGACGCCCCCCATGTCACGTCTTCCGGCTCTGCTCGCACTCACCCTCACGCTCGCCGTGGGTTCCGTGACGGCCTCGACGGCCTCCGCCGCCCCGCCCACCGCACTCCCGCCCTCCGTTTCCCCCATTGCGGAGGGCGGGCTGCGTGATGTCGTGGTCGTCGGCAACAGCGTCGACGGCACTGTCAACTTCATCGACTCGACCACCTACGAGAATCTCGGCACGCTCGATGTCATCCCGGACCTCGAAGCCGTGCTCGCCGGGATGGACCCGATCCGGCGTGCCGCGTACGAGATCGTCAAACAGCAGGCGGGCGGCGACAAGTTCGTCGACGACGCCCATCTCTCGCCCGACGGGCGGACGTTGTACGTGTCCCGCGGAAACCTCGGCGACACCGCCGCGTACGACGTCAAGAGCGGGCGCCAGCTGTGGCGTACGCATCTGGACGGGCTGAAGGCCGACCATGCGACGCTCTCGCCGGACGGCAGGACGTTTGTGGTCTCGGCCATCACCGCCGCCAAGGCGCAGACGCTGGACACCGCCACCGGCAAGATCACCGGCGAGTTCCCGACCGGCACCTATCCGCACGAGAACATGTACTCGGCGGACGGCTCGCACATCTACAACATGTCGATCGGCGTCACCTCGCTGCCGAAGGCGCTCAACTTCCTCAAGGGCAGCAAGCAGGTGACGGTCGCGGACGCCAAGACGCTGAAGGTGGTGCGCAAGTACACCTTCGACTACGGCGTGCGGCCGGCCGTGATCACGCCGGACGAGAAGACGATGTACGCGCAACTGTCGTACCTCAACGGCTTCATCGAGTACGACCTGGTCAGCGGCAAGACCGTGCGGACGGTCGAGATGCCGTTCGGCGCGGGCGGCGGCGCGATGAAGCCCGACGACTATCCGCAGAACTCCGCGCACCACGGCATCGCGCTGAACGCCGCGGGCGACAAGCTCTGCATGGCGGGCACGATCGACGACTACACCGCCGTGGTCTCCCGGCCCGGCCTGGCGACGGACGGCTTTGTGCGCTATCCGGCGGGCTCACTGCCGTACTGGAGCGTGACCGCGCCGGACGGCAGGCACTGCTTTGTGACGCTCTCCAACCGCGACGAGGTCTCGGTGATCGACTACGCGACGGCCAAGGAGGTCGCCAGGGTGAAGGTCGGCGACTTCCCGCAGCGCGAGCGTGTGGGCAAGCTGGCGGAGGAGGCGCTGGAGGGCCTGCGGTAGAGGACCCTGCGGGGCCACCCGTAGCCCCGGCACCAGGTCTGGCGGCTACAGACTCGCCGCCAGGTCCCGGGGCTGGAGCTTCGCCACCAGGTCCCGCGCCCGCTGCTCGCCGAAGCCCGCCGTGAGCAGTGCGATCACCGCGGCAGCCCTGCCCGCGTCCTTCGCGGGCAGGGCTCCGTCGTTCACGGCCTCCATCAGGCCGAACAACTGCTGTTCCTGGACATACGCGAGCGCCGCCGCCGGCAGCGGAGAGCTGAACTCGCCCTCGTCGATGCCCTGTTGGAGCAGATCGCACTCGGCCTTGCGGACCGGCGCGAGGCGCTGCTTGATGCCCTCCATCGTCACGCTGCGCTGGGCGAGCGCCACCAGCAGGCGGTAGCGGTCGGCGATCTCCCACGCCGCGAGCGTGGCGCGGGCCAGCGCCTCGGGCGCGTTCGCCGCACCCGCGAGGCCGCGCTCGTGCGCCTCGGCGACCGTCGCCACCGCGTCGTCCACCAGCGCCGAGATCAGCGCGTCGCGGCTCGGGAAGTGCCCGTACACCGTCCGGCGCACCACTCCGGCCGCGCGGGCGATCTGGTCCATGGAGGCGTCCTGGTCGCGCAAGAGCTCGGTGATCGCGACCTGCATGATGCGCCGGCGGTTCGCGTCGGCTCTGCCGCTGGTGCCCGGGGTTCCGGTCGTCGTCATGGCTCCATTTTGCACACCGCTGTGCATTGACGTAAATTGCACAGCGGTGTGTAATTGCACATGAGTGTGCAAGATCCTGAGAGGTGGAGTCCCGTGAGTCTCGTCATGAAGCGCCCCGTCGAGCAGATGGACCGGCCCTACGCCCGCCGCTGGTGGGCGCTGCTCGTCCTCTGTCTCAGCCTGCTGATCATCGTGATGGCGAACACCGCGCTGACCGTCGCCGCGCCCGACATGACCAAAGACCTGGGGCTCACCAGCTCCGACCTGCAGTGGGTGGTCGACGGCTACACCGTTCCGTATGCGGCGCTGATGCTGCTGCTCGGTGCGATCGGCGACAAATACAGCCGACGCGGCGCGCTCGTCATCGGACTGCTCGTCTTCGGCGCGGGAGCGGTCGCCGGATCGCTGGTCGACAGCGCGGCCGGAGTGATCACGGCCCGCGCGGTCATGGGCGTCGGCGCCGCGATGATCATGCCCGCCACGCTCTCGCTGCTCGCCGCGACCTTCCCGCGCGCCGAGCGGGCCAAGGCGATCGTGCTGTGGACCGCCACCGCCGGGGTCGCCATCGCGGCGGGCCCGCTGGTGGCCGGAGCGCTGCTGGAGAACCACGGCTGGGCGTCGACGTTCCTGATCAACGTGCCCGTGGCCGCTCTCGCGATCGTCGGCTCGCTGGTGCTCGTACCGCCGTCCAAGGCCGCACACCACGGCCGAATCGACTACGTCGGCGGACTGCTCTCCGTCGTCTGGATCGGCGCGCTCGTCTACATGATCATCCAGGGCCCGCACTTCGGCTGGGGTGCGGAGGCCATCGCCGCGGCCGTTCTCGCCGGGCTCGGCCTGGTGCTGTTCGTGGTCTGGGAGCTGCGGCACCCGCGGCCGGTCCTGGACGTACGCCGGTTCACCGACCGCGGCTTCGCCGGCTCGAACCTCGCCGTGGCTCTCTTCTTCCTCGCGGTCTTCGGCGCGTTCTACTACCTCACGCAGTATCTTCAGTTCGTGCTCGGCTTCGACGCCTTCGAGACCGGCATACGGATGCTGCCGCTGGCCGGAGCCGTCTTCGTCGGCTCGGCGCTGACCGGCGTCCTCACTCCGCGGCTCGGCATGAAGGTCACCGTCACCGCGGGCATGGTCGGCGGCACCACCGCGCTGGCGCTGCTGACCCGTATCGACGCAGGTTCGGGGTACGGCGACTTCGTGGCCCCGCTCGTCATCCTCGGGCTGGCCATCGGACTCGCGCTCTCGCCGTGCACCGACGCCATCATGGGCGCGTTCCCGGAGGCCGAACTCGGCGTCGGCGGAGCGGTGAACGACACCTCCATCGAACTCGGCGGCTCGCTCGGCATCGCCATCCTCGGCTCGGTGCTGGCCGGTTCGTACTCGTCCCAGCTCGCCGACGCGGTCGGGACCAAGCTGCCTCCCGAGGCGCTCGACACCGCACAGGACTCGGTCGGCGCCGGTCTTGCCGTCGCCCAGCAGGTCGGCCTACAGGCGGGTCCCGAGCAGGCGCAGGCCCTGGTGACCGCCGTGCACGGCGCGTTCTCGGACGCCGTCGCGCACACCAGTCTCGTCGGCGCGGTGGTACTCGGCGCGGGAACGGTGCTGGTCGCGATCCTGCTGCCGCGCCGGGCCAAGGCGGCCTCGGAACCCGCCGAGTCCGAGTCGCCCGAGCAGCGTGAGGTCACACGAACGGGTAGCTGATCTCCCGCAGTTGGTCGAACGGATCGCCGATCTCACGCGTGGAGCGACCGGGTACTGGTCCTCACTGCCCAATGCCTGTCCAATGGCGGGATGTCTGCTGAGCCAGCACCGCCTCCCACTGCCAACCGGTCCCGCCTCGCCCACAAACTCGCGTACGCGCTGAGGAATCCCGCCCGCATCCGCCCCTATCTCCGGCGCGCCACCCGCGACCTCCGGCTCCGCGTCAAGCACCGGGACCATGTCGCGTACTACCGCGCGGTCATGGCGTCCGACGCCGCCCGCAGCCCGGAGGCGGCGGTCGGCAGCCAGAGCCACCACCGCTGGCTGGCGCTGGGGAAGATGCAGTTCGACTATCTCGTGGAGCACGGGCTGCAGCCGCAGCACCGGATGCTCGACATCGGCTGCGGCAATCTGCGCGCGGGCTGGCGGTTCATCCAGTACCTCGAACCCGGCAACTACTACGGCATCGACATCTCGCCGGACATCCTGATCGCGGCGAAGGAAACGGTCACGACGTACCAGCTCCAGGACAAGCTGCCGCATCTGACCATCACCGGGAACCTCACGCTCGACTTCCTGCCCGCGAACCATTTCGACGTGGTGCACGCCCACAGCGTCTTCTCGCACTCGCCGATCGACGTCATCGAGGAATGCCTGGCGAATGTGGGCCGGGTCCTCGCCCCGGACGGCTTCTTCGACTTCACCTTCGACCGGACCGAGGGTGACGAACACCAGGTCCTGCACGAGGACTTCTACTACCGCACGTCGACGCTGATCACCGTGGCCGAGAAGCACGGCCTGCAGGCACGCTTCATGGACGACTGGGAGGAACGGCCGCACGGCCAGTCGAAGATCCGCGTCCGGCGCCAGGCCGTCTGACCGGTCTACGGCCGTTCGACGCCCGGCTGTACCGGTGTGGCGGTGGAACGGCTGCGGTCCGGGACGCCCTGCCCGCAGGCTGCTGGGCGTCCCGGACCCGGACCGGTCACGCGGACCGGTCGCGCCGACCGGTCGCGCGGACCCGCTACCGCTGATCCGGACGTGCTACTGCTGGATCGGATTGCCGTCCGTCCCGCAGACGTAGCCCGCGACAATGCAGTTGGCCACGCGCCGCTTCAGCTCGGCGTCGTCCCAGGCGTTGAAGAAGTCGCCGTGGAAGGTGTAGCCGGGCGCATCGGTCACATTGGCCCCGTTCCTGGTGCCCGCGAGCGTCAGCCCGCCGCCGTTCACCGGCCAGGTGATCAGCAGCTCCAGGCGCGGCACGACCACCGGGTGACTGGCCGGGCAGGTCTGCCCGACCGCGTACGCCATGTGGTCGCGGTGGTTGGCGCTGTCCAGGTTCTTCCCGTCCCAGCAGGTCGGGAAGTCGAGATAATTCTCCAGCTTGGTGCCCGCCGGGCAGTTGATGAAGTCCCGGCTCGACTCCGGCCGTCCGACGCACGACCAGCGTGCGGCGGGGTTCTGGTCGGGCGATGTGGCCAGGGCGTTGCCGACGACGTACCGCAGACCGCGCGGATGGGCGACGGCCCGGGTGTGGTCGGTGATGCCCTGGTAGTAGACGGTGACCCGCTCGGGGGCCACGGGGGCTCCGTTCTTGTAGAGGGTGGGCGTCCAGTAGGAGGAGAGGTCCACGGTGGGGGTGCAGTTGGTGGTGCCGGCGGCGAGCGACTCCAGCGTCGACGAGGCGTTCGCCGTCCCTGTTGCCGTAGAACTCGTGGATGTGCGAACGGCCGGCCTGGCCCGGGAAGACGATCGGGTCGTCGCCCCTGCGGTGGCTGGAGAAGCAGTCCGCCCGGAACTCGCTGCCGCGGACCGGTGCCGCGGCCTGGGCGACGATGGCCGCCGCCTGGGCCTTGGTGTACTCGTACCGGTGCCCCGCGTGCGAGGTCCGGCTGTGATCCGTCCCGGCGGTCACCCATCCCGCCGTGGCCAGGAACAGTAGCGCCGCCGCGCCTGTGAGCAGTCTGCGGATCATGACGACACCTCCCGTCAGTCGAAGGGGATCCGTACGACGGACTGGTTGCCGACGCCGACCGTGCTGGTGCCGGGGCCGATCGCGTTCCAGACCTCTACGCGCACCTTTCCGTTGGTCAGGTCGCCGAGCGCACCGGTGGACGACTTGAGGCCCTTCGCCTGGGTGTAGTGCTCGTAGCCCGGCACGGGATCGGTGGCGAAGTAGTGGTACGTCTCCGTCCGGTCCCAGGTCCCGTCGCCCGTACGGTCGTAACTCACCCTGACCTGCTGGCCGTTGGCGACCGTCGTGCCCGCGTCCACGAAGAGGTCGAACTGCGTGGCCCCGCCGTTGTATCTGCGGGTGATCCCGGACGAGGTGAAGACCTGCGGACTGTGCGGGGTGCCGTCGTAGTTCGCGCCGCCCGCCGACGCGAGGCTCACCGTCGCGGCCGATGCCGCCGCGTCACCCGCGCCGCCTCCCGTACGCAGATACAGCTGCGAGGAGCCGGACGGCGGCGGCGTCGTGGGCGGGTCGGTGGTGGGCGGGTCGGTCGGCCCGCCGGCGCCCTTGGTCCAGACGGCGACATAGTCGACGAGCATCGGGCGGCCGGGGACGGTCGCGGGAGTCGGCGTCTTGCCCGCGAGCGCGTCGGGGAACGCGCCGCCGATCGCGACGTTGAGCAGGATGAAGTAGCCGGCGTGCTCGGTCATGTTGGCCCAGGTGCCGGCATCCATCCGGTTCTGGTTCACGCTGTGGAAGAGCTGGCCGTCCACGTACCAGCGCAGCTCATTGGGTGAGACGGAGCGGTCCCACTCGAAGCGGTACGTGTGGAAGGCGGACTGGCAACTGGCGCCGGGGCAGGCGCGGTTGTTGGCGATGCCGCTGGTCTCGTTGCAGGGGCCGCCGGGGTTGACGCCGCAGTGCAGCACGCCCCAGACGGAGTTGATGCCGTTGACGTTCTCCATGATGTCGAACTCGCCGATGGACGGCCAGTTCCAGTAGTTGCCGCGGTACGGCGAGCCCAGCGCCCAGAAGGCGGGCCAGTAGCCGAGCGCGGCGTCGCCGGTGACGTTCGGCATCTGGATCCGGCCCTCGATGCGCAGCGTGCCGCCGGCGGGAGCCTTGAAGTCGGCGCGCTTGGTCTCGATGCGGGACGAGGTCCAGTTGCCCGCGCCGTCACGCAGCGGCGTGATGCGGAGATTGCCGCCGCCGTCGAGCGAGACGTTGTCGGGGCTGCTCGTGTAGTTCTGGATCTCTCCGGTGCCCCAGTTGCCGGGCCCGCCCGGGTAGCCGTGCCCGGTGTCGATCTGCCAGTTGGCGCCCGAGGGCAGGGACCTGTTGGGCCCGTTGAAGTCGTCGCTCCACTGGAGGTTCCAGCCGGGCGTGGGGGGTACGTCGCCGCGCGCCGTACCGGCGCCGCTGACGGCTATGAAGCCGGCCAGTGCGACGGCCAGGGCGACGAGGATGGTGAGGAAGGGGATGCGTCTGATGCGGCTCGTGCTCAAGGGACACCTCCGGGAGGGGGCGGTGCGCTGGGTTTCGGAGCGCGCTTGAGAGCGCTCTCAGAGAGTTTTGTAGATGTAGCCAGTGCGAGCGTCAATGGCTGTACATCGTTAACTTCTTGAACGTGAGCGGCAGTTGAGCGAGTTGCCTGGTGGGAGCGGGGGAGAGGCGGAAGCAGTTCGTCCGGGCGGGCGGGGCGCTGGCCCGCCGTTCAGTACGGCGGGGGCGTGCGGCGCCGGCCCGTGCGCCCGGCCCGGCGTGGTCAATCGGCCGCCGCGGCCGTCCCGGTCGCGTCCAGTGCCGCCAGTTCCTCCTCGCTCAACACCAGTTCGGCCGCTGCCGCCGAGTCGCGGATGCTCTGGGGGCGACTGGCCCCCGGGATCGGGATCACCGTGGAGGAGCGGGCCAACAGCCAGGCGAGCGCGACCTGTTGCGGGCTCGCGCCGTGGTTGCGGGCCACCGTGTGGAAGGCGGCGTACGGGCCCTGCTCCTCGGGCCCGCCCGACCTGCCGTCCAGCGAACTGCGCGAGATCCCGCCGAGCGGGCTCCACGGCATAAACGCCAGACCCAGTTCCGCGCAGAGCCGCAGCTCGGCCTCGCCGTCCCGCATCGCCGCCGAATAGCGGTTCTGTACGGACACCAGCCGGTCGCCCAGCATCTCCCGCGCCAGCCGGATCTGGCCGACGTTCACATTGGAGATCCCGGCCAGCCGGATCGTGCCCTCGTCGAGCAACTCGCTCAGCGCACCCAGCGATTCCGCGAACGGAACCGCCGGGTCCGGCTTGTGCAACTGGTACAGGCCGATCGCCGGCCCGCCGAGCCGCGCCAGCGAAGCCTTCGCCGCCCGCTTCAGATACTCCGGGTCCCCGTTGACCGTCCAGTCGCCGTCGTCGGTCCGCCCGCGCCCGCCCTTCGTCGCGACCAGTACGGCATCGGCGTCGCCGCCGTACGCCGCCAGCGCCCGTGCGACGAGCAGCTCACCGGGCCCCGGCTCGCCGCCCGGCGCGTAGTACGAGTCGGCCGTGTCGATCAGCGTCACGCCCGCGTCGAGCGCGGCATGCACCGTGGCGACGGCCTGCCGCTCGTCGGGATGCCCCTCGATCGACAGTGGCATCGCCCCGAGCCCGATCGCGCTCACCCGAAAGCCGTTCCCGCCCAGCGTGCGGTATCGCATTACCGCACCTGCTTCCGGGCTGCCAGCGTCTGCGCGACGGCCTGCCGCAGCCATTCCGAGGAGTGCCGGAAGACGTAACCGAGCTCCGCCGCCCGCGCATTGTCCATTCCGTACGAACGGGAGAAGGAGAACGGAGAGACCTCGCCGACCTCCACCGGAAGAAACTCCGCGCGTCCGCCGATCTCGTGCTCGATCGCCGCGCAGATATCGGCAGTCGTGAGCGGGCCGTACGCATTCGCATTCACCGGTCCGTTGAATTCCTGGCCTCCCACCCAGGCCAGGAAGTCCGCGATCTCCTCGACATGGACATACGTCGCGGGCTGGTTCGCGGCGGGCACGGCGATCGGCTCGCCCGCCTCGATCCGCTCGGCGTAGTGGTCCACCCGACCGGTGAAGTCGTCGTCCCCGCCGAGGACATGAGCGACGCGCACCGACACATACGGAAAGGCGGGACCTGCCTGGACCGCCGAACCGGCCTGGACCGCCGAACCGGCCGCGAAGACGGCCTCTGCCTGCCGCTTTCCCTCGCCGTAGTGCTCCTCGCGGAAGTTCGCGTCGTCCCACGGCAGCGTCAGGTCCACGGCCACCGTCAGCGGGTCGACCGCGTGCTCGCGTACCGGCGTCGCCGAGTGCTCGTACTCGTACACCTCGACGGTGGACGTCATCACATAGCGGCGCGTGCGGCCCGCGAAAACGCGCCGCGCGATATCCGCCTGCCGCGGCGTGTAGCAGACCTGGTCGAAGACGACATCGAACGTGCGCGAACCGAGCGCGGCGCGCAGCGATTCTTCGTCGTCGCGGTCCGCGACCAGATGTGTCACTCCGGCGGGCGGCGGCGACGATCCGCGATTGATGACCGTGACCCGGTCGCCCGAATTCAGCAGCCGGTCGATCAGCCGCTTTCCGAAGTACCGGTTTCCGCCGATGACACATATGTCGCGCACTTGGATGTCCCGCATTCCCAACTCCCTCTCGTCGTACGTCAAGTGTTACGTTTATGCGCCACACGATGAAGGGGGAGACATGGGAGATCCGGCCGCTCTGCCGAAAGAACCACGGCATCTGCGTCCCGCCGCCGTCGAAACCTCGGCGGCCACCTTCGACCAGGTCGACCGGCAGATCCTGGAGCTCGTCCAGAGCGACGGCCGCATCAAACTCAGCGAACTGGGCCGCCGGGTCCGGCTGAGCCCCGCGGCGGTCACCGAGCGGGTCCGCCGGCTGGAGGCGTGCGGCGCGATCACCGGCTACGGCGCGCATGTCTCGGCCGCCCGTCTCGGCTACGGCATCCAGGCCTTCATCCGGGTCAATCCGCACGGCGGCTACAACCTCAAGCACCCGCGGACGCTGGAACTGCTGGCCCGCCCGGAGGTGATCGAGGCACACCATGTCGTCGGCGAGGACTGCTGGATCATCAAGGTCGCGGTGACCGACACGGTGCATCTGGAGGATGTGCTGGAGGCGACGTCGGCACTCGGCCGTACGACGACATCCATCGTGCTGACCTCGCCGCTGGAACGGAAGCCGCTGCTGCCGCCGTCGACGCCACCGCGGTGACCTCGATGTTTACCTTTCGGTGAGTACCTGACTTATTTGTCGGTACTTGTGGGCCGGTGGGCGCCGAAGAAGCATGGCTGTCATGTCGACCACGAACACGCCACGTACCCCGGTCACGGTCATCGGCCTCGGCGCGATGGGCCAGGCCCTCGCCGGAGCCTTCCTCGAAGCCGGCCACCCCACCACCGTCTGGAACCGCTCCCGGTCCAAGGGCGACAGCCTGGTCGTCCGTGGCGCGGTGCGCGCCGAAACCGCCGAAGAGGCGGTACGGGCAACTGAGTTGACCGTCGTCTGCGTCGTCGACTACGACGCGTCACAGGCGATCCTCGCACCGCTGGCCGAGGCCTTCGAGGGCCGCGTCCTGGTCAACCTCACCTCGGACACCCCGGAACGCTCCCGCGAGGCCGCCGCCTGGGCCGCCGAACACTCCATCGCCCATCTCGACGGTGCGGTGATGGTCCCGACCCCGCTCATCGGCTCGCCCGAGGCGCTGCTCTTCTACTCCGGCTCGCAGGAGGCCTTCGACCGCCACGAGCCGACGCTCAAGGCGCTCGGCGGCAAGGCCGCCTTCGTCGGCACGGACCCGGGCCTCGCCGCGATCTACGACCTCTCGCTGCTGGACTTCTTCTACGGCAGCATCTCGGGCCTGGTGCACGCCTACGCCCTGGCCACCGGCGACGGCGTCAAGGCGGCCGACCTCGCGCCGTATCTCAGCACCATCGTCCAGATCCTGCCGCCCATCGCGGAGTACACGGCCGCCAACATCGACGCGAGCAGCTACCCCGGCACGCAGGCCAACCTCGGCATGATGGCCGCGGGCGTGGACCACATCCTGCACGCGGCCCGCACGCGCGGGCTCGATGTCTCGCAGCTGGAGTCGATCAAGTCGGTCGCGGACCGGGCCGTGGCGAAGGGCCACCGGGACGACGACTGGGCGAGCACGTACGAGGTGCTCGCGGACCGGGACCAGAACCCGTCGGCCGCGTAGTCCGGACAGGCAGCTACCTGCCCGGGACCGGCTGGAGCACGTCCTCCAGCTCTTGCAACAGGCGGCGCTTGGGCCGGGCGCCCACCATCGACTTCACCGGTTCGCCGTTGCGGAAGACCATCAGCGTCGGCATCGAGAGCACGCCGTACCGCGTCGTGGTCTCCGGATTGGTGTCCACATCGAGCTGCACGACCTTCAGCCGGTCCGCCTCCTCGCGCGCGACGGCGCTCAGCACCGGCGCGATCTGGCGGCACGGCGGGCACCAGTCCGCCGTGAACTCGACCAGGACCGGGAGGTCTGCCGCCAGCACCTCGTTGTCGAAGTCGGCGTCCGTCACCTCGGCGACGCCCTCTGCGTGGATCATTCGCTCGTCCCTCCCATTTCACAGCGCGGTTCGGGCCCGCCCGGCAGCTCCGCCTCGGCCCGCGCGAGTTCCGCGCCGACCTGGGCGCGGACCGACTGGAGCTGGTCGATCAGGCCGTCGAGCTCGGCGAGTTTGCGGCGGTAGACGGCGAGCGAGGCCGGGCAGGAGTCGCCCGCCGGGTGGCCGGCGCGCAGACACTCGACAAAGGGCCGGGTCTCCTCCAGCTCGAAGCCGAAGTCCTGCAGCGTCCGGATCTGCTGGATCAGCCGCACGTCGTCCTCGTCGTACGTGCGGTAGCCGTTGCCGGTGCGCCGCGCGGGCAGGAGTCCGCGGGACTCGTAGTAGCGCAGAGTGCGGGTCGTGGTCCCGGCCCGCTCCGCAAGCTCGCCGATTCGCATGTCTTCGACGGTAATCCTTGACGTCGGGGTCAAGGCAACGGTGGTTGCCGCCTCAGGACTCCGCGGCCGACCGGTTCAGGATCCGTGCCAGCTCGACCGGCTGGGAGAACATCGGCCAGTGGCCCGTGTCCATCTCGACCAGCCGCCACCGCTCGCTCTTGAGCAGTTCGGCCACGTCGTCGTTCGGCTCGGGTCCGTCCAGCAGGCACTTGATATAGGTCGCCGGGAGCTCGCCGAGCGGGCGGGCCAGCACGGCCGGCTCGGTCAGTGTGGCGCCCGGGTGGGGTGTCGAGCCACCGACGAACCTGGCGGTCTGTTCGCCGGTGAGGCCCTGGCCGTCGCAGTCGGGCGCGGTCAGGGGTGCCCAGAAGCCGCCGTTCTCGGCGATCGCGGCCGCCAGTCTCGCGGAGGCGAACGCCGCGCCGTTCACCGGGACTTCGGAGTCGACGAAGACGACGCGGGCCAGCCGGTCGCCGATCCGTTCGGCGGCCTGGCCGACCGGGATGCCCGAGTAGCTGTGGCCGACGAGGACGACATCGCGCAGATCGAGGCGCTCGATCTCGTCGACGATGTCCTGTACATGGGTCTGCTGCCCGGCCGGGATGCCCTGCTTCTCGGCGAGGCCGGACAGCGTCAGGGGGTGGGTGCCGTGCCCGGCCGCCTGCAGCTCGGGCACGACTTCGTCCCACGCCCACGATCCGAGCCACGCGCCCGCCACGAGTACGAATTCAGTCATGCCGGCAACGTAGCGCAGGGGTCTGACAACGCGGCTCGGCCCGACCGGCGGATCGGGCCCGCGTCAGGAGACGTAGAGCTGAGACCTCGGGACGATGACCTGCTCCATGCTCGGGCTGGACCAGAACAGCTTCATATGCGCTTCACCGGTCCGCTCCGTGTGCTCGACCCTGATCGCGTACTTCCGTCCGGCCTGGAGGCCGGTGACCGTGGCCTTGTTCAGCTGCGGCACATGGGGCGTGGTGTTGTCGACGACGAGCCGGCCGTCGACCCAGACGCGGACCGTGTCGTCGGAGACGGACGTGAAGGTGAGCGGCTCGCTGTAACGGGGCTGGACGAAGCCCGTCCAGCGGGTGGCGAAGTTGTCGGCGGGGATGCCCGGGGCCGGGGAGCCGTCGAAGCGGTAGGCCTTGTTGATGGTGGGGTCGGTCGTGGTGGCTGCCGGGGTGCCGGTGAACGTGGTGTTGGCGAAGGACTCGGCCTTCAGGCCGGTGCCGGTGCCGGCGGCCGTCGGCGAGGGCGGGGTGATCGAGAGTTCGATGACCGAGGCCGCGCCGTCCACGGCGGCGCCGGACGGTCTGATGTCGAAGCCGTCGCCGGCCTTGGTGACACTGACGGTCTGCGAACTGTTCAGCACCCGGGCGCTGTTGACCGTGAACGGCACCTTCGCGGTGAGGTGCAGCGCCTGCCCGGCCGCCGGCCAGGAGGGTGTGAACACCGAGGCGTACAGCTTGGCGTGGCCCTTGCGGGCGACCGCGCCCCACGCCGGGTCGGCGACGAGTCCGGTGGCGCCGCCCGTGCCGTACACGGCAGATCCCTGCCCGGCGGTGTTCAGCCAGCGGCCCACATCGTCGAGCCGGTCGAGCGAGGGCGCGGGGATCCGGCCGAGCTTGTCCGGGCCGACGTTGAGCAGGTAGTTGCCGCTGCGACTGGAGATGTCGAGCAGATTCTGGACGACGGTCGTGGCCGTCTTCCAGTTGTTGTCGTGCTTCGCGTAACCCCAGCTGTTGTTGAGGGTCATGCAGCTCTCCCACAGCTGGCCGTCGACCGGAGCGCCGGGGATGCTCTGCTCCGGGGTGCCGTAGTCGCCGTCGACGACGCGCCGTTTGCCGACCCGGTTGTTGATGATCAGGCTCGGGTCGAGACCTCGCAGATAGGTTTCCAGCGCGGCGCCGTCCTGCGGTGACCAGCGGTTCACCGGGTTGTCGGTGTCCCATTCGCCGTCGAACCAGAGCAGCGCCGGATCGTAGTTGTCGATCAGCTCCTTGAGCTGCGCGTACATCCGGGTGCGGTACGCCGGGAAGGTGGCGGGGTTCGGGAAGTCCGGGTCGTGCCAGTCCCAGATCGAGTAGTAGAAGCCGAGCTTGATGCCCTGCGCGTCCGCTTCGGTCTTGAGCTCGGCGAGGATGTCGCGGCTGGCGCTGAAGGAGGAGTGGTCGCGCAGGTTCCAGGTGTTCTGCTTCGTCGGCCACATCGCGTATCCGTCATGGTGCTTGGACGTGATCACGATGTACTTCTGGCCCGCGTTCTTCGCCGCGGTGACGATGGCCCGGGCGTCGAAGGCGGAGGGGTTGAACTGCCGCGCGGCTGCCTCGTACTCGCCGGTCGGGATGGCGCAGGACCGCTTGATCCATTCGGCGTTCCGGCAGACGGTGCCGTCGGAGCGGGTGTACTCGCCCTCCAGCTGCGAGTACGCGCCGAAGTGGATGAACATCCCGAACTTGTCGTTGCGGAACCAGCTGGTGCGGGACGACGTGAACGGATCGTCGGTGGCGTGGTTCGTTCCCGGCCCCGCGGCGGCGGCCGGCCCGGCGGTCACGGCGGGCGCGGTGACGGCAAGCAGGACGGCGCCGAGCAGTAAAGACAGCGTCCTCAGGGACCTGAAGGATCGGAGGGATCTCCTACGGATGGCACGCATGGCGGCTCCAGATGTGGTGGGGAGCGTGCGCGCAACAGGGCGTCCTCCTGTCGCAGAGGGAAGGATGGACGCGGGATTCATCGGATGTCAATGCGTTCAACAAGGGTGATGTTGGCGGGAGTTGGGGTTTGCCGACGGCATTCATCCGATGACGAGTGAGGCTCATCGAAAGGGCTCATCGGGAGGTCCGGCCTCCTCCGGCAGGACGGGCTCGTGCCCGCGCAGACCCCGGCCTTCCGGCCGCGAAAGAAACAGAAAAATACCCCGGAACCGAATTGACGGCCGGGGTCTTTCTCTGAGTATATTAGGTAGTTGAGCGTCGTGCGCTTAAGTCATGCTAAAGCATGCGGAGAAGTTCAATAAAGGCACCATATCGCGTCAGGAGCTGAATTGTCAACTGGGGAAATGCGGCAGGAACAACAATTCGTCTCCCTCGCCCACGAGCGGCTCGACCAGCTCAGGGCCGAGGCCGAAGCTGCCATGCACTCGACGATCGCGCAGGTCAGCACCGGTCGACAGGCGCGCGTGGAGCGCGATATCGGTGTGGTCGAGCACTCCGCCTCGCTCGCCGCGCTGAATGCCGCCGACTCCGGGCTCTGTTTCGGACGGATCGACCGGCGCGACGGAGTGACGTACCACATCGGGCGTGCGGGAATCCGGCGGGACGATGAGGAACGGACTCCGCTGCTGATCGACTGGCGGGCTCCTGTCGCGCGACCGTTTTATCTCGCGACCGGTTATGAGCCGATGGGGCTGCGCCGCAGAAGGCACATCACCACGCACGGGCGCACCGTCACCGCCCTGCACGACGAGATCATGGATCTCGCCGACACCACCCGCACCGGATACGAGTCGCACGACGCCGACGAGGTGCTGCTTGCCGCGCTGAACAGCGCACGGACCGGCCGGATGGGCGACATCGTGTCGACGATCCAGGCCGAGCAGGACCACATCATCCGCGCACCGCAGCGCGGAGTGCTCGTCGTCGAGGGCGGACCGGGAACCGGGAAGACCGCGGTCGCGCTGCACAGGGCCGCGTATCTGCTGTACGCGAACCGCGAGCAGTTGGCCAAGCGCGCCGTGCTGATCGTCGGGCCCAACCCCGCCTTCCTCGGCTACATCGGCGAGGTGCTGCCCTCGCTCGGCGAGACGGGCGTGCTGCTGGCCACCGTCGGCGAGCTGTTCCCGGGCGTCACGGCCACCGGCGCGGACAGCCCGGCCGCCGCGGCCGTCAAGGGCCGGGCGGACATGGCCCGCGTACTCGCGGAGGCCGTACGGGACCGGCAGAAGGTGCCCGAGAAGGACGCCCCGATCGTGATCCCGCACGACGACGGAGAGCTGCTGGTCGACTGGGACATGGCCGTCGAGGCACGGCACAAGGCCCGCGAGACCGGGCTGCCGCACAACCTCGCCCGCCCGCACTTCGTCTTCCGGATCATCGACGATCTGACCACCCAGCTCGCCGACCGGATCGGCGCCGACCCGTACGGCGGCCCCAACTTCCTCGGCCCCGACGACATCGCCCAGCTCGGCAAGGCCGTCGCCGCCAGCGCCGACGTGCACTCCGCCGTCGCGTCACTGTGGCCCCCGCTGACCCCGCAGGAGTTCCTCGCCGACTATCTGGCGGAGCCCACTCATCTGGGCGAGGACGACACGGAGTTGATCAGGCGCGACAGGACAGCGGCATGGACCGCCGCCGACGTGCCCCTTCTCGACGAGTCCGCCGAACTCCTCGGCGAGGACAACTCCGCAGCCCTGGCCGCCGCCGAGGCCGAGCGGGCTCGGCAGATCGCCTACGCACAGGGTGTGCTCGACGTCTCCTACGCCTCCCGTACCTACGAGTTCGAGGACAAGCAGGACGTCGACGAAGACGCGTCCGAGGTCCTCGCCGCGCACGACATCATCGACGCCGAGCGGATGGCCGAGCGCCAGGAGGAGGCCGACCACCGCAGCGCCGCCGAGCGCGCCGCCGCCGACCGGACCTGGGCCTTCGGCCACATCATCGTCGACGAGGCGCAGGAGCTGTCGGCCATGGCCTGGCGGCTGCTGATGCGGCGCAGTCCGACCCGTTCGATGACCCTGGTCGGCGACCCGGCACAGACCGGAGACCTGGCCGGCTGCGACTCCTGGCAGGAGATCCTCGCCCCGTTCGTCCAGGACCGCTGGGAGCTGGCCCGGCTCGGCGTCAACTACCGCACGCCCGCCGAGATCATGGACTACGCGTCCGAGCGGCGCCGTGCCACCGACCCCGCCTTCGAGCCGCCTCGCTCCATCCGCTCGACGGGCGTACAGCCGTGGGAGCGCACCGTGCCCCTCGCGGAGGTGGCCCGGCTCGCCGCCGACGAGACTCCCGACGAGGGCAGGCTCGCGGTGATCGCACCGCGTGAACTGCACCACCGGCTCGGTGGGCTGGCACAGGACGACGGGCCGCTGGACCTGTCCCGGTCCGTCGTGCTCATCGATCCCCGCCAGGCGAAGGGCCTGGAGTTCGACACCGTCCTCGTCGTCGACCCGGACCGGATGAGCGCCAACGACCTCTATGTGGCGCTCACCCGGGCGACCCAGCGGCTCGGGATCGTCAGACCGGCCGCAGCCACACCGTCGCCAGCGGCGGCAGGGTGAGGGTGACGCTGGTGCGGTGGCCGTGCGCCGCCGTGGACTCCGGCTTCAGCGGGTCCGGGTTGAGCACATCGCCGCCGCCGTACCGCGCGGCGTCCGTGTTCAGGACCTCCGTCCAGGCGGGGACGGCCGGTGGGACGCCGATCCGGTACTCGTGGCGCACCACGGGCGAGAAGTTGGACACCGCCAGCAGCGGTGCGCCGTCCGCGTCGAAGCGGAGGAAGGCGAAGACATTGTCCTCGGCCGCGCCTCCGTCGATCCAGGCGAAGCCCTCCGGCACGGTGTCCCGCTGCCAGAGGGCAGGCGCCGCCGCGTACACCTTGTTCAGGTCCCGCACCAGATCCCGTACGCCCCGGTGGTCCGGCTCCGCCGCGTACGACGGGTCGAGCAGCCACCAGTCCGGGCCATGGCCCTCCGACCACTCCGCGCCCTGGGCGAACTCCTGGCCCATGAAGAGGAGTTGCTTGCCCGGGTGCGCCCACATGAAGCCGAGATACGCGCGGTGGTTGGCGCGCTGCTGCCACCAGTCGCCGGGCATCTTGGACACCAGCGCGAGCTTGCCGTGCACCACTTCGTCGTGCGAGATCGGCAGGACGTAGTTCTCGCTGTACGCGTACACCATCGAGAAGGTCATCTCGTTGTGGTGGAACTTGCGGTGCACCGGCTCGTGCGAGACATAGCCCAGTGAGTCGTGCATCCAGCCCATGTTCCACTTCAGGCCGAAGCCGAGGCCGCCGAAGCCGCCCGGACCGACATGGTGCGTGGCCCGGGTGACGCCGTCCCAGGCCGTGGACTCCTCGGCGATGGTGACGACGCCCGGGCAGCGCCGGTAGACCGTGGCGTTCATCTCCTGGAGGAAGGCGACCGCGTCCAGATTCTCCCGGCCGCCGTGCTCGTTCGGCGACCATTCGCCGTGCTCGCGCGAGTAGTCGAGATAGAGCATCGAGGCGACGGCGTCCACCCGCAGGCCGTCGATGTGGAACTCCTCGCACCAGTAGGTGGCGTTGGCGACCAGGAAGTTCCGGACCTCCTTGCGCCCGTAGTCGAACTCGAGCGTGCCCCAGTCCGGGTGCGCGGCCCGCGCCGGGTCCTCGTGCTCGTACAGCGTGCGGCCGTCGAACTCGGCGAGCGCCCAGTCGTCCTTCGGGAAGTGCGCCGGCACCCAGTCCACCAGCACGCCGATCCCGGCCCGGTGCAGCGCGTCCACCAGGTGGCGGAAGTCGTCCGGCGAGCCCATCCGGGACGTCGGTGCGTAGAAGCCGGTGACCTGGTAGCCCCAGGAGCCGCCGAAGGGATGCTCGGCGACCGGCATGAACTCCACATGCGTGAAGCCCAAGTCCTTGACGTACGCCGGGAGTTGTACAGCCAGCTGGCGATAGGTCAGTCCGGGGCGCCACGAGGCCAGGTGCACCTCGTAGACCGAGAGCGGGGCTTCGTGCACCGGGCGGTCGCCGCGGCGCGTCATCCACTCCTCGTCGCGCCACACATGGTGGGACTCGGTGACGATCGACGCGTTGGCGGGCGGCACCTCGGTGCGCCGGGCCATCGGGTCGGCGCGCAGGGTGTGCGAGCCGTCCGGGCGCATGATGTCGAACTTGTACAGCGCTCCCTCGCCGACGCCCGGCACGAACAGCTCCCACACCCCAGTCGACCCCAGCGAGCGCATCGGGAAGCCGGTGCCGTCCCAGTAGTTGAAGTCGCCGACGACCCGCACTCCGCGCGCGTTCGGCGCCCAGACCGTGAAACGGGTGCCGGTGACGCCCTGGTGCGCCATCGGCTGCGCGCCGAGCGCCCGCCACAGCTCCTCGTGCCGGCCCTCGCCGATCAGATGCAGATCGAGGTCGCCGAGCGAGGGCAGGAAGCGGTACGGGTCGTGCGTCTCCACCTCGACGGTGCCTTCGCCGTCCGGCGCGTCGTACGCGACCAGGAGCTGGTACTCCGGGACCGTGCGCAGGGGCAGCATTCCGGAGAACAGGCCGTCGCCGTCCTCGTGCAGCTCCGCCCGCAGCCCCTTGCCGAGCACGGTCACCCGCCGGGCGAACGGGCGCAGTACCCGCAGCTCGACGCCGCCGCGCTGGACATGCGCGCCGAGCAGCCCGTGCGGATCGTGGTGGCCGCCGGACAGCAGCCGCTCCCGGTCGCCGTCGGAGAGCGGCCGGGCCGCGCGCACGCCGTGGCTGCCACCCGCCCGTGGCGCTGCCGCCGCTTTCTTGGCCCGCGGCTTCGCCGGGGAGGCGTCGGCCGGGCGCTTGGGCACATAGGGGTCGGAGGAATTACGGGACGGGGGGCGGGCGGTCACGGGGGTCGGCCTCCTTGGAGCGGTGCGGGCGGTGATGGTTCATGTGGTGGCCCGGCGGGGTCACGTGGCGGCCAGCCGGTCGATCGCGGCCATCGGGACCGGCAGCCAGTCGGGCCGGTGCCGGGCCTCGTACACGACCTCGTACACGGCCTTGTCCGTCTCGTACGCGCGCAGCAGTTCGGGCTCGGTGCGCGGATCGGCGCCGCCCGCCTCGGCATAGCCCTCGCAGTACGCCGTCCTGCAGTGCTCGGCCCAGGACGGGTTCCAGGGGCGGTGGGTGCGGGCCGCGTAGTCGAAGGAGCGGAGCATGCCGGCGACGTCTATCACCGGCGGCTGCGGCCTGCGGCGGTCGGCGAGCGGGCGGGCCGGCTCGCCCTCGAAGTCGATGACCGACCAGTGGCCGTCCGCGTGCCGGCCGCCGCCGCGCAGCGTCTGGCCGAGATGGAGATCGCCGTGCACGCGCTGGGCCCGCCAGACGCGTCCGCTGCGGCCGAGCGCGGCGAGCGCGTCGAAGGCGGTGCGCAGCCGGGGCGCGTACGGCAGCAGCGCGGGCACGGACTGCGCGGCCGCCTCCAGGCGCTGCGTCATCGCCGCCGCCAGTATTTCCGTCTGCGGCCGGCGCAGCATCACCGTCGGCAGCTCGTCCGCCAGCGCCGTGTGCACCTCGGCGGTGACCCGGCCTAGCGCGCGGGCCTCGTCGGTGAAGGTCCGGCCGCGGGCCAGCGCGTCCAGCGCGAGCAGCCAGCCGTCCTGCGAGCCGCGCAGGAACAGCTGGAGCACACCGAGGGTGTACGGCTCCGGCTCACTGGACTCGTACCAGGCGACCGGCGCGGGCACCCGGCCGCAACCGGCGCGGGCCAGTGCGAGCGGCAGTTCCAGATCGGGGTTGGGGCCCGGCTGGACCCGGCGGAAGACCTTGAGGATGTACGCATCGCCGTAGACCAGCGACGAGTTGGACTGCTCGGCCTCCAGCGGCCGCGCGACGAGCGCGCCGCCCAGCGCCGGGGCCTTGTCGAACCGGTCGAAACGCAGCGGCCCGAGCGAGCCCGGCGTACGCAGCCGCTCCAGGATCAGCTCGGCCAGCCGCGGATCGAGCAGTCCCTCGTACACCGTCCGCCCGGCCAGCGGGCCCTCGGCGGGACGCCCGATCAGTGCTGGCGCGAGATGCGGCGGCAGCGTCTCGCGTACGCCGAGCAGCAGTTGATAGCAGTCCTGCGAGGAGCCGGCCGCAAGTCCGGGCTGCTGGACGCGCACCAGCAGATGGAGCAGGCCCGGGCCCGTGCCGTCCAGCGGCAGCAGCTCGCTGGCCGCGACGAGCGAGAAACCCGTGACGGGATGGCCCTTGCCGGCGAACCAGCGCTGCCGTGGCAGCCAATGGTGCAGCAGTGGCGCGAGTGACGGGAGGAGAGCGACGGGAGTCCGGGTGGATGCAGCCTCCGACATGGCATCGCGTCCTTTCCCCGAGATGCACTCCAATGGCGCTGTATGCGCAGAGTGTCCCGGATTACAGCAGTGGCTGTCCGGCGGCGCGCGGGGATGAGGGGGAGACTGCCCGGTGCGGGGCGGTGGAAACCGCCCCGCGGGAGGTACGTCTCGTCACCTGTGGAACAGCGGGCGCCTCAGGAGGCAGGGCCTTCCTTTCTGATGCGGAACCAGTAGAAGCCGTGGCCCGCGAGAGTCAACAGGTAGGGCCACTGTCCGATGGCGGGAAAGCGCACCCCGCCGATCAGCTCGACCGGATGCCGTCCGCTGTACTCGCGCAGATCGAGCTCGGTGGGCTGCGCGAAACGCGAGAAGTTGTGCACGCAGAGCACGAGATCGTCCTTGTACTCGCGGGTGAAGGCGAGCACCGCCGGGTTCGACGAGGCCAGTTCGGTGTACGAGCCGAGCCCGAAGGCCCGGTTCTGCTTGCGGATCTCGATCATCCGCCGGGTCCAGTGCAGCAGCGAGGACGGCGAGGCCATCGCCGCCTCGACATTGGTGACCTGGTAGCCGTAGACCGGATCCATGATGGTGGGCAGATAGAGCCGGCCCGGGTCGCAGGACGAGAAGCCCGCGTTCCGGTCGGGCGTCCACTGCATCGGCGTCCGCACGGCGTCCCGGTCACCGAGCCAGATGTTGTCGCCCATCCCGATCTCGTCGCCGTAGTACAGGATCGGCGATCCCGGCAGCGACAGCAGCAGCGCGGTGAACAGCTCGATCTGATTGCGGTCGTTGTCCAGCAGCGGCGCGAGCCGGCGGCGGATGCCGATGTTGGCGCGCATCCGCGGGTCCTTGGCGTACTCCGCGTACATGTAGTCGCGCTCTTCGTCCGTGACCATCTCGAGCGTGAGCTCGTCGTGGTTGCGCAGGAAGATGCCCCACTGGCAGTTCTGCGGGATCGCCGGGGTCTTGGACAGGATTTCCGAGACCGGGTAGCGGGATTCGCGCCGTACGGCCATGAAGATCCGTGGCATCACCGGGAAATGGAACGCCATGTGGCACTCGTCGCCGCCGGCCGTGAAGTCGCCGAAGTAGTCGACGACGTCCTCCGGCCACTGGTTGGCCTCGGCGAGCAGCACGGTGTCCGGGTAGTGCGCGTCGATCACCTTGCGCACATGCCTGAGGAAGGAATGGGTCTCCGGGAGGTTCTCGCAGTTGGTGGACTCCCGCTGGTACAGATACGGCACGGCGTCGAGCCGGAAGCCGTCGATGCCCAGGTCCAGCCAGAAGCGCAGCGCGGAGATGATCTCCTCCTGCACCGCCGGGTTCTCGTAGTTGAGATCGGGCTGGTGCGAGAAGAACCGGTGCCAGTAGTACTGCTTGCGCACCGGGTCGAAGGTCCAGTTGGACGTCTCGGTGTCGACGAAGATGATCCGGGCGTCCTGGAACTGCTTGTCGTCGTCGGCCCAGACGTAGTAGTCGCCGTAGGGCCCCTCAGGGTCGCTGCGGGACTCCTGGAACCACGGGTGCTGATCGCTGGTGTGGTTCATGACGAAGTCGATGATGACGCGCATCCCGCGCTGGTGCGCCGCGTCCACGAACTCCACGAAGTCGGCGAGGTCGCCGAACTCGGGGAGTACCGCGGTGTAGTCGGAGACGTCGTAACCGCCGTCGCGCAGCGGGGACTTGAAGAACGGCGGCAGCCAGAGGCAGTCGACGCCGAGCCACTGCAGATAGTCCAGTTTGGCGGTGATGCCCTTGAGGTCGCCGATGCCGTCGCCGTTGCTGTCCTGGAAGGACCGCACCAGGACTTCGTAGAAGACGGCCCGCTTGAACCAGTCGGGATCGCGGTCCTTGGCGGGGGTGTCCTCGAACAGGTCGTGGACGGGCTCATTGACGATCATGATGTGGGTGACCCTCCGGTCGGCGGGGACGGTCGCAGAACGACGATGTGCGCGGGCGTGACGCCCGGCTCTAGGCGCACATAGGTGGATCTGCCCCAGTGATAGGTCTCGCCGGTGAGCTCGTCGCGCACCGGTACGGTCTCGTGCCAGTCGAGGCCGAGTTGCGGCATGTCCAACGAGACCGTTGCCTCCTGGGTGTGGTGGGGGTCGAGGTTGGCAATCACGATCACGGTGTCGCCGGTGTTCGAACCGGAAGCGCCTTTCGCGGACTTCGAGTACGCGATCACCTGGTCGTTGTCGACCGGGTGGAAGTGGATGTCGCGCAGCTGCTGAAGCGCCGGATGGCGGCGGCGGATCCGGTTGAGCGAGGTGATCAACGGGGCGATGGTCCGGCCCTCCCGTTCCGCCGACTCCCAGTCGCGCGGGCGCAGTTGGTACTTCTCCGAGTTCAGATACTCCTCGCTACCGTCCCGTAGCGGAGCGTTCTCGCACAACTCGTAACCCGCGTACACACCCCAGGAGGGCGCCATCGTCGCGGCGAGCACCGCACGCACCTCGAACGCCGGCCGGCCGCCGCCCTGGAGATAGGCGTGCAGGATGTCGGGCGTGTTCACAAAGAAGTTGGGACGCATGTACGAAGCGGCCTCGCCGGACAGCTCGGTGAGGTACTCGGTCAGCTCCTGTTTCGTGTTGCGCCAGGTGAAGTAGGTGTACGACTGCTGGAAACCGATGGCGGCCAGCGTGTGCATCATCGCCGGGCGGGTGAACGCCTCCGCCAGGAAGATCACATCCGGGTGGGTGCGGTTGATGTCCGCGATCACCTTCTCCCAGAACACGACCGGCTTGGTGTGCGGATTGTCGACGCGGAAGATCCGTACGCCGTGGTCCATCCAGAAGCGCAGCACCCGCAGCGTCTCGTGGACCAGGCCGCGCATGTCCTTGTCGAAGGCGATCGGGTAGATGTCCTGGTACTTCTTCGGCGGGTTCTCGGCGTAGGCGATCGAGCCGTCGGCGCGGTGGTGGAACCACTCCGGGTGTTCCTTGACCCAGGGATGGTCCGGCGAGCACTGGAGCGCGAAATCGAGCGCGACCTCCATGCGCAGATCATGTGCCGTGCGGACGAAGTGGTCGAAGTCGTCGAAGGTGCCGAGATCCGGGTGGAGCGCGTCGTGGCCGCCGTCGGGGGAGCCGATGGCCCAGGGGACGCCGACGTCGTCGGCGCCGGGGGACAGGGTGTTGTTCGGGCCCTTGCGGAAGGTGCTGCCGATGGGGTGGACCGGCGGCAGATAGACGACGTCGAAGCCCATCGCGGCGACGGCGGGCAGCCGCTCGGCCGCGGTGCGGAAGGTGCCGGAGACGGGCGGGGCGCCCTCGGTGACCACGGCGCCCTCGGAGCGCGGGAACAGCTCGTACCAGGAGCCGAACAGGGCGCGCCGGCGCTCGACGAGCAGCGGCAACGGAGCTGAGGACGTGACCAGTTCACGCAGCGGATGACGGGCGAGCGCGGCCTTGGCGTCGGGCGCGAACGCAGCGGCGAGCCGGGCCGCGGAGGACCGTGACGTGTCGCGCAGCGCGTCGACCGCGGCGAGCACCGCCTCCCGGCCGTCGCGCTTGGGCACGCCGGCGGCGGCCCGCTCGTACAGCTCGGCGCCTTCCGCCAGCACCAGCGCGGTGTCGATGCCGGCCGGGATCTTGATCTGGGCCGCGTGCCGCCAGGTGGCGACCGGATCGCTCCAGGCCTCGACGGAGTACGTCCAGCGGCCCTCGGCGTCCGGAGTGATCTCGGCACCCCAGCGGTCGGTGCCGGGCGCGAGCTCGCGCATCGGGGTCCAGGGGCCCGGCTGCCCGCTGGGATCGAGCAGCACGACATTTGCGGCGACCGCGTCATGGCCCTCGCGGAAGACAGTGGCGCTGACCTGGAAGGTCTCACCGGCGACTGCTTTTGCGGGCCTTCTCCCGCAGTCGACTTGGGGACGGACGTCCAGGACGGGAATACGGCCGATCAACGGGTTCACGTCATCACCTGAGAGCTGTGCGGGCTGGGCAGGCTGAGCGGATTGTGCATTTATGCGGAGTTTGCTGGTTCTTTGTAGCTGCTCAGTCGACGACTGGCGGGCTCCGGGCATGGGCGCTCCTGTCCGCGTTCACTCGGGTGGCGGATGGAATGCTGAGAGGGGTGCGGTCGCGCATGTACCGGGTGAGCCTTCCCACGGGGGTCGGGTGGGCAATCCGGTGGTTTGTTAACTACTAGGACGTGGGTGGCTGCACAAGAGAATGGACGGGCTCCTTGGAGCCCGTCCGTTGACTGACGAGAGGTCAGGGCGAAGCCCCCGGCTGCCGGCGTTACACGCCCCAGCTCGGCTCGCGGGGAATCGTCATGCCGGCTCTCCCGTCCACAGCTGCCACGGCTGCCGTGTCACCCACTCGTCCACCGGCGCGGGCTTCACCGAGAGCGCCGCCGCCGTCGCGCCGTTGTCGCCCGACATCAGGTCCGGCTCGATGCCGCTCGCCATGTAGTGGTAGATCCCGGCCACGCCGGAGGCCGACTCGTGGCCGAGGATCTGCGCCAGGCCCTGCTCGAAGACGGTCGGTTCGATCGGCACATAGCGGATGTCACGGCCGAGGCCCTGCCCGAAGGCCGTCGCCAGTTCCGGGCCCGTCAGGGTCCTGGAGCCGCCGATGTCGAAGGCGCGGCCCGCGATGCCGTCCACGGTGAGCGCCGCGTGGACCGCCTCCGCGAGGTCGCGGTGCGAGATCCAGGCGGTCGGCGTGTTGGCGGGCAGCGGATAGGCGAGCACGCCGTCGTTGACGAGCGCCGGGCCGTTCCAGGGGCTGAAGAGGTTGTCCAGATAGACCGGCGGCCGTACGACGACGACCTCCACCTCGCTCTGCGACAGCGATTCGCGGAACACCGTCTCGGCGAGCCGGCGGGTCTCGAAGGCCACGACGTTCGTCGTCCGGTCCGGGATGCGCGTGTTCGTGTTGTAGACCAGCCGCCGCAGGCCTGCCTCGCGGGCCGCCTTCGCGATGTGCTGTGCGTACCGCATGACCTTCTCGGCCTGGTACACCAGCGGGATCGCGACCGCCGCGTGCGTCGCCCCTTCGAAGAGCTGGCGCACGTCCTCGTACCGGCCGAGGTCGCCGCCCGCGACGGAGATGCCGGGCAGCTCCGGCCGGTCCGCCTCCGGCCTGCGGCTCAATGTGCGGACTCTGTGATTCCGCTCCGCCAGGAGCCGGGCTGTCGCACCACCTTGGAAGCCGGTCGCCCCCACGACCGCTACGCGCATCGGCATGTGATCGGACATGAGTCTGAAGAGCCCTTCGATAGGGTGTGGCTGCTGCTGTGAAACGGCTCTTCCAGGCTCGCCTCGGCGAGTTAGGCCGATCAATTAACAAACCGGGGCGGGGGTTGAAGGATCGTCCAATGGAATCCGCAGACACCGAAGGCGACGACCTCCTCAGTGAGCTGCTCAAACCCCTGCGTCTGACCGGGGTCTTCGACAGCCGTTGGCATGTCAACGCGCCATGGGCCATCGAGGGCGACGCGGAACAGAGCTGCGCCGTCCTGCACTACATCACCGAAGGCGGCTGCTGGATCACGGCCGACGGCCAGACCGCGCTCGAACTGCGCACCGGCGACCTCGCGTTGTTCCCGACCGGCACCGCGCACCGGCTCTCCGACCGGCCGGAGCGGCGCGGTCTGGCGCTCGGCACCGTGCTGCCCGAGCGGCAGCCGGGCACCTCCGGCGAACTCAGGATCGAGGGCGACGGCCCGCGCAGCAGGCTGCTGTGCGCGGGACTGCACTACGACGAGTCCGCGGCCAGCGGTCTGTACAAGGCGCTGCCGTGGGCGCTGGTGCTCGACCGCACCCAGGTCGACCAGGAGCCGCTGCTGCGCGACACGTTGCGGCTGCTCGCCGCCACCGACCGTCCGGTGGGCCCCGGCGACCGTCTTGTCACCCTGCGCGCCTTCGAGATGGCGCTGGTGCTGGCGATGCGGCCGCTGCTGCGCGAACTCGCGGACAACCCCTCCTCGCTGCCCGTCCTGCGCCATCCCGGCATCAGCAAGGCGATGGTGATCATCGCGACGCGGTTCGCCGAGCCCTGGACCATCGACTCGCTCGCCCGCGAGGTCGGCATGTCGCGGTCGGCCTTCACCGCCGCCTTCCGAGAGCTGGTCGGCGAGGCCCCGGCCCGTCATCTGACCGGCCGCCGGATGCAGGAGGCGGCCCGGCTGCTGGCCGAAACCACACTGCCGCAGTCCGCTGTGCCGCAGCGCGTCGGCTACCAGAGCACCGTGGGTTTCCACCTCGCCTTCCGTAAGTGGTACGGAATGACGCCCGGCGAGTACCGCACAGGGAGCCCCTCAGCTGCATGACTGGCCGGTTCTTAATGACCGCTGGACGGTCGTTCATTGCCCAGTTCCCCGGCTGAGGACAGGCTCGGCTGAGTCGGGGGACGTTCCGTTTGAGGAGACACGTTGACCAGGTCTGGCCGGGAATACCTCGAATCCCTGCGCGACGGCCGTGAGGTGTGGCTCGACGGTGAGCGTGTGAAGGACGTCACCAGCCACGCCGCGTTCCGCAACACCGCCGGTTCCATCGCACATCTCTACGACCTGGCGCACGACTCCGAGCACAGCGGAACGCTCATTTTTGACGGCATTCACCGCGCGTATACCGTGCCCCGCACCCAGCAGGACCTGATCGACCGGCGCACCGCGTACAAGGTGTGGGCCGAGGCGAGTTACGGCTTCCTGGGCCGTACGCCCGACTACATGGCGGGCGGTGCGGCCGGATTCGCCGCGATGCCACAGGTGTTCACCACCGACGGGTTCGACGGCGCGCCCCATGCGCTCGCCTACCACCGGCGGCTCGCCGACGGCGATCTGTACAGCGCGTTCACCATCAGCAACCCGCACTCCGGCGACGGCGACGACGACCTGGTGGTGCGGGTCGTCGCGGAGCGGGACGGCGGAATCGTGGTGCGCGGCGCGAAGATGATCGGCACGGGTGCGGTCTTCGCCGACGAGGTGATCGTCGGCACCATCGAGCCGCTGGCGCCGGAGGACGTCGACCACGCGCTGTGCTTCTCGATACCGGTCGACACGGCCGGGCTGACGTTCGTCTCACGCACCTCGTACGAGGCGAACGCGCGAGGCGTCTTCGACAATCCGCTCTCCTCGCGGTTCGACGAGAACGACTCGCTGCTCGTCTGCGAGGACGTGTTCGTGCCGTGGGAGCGGGTGCTGACGTACCGGAACGTGGAAGCCACCGCCGCGATGTGGTGGCAGACGCCCGCCTATCTCAACTTCGTCCACCAGGCGGCCACCCGCTTCTGGACGAAGCTCGAATTCCTCACCGGGATCGCCATCCTGCTGACCCGCACCGCGGGGACGGACCGGCTGCCGGCCGTCACACAGTCGGTCGGCCGGCTGCTCGGCATGGTCGCCCAGGCCAAGGCCTTCGTCCTGGCCGCCGAGGCCTCGTGCGAGCCGGTCGACGGCGGCCGCGGCGGGGTCGCGCCGGGCCGTGAGATCTCCTTCGCGCAGCGCATCATGGCCGGTGAGCTCTACCCGCGTGCGGTGCAGGAGATCAAGCAGCTCGCGGGCAGCTCGATCATCCAACTCCCGGCCTCGGCCGAGGACCTGCTCCATCCGGAGCTGGGCCCGGTCGTGTCGAAGTACCTCAAGGCGCCCGGCACCACCGCCGAGGACCGGATCAAGCTGCTCAAACTGGCCTGGGACGCGCTGGGTTCGGAGTTCGCCGGCCGTCACGAGCAGTACGAGCGCTTCTACCACGGCGCACCGCACGTGGGCCTGACGATGCAGACGTGGGCGGGCGGCGCGGCCGGCTGCGAGCGGCTGGCCCAGGCCTGTCTGGACGGCTACGAGCTTCGGGCCGGCCGGTGACGTCGGCCGACGGGAACGCCGCGCCCGAGCCCGACGGGAATTCCTCGCCCGCGCCCGATGGGAACGCCGCGCCCGACAAGGCGCCGAGCCGTACCGCCGCGCTCGTGCTGCTCGCCTCCACCCAGCTGCTGCTGATCATGGACACCGCGATCATCAATGTCGCGCTGCCGTCCGTCGGCGACGACCTCGGGTCCGGGTCCGCCGGGCTGTCCTGGGTGGCCAACGCGTATCTGATCACCTTCGGCGGGCTGTTGCTGCTCGGCGGCCGCACCGCAGATCTGCTCGGACACCGCGCGCTCTATCTCGGCGGACTCGGGGTGCTCGCCGCCGCATCCGCGGGAGGCGGACTCGCGCAGAACGCGGGCGCGCTGGTCGCCGCGCGGGCGGCTCAGGGTGTCGGAGCCGCGCTGGCCGCCGCCGCTGCCTTCGCGTTGCTGCTGCATCTGTTTCCCGACGGGCCCGGACGGCACAAGGCGCTCGGCGCGTTCGCCGCGATGGGCGGACTCGGTGGCGTGCTCGGCACGGTGCTCGGCGGCGTACTCACCGATCTGCTCGGCTGGCGGTCCACGTTCTGGCTCAATGTGCTGGTCGCCCTGGTGCTCGGCGGCGCGGCGCTGCGGTTGCTGAACCGCGGCGGCCGCAGCGCCGTACGCGGCTTCGACATCGGCGGCGCGCTCACCGCCACCGGCGGCCTCGGGCTCCTCGCGTACGCCCTCGTCGGCGCGGGTGAGGCGGGCTGGACCGGCACGCGTACGCTCGCCGCGGGCGGCGCGGGACTCCTGCTGCTCGCCGCCTTCGCCGTCATCGAGTCGAGGGTCGCGCATCCGCTCGTGCCGCCCGCCGCGCTGAAACGTTCCGCACAACGCGACGCCAATGTCCTCAGCGCGCTTGCCCAGATGGCGCTGTTCCCGATGTTCTTCCTGGTCAGCCTCTATCTGCAGAGCGTGCTCGAGCAGTCTGCGCTGACCGGCGGTCTCGGTCTGCTGCCGCTGTCTCTGGTCGTTGTCGCCGTCGCCCCGCACACGGGCCGGGTCATCGCCCGGCTCGGACTGCGCCGTGCCATGACACTCGGCTTCGGGCTGCTCTTCGCCGGCCTGGTCTGGCTGGCGCTCGCGCTCGCTCCCGACGGCACGTTCTTCACCACCGTCCTCGCGCCGAGCCTGGTCATCGGAGTGGCCCTGCCGCTGGTCATGGTCACCACGAACGTGGCCGCCACCGCCGAGGCAACGCCGGAGGAGACCGGTCTCGCCTCCGGACTCATCAACACGAGCCAGCAGTTCGGCTCCGTACTCGGGCTCGCCCTCCTCGTCGCCGTGGCGACCGCCGGAACCCCGGCCGGAGCGGGCGCCGAGACGGCGGGCTTCCGCTCGGCGCTGCTCGTCGGCGCCGCCTTCGCCGCCCTGGCAGCGCTGCTCTCCGGGCGCCTGCGGCAGCCCGTTCCGGCGACGGCGAAGGCGCCGCCGCGCCGGGACCGCGTCGGCGGCGCGGTGGAGTGAGACCGTGTGCGGCGGCGTGTGCGCACGCATGCGGCTGTGGCGCCCGTTGACCGCGTGGCGCGCACAACTGCGCATCCCACCTGTTGAATTGACGTTGCCCGAGGGGGATCCTCCGTTGTCGCTGTACCAATTGGTCGCGCCCGGACTCGAGCTGCGCGGTGAGGAACCGCGCTACCGGATAGCCGAGATACGCGCGGCCGATCCGCTCGGGGCCGACGCCGTGCTCGCCGCGGTGCCCGCCATGAACGCCGACGCCGACGTGGCCGCGCTCACCGTGGCCCTGCGCACCCTGGTGCCCGAACCCGACCTGGTCGCCGCGCTCTCCGTCACCGACGCGCTCGCCGCCATGCGCGATCTCGGCATCCTCCTCGGCTCGCTCAAGCGGCACGGCATCCAGCCCGTCGCCGCCGTGCCGGAAATCCTGCCGGTGCTGGAGGAGCTGGGCCGGCGCACCGACATGGTGCCGCGCGACACCGTGCACCACTACACGACCTGGAACCCGCTCGGCCGCCGGCAGCGCATGTACACCGGCGACACCATGGAGGCGAACCTCCAGGACGCGGTCCGGATGGTCTTCCCCAGCCTGGTCGCCTCGCTCGACACCTGCGCGGAGCTCGCCCGCCTCGAACCGTACGAACCCGGCTTCGCGCTCGCGCTCGACCGCACCGCGCAGCACGTCCAGTCCATGGTCGACTCCATCGACTTCACCGTCGAGAACGTCTCGCCGGTCTTCTTCGCCCAGCAGATGCGCTCCTACTTCGAGGAGATCGACGTCGCCGGCGTGGACTACCTCGGCCCGGCCGCCGCCCAGGTGCCGCTCTGGCTGGTCGATCTGACGCTGTGGCAGAGCGACCGCAGCAACCCCGCGTACGACGCCTTCCTCGAGGACTCGGTGCAGTACAGCCTCCCGTCCTGGCGCGACCACTTCGCCGCGCACCGGGGCGGCACCTCCGCCGTCTCCAAGCTGTCCGCCGCCATCAGCTGGGAGGCGGCCGACCGGCTGCCGCCGCAGCTCGCCGCCTCCGCCGCCTCGCTCGCCCACGTGCTGCGGATTCTCAAGACCTTCCGGGCCCGGCACATCACCATCGCGCGCAAGGCGTACAGCGAGGAGGTGCGGCAGTACGAGATGGGCAGCGGCGGGGCGCCGATCGCACTGCTGCGCTCGGTGCTCGACCTGACCCGGGACAACGAGACCCTGGTGCGCCGGTCCGTCGAGCCGCCGCGGTCACCCGCCGCCCGACCGCCAAAGCCCTGACTGTCCGCCCGAAACTGCCCACCCGAACGTCCGAGTCGCCCGACCGTCCGAGGAGAGCCGACCCCCATGACCCACTTCATGATCGCCGGTGGCGGAATCGCCGGACTCAGCGCGGCGCTCGCCCTGCACACCGCAGGATTCCGGCGGATCACCGTCGTCGAGACGGTCCGCGAGATCCAGTCGGTCGGCGCCGGGCTGAACATCATGCCCAACGCGGTGCGCGAACTGGACGCGCTCGGACTGCTCGACCGGCTCGAACAGCGCGCCGTGCTCACCCGCGAGCTGCGCTACTACCACCGCAGCGGCTCGCTCATCTCCCGCGAGCCGCGCGGACTCGGCGCCGGATACCACTGGCCGCAGCTGTCCATCCAGCGCGGCGAGCTCCAGCTCGCACTCGCCGACGCGGTACGCGAACGGCTCGGCCCCTCCGCCCTGGTGGCCGGCGTCAGGGTCACCGGCGTCGAAGCCTTGCCGGACGGCCGTCCGCGCGTCCAGCTCGAGCACCGCTGCGGCGCACAGCGCGGCAGCGCCTCGCTCGAACCGGACGTCCTCATCGGCGCCGACGGCATACGCTCCGCGGTCCGCGCCTCGCTCAACCCGGACGAGGGCGACCCGCCGTGGAACGGCATCCTCGTGTGGCGCGGCGTCTCCCGCATGCCCGCCGACCGGATCGGCACCTTCATGTTCATCGCGGGCGACGACCGGCAGCGCGCGGTGGTCTATCCGATGACCGAACCCGATCCGGTCACCGGCGACGTGCTGGTCAACTGGGCGCTCGCGGCTCCCGCCGAGGCCGTCGACGACACCGCGCGCGGCGACTGGAACCGGCCCGTGCCCATCCACCGGTTTCTGCACCACTACAAGGGCTGGGAGTTCGACGGCGTCAGCGTCGAGGAGGTGCTGCTGGCGTCCGACGGCGCGTTCGAGTACCCGATGGTCGACCGCGAGCCCCTGGAGCGCTGGTCCTGCGGCCGTACGACGCTGATCGGCGACGCCGCGCACGCGATGTACCCGATCGGCTCCAACGGCGCGACCCAGTCCATCGTCGACGGCCGCGCCCTCGCCCACGCCCTGGCCCTGCACACCGACCCGGTCACCGCGCTCGCCGCGTACGAGGCCGAACGCAGACCGCCGATGTCCGAACTCCAGCGGGCCAACCGGCAGCTCGGCCCCGAGGTCGTCATCAACATCGCCCACGAGCGGGCGCCAAACGGCTTCACCGACATCGAGCAGGTCATCCCGCGCGACGAGCGCGCCGAGATAGCGGCCCGGTACGCCGCCGCCGGAGCCTTCGACCCCGAGACCGTGAACCAGGGCTCGCCCTACGGCCTGGCGGTGCGCTCCGCCCGCTGAATGCACCCTGATGCCTCGGCGCATCCACGCCGCACGGCCGCGCGCCGTGGTTGTGAAGGGCGCCGTGCCACTAACGTCGTGGGTGACGGAGAGACGCACACCGTCGTGCGTCCCCTCGGATGCGTATCTCCCCTGCGAAGGTGGAACCCGTGAAGGCCATTCGTCGATTCACCGTCCGCCCCGTCCTCCCCGAACCGCTCAGACCGCTCAGCGACCTCGCGCGCAATCTGCGCTGGTCCTGGCACACCGAGACCCGTGACCTCTTCCAGGCCGTCGACCCCGAGGGGTGGCAGGCGGTCGGAGGCGACCCCGTGCGGCTGCTCGGCTCCGTGTCCGCCAGGCGGCTGGCGGAGCTGGCCGGAGACCGGCGCTTTCTGCGCCGGCTGGCCGCCGCCGCCGACGATCTGGACGACTATCTGCACGGCCGCAGGTGGTACCAGATCAACAGCGGCACCTTCGGCGACACCGGCCCCGACGGGCCGGAATTCCCCGACGCCGTGGCGTACTTCTCGCCCGAGTTCGGTGTCACAGCCGCCCTGCCGCAGTACTCCGGCGGGCTCGGCATCCTCGCCGGAGACCATCTCAAGGCAGCCAGCGACCTCGGCGTACCGCTGATCGGCGTCGGGCTGCTCTACCGCCACGGCTACTTCCGCCAGTCGCTGTCCCGCGACGGCTGGCAACTGGAGCACTATCCGGTGCTCGACCCGAACGAACTGCCGGTGAGCCTGGTCCGCGAGCACGACGGCACACCGGCCACCGTCTCGCTGGCCCTGCCCGGCGGCCGTCTGCTGCGCGCGCACATCTGGGTCGCGCAGGTCGGCCGGGTGCCGCTGCTGATGCTCGACTCCGACGTCGAGGAGAACGGCCCCGGCGAGCGCGATGTCACCGACCGGCTGTACGGCGGCGGCAGCGAGCACCGGCTGCTCCAGGAGATGTTGCTGGGCATCGGCGGAGTCCGTGCCGTACGGGCGTACTGCAGGCTCACCGGGCACGCCGAGCCCGAGGTGTTCCACACCAACGAGGGACACGCCGGCTTCCTCGGCCTGGAGCGCATCCGCGAGCTGGGGGAGTCTCCCGAACGCGGTGGCCAGGGCCTGGACTTCGACGCCGCGCTGGAGGCGGTGCGGGCCGGGACCGTGTTCACCACGCACACACCGGTGCCCGCGGGCATCGACCGCTTCGACCGCGAACTGGTCGCCCGGCACTTCGGCGACCGGGGCGAGCTGCCCGGAGTCCCGGTCGAGAAGGTGCTCCAGCTCGGCATGGAGACCTATCCCGGCGGGGAGCCCAACCTGTTCAACATGGCGGTGATGGGGCTGCGGCTCGCGCAGCGCGCCAACGGCGTCTCCACGCTGCACGGAGCCGTCAGCCGCGGCATGTTCGCGGGTCTGTGGCCCGGCTTCGACGCCGAGGAGGTGCCGATCACCTCCGTGACCAACGGGGTGCACGCGCCGACCTGGGTGGCGCCGGAGGTGTTCCGGCTCGGCGCGCGCCAGATCGGCGCCAGTCGCGCCGAGGACGCCCTGTCCGTCGGCGGCTCCGAGCGCTGGGACGCCGTCGCGGACATTCCCGACGGCGACATCTGGGAGCTGCGCCGCGAACTGCGCGAGCAGCTGGTCATGGAGGTGCGCGAGCGGCTGCGCGCCTCCTGGCGGCAGCGCGGCGCCGGCGCGGCCGAACTGGGCTGGATCGACGGAGTGCTGGACCCCGACGTCCTCACCATCGGCTTCGCCCGCCGGGTGCCCTCGTACAAACGGCTCACGCTGATGCTGCGCGACCGCGACCGGCTGATGGAGCTGCTGCTCCATCCGACCAGGCCGGTCCAGATCGTCGTGGCGGGCAAGGCGCATCCCGCGGACGACGGCGGCAAACGTCTGGTGCAGGAGCTGGTGCGGTTCGCGGACGATCCGCGGGTGCGGCACCGCATCGTCTTCCTGCCCGACTACGGCATGGCGATGGCGCAGAAGCTCTACCCCGGCTGCGACGTCTGGCTGAACAATCCGCTGCGGCCGCTGGAGGCCTGCGGCACCAGCGGAATGAAGGCCGCGCTGAACGGCTGCCTCAATCTGTCGGTGCTGGACGGCTGGTGGGACGAGTGGTTCGAGCCGGACTTCGGCTGGGCGATCCCGACCGCCGACGGCTCGGCCACCGACGAGGACCGCCGCGACGAGCTGGAGGCCGGCGCGCTCTACGAGCTGATCGAGCGCCGGGTCGCGCCGCGCTTCTACGACCGGGGCGCGGGCGGACTCCCGCAGCGCTGGATCGAGATGGTCCGCCGCACGCTGACCACGCTCGGCCCGAAGGTGCTGGCCGGCCGCATGGTCCGGGAGTACGTGGAGCGGCTGTACGCACCGGCCGCCCAGGCCCACCGCTCGCTGGACCCGGACACCGCCCGCGAGCTGGCGTCCTGGAAGGCGCGGGTGCGGGTGGCCTGGCCGCGGGTGGCGGTCGACCATGTGGAGGCGGTGGAACAGACCACCGCTTCCACGGAGGCCGTTGCCGAACTGGGCTCCACGCTCGCGCTGCGGGTCCGCGTCGCGCTCGGCGAACTTCAGCCGGACGACGTGGAGGTGCAGGCGGTGGCGGGCCGGGTCGACTCCGACGACGCGATCGCCGACGCCCAGCCCTTCCCGCTGAAACCGGCGGGCGGACCCGACCTGGAGGGCCGCTGGGTGTACGAGGGCCCGCTCTCGCTCGACCGCACCGGCCCCTTCGGCTACACGGTCCGGGTGCTGCCCGCGCATCAACTGCTCGCGGCGAGCGCGGATCTCGGCCTGGTGGCGCTGCCGACGGAGTCGACAGGTGAAGGCGCGGGGGTTTTGATGCGCTAGCGCGCGGAGCACGCTGAGCACCGGCGGGTGCGGGCCAACAGCCCGCGCCCGCCTTGCTGTTGTCCTCCCGCTTTCCTCGCGGCCTTGTTCATGACTTGAAGTCAAGGCTTGACGTGCTCATGGGATGCACCTAACTTCCAGGTCCATACCAAGTTCACTCTCACGCCCAACGTTCATATGAGTGAACCTCGTTGGATGACCCCCACCCGGAAGGCAACCCCCATGCGTACCGGATCCACCACACACGCCCTGCGCAGACCAAAAATGCTCATGCTGGCGCTCGCCACCGTCCTGGCCTCAGCGCTCGCCGCAGTGCTGATATCCCCGGCCTCGGCCGCGAAGGACACGCCGCCGAATGACGCGCCTGCCAAGGCCCAACTCGCCGCCGCGCCCGCGACCTTCACCCACCCGGGCGTCCTCGTCAGCCGCCCGCAGCTCGACTTCGTCAAGGCCAAGGTCGCCGCCGGCGCCCAGCCCTGGAAGTCCGCCTACGACCAACTGCTCGGCAGCAAGTACGCCTCGCTCACCCGGACCGCCAAGCCGCGCGCGGTCGTCGAGTGCGGCTCGTACTCCAACCCCAACAACGGCTGCACCGACGAGCGCGAGGACGCGCTCGCCGCGTACGCACTCTCGCTGGCCTGGTACATCAGCGGCGACAGCCGTTACGCCACGAAGTCGATCCAGATCATGGACGCCTGGTCCGCGGTGATCAAGGACCACACCAACAGAAACGCGCCGCTGCAGACCGGCTGGGCCGGCTCCTCCTGGCCGCGGGCCGCCGAGATCGTCAAGCACACCTACAGCTCCTGGCCGAACTCCGGCCGTTTCGGCACGATGCTGCGCACGGTGTACCTCCCGGAGGTCATCAACGGCTCGCACTCCAACGGCAACTGGGAACTGAGCATGATGGAGGCGGCGATCGGCATCTCCGTCTTCATCGAGGACCGCGCCTCCTACGACAAGGCCGTCACCAAGTTCCGCGGCCGCGTCCCCGCGTACATCTACCTCACCACCGACGGGTCCCTGCCGAAGGCCGCGCCCGGCTCCGGCCTGGACACCCGTGACGAGATCGTCCGGTACTGGCAGGGCCAGACCACCTTCATGAACGGCCTCTCGCAGGAGACCTGCCGCGACCTCACCCACACCGGATACGGACTCTCCGCGATCTCCCACTTCGCCGAGACCACCCGCATCCAGGGCCAGGACCTCTACCCGGAGATCGCCGACCGGCTGCGGCACGCGCTCGGCCTGCACGCCAAGTACCAGCTCGGCGAGCCGGTCCCGGCCAACCTGTGCAACGGCAGCCTCAAGGACAAACTGGGCCCGGTCACCGAGGTCGGCTTCAACGCGCTGAACACGCGGATGGGCATCGGGATGACCAACACGCAGCGGCTGACCGAACAGCAGCGCCCGGCGGGCTCCAACAACCTGTTCGTCGGCTTCGAGACGCTGACGCACGCGAGCAACCCGAACTGACGCCGTACACAAGGAGGCTGCCCGGGGAGCGAGTGCTCCCCGGGCAGCCTCCTTGCGTATGGCTCGGCGTTCGGCTCAGAAGGTGAGCTTCACGCTGTTGATGTAGCCGACGTCCAGCGCCGCTCTGTCCTGGACTCGCAGCTTCCAGGCGCCGTTGGCCACCTCGGACGAGGCGTTGACCGTGTAGGTCGCCTGGACGTTGTCCGCCGAGTCGGAGCCGCTGAACGGCTTCAGGTTGTAGACCGTTCCGTCCGGTGCCAGCAGATCCACGACCAGGTCACCGCGCCAGGTGTGGATGATGTCCACGCCGACCTTGAGCGTGGCCGGAGCGTTGCCCGTGCGGCCGGTGACGTTGACCGTCGAGGTGACTGCCGCGCCGTTGTCCGGGATGGAGACGTCCGCGGTGTTCTCGAAGACCGTGCCCGGGTCGGGGTCGCCGCCGCCGGGGCGGGCGCCGACGTTGATGCCGGCCCACGCGTCGGTCACGGCCTTGACCTCGGCGCTGGTCGCTCCGTACAGCTCCGTGGCGACCGCGATGGTGCCGGTGCGCGCGCCCGCATAGTTCGTCGTGGAGTTGAACTTCGTGGTGAGCGCCTTGAACCAGATCAGCGAGGCCTTGTCCCGGCCGATGCCGGTGACCGGCAGACCGTCGGAGGTCGGCGAGTCGTAGTTGACGTCGTTGATCGTCTTCGCGCCGCTGCCCTCGGAGAGCAGGTAGTACCAGTGGTTCGCCGGGCCCGAGGAGTAGTGGACGTCGATGTTGCCGATGCCGGAGTACCACGCGTCCTTGGACGCGCCGTCCTTGCTCGGCTTGTCCATGTAGCGCAGCGGGGTGCCGTTGCCGTTGATGTCGATCTTCTCGCCGACCAGGTAGTCACCCTTGTCCTGGGCGTTGTTGCCGTAGAACTCGACGGCTGCGGCGAAGATGTCGCTGGTCGCCTCGTTGAGGCCGCCGGACTCGCCGCTGTAGACGAGCTTGGCGGTGGCGGCGGTCACGCCGTGCGTCATCTCGTGGGCGGCCACGTCGATGGAGGTGAGCGGCTTGGCGTTGCCGGAGCCGTCGCCGTACGTCATGCAGAAGCAGCTGTCCTGCCAGAACGCGTTGACGTAGTTGTTGCCGTAGTGCACGCGGGAGTACGCGCCGACGCCGTCGCCCCTGATGCCGCTGCGGCCCTGCACGTTCTTGTAGTAGTCCCAGGTGAGGGCCGCGCCGTAGTGGGCGTCCGCACCGGCGGTCTCCAGGTTCGACGCCTGGCCGTTGCCCCAGATGTCGTCCGGACCGGAGAACAGCGTGCCGGAGCCCGAGGTGCCGCGGTTGAGGTTGTTGGTCTTGTGGTTGCCGCGGGTGGTGTCGGTCAGCGTGTACGACGGCGCGGTGCCGAGGGTCACCTGGCCGCTGTACTGCGTGTTGCCGGTGCCGGTCTCGACGGCCTGCCACTCGTAGAGCTTCTTGCCGGTGGTGGCGTCGGTGACGACGTGCAGCTCGTTCGGGGTGGCGTCGTGCTGGAAGCCGCCGACGACCGTCTCGTACGCGAGAGTCGGCTTGCCCTGCGCGAGCCAGACCACCTTGCGCGGCGCGCGGTCGGCGGCCGCCTTGGTGGAGCCCTCGGCCTTGGCGAGGCCGAGCGCCTGCTTCTCGGCGACGGCCGGCGCGACGTCGGCGCTGGTGTCGATGTTCTTGAGCGCCGAGGCGGACGCCTTGCTGACGGACTCGGTCGCGCCCGCCTTGGACTCGGCGACCACGAGGTCGCCGCCGAGGACCGGGAGGCCTTCGTAGGTGCGCTCGTAGCGGGTGTGCGTCGTGCCGTCGCGGTCCTGGGTGACGTCCCGGACGACGAGCTTCTCCTGGGCGGTGAGGCCCAGTTCCTTGGCGGTGGCCGCCGTGGTGGCGCTCGCCTTGCGGATGAGCTCGGCGCGCTGGGCGGGGCTGAGGTTCAGCGGCAGGGCTCCGGGGTCGGCCTTGCCTGCCGTTGTCGCGGCCGGAACGGAGGCCATGGGTTCGGCGGTTGAGGTCCCGGTCTGGAAGCCGACGGCCAGCAGGGCGGCGGTGGCTATGAGGGCTCCGGTGGCGGTGCTGCGCCGGCGATGCGTGGGTCTCACGCGAACTCCTTCTGCGAGGGGGGTATCCGGACGGCTGGGTGAGGACGTCCGGGCAGAGCGTGCGGAGCATGTGAAGCGTGGATCGGGGGAAGAGTGGCAGGAGTAACCGCAAAATGTCAGGGGCGCGTCAACAAGTTGGCCAAAAATCGTCCGGTCCCTGAAAAGTCATGTTCGTTAAGCGGACGTTTCGTCGATCATCATCGCGACGCCGCCGAGAAGGCGTGCGGGCCCGAATGCCAAGCGTGTGCCTAGATCCATCTCGGATTCGTCGTGTTCGAACACTGGTGGCGGCACAAGGGCCGGCGAAGGGTACGCACCGCGCGCAACGTTGGCCGCAAAGTGTGGCTCGTTCCGTGCCGTCGACACGATCGGCTCACTGTCGCCTCACGCCGGCGGGGACTGCCTCGGGTCCAGCCACAGCGCCTCGCCCACCGCGCACAACTCCCCGTCCGCCGTTGCCAGCGCCATACCCAGCGTGTGCTTGCGGCCCGACTCCGACCGCACCCAGGCGTACGAGATGTGCGGCGCGGCCGCCGCCACCGGCCGCAGCAGCGTGGCCGTGAGCGAGGCCGTCATCGCGCCGGCGCGCTGCGTGCCGAGGAGGAGGCCCGCCCAGTTGCCCGGGCAGTCCAGCGCGCCCCAGACCAGTTCCGGCGGGAACAGACCGTCCGGGTCCGCGAGGGCCGGGTCGGGGGTCCAGCCGCACGCCACCACGGAACGGCCCGGCACCGGGGTGCAGTGCTGGCGCAGGCCCCGGTCGGGTGTGCGGTCCAGGCCGCAGCCGAAGCAGTCGACGAGCCCGGGCGGCGGCGCGGTCCGGAACGACTCGGCCGCGGCCACCGACTCGGCCCAGCCGGGCGCAGCCGGAACCGCGAGGTCCAGTTCGGTGAGGACGGCAGTCGCGAGCGGTGGTCGCCCCTCGTCGCCCAACTCGACGCCGCCGTCCGCCGTTCCGGCGATCCGCACCGGCACGCCGACCGGCACGGGACCCCGGAAGTCCACCCGTACCGTCTTCACACCGGCGGCGTCGGCCCGCTCCGCCAGCACGCCCGCCACATAGCCTCCGAAGGCCACGTCGGGATAGCCGACATACAGCTCCGGCACGAGCACGACGTCGGCCGTCTCGTCGGCGGCTGTCTCGTCACCCGTCATGACCGCGGTCCCGTCATCGTCTGTGTGCCGATCACCGCGAGCAGCCGCAGCCGGTCCGCCGCCTCGGTGCCGGGCGCCGCGGTGTACGCGACGACCCGCAGATCGCTCCCCGGCACCGTCAGTACGTCGCAGTCCAGCGTGAGCGGCCCGACGTCCGGGTGGTGGACCGTCTTCGTGTCCGTCGTGTGCGGGCCGACGGCATGCGTGTCCCACAACCGCTCGAAGCGGTCGCTGACGTCCCGCAGTTCGGCGACGAGCGACCGCAGCCCCGGATCGTCCGGATAGCGCGCCGTCGCCGCCCGCAGATCGGCGACCACGGCCGCCTCGAAACGGGCCTCCTGCTCGGGCGTGTGCGTCACTCGCACCGGCAGCCCGGCGAAGTGCCGCCACAGCACGTTCCGTTCGCGCTCCGGCAGCCCCGACGGGTCGCCGACCAGCGCGGCCCACAGTGCGTTCCAGGCGATCAGATTCCAGGCCGCGTCGTACACGGACACCGGAGTGGATCCCAGCTGGTCGACCAGCCGCTGCACACTCGGCGGGATGTGCGCCGAGATCACTCCGCTCCGCGGCACCGGCTGGCCGGCCAGCAGAAACAGATGCCGCAGCTCCGCGTCCGACAGCCGCAGGGCTCTGGCCAGCGCGGTGAGGACCTGGACGGACGGCGAGGTCGCTCGGCCCTGTTCCAGCCGGACGACGTAGTCGACGGAGACTCCGGCGAGCAGCGCGAGTTCCTCGCGCCGCAGGCCGGGCGCGCGGCGGCCGCGGCCGGCGGGCAGACCGGCCGCCGCCGGGGCGACCCGGTCGCGCCAGCGCCGCAGAGCGGCGCCGAGCTCGTTCGGTCCGTTCGTCTCACTCACCCGTCCAGTATGCGTCGCAGGGCGGGCCGGGGGCCGGACGGAGCCTGGTACCGCCGTTCCCAGGAAGAGCCGTGTACTGCCTGTTCAGCTCGGTGGCGCGCAGGCTCGTGGCCATGACGAACACACTCATCACCGGGGCCAACAAGGGCCTCGGCCTGGAAACCGCCCGCCGTCTGGCCGATGCCGGACACACCGTCTTCCTCGGAGCGCGCGATGACCGCCGCGGCCGCGAGGCGGCGCGTCTCGTCGGCGCTCACCCGCTGCTGATCGACGTCACCAGCGAGGAATCCGTCCAGGCGGCCGCCAAGGAGGTCCGCGAGCGGACAGGCCGGCTGGACGTCCTGGTCAACAACGCCGGCATCTCCGGAGCAACCGGCCCGGCCGGCGAGATCACCGGCCACGACATGCTGCATGTCTACGACACGAATGTCTTCGGAGTCGTACGCGTGATGCACGCGTTCCTGCCGCTGCTGGCGGCGAGCGACGCACCGGTCGTCGTCAATGTCAGCAGCGGCCTCGGCTCGCTGGCGTGGACGACCGACCCGGACCGCTTCGAGTCCCAGGTGCACCTCGTTGCCTACAACTCCGCCAAGTCCGCGGTGAACATGATCACTTCGCAGTACGCCAAGGCATACCCGGGCATGCGCATCAACGCGGTCGACCCCGGCTACACGGCCACCGACCTCAACGGCCACCAGGGCAGCCAGACCGTGGCGGAGGGCGCCGAGATCATCGTCCGGATGGCCCGCGTCGACGCCGAAGGCCCCACCGGCGGCTACTTCAACGCGGAGGGCCCCGTGCCCTGGTGACCCATGACACCGGTGACTGCGGACGCGGGCGTACCCGCCCATGAGGTCAGTGCCCGGGCGCGCTCGGCCCGGCGCACGTCCGCATCCGCGCTGCGACTCGCCCAGGCGACATGCCCGTCCGGGCGCACCAGAACCTCCCGCACTCCCGTCAACTCCTCGTGCTCGTCGTGCTGGGTGACGGCCACGGCCTTGACCCGCGCGCCCCATCCCGCGCCGACGGTCTGCCCGAGCCCGGCGTCTCCGGCGAGGTCGAGGAGTACGAAACGGCCTTCTGGCAGCAGCTCGTACACCCGTACCGCCTCCGACCCCGCCGCGGTCAGCCCGATGTCCGGCATACGCCGACCGACCAGCGGATCCGCCCCGGCGGCGACCGGCGGATAGCCGGTGGCGAGCGCGGAAACCTGCCCGGCGATGCGGCGGTTGACCTCCTCCACGCCGAGGAGTCCGTCGAGCATCGCGCGCAGGGCGGCGACCGGCCGCCGGTACTGCGGGACCAGCGTCAGCTCCAGCAGCAGCGTCTGGACCTCGGTGTTCTCGCCGACCGCCCTGCCCACCGGGCGGCGCTCGCCGTCGTAGCTGTCGAGGAGCCCCGGCGGCGCCCAGCCGTTGATCTCGGCGGCCAGCTTCCAGCCGAGGTTCATGGCGTCCTGGAGTCCGGTGTTCAGGCCCTGGCCGGCCGCCGGGAAGTGGATGTGCGCGGCGTCGCCCGCGAGCAGGACGCGGCCGGAGCGGTAGCTCTTTGCGAGTCGGGTGGCGTTGCCGAACCGCGACAGCCACCGGGGCTCGGCGATTGCGCAGTCGGAGCCGCAGACACCCCGCAGCGCCGTGCGGAACTCCTCCAGCGTCACCGGCTCCTTGGCAGGCTTCCGCATCCCCTGCGGGTCCACGAAGACGAACCGGGTGATCCCGCCCTCCAGGGGTACGACCAGCACGCCGCGAGCCCGAGCGACGTCGAGTGCGCCGGGACCGGGGTCGACGACCGCGAAGTCGCCGAGGATTCCGGTCAGGGTCTCGTCGGTGCCAGGGAACTCGATTCCGGCGGCCTGCCGCACAATGCTGCGTCCGCCGTCGCAGCCGACGGCATACTGCGCGCGCACGGTCAGGACGCCGCCGTTCTCGACGCCTTCGGCTCGGCGTACGTCCACCTCGACGCCGTCGCCGTCCTGCCGGAGCCCGACGGTCTCGTACCCGCGCAGGATCTCCACGTCCAGCTCCCGCGCGCGCTCCTCCAGCAGCGCCTCGGTGTGCGCCTGCGCCAGGAAGAGCGTGTATCCGTGCCGGCTGTCCAGCGTGGAGAAGTTCAGCCTGGTGTCGAGTCCGGCGAAGTGCCAGCCCGGCACGGTCCTGCCGAGCGCGAGGAAGTGGGAGGCGATGCCGCGCTGGTCCATCAGCTCGACGCTGCGCGGGTGGAGGGTCAGCGCCCGCGAGTCCTGCTGCGGTTCGGCACGGCGCTCGACGACCCGGGTCCGCACGCCCGCGAGCGCCAGCTCGCAGGCGAGCATCAGCCCGGTCGGTCCCGCGCCCACAACGATCACGTCGACGTCCATGACAGCGTCCTCTCTCATTTAGTGAACGATGTTCACGTGAACGTTGTTCACTATAGTGAGGCCCATGAGTGTTCCGTCAACCCCGACGAGAGGCCGCCCGGCCCGCCTCGACCACGCGCGCACCGTCCGGACCGCCCTCGACCTGCTCGATGAATCCGGCCTCGACGCGCTGACCATGCGGCGGCTGGCCGATGCGATGGGCGTTCAGGCGGGCGCGCTGTACCGCTACTTCGCGACCAAGCAGGACCTGTTGACCGCGATGGCGGAGCGGATGCTGGCCGATGCCGACGGGCCCGCGACGGACGGCGAATGGAGCGAGCGGCTGGCTGCCCTGGCCCGAGCGATGCGTACGGCGCTGCTCGACCATCGCGACGGTGCGCGCGTCTACGCCGGTACGCACTCGACCGGCCCGAACACACTCGGCTTCGCCGAGAACGTCCTCGGCGTGCTGCGCGATGCGGGCTTCGACGACGCGGACGCGGCGCGGGCGCTGATGGCGGTCGCCAACTTCACCGTCGGCCACACCCTGGAGGAACAGGCCGCACTCCAACCTGCGGGCGAGGGCCCGGGGGACGCCGGCCCGGCGGACGCGGGAGTGCTGCGCGACGCGGTGGCGGCGGGGCGCTATCCGCACCTCACCGCCGCCCTGCCCGTCTTCACCGGCCCGGACTACGACGCGCACTTCGAGTTCGGCCTCCGCCTGCTGGTCGACGGCCTGCGCGCGCGCCGTTGACGACCGTCAGGAGGGCTTGACGCCGGCCCTGGGATCACACGAGGCTGTCCCGCCATGCGCGGTGCAGATCCGCGAACCGGCCCTCGCCGCCGATGAGTTGGTCCGGAGTGCCGTCCTCCACGATCCGGCCGTGCTCCATCACCAGCACTCGGTCCGCGATCTCCACCGTCGACAGCCGGTGCGCGATCACCACCGCCGTACGCCCGTGCAGCACGGTGTCCATCGCTCGCTGCACCGCACGCTCGCCAGGGATGTCCAGCGAGCTCGTCGCCTCGTCCAGGATCAGCACGGCAGGGTCGGCGAGCAGTGCGCGGGCGAACGCGACCAACTGCCGCTGACCGGCCGAGATCCGGCCGCCGCGCTTGCGCACGTCCGTGTCGTAACCGTCCGGCAGGCCGCAGATGAAGTCGTGCGCGCCGATCGCCTTCGCGGCCCGCTCGATCTCCTCGCGGGACGCGTCGGGCCGGCCGATCGCGATGTTCTCGGCGACCGTCCCGGAGAACAGGAACGCCTCCTGGGTCACCATCACCACCCCGCGGCGCAGTTCGGGCGTGGCCAGGTCCCGCAGGTCGACGCCGTCGAGGAGGACCCGGCCGTCGGTCGGGTCGTAGAAACGGGCCAGCAGCTTGGCGAGCGTGGACTTTCCGGCGCCGGTCGAGCCGACGACGGCGATGGTCTGGCCTGCCGGGATCGTGAGACCGAAGCGCGGCAGCACCTCGCCTCCGGTGCGGTAGGCGAACCGGACGTCGTCGAAGACGACCTCGCGCCCGGGGTGGTCGGAGGCCAGGGCGGGCAGCTCCCTCGGCTCCTGCGCCTCCTGCACGGACGGCACCTGGGCCAGCAGGCCCGCGATCTTCTCCATCGACGCGGCCGCGGACTGGTAGGAGTTGAGGAACATCCCGAGCCGGTCGATCGGGTCGTACAGCCGCCGCAGATACAGCACGGCCGCGGCCAGCACACCCAGCGCGAGCGTCCCCGACGCGACGCGGTACGCACCCCACAGCACGATGCCTGCGACGGCGATGTTGGCGACGAGCCGGGAGCCGACGACATAGCGCGCCATCTCCAGCAGCGCGTCGCCGTTGCTGCGCTCATGGCGGTGGTTGAGGACCTGGAACTCCGCGTCGTTGGCGCGCTCCCTGCGGAAGGCCCGCACCGGGCGGATGCCGTTCATCGTCTCCGCGAACTTCACGATGACGGCGGCGATCGCCGTGGAGCGGATGCTGTACACCGCCTTGGCGCGCCGCTGGTAGAGCCGTACGAGCAGATAGAGCGGTACGAAGGAGACCACGGCGAGCCCGCCGAGCCCGAGGTCCAGCCAGAGCAGCATCGCCGAGATGTAGAAGAAGGCGAGGACGACCATGATCAGTTCCTGCAGGCCCTCGCTGAGCAGCTCCCGCAGGGACTCCACGTCGGTCGTCGACCGGGAGATCAGCCGGCCCGAGGTGTAGCGCTCGTGGAAGTCGAGGCTCAGGGCCTGGGCGTGCCGGAAGATCCGGCCGCGCAGATCGAGGAGCACGTCCTGGTTGACCCGGGCCGAGGCCCGGATGAAGGCGTACTGGAGGACGCCCGCGCCGAGCGCGCACAGCGCGTACCCGGCGGCGACGGCGATCAGGGGCCCGTAGTCGTGGGCGCGGAAGGCCGGGACGCCGCGGTCGATGGCGTACGCGACGAGGAGCGGACCGGCCTGGACGACGGCCTGCTGGAGCAGCAGGAGCAGCGCGGCGACGGCGACGCGTGCCCGGCGAGGAGCGAGCAGGGACCGCAGCAGCGCACCGGTCGCGCCGGGCGGCGCCGGCAGTGCGTCCCGGTCGAAGGGGTCGTCGCGGTCGGGTACGGGAGCCGGCTCCGTCGAGGACAGCGCGCCCCGGCCGGCGCGCTCGTCCTCGCCGCTCCCCTCGTCCTCGGCGTACGGCTTCGTGGTCGTCGTCGTCATCGCACACCGTCCTCGGAGTCCGGGCCGGCCTGGGCGTCGGTATCCGCGCCGGACATCAGCCACGCGTACTCCGCATTCGTACGCAGCAGTTCCTGATGCGTGCCGACCGCCGCGATCCGGCCGTCCGACAGCAGCGCCACCCGGTCCGCGAGCATCACCGTCGACGGCCGGTGCGCCACCACCAGCGCCGTCGTGTCCTCGAGCACCCGGCGCAACGCCGCCTCCACCAGAGCCTCCGTATGTACGTCGAGCGCCGACAAAGGGTCGTCGAGCACCAGAAAGCGCGGCTGCCCCACGACCGCCCTGGCCAGCGCGAGCCGCTGCCGCTGGCCGCCGGACAGGCTCAGGCCCTGCTCGCCGACCTGGGTCCCGGCGCCGTGCGGCAGCGACTTCACGAACCCGGCCTGCGCGACGTCCAGCGCACGGCCCAGTTCCTCCGCGCTCGCGCCCTCCGCGCCCATCAGGACGTTCTCGCCGACGCTCGCCGAGAAGAGCGTCGGCTCCTCGAAGGCGACGGACACCAGTTCACGCAGCCGCTCCCGCGGCATCGCGGCGATGTCCTGTCCGTCGAGCGTGATCCGCCCCGCGGTCAGCTCGTGCAGCCGCGGTACGAGCGCGGTGAGCGTGGTCTTGCCGGAGCCGGTGCCTCCGACCAGGGCCATGGTCTCGCCGGGCCGCACCCGCAGATCGATCCGGGCGAGCACGGGCGCGGTGTCCTCAGACGCGTCGGGGTAGCGGAACTCGACACCCTCGAACCGCAGTCCGCCCGCGCCCTCGCCTCCGGACGCACCGGTCGGCGCCTCGGACTCCTCCGGCTCGTCCATCACTTCGAAGAACCGCTCGGTTGCGGTCGCCGCCTCCTGGCTCATCGCCAGCAGAAAGCCGATCGACTCCACCGGCCACCGCAGCGCCAGCGCCGTCGACAGGAACGCCACCAGCGTGCCCGCCGACAGACCGCCGTCCGCGACCTGGATCGTGCCGAGCACCAGCGCCGCGCCGATCGCCAGCTCCGGAATGGTGGTGATCACCGCCCAGATACCCGCCAGCAGCCGCGCCTTGCCCAGTTCCGTACCGCGCAGCCGCTGCGAGAGACCCCGGAAGGCAAGGGCCTGGCTGCGGTGCCGGCCGAAGCCCTTGATGATGCGGATGCCGAGCACGCTCTCCTCGACGACCGTCGTGAGATCGCCGACCTGGTCCTGCGCCTGCCGCGCGACGATCGCGTACCGCGTCTCGAAGAGCCAGCACAGAATGACCAGCGGCACGATGGGCGCCATCAGCACAAGCCCCAGCGTCCACTCCTGCCCCAGCAGAATCACAAACCCGACCAGGATCGTTGCCGCGTTGACCAGCAGGAAGGTCAGCGGGAACGCCAGAAACATCCGCAGCAGCATCAGGTCCGTCGTGCCGCGCGAGAGCAACTGGCCCGAGGCCCACCGGTCGTGAAAGGCCACCGGCAGCCGCTGCAGATGCCGGTAGAGATCGGCCCGCATGGCCGCCTCCACCCCCGCCAGCGGCCGGGCCACCAGCCACCGCCGGAACCCGAAGAGCAGCGCTTCCGCAAACCCCAGCACCAGCAGCACCAGCGCCCCGAACCAGACTCCGCCCGGGTCGCGCTCGGCGACCGGACCGTCCACGATCCACTTCAGTACGAGCGGGATGACCAGGCCCAGACAGGAAGCCACGATGGCGACAAATGCCGCACTGAACAGGCGGGTTCGGACGGGCCGTACGTACGGCCACAGCCTGAGCAGCGAGCGCACGGCGGACCGGTCCTTGGTGTCTGCATGTGTTGTGGGCATCAGGTGCGAGCCTACGGTTCACCACTGACATCGCTCATCTGGTTTTCAACCGCTCGCGGACTACGTTCTGACCCTCAGCAGCAGCACCGACCGCGCCGGAACCGTCACTGTCCCGCCGCCCGCATGCACCGTCCCCGGCGACTCCTTCTGGTCCTCCAGCGCGGTGTCGGCCACCAGCTCGTAGGAGTCCGCCCAGGGCGCGCCCGGCAGCCTGAAGCTGGTCGGACGGTCGGCCGCATGCAGGATCACCAGGAAACTGTCGTCGGTCACCTCCGCTCCACGCGCGTCACGTCCGGGGATGTCGCGGCCGGAGAGATAGAGAGCCAGCGTCGATGCAGGCGCGTACCAGTCCGGTTCGGTCATCTCCTTGCCGTGCGGAGTGAACCAGGCCAGGTCCCGCAGCCCGTCCGCCGCATGCGCGCGGCCCGAGAAGAAGGCGCGGCGGCGCAGCACCGGATGGGTGTGGCGCAGTGACAGCAGCCGGGTCGTCAGGTCCAGCAGACCGCGCGGCCCGGGGCGCTCCAGCAGTGACCAGTCCAGCCAGCTGACGGCGTTGTCCTGGCAGTACGCGTTGTTGCTGCCGCCTTGCGTGCGGCCCATCTCGTCGCCCGCGACCAGCATCGGCACACCCGTCGACACGAGCAGGGTGGTGAGCAGATTGCGCACCTGCCGCCGGCGCAGGGCGTTGACATCGGGATCGTCGGTCTCGCCCTCGACGCCGCAGTTCCAGGAGCGGTTGTCGTTCGTACCGTCGCGATTGCCCTCGCCGTTGTCCTCGTTGTGCTTCTGCTCGTAGCTCACCAGGTCGCGCAGGGTGAAGCCGTCGTGCGCCGTGACGAAGTTGATGGAGGCGTACGGCCGCCGCCCGCCCCAGGCGTACAGATCGCTGGAGCCCGACAGCCGGTAGCCGAGATCGCGCACGTCGGGCAGCGCGCCGCGCCAGAAGTCCCGTACGGCGTCGCGGTAGCGGTCGTTCCACTCGGTCCACAGCGGAGGGAACGAGCCGACCTGATAGCCGCCGTTGCCCACGTCCCACGGCTCGGCGATCAGCTTCACACGACGCAGCACCGGATCCTGCGCGATCACCGCCAGGAACGGCGAGAGCATGTCGACATCGTGCATGGAGCGCGCCAGCGCCGCCGCCAGATCGAAGCGGAAGCCGTCGACGCCCATCTCGGTGACCCAGTAGCGCAGCGAATCGGTGATCAGCCGCAGCACATGCGGCTGCACCACATGGAGCGTGTTGCCGCAGCCGGTGTAGTCCGCGTACGCCCGGGCGTCCGGCTGCAGCCGGTAGTAGCCGCGGTTGTCGATCCCGCGCAGCGACAGCGTCGGACCCAGCTCGCCGGCCTCCGCCGTGTGGTTGTAGACCACGTCGAGGATGACCTCGATCCCGGCGGCGTGCAGCGCCTTCACCATCCGCTTGAACTCGCCGACCTGCTCACCGCGTGTCCCGCTCGCCGAGTACGCGGCATGCGGCGCGAAGTAGCCGATGGAGTTGTAGCCCCAGTAGTTGCGCAGGCCGCGCCGCAGGAGATGGTCCTCGTGCGCGTACTGGTGCACCGGCAGCAGTTCGACGGCGGTGATGCCGAGCCGTACGAGATGGTCGACGGCCGCCGGATGCGCCAGTCCCGCGTAGGTGCCGCGCAGCTCCTCCGGGATTCCCGGGTGGAGCTTGGTGAAGCCCCGCACATGCAGCTCGTAGATGACCGAGTCGGCCCACGGCGTCTTGGGTCTGCGGTCGTCCGACCAGTCGTCGTCATCGTGGACGACGACGCCCTTGGGCACATACGGCGCCGAGTCCCGGTCGTCGCGCACGGTGTCGGCGACATTCTGCTGCGGCCAGTCGCGGACATGTCCGTAGACCTCCGGCGGCAGCGCGCCGTAGTCGTTGGGAGGTGCGCCGTCCACCGCCCGTGTGTACGGATCGAGCAGCAGCTTCGCCGGATTCCAGCGGGCTCCCGTCCACGGGTCCCAGCGGCCGTGCACCCGGAAGCCGTACCGCTGTCCGGGCCGGACGCCGGGCACGAAGCCGTGCCAGATCTCGTGCGTCAGCTCGGTCAGCGGCAGCCGCGTCTCCAGACCGCCGTCGTCGAACAGACACAGCTCGACCGCCTCCGCTCCTCCCGCCCAGAGCGCGAAGTTGGTCCCGGCGACCCCGTCGGGGCCGACCCGGAAGCGGGCCCCGAGCGGCGTCGGCGCCCCCGGCCACACCGCCGGCCTGCGGGAGTCCGCGTCAAGATGGCGGCCGTTGACCCCGGCCGCCGGGAGTGGGACGGGCACGGCGGCCCGCACCCCCTCCTGCACCGTTTCCTGCTCGGCTGCGCTCGACACCTGTCGGCCTCCCGCGGCTCGTCGGGCCCCGCTGGCGGCACTCCCCAGGCCCGAAGGGGTCCTGGGGAGTCAGGGGGTCACGGCGTCCCGGCCGCTCCACCCCACGCGTGGTCCTCCCACCTGTTCTGCCCGCGCTGCTCTTGTCCCAACATGGCCCCCGCCCACGTTTCCCCCGGAGGGGCATGGTCGTTGGGTGGTGCGTGAGACACGTACTGAAGCGGGCAGCGCTGGGCACGGCGACCGTCGTGACCTGGGCAGGACTGATGGCCGGGCTCTCCGGCTGCACCGGCGGAACCTTCGACATCAGCAGCAAGCCCCGGTCACCGGAGGACGCGATCCGGGTCCTCCCCGAGGACGGCGCCAAGGAGGTCGACCCCAAGGGCCCACTCGAAGTGCGGCTGCCCAGCGGGCGTCTTGAGCGGGTGAAGGTGAAGCAGATCGAGGCCGAACAGCCGGTCGAGATCCGCGGCCGGATCTCCGAAGACGGGCTGCGCTGGAATCCCGAGCCGGGCACGCGCCTCGACCTCGCGGCCAAGTACAGCGTCGACGTGGTCGCGCTGGACGGCCACGGTCGGCGCTCGGCCCGCCACACCACCTTCACCACCGAGGTCCCCGACCGCCGGTTCATCGGCTACTTCAAACCGGAGAACCGCTCGACCGTCGGCGTCGGCATGATCGTCTCCTTCGACTTCAACCGCGAGATCGTCAACCGCGCGGCCGTCGAACGGGCCATCCGCGTCAGCTCGGATCCGCCGGTCGAGATCGCGGGCCACTGGTTCGGCAAGGAACGGCTCGACTTCCGACCCAGCGAGTACTGGAAGCCGGGCACCAAGGTCACGGTCGATCTGCGGTTGCGGGACGTCGAGGCGGCGCCGCACGCGTACGGCATCCAGCAGAAGACGGTCTCCTTCACCATCGGCCGCTCCCAGGTCTCCCTCGTCGACGCCGAGGCGCACACCATGGAAGTACGGCGCGACGGCCATCTCCTGGCGACCGTCCCGATCACGGCCGGGGCGCCGAAGTCGACCACCTACAACGGAAAGATGGTGGTCACGGAGATGTACGACGTGACCCGGATGAACGGCGCGACGGTCGGCTTCAAGAAGCGGAACGGCAAGGGCGAGTACGACATCAAGGATGTGCCGCACGCGGTGCGGCTGACCGACTCGGGCACCTTCCTGCACGGCAACTACTGGGCCGCGTCCGAGACCTTCGGCTCGGCGAACGTCAGCCACGGCTGTGTCGGCCTGCGCGATGTGAAGGGCGGCAGCGCGGACACCCCGGCCGGCTGGTTCTTCGACCGGACGCTGATCGGCGATGTGGTCGAAGTGGTCAACTCGAAGGACAAGCAGGTCGACCCGAGCAACGGTCTCGGCGGCTGGAACCTCGGCTGGAAGGCGTGGAAAGCTGGTTCCGCACTGAACTGACCCCCGCCTGATCTGGGTCGTGTCTTCAAAGTCCCGTCTGCCCGGCGGCGTCTGGCACGCACGCTCGCTGCGTTGTCGTCAGTCGCCGACGCTCCGCGTGGGCTCCTTCCTCCGCCTTGCGATCGCACGCACCAGATGCCGCCGGGCCCGCCCTTCGGGCGGACGACGCTACTTTGAAGACACTCCCCGGCCCTGCCCGACCCGTAACCCCTCGCACGTCTGATCCGACCTCGGTCCGAGGTGTCTCAGTTGAGCTCAGCGGACATGTTGGGACTGAACGGTGACATTCGTGTAGAGGATCAACGACCCCCGGTGTGATTATCTATCGCAGTGCGTGCGTGAGGCGCGCGGGGGTGCGGGCCGTGGCGGGGCCAGGCCGTGCGAGGGGAGAGACCATTTTGAACGGGCAGCCGATATCGGGGGCGTCGGTCAGGGCCGGTCGCGGAGGGCGTGGGGGCGCCGGTCTGCTGGCTCTGGTGCTGGGCGCACTGCTGTTGCTGGTCACGGCCTGCGGGGGCGGGGCCTCGGACAAGGGCGACGGTGGCAAGGGCAAGAACGACGGCGGGAAGGTCGAGAACGCGGCCTCCCAGGCGGTCGTGACCATCGCGCCGAAGGACGGCGCGAAGTCGGTCGCCACCAGCGGTGCGCTGAAGGTCAGCGCGGCCAAGGGCAAGCTGACGACGGTCACCGTCCAGGACGACAAGGGCACCGCGATCGAGGGCAAGGTCTCGGCGGACGGCGCGACATGGGAGCCGTCGCAGCATCTGGCCGGCTCCACCAAGTACAAGGTGCACGCGGTCGCCAAGGACGCGGACGGCCGTGAGTCGGCGAAGGACACCAGCTTCACCACGCTCGTGCCGAAGAACACCTTCATCGGGCACTACACGCCGGAGGACGGCTCGACGGTCGGAGTCGGCATGCCGGTCTCGATCAACTTCACGCGTGGCATCACCAACCCCGAGGCCGTCGAGAAGGCCATCAAGGTGACCGCCGAGCCCTCCGTGCCCGTCGAGGGCCACTGGTTCGGCAACGACCGCCTCGACTTCCGTCCGGAGAAGTACTGGGCCGCGGGCACCAAGGTGACGATCAAGCTCAACCTCGACGGCGTCGAGGGCCGGGAGGGTGTGTACGGCGAGCAGGTCAAGACGGTGTCGTTCACCGTCGGCCGCAGCCAGGTCTCCACCGTGGACGCCAAGTCGCACCGGATGAAGGTCGTCCGCGACGGCAAGCAGATCAAGGACATTCCGATCACCGCGGGCGCGCCGTCGACCACGACGTACAACGGCCAGATGGTGATCAGCGAGAAGTACAAGATGACCCGGATGAACGGCGCCACCGTCGGCTTCGGCGGCGAGTACGACATCAAGGACGTGTCGCACGCGATGCGCCTGTCGAACTCGGGCACGTTCGTGCACGGCAACTACTGGGCCTCGTCGGGGACCTTCGGCTCGGCGAACGTCAGCCACGGCTGCGTCGGCCTGAGGGACGTCCGCGGCGGCTACAGCAAGACCACGCCGGCCGCCTGGTTCTTCAACAACTCGCTCATCGGCGACGTGGTGATCGTCCAGAACTCCCAGGACAAGCAGATCTCCCCGGAGAACGGCCTGAACGGCTGGAACATGTCCTGGGCGGACTGGACGAAGTAACGCTCCGCTGTACTGCGTACGACGGGCCCGGTGCTGTGAGCAACAGCACCGGGCCCGTCCGCGTTAACGAGGGCTAACCTCGCCTCATGACTGTTTCCCTCGAGGTCTCCGAAGGCGTCGGCACCATCCGACTGGACCGCCCGCCGATGAATGCGCTGAACATCGCCATCCAGGACCGGCTGCGCGAGCTCGCCGACGAGGCGGGCCGCCGCGACGACGTACGGGCCGTGATTCTCTACGGCGGCGAGAAGGTGTTCGCGGCCGGCGCGGACATCAAGGAGATGCAGGTCATGGACCATGCGGCGATGGTCGTACGGTCCAGGGCGCTGCAGGAGTCGTTCACCGCGGTCGCCCGCATCCCCAAGCCCGTCGTCGCCGCCGTCACCGGCTATGCCCTCGGCGGCGGCTGCGAGCTGGCGCTCTGCGCCGACTACCGCATCGCCGCGGACAACGCGAAGCTCGGCCAGCCGGAGATCCTGCTCGGCCTGATCCCGGGCGCCGGCGGCACACAGCGGCTCGCCCGCCTGATCGGTCCGTCCAAGGCCAAGGACCTGATTTTCACCGGCCGCCAGGTGAAGGCCGACGAGGCGCTGGCGCTCGGTCTCGTCGACCGGATCGTCCCGGCGGACGAGGTGTACGAGCAGGCGCGCGCCTGGGCGGCCAAGCTCGCACAGGGCCCGGCGCTGGCGCTGCGTGCGGCGAAGGAAACCGTGGACGTGGGTCTGGAGACGGACATCGAGACGGGTCTGGCCGTCGAACGGAACTGGTTCGCGGGCCTGTTCGCGACCGAGGACCGGGAGCGCGGGATGCGCAGCTTTGTGGAGGAAGGTCCGGGCAAGGCCAAGTTCCTCTGAATTCTGGTCAGTTGGACAGTTTCGCGCCCCGCGTCAACCATGTGTGAGGCTTAGCTGAGTCTTAAGGGAGTCTTAAACCGCTCTGTCGTGTAGCGCTTGGTGATCATTCATCAACTATGCGTCAGTGCAGCTCAGGATGGGTATGAGGGTCCGCATGGGGCCGGAGTCATATGCCAGCAGGCGCCCCCGGAACGACCGATTCCGGGGGCCCTATTTCGTTGGAACGGCCACGCCAGAGGCGTGCCCACGCCATGATGGGTGCATGGCGGGCCTCGAAGGTGTGGAACAGCCGCGACAGCGCGGCAGCGCTCCTGCGGTGCGGTGGATGTCCGCGGTCGAGGACGAACAGGCGCTCAAGGTCCTGGAGTTGTTCGGCGATCCCACCGACGAGGAAGTCCGACTTCCCTCCCGCCCCGAATCCGCCGCCACCGCGCGCCGGTTGACCCACGCCGTGGTGCTGCGCCAGTGGGCGCTCCCCGCGCAGACCGCCGAGCGGGCCGTTTTACTCGTCTCGGAGCTCGTCGGCAACGCCGTCCGGCACACCGGAGCGCGGGTCTTCGGTCTGCGGATGAAGCGCCGTCCCGGCTGGATCAGGATCGAGGTCCGCGACCCGTCGCGCGGTCTGCCGTGCCTGATGCCCGTCCAGGAGATGGACATCAGCGGCCGCGGCCTCTTCCTCGTCGACAAGCTCTCGGACCGGTGGGGCGTGGACCTGCTGCCGCGCGGCAAGGACACCTGGTTCGAGATGCGGGTCACCGAGCGCTGAAACACGAAAGCCCCCTGGAAGGGGGCTTTCGTGGAGCGCCGTGGATTGGGGGGGTGTATCCACGGCAGCTTTCGACGACCTGGCCCGGGTCAAGGGGGGTCGTGCCACCGACTATGGCAGAACGCGGCTCCATCGCCAAAAGCCCATACCTGGACATACGCCATCAGTGTGTGACAGATAGAAAGTGAATCGTAGGTGAGGTCGGCCACTCGCCTGGCAAATAGTGAGTAGATATGAGTAATCGCGGATCTTTTCATTGATCCGTGCGGCGTGAGGGCCGTCGGACGCGAGGTGACCCGCGGGGATCCTTAATTGGGACAATCATTACTTTTCGCTCATCTCGCCTCTACTGTGCTTGCTCGTGACCTCGATCGATCGCCGCGGGGCTCTGCACGACGGAGCCGACCTGATGCACCCGAGAACCCACCTCACCCAGCGGGTCACCGCGCTGTTCGCGGGCGTCCTGCTCGTGCTGCTCGCCGGGTGCGGCTCGCCCGCAGACCGGACCGAGACCCCGCCGCAGGCCCGCGGCACCGAAGGTGCCGTCCGGCCCGCCCAGCCGAAGAAGGCCGTCCCGCAGGCACTGCCCGGCATGCCGCCGGTGCTGGATCCCAAGGACGTCTACGCCGCGAACCGGCCGAACCGGCTCGCGCCGGCCGTCCGGAGCTTCCCGTCCCGGATCTATGTCCCCAACACCAACTCCAACACCGTCTCGGTCATCGACCCGACGACGTACAAGGTCATCGAGACGATCCCGGTCGGCATCCAGCCGCAGCACGTCGTGCCGTCCTGGGACATGAAGACGCTCTGGGTCAACAACAACCGCGGCCACACGCTCACCCCGATCGACCCGGCTACGGGCGTCGCGGGCAAGGCGGTCGAGGTGCACGACCCGTACAACCTCTACTTCACGCCCAACGGCAAGTACGCCGTCGTCATGGCCTCGCTGGACCGCGAACTCTCCTTCCGCGACCCGCACACCATGAACCGCGTCAAGACCACTCCGGTCTCCTGCTACGGCGTCAACCACGCCGACTTCTCCGCCGACGGCCGGTACTTCATCGTCTCCTGCGAGTTCTCCGGCGAACTGCTGAAGGTCGACACCGAGCGGATGGAGGTCATCGGCCAGCAGAAGCTGCCGTTCGACGGCGCGATGCCGCAGGACGTGAAGCTCTCGCCGGACGGCAAGACGTTCTACATCGCCGACATGATGGCGCACGGCGTATGGGTGCTCGACGGCGAGAAGTTCGGCATGCCCGGGCTGCTGCCCACCGGCAAGGGCGCCCACGGCCTCTACATCAGCCGTGACTCCAAGGAGATGTACATCCCGAACCGCGGCGAAGGCTCCATCTCCGTCTTCGACTTCGGGCAGAACAGGCTCACCAAGAAGTGGCAGCTGCCGAACGGCGGCAGCCCCGACATGGGCGGGGTCTCGGTGGACGGCAAGGTGCTGTGGCTGTCCGGCCGCTACCACTCCGAGGTGTACGCGATCGACACCACCACCGGCAGACAGCTGGCCCGCATCCCGGTCGGCAGCGGCCCGCACGGACTCGCGGTCTATCCGCAGCCAGGCCGCTACTCGCTCGGTCATACGGGTGTCTTCCGTTAGGGCCTGTCGTCTGGATCAGGCCGGTCGGGTGCCCCGGGGCGTCAGCCGGCCACGAGCAGCGCCTCCGAGCCGACCGGTCTGAAGCCCGCCGTCTGGAACGTCCGCACACTGCGGGCGTTCCCCGGCGACTGCTGCGCCCACACCACGTCGTCCGGCACCAGATGGCGGGCCGCCAGCGCCAGCGCGGCACCCAGGCCCCGGCCGCGTACGCCTTCGTCCACCTAGATCGCGCTCTCCCAGCGGCCTGCCACACCCCGGCCGAGCACCAGCACACCGCCGTCCGCCGCCCAGACCCGCACGCCGTCACGGAACTTCAGGGCCCGCGCCACGCGTGGATGCTCCGGGTCCTCGATCTCGTGCAGTTCCAGCTCGGGTCTGCCCGGCAGCGCGCGGGCCACCGTCAGCAGATCGATGGTGTTCATCGAGCGGCCCGTACGTGCCATCAGGGCGGCCAGGAACGACGGGTTCATCGCGGCGGCCAGCGAGTCGGAACGGGTGGCGGCGAGCTCGGCCCGTACCCACTCCGGATCCTCGTCCGTGAAGATCACCGAGTGTGCGGTGAACGCCACCACTCCGGCGTCCCGGGCGTTCGGCTGCCCGACCACGGTCGTCGACCCGTCCGGCGGCGGATACTCTCCGCACGCCGCCGCGGCCAGTATCCCGGCCAGAGCCTCACTCGTTCCTGACACGTCGCACGCTCCTCTTCTCGAGTCTCCGCCCTCGGGGAGGCGGACTCTCCCTGTAGGACGCGCGGCAGTTAATCTGACCTGCGTCAGTCAGCAGCAAGAAGGGGCGGAAGCAGTGGTGGACATCGAAGAGGCGCGCAGGGCGTTCGACCGGTACGACCTGAACGGCGACGGCCTGATCACGGCGGCCGAGTACAAGAGCGTGATGGCTCAGCTGGGCGACTTCAATGTCACCGAGACGGTCGCCGAGGCAGTGATCAAGACCAAGGACGGCGACGGCGACGGACAGCTGTCCTTCGAGGAGTTCTGGGACTCGCTCAACAAGGCCTGACCCGCCCGCGTGTGCGGTTCCCCGGCCGTCGGGGAGCCGCACGGGCATCACTCCTGCGGCTCGGCGGCCGGCCGTTCGGCGTCCAGCGCCTCGGCGAGTGTCGTAAGCAGCCGGAACGAGTTCAGTACGCCGCCGGCCCGGAAAACCCGCAGAATCGCCGGCTGGTCGCACACCACCCACAACTGCCCGCCGTTCTCGGCGATGCGCCGCCGCGCCCGGCACAGCAGCGCCAGACCGGAGCAGTCGAAGAACTCCACCTGGCTGAGGTCGATCACCACCTCGTGGGCCCGTATGGCGGTCACCACGTCGAGATACGCCCCCACCAGCGTGGCGGCGGCGATGTCGATCTCGCTGTGCAGTTCGACGACGGTGCGGTCCCGGCTCCGGTAGACGCGGCCGAAGGGGCCGGGCAGTGGAGCGCGTAAGTCGGAGGACCGGGAAGTCAGCCCCTCGGTCATGGCTTTGTCTCCTTGTCGCGGCGCGGATGCAGCGAGCTTGACCTGGCCGCCATGGACCGGGGCGAACCGGCTGTGAGGTTAATGCCGGGATTGTGGCCCGTGTTGGAGAAGAAACGTTCGGAGCTTGAAAAACTCCCTCGTACTGGTGAATTCTCGTGAACTGCCTTGACTTGTCCGGGAGTTCACGATCTTCTCTCGCGCCTCAGCACTCGATGATGTTCACCGCGAGACCGCCGCGCGCGGTCTCCTTGTACTTCACCGACATGTCCGCGCCGGTCTCCTTCATCGTCTTGATGACCTTGTCCAGCGAGACCTTGTGGCTGCCGTCGCCGCGCATGGCCATCCGCGCCGCCGTCACGGCCTTGACCGCCGCCATTCCGTTGCGCTCGATGCACGGGATCTGGACCAGGCCGCCGACCGGGTCGCAGGTCAGGCCGAGGTTGTGCTCCATGCCGATCTCCGCGGCGTTCTCCACCTGCTCGGGAGTGCCGCCCAGCACCTCGGCGAGCGCGCCCGCGGCCATCGAGCAGGCGGAGCCGACCTCGCCCTGGCAGCCGACCTCGGCGCCGGAGATGGAGGCGTTCTCCTTGAAGAGCATGCCGATCGCGCCCGCGGCCAGCAGGAAGCGGACCACGCCCTCCTCGTCGGCGCCGGGCACGAAGTTCATGTAGTAGTGCAGCACCGCCGGGATGATGCCGGCCGCACCGTTGGTCGGGGCCGTGACGACCCGGCCGCCCGCGGCGTTCTCCTCGTTCACGGCCATCGCATACAGAGTGATCCACTCCATCGCGTGCGCCAGCGGATCGCCCTCGGCGCGCAGCTGGCGGGCCGAATTGGCCGCGCGGCGGCGGACCTTGAGGCCGCCCGGCAGGATGCCCTCGCGGGACATGCCGCGCGAGACGCATGCCTGCATGACCCGCCAGATCTCCAGCAGGCCCTCGCGGATCTCGTCCTCGGTGCGCCAGGCCTTCTCGTTGTCCAGCATCAGCGCGGAGATGGACAGGCCGGTGTCCTGGGCGAGCCGCAGCAGCTCGTCGCCGGTGCGGAAGGGATGCTTCAGCACGGTGTCGTCGAGCTTGATCCGGTCCTCGCCGACGGCGTCCTCGTCCACCACGAAGCCGCCGCCCACGGAGTAGTACGTCTTCTCCAGGACGACCTGGCCGGAGGCGTCGTACGCGAAGACCGTCATGCCGTTGGCGTGGTACGGCAGCGCCTTGCGGCGGTGCAGCACCAGGTCCTCGTCGAAGTCGAAGCCGATCTCCTGCATGCCGAGGACATTGAGCCGCTTGCTCGCCTTGATGCGCTCCACCTGCTCGTCGGCGGTCTCGACGTCGACGGTGCGCGGAGAGTTGCCCTCCAGGCCCAGCAGTACGGCCTTCGGTGTGCCGTGGCCGTGCCCGGTCGCGCCCAGCGAGCCGTACAGCTCGGCCCGTATCGCGGTGGTGTGGGCGAGCAGGCCCTCGTTCTTCAGCCGGCGGGCGAACATCCGGGCCGCGCGCATCGGGCCCACCGTGTGGGAGCTGGACGGGCCGATGCCGATCGAGAACAGGTCGAAGACCGAGATGGCCACGGGTGACTCCTAGGTTTGGTAGACGCCGTTGTCTGCCAGGGTGGTGCAGAAGAACGAACGGTCGGTGCGTGGTGCGGGGCACCGCATTCACCGGAAAGTGTCTGCGGTGCCCCGTTTGTTTTCCTTCAGGCTGTTCAGGCTGTTCAGGTGGTTACAGCCCAGGGTAAAGCGGATGCTTCGCTGCCAGCTCCGACACCCGGCCGCGCAGGGCGTCGGCGTCGTAGGACGGCTTCAGCGCCTCGGCGATGATGTCGGCGACCTCGCGGAAGTCGTCCTCCTGGAAGCCCCGCGTGGCCAGCGCCGGAGTACCGATCCGCAGGCCCGAGGTCACCATCGGCGGCCGCGGGTCGTTCGGGATGGCGTTCCGGTTGACCGTGATGCCGACCTCGTGGAGGCGGTCCTCGGCCTGCTGGCCGTCCAGCTGCGAGTTGCGCAGGTCGACGAGGACCAGGTGTACGTCCGTACCTCCGGAGAGGACGTCGACACCGACGGCCTTCACATCGTCCTGGACCAGGCGCTCGGCCAGGATGCGCGCGCCGTCCAGCGTGCGCTGCTGGCGCTCCTTGAAGTCGTCGGAGGCCGCGACCTTGAAGGAGACGGCCTTGGCCGCGATGACATGCTCCAGCGGGCCGCCCTGCTGACCCGGGAAGACCGCCGAGTTGATCTTCTTGGCGAGCTCCTGCGTCGACAGGATGACACCGCCGCGCGGGCCGCCGAGCGTCTTGTGCGTGGTCGTGGTCACGACATGGGCGTGCGGCACCGGGTTCGGGTGCAGACCGGCCGCGACCAGACCGGCGAAGTGCGCCATGTCGACCATCAGATACGCGCCGACCTCGTCCGCGATCCGGCGGAAGGCGGCGAAGTCCAGCTGACGCGGGTAGGCGGACCAGCCGGCAATGATCAGCTTCGGCTTGGACTCCTTGGCGAGCTTCTCGACCTCGGCCATGTCGACCTGGCCGCTCTGCTCGTCGACGTGGTACGCGACCACGTTGTAGAGCTTGCCGGAGAAGTTGATCTTCATTCCGTGGGTCAGGTGCCCGCCGTGCGCGAGATTCAGACCCATGATCGTGTCGCCCGGCTTCAGCAGCGCGAACATCGCCGCCGCGTTGGCCTGCGCGCCGGAGTGCGGCTGCACATTGGCGTGCTCGGCGCCGAAGAGCTCCTTGATCCGGTCGATCGCGATCTGCTCGACGACGTCGACGTGCTCGCAGCCGCCGTAGTAACGGCGGCCGGGGTAGCCCTCGGCGTACTTGTTGGTGAGGACCGAGCCCTGAGCCTCCATGACCGCGACCGGAGCGAAGTTCTCCGAGGCGATCATCTCGAGGGTGGACTGCTGACGGTGGAGCTCGGCGTCGACAGCGGCGGCGACGTCCGGGTCCAGCTCATGGAGGGGCGTGTTCAGAAGCGACATGTGGAAGTCCCTGGGGTCTCGGTCAGCCGGTGAACTCGGAGTACGCGTCGGCGGAGAGCAGATCCTCCGGCTCGTCCGCCACTCGCACCTTGAAGAGCCAGCCGCCCTCGAACGGGGCGGAGTTCACCAGCGACGGGTCGTTGACGACGTCCTCGTTGATCTCCGTGACCTCACCGCTGACCGGGGAGTACAGGTCGCTGACGGACTTGGTCGACTCCAGCTCGCCGCAGGTCTCGCCCGCGGCCACGGTGGCGCCGACCTCCGGAAGCTGTACGTACACCACATCGCCGAGCGCGTTTGCCGCGTGCTCCGTGATGCCGACCGTCGAGACGCCGTCCTCGGCGCCCGACAGCCACTCGTGCTCCTTGCTGTAGCGCAGCTGCTGGGGGTTGCTCATGACCTGAATTCTCCTGTACGCGGGGGAGTGCTGGTGAACGGGCGGTGACTGGTGCTGAGGATCACTTCTGGCGCTTGTAGAACGGCAGCGCGACGACCTCGTACTGCTCGTGCGCTCCGCGGATGTCCACGCCGACGCCATCGGTGCCCGGGGCGGAGTGTGCGGCGTCCACATAGGCGATGGCGATCGGCTTGCCGAGCGTCGGGGAAGGCGCGCCCGAGGTGACCTCGCCGACGACCTGACCGCCGGCCACGACGGTCATGCCGGCGCGGGGGACGCGGCGGCCATCGGCGATCAGGCCGACGAGCTTGCGCGGCGGGTTCGACGCGGCACGCTCGGCGGCGGCCTCCAGGGCGGCGCGGCCCACGAAGTCGCCCGCCTTCTCGAACTTCACGACCCGGCCCAGGCCCGCGTCGAACGGGGTCAGGGAGGTGGTCAGCTCATGCCCGTACAGCGGCATGCCCGCCTCCAGGCGCAGCGTGTCGCGGCAGGACAGACCGGCCGGGACCAGACCGACCGGAGCGCCCGCCTCGGTCAGTGCCTGCCACAGCTTCTCGGCGTACTGCGGCTCGACGAAGAGCTCGAAGCCGTCCTCGCCGGTGTAGCCGGTACGGGCGATCAGCGCGGGAACTCCGGCGACCGTGCCCGGCAGGCCGGCGTAGTACTTGAGCCCGTCCAGATCGGCGTCGGTCAGCGACTTCAGGATGCCGGGGGACTCGGGGCCCTGGACGGCGATCAGCGCGTACGCGTCGCGGTCGTCGCGCACCTCGGCGTCGAAGCCCTCGGAGCGGGCGACCAGGGCGTCCAGGACGATCTGGGCGTTCGACGCGTTGGCCACGACCATGTACTCGGTCTCGCCGAGGCGGTAGACGATCAGGTCGTCGAGGATCCCGCCGTCCTCCTGGCAGATCATGGTGTAGCGGGCGCGGCCGACGGCGACGCCGCCGATGTTGCCGACCAGCGCGAAGTCCAGGAGGTCCGAGGCCTGGTCTCCGGTGACGGTGATCTCGCCCATGTGCGAGAGGTCGAACAGGCCCGCCTTGGTGCGGACCGCGGTGTGCTCGTCGCGCTCACTGCCGTACCGCAGCGGCATGTCCCAGCCCGCGAAGTCGGTCATGGTCGCGCCGAGCGAACGATGCACGGCATCGAGGGCAGTGAGACGGGGGGCATTGCTCATTGATGTGGCTCCCAGGGCATGGCCGGCGAGGACAATCCTCCCCATCTGTCATCGGAACCTGAGAGGTTCGTCTCGACCGCACGTATTGGTGGTCGTGACTTGCACCTTGGGTGGAGCCACTCGACAGCGGCTCGCTTTTCAGATCTGCCTCATCACACGCGGTACGGGGCCTGAGAGATTCAAGGGAGGGACTTGCTCCTTCGGCGCCCGGCGCACACAGTGGCCAGGACTCTCCCGCGTGGATTCAAGCGGCCGGTATGCAGTTGGCGCGCACATCATTGCACGCATCGCGGCTGCGTGGGGTATGCGGTCCTCAGCTGCAAATCGGTTGTGTCCCATTACCATTTCTTTACGCTCCATGGGCAAGCGTGTGGGGTGACCCAACAGGGGGAGGGCGATGACGTTGCAGCAGTCCGGTGCATACGTGACGACCGCGGGGATGCCCGCGCATGCGCAGGTGCCCGTACAGGACATGCTGAGGGCGCCCGCGCCGGTGCTGCGTGACCTGAGAGACCGCTCGGGGCGCAGCCCGCACAGCCTGGTGTTCGCCGCCGGTGACGTGGTGGTGGTCTCCGGCCTGCCCGGCAGCGGAAAGTCCACGCTGATCAGGCGCGCGGCCGGCGGCCGGCGGATCGACTCGCAGGACACCAGGGACTTCTGGGACGGGCGGATGCCGCGGTTCCTGCCGTACGCCGTCTACCGCCCGCTCGTGCGGCTCGCGCACTACGCCGGGCTGCGGCGGGCACTGCGCTCCGGCGAGAGCGTCGTGGTGCACGACTGCGGCACGCAGACCTGGGTGCGGCGCTGGCTGGCCCGCGAGGCGCGGCGCCGCGGCAGCGCGCTGCACCTGGTGCTGCTCGACGTCCCCGCCCGGGTCGCCCGGCAGGGCCAGCGGGAGCGGGGCCGCGGCGTGTCCGGCTACGCCTTCGCCAGGCACCGGCGCGCGGTCGGCCGGCTGATCGCCGACGCGGAGTCGGGCCGGCTGCCGGCGGGCTGCGCGTCCGCGATCCTGCTGGACCGCGACGCGGCGACGGCGCTGGGCCGGGTGGGCTTCGACGCGGTCTGAGCCGGGTGCGGGCCTGTGGCCCGCGCCCGGTCCCCGGCCCGGGTCCCCGCACACGGCCGTCACCGCCCGGCGTTAGGGTCGGTGGCGAGCGCTGTAGGAACCCGGGGGGGAAGGACCGCACATGCAGATACCGGAGCAGGCACATCCGCATCCGTACAGCGGGTGGCCGGCGAACGAGCTCGAAGAGGTGCTCGCCGCGTCCCTCGGCAACCCCGCCTCCGGCGGCCGGCTTGTCGAGGTGCTCGGGCGCAGCCACGTCTGGGTGCCGCTGCCCAACGGCGGCGGACCCGACAGCCCCAACCTCGATCTGCCGACCATGGACATCGACGGCGCCGCGTACGTCCCGGTCTTCAGCTCCGAGCAGCAGTTCCTGCACTGCGTCGGCAGCCATATGTCCTTCACCGTCGCGCCCGCCCGCGAGTTCGCCCGCGGACTGCCGCCGCAGCTCGGCATCGCCGTGAACCCGGGCGGCACCGTCGGCGCGCCGCTGCCGCCGCCCGCCGTCGCCGAGCTGTGCCGGATGGGGCGTACGCCGCTGGACGGTCCCGCGACCGGCGGCCGGGTGCGGCTCTGGGAGCCGGACTGGCAGGAGGAGCCGGTCGACTTCCTCGCCGCCGCGGCAGGCGAGTTCGAGGCGTCCGGCGTCGTCCTCACGGCCCGCCGCGCGCTCGCCTCCGTCGAGGGCGAGCCGCCGACACTCTTCGTCGGCGTCCAGCTCTCCTCCTGGGAGGCCGCCGAGCGCAACGCACCGATGGACGCGCTCGGCCGTGCGCTGGGCCGGGTCCAGGTCGGCTGGCCGGTCAATCTCGTCCTGCTGGACGTGGCCCAGGACCCGGTCGGCGAGTGGATGCTGGAGCGGGTCCGGCCCTTCTACCAACGACACGCCGTCTAGGACGTCCTGGACGCCCTGCCGTCAAGTCGGTGTCAGTACGGGCGATTAAGCTGGTTTCATGGCCAGTCCGGACCCGCCGCACTTGTGTGCCGGGTGGATCGAAGAGGGGCGGAACCCAGGGTGAGTGCGTCAGGCACCGCGGCGGCCGGGCAGGTCGAGCACATGCTGCGCCAGGTGACCCCCGGACGCTATGACGCGTACGAGGCGCTGCTGCAGGCGCTCGCCGACCCGGCGAGCGGCCAGGTCTGGATGCTGCTCTGGCACGGCCGGGCCGGCTCCCCCGACGCCCAGTACGGGAACATGGAGATCGCCGGCGTCGGCTATGCGCCGTGCGTCACCTCGGCCCAGGAGCTCTCCGCCTCCGGCTGGAACCGCGCCCACGAAGTGGTCAGCGGCGTCGACATCGCCCGCGCCCTCTACCCCGACCGCTGGGGCATCTGGCTGAACCCGCACGCCCCCGGCGGCGGAGTCGGCATTCCGTGGCCCGACCTGCGCCGGATCGCCACCGGCCTCGACCGGATGCCCGCCGGACCTCTGCGGCTGTCCGAGCCGGCCATCGAGATCCCGCACTTCTACGCCCTGCTCTCGCAGAACGCGCACCGCACGCCCGCGATCCGCTCGCTGCGCCGCGCCTGGGTGCAGCCCGCGCTCGGTGCTCCGTATCTGGCCATCGGGCTCGATCTGTACGACACCGGCAGGCAGTCGGTGGACTCGGTGCGCGCGATGATGCAGCAGTCGATCGCCGCGGTCCCGGACGGTCTGCCGGTCTCCACGGTCGCGATGTCCGACGAATACGACCCGGTCACGATGTGGCTGAAGACGAACGCCCGTCCGTTCTACGACCGGGACGCCCATGGAGCGCCGCCGGCCGGCGGCGGCTACGGCTATCCCCCTCCCCACAGCCGCTGATCATCATCACGGATGTGAAGGGCGCGCACACCTTCTCCACTCCCGTTGCGTGCCTCCCGGCGGCAATCGTCGCCTGAATGTGCGTGCCTGAACCATCGACACCCTTCGAATCGCAAGGGCCGTTCGGGTGTGGACAAATGCGACACTCGGTCAACTTTCGCCCCATGCAAGGCAGATGGCGTTCCGCTCAGTCGCCGCCGCCGTCCGGATAACGGAACCCCTCTCTACGCATCACGTTTGAGCAAACATTCCCCAAGGGGTCTGGCGGGTGATCGCGCGACCATTGAAGACTCCCGCAGCAAGGGGATATTCGCCCCCGTGTACGGCGCGCTTCACGCGTACGTCTCGTACCAAAAGCTCCACGTGCACCAGATGTTGTGAACGAAGCCGCTACAGCGGCGGGTACGGGCCGGTAACCACCGGCCGAGAGGGGTCCCCACCACGATGACGGCACCATTGCACGACACAAGCACGGAAGCGGACAGGGCCGCAGCCGTCGATGTCGCGGCGGATGTAGTCAAAAAGTCGGTTGAAGGACGATCGCTACGACAGATCGCCTGGACCCGCCTGAAGCGGGACAAATTGGCCCTTGCCGGTGGGATCGTCGTGATCTTCCTGGTGCTTGTGGCCATCTTCGCGCCGCTGATCGTGGACCTGTTCGGCCACCCACCCAATGAGTTCCACCAGGACAAGATCGACCCGCTGTTCGGCACGCCGACCGGATCCTTCGGCGGCATCAGTTCCGACTTCCTGCTGGGCGTTGAGCCCGGCAACGGCCGCGACGTCTTCAGCCGCGTCGTCTACGGCGCCCGGATCTCGCTGCTCGTGGCGTTCCTCGCGGCGCTCGTGGCCGTGCTCCTCGGCACCGTCCTCGGCATCGTCGCCGGTTACTTCGGCGGCTGGGTCGACTCGGTCATCAGCCGCGTGATGGACATGCTGCTCGCCTTCCCGCAGCTGCTCTTCATCATCTCGCTGGTCGCGGTGCTCCCGAACGACCTGCTGGGCATGACCGGCAGCACCGTGCGCATCGCGATCCTGGTCGCCGTCATCGGCTTCTTCGGCTGGCCGTACGTCGGACGCATCGTCCGCGGCCAGACCCTGTCGCTGCGCGAGAAGGAGTACGTCGAGGCCGCCCGGAGCCTGGGCGCCGGTCAGCGCTATGTGCTCTTCAAGGAGCTGCTGCCCAACCTGGTCGCCCCCATCACCGTCTACACGACGCTGATGATCCCCACGAACATCCTCACCGAAGCGGCGCTCAGCTTCCTCGGTGCGGGTGTGAAGCCGCCGACCGCCTCTTGGGGACAGATGCTCTCCACGGCGGTGGACACGTACCAGTCCGACCCGACCTTCATGGTCGTACCAGGCCTGGCGATCTTCGTGACGGTACTGGCCTTCAATCTCTTCGGCGACGGCGTGCGGGACGCGCTCGACCCCAAGGGCACCCGTTGACGGCCACACACCCCGCGGCGCCGTCCGGCCGCAGACAACTGAACGTGCCCCTGCCACACACGTCAGGCGGCTCCCAGATGGTTCCCCGGCGTCAAGCCAAGAACCGCGCTATCCCGGAGGTTGCAGCAACAATGAACTCCCTACGTTCGTCGAGGACCCGGCGGATCGCCGGTGCGGCGCTCGTCGTGGCCGCCCTTACGGCCACCGCGGCGTGCGGTGGCGGTTCCAACGACGAGGATGGCGGCGGCAAGGCCGCCGGATACAACGCCGGTACCAAGGGCGTTGCCAACGCGTCTGCCAAGAAGGGCGGCACGCTCAAGTTCATCGGCAAGCAGGACTTCGACTCCACCGACCCGCAGCGCCAGTACTACGGCTTCACGTGGGACCTCTCCCGGTTCTACGCGCGCCAGCTGGTCTCCTACGCGCCCAAGCCGGGCGCCGCGGGCGGCGAACTGGTCCCCGACCTGGCCAAGGCCAAGGGTGTTGTCTCCAACGGCGGCAAGACCTACACCTACCAGCTGCGCGACGGGATCACCTGGGAGGACGGCACGCCGATCACCTCCAAGGACATCAAGTACGGCATCGAGCGCATCTGGGCCACGGACGTCATCACCGGCGGCCCGTCCTACCTGCGCCAGGTCCTCGACCCCAAGACCGAGTACAAGGGCCCGTACAAGGACACCACCCCGGACAAGCTCGGTCTGAAGGCGATCCAGACGCCGGACGACAAGACCATCGTCTTCAACCTGGCGACGCCCAACGGTGACTTCGAGCAGATGCTCGCGATGCCGGCCGGCTCCCCGGTGAAGAAGGAGAAGGACACGGCGGCGAAGTACCAGCTGAAGCCGTTCTCCTCGGGCCCGTACAAGTTCGAGTCCTACACGCCCAAGAAGGGCGCTGTCCTTGTCCGCAACGACAAGTGGCAGAAGGCCTCCGACCCGATCCGTGCGGCGCTGCCGGACAAGATCACGATCACGGTCAACTCCAACATCGAGGCGATCGACCAGCTGCTCATCAAGGGTGAGTACGACGTCGACATGAACGCCACCGGCATGTCCCAGTCGGGACGTACCACGGCGCTCAAGCAGCACAAGGACAACGTCGACAACATCGAGACCAGCTTCATCCGGTACGTCGACATCGCGACCAAGGTCGCGCCGTTCGACAACATCGAGTGCCGCAAGGCCGTCATCTACGCGGCCGACTACAAGTCGATGCAGACGGTCCGCGGTGGCCCGGACGCCGGCGGCGAGATCGCCACGAACATGCTGCCCAAGTCCATCAAGGGCTCGGACGACTACGACCCGTACGGCATCCTGGCGCGCGGCGGCAAGCCCGACGTCGCCAAGGCCAAGGAAGCCCTGACGAAGTGCGGCAAGCCGAACGGCTTCTCCACCAACATCAGCGCCCGCAGCAACAACCCGGGTGAGGTCCAGACGGCCGAGGCGCTGCAGCAGTCGCTGCAGGCGGTCGGCATCAAGGCCGAGGTGGACCCGATCGACGGCGCCGAGTCGTCCAGCATCACCGGTTCGCCGGCTGTGGTGAAGAAGCGCGGTCTCGGCCTGGTCATGACCGGCTGGGGTCCCGACTTCCCGACCGGCCAGGGCTTCTCGCAGCCGCTGGTCGACGGCCGCTTCATCGTCGCCAACGGTAACTACAACGTCTCCGAGACGAACGACCCGAAGATCAACAAGTTCTTCGACGACGCTCTCGCGGAGACCGACCCGGCCAAGGCCGCTGCGATCTACACGCAGATGAACCACGCGGTTGCGGACCTCGCGGTCCAGATGCCGTTCATCTACGAGAAGAACTTCACGTGGCGCAGCTCCCGGCTCACGAACGCCTACTCCACGGCGGCGTACAACGGCCGGTACGACTACGTCTCGCTCGGCGTCGTCAAGTAGTCCGTCCTTCGTGACGAGTCACACCCCACCATCGCCCAAACCGCCAGTCCCGAAGGGCAGGTGATGGCCTCGGGCGGCGGCCCGGGGACCCCGTAATCCGGGATCTCCGGGCCGCTGCCGGGCCGCGCACAGTGCTTGCTTATGTCATCCGGCGTTTGTTCGCCGTCGCCATGATGCTGATGGTCGTGACCCTGACGACCTTCGTCATCTTCTTTGTGCTCCCGAAGTGGGCCGGCTCCGACCCGGCGTATCTCTTCGCCGGGAAGCAGACCGACCCCGCCTCCATCGAGGGCATCCGGCAGAAGCTGGGCCTCTCGGACCCTGTGCTGGTGCAGTTCTGGCACTTCGTCCAGGGCCTGTTCGCCGGACGGGACTACACCAACGGCGCGGATGTCACGCACTGTCCGGCCCCCTGCTTCGGCTACTCCTTCCGCACTGAGCAGGAGGTCTGGCCGCAGCTCACCGAGGCGATCCCGGTCACCCTGTCGCTCGCGGCCGGCGCCTGCCTGCTGTGGGTCGTCGGTGGTGTCGCCGCGGGCGTCGTCTCGGCGCTGCGCCGGGGAACGATCTGGGACCGGGCCGCGATGACCGTCGCACTGGCCGGCGTCTCGCTCCCGATCTACTTCACCGGTCTGCTGTCACTGGCCATCTTCAGCTACCAGCTCGGCTGGATCAGCGGCGAGTACGCCTCGTTCGCGGACGATCCGGCCCAGTGGTTCCAGACACTGATCCTGCCGTGGATCACTCTCGCGTTCCTCTACGCGGCGATGTACGCACGGCTCACCCGGGCCACCATGCTGGAGATCATGGGTGAGGACTACATCCGTACGGCCCGCGCCAAGGGCCTCACGGAACGGGTCGTCATCGGCCGGCATGCGATGCGCTCCACCTGGACGCCCGTGCTGACCCTGCTCGGCCTGGACCTCGGAGCACTGCTGGGCGGTGCGGTGCTCACCGAGTCCACGTACAACCTGCCGGGCCTCGGCCGGCTCGCGATCGAGTCCATCAGCACCAAGGACCTGCCGCTGATCCTCGGCGTCACCCTCTTCGCGGCCCTGTTCATCTGTGTCGCGAACCTCCTCGTGGACATGCTGTACGCCGTCATCGACCCGCGAGTGAGGATCGGATGACGCTGTGTTATCCCGGGGGCAACCCCCGGACCCCCGGCCGGAAAGACCGGCAGTCCGGCGTGACCAGCACGACATGGCGAGGTGAGTCGCAGTGAAGGACCCCGGCGCCAGCCCGGACAAGAAGCTCGGCGAGGAGCTTCCCGACATCGACGAGACCCGCGGCAACGAGACCGGGAGCGAGCTTCCGGTCACCGGGACCGCGCTCGGTGAGCCCGCGGCCGTGGGTTCGCCGGCGCCCACCGCGTTCCTCGAAGTACGCGACCTCAAGGTCCACTTCCCGACCGACGACGGACTCGTCAAGTCCGTCGACGGCCTCAGCTTCCAGCTGGAGAAGGGCAAGACCCTCGGCATCGTCGGCGAGTCCGGCTCCGGCAAGTCCGTCACCTCGCTCGGCATCATGGGCCTGCACACCGCGGGCCAGTACGGCCGCCGCAAGGCGCAGATCTCCGGCGAGGTCTGGCTGGACGGCAAGGAGCTGCTCAGCGCCGACCAGGACGAGGTGCGCAAGCTCCGCGGCCGCGACATGGCGATGATCTTCCAGGACCCGCTCTCCGCGCTGCACCCGTACTACACGATCGGCCGTCAGATCGTGGAGGCGTACCAGGTCCACCACGACGTCGACAAGAAGGTCGCCCGCAAGCGGGCGATCGAACTGCTCGACCGGGTCGGCATCCCGCAGCCCGACAAGCGTGTGGACAACTACGCGCACGAGTTCTCCGGCGGCATGCGGCAGCGCGCGATGATCGCCATGGCGCTGGTCAACAACCCCGAGCTGCTGATCGCCGACGAGCCGACGACCGCGCTGGACGTGACCGTCCAGGCGCAGATCCTCGACCTGATCCGGGATCTGCAGAAGGAGTTCGGCTCTGCGGTCATCATCATCACCCACGACCTGGGCGTGGTCGCCGAACTGGCCGACGACATCCTGGTGATGTACGGCGGCCGGTGCATCGAGCGCGGTCCCGCCGAGAAGGTCTTCTACGAGCCGCAGCACCCCTACACCTGGGGCCTGCTCGGCTCGATGCCGCGTATCGACCGCGACCAGACCGAGCGCCTGATCCCGGTCAAGGGCTCCCCGCCCAGCCTCATCAACATCCCCGACGGCTGCGCCTTCAACCCGCGGTGTCCCTACGCCGATCTGCCCAAGGACAACCTGACGCGCACCGTCCGCCCCGAACTCCACAAGGTCGGCAGCCGGCACTTCTCCGCCTGCCACCTGTCGCAGGACGAGCGGACGCGGATCTGGACCGAAGAGATTGCGCCCAAGCTGTGAACGAGAACGAAGTGAAGATCCCGGAGCAGGCATCGGCCGCGCCTGACGCGCTGCTGAAGGTCGAGGGCCTGGTCAAGCACTTCCCCATCAAGAAGGGGCTGCTTCAGCGGCACGCCGGCGCCGTCCAGGCGGTCGACGGGCTGACCTTCGACGTGCGCCCCGGTGAGACGCTGGGCGTGGTGGGCGAGTCCGGCTGCGGCAAGTCGACGATGGGCCGGCTGATCACGCGGCTGCTCGAACCGACCAGCGGGCGGATCGAGTTCGAGGGTCATGACATCACGCACCTGGGCGTCGGCAAGATGCGCCCGCTGCGGCGCGACGTCCAGATGATCTTCCAGGACCCGTACTCCTCACTGAACCCGCGGCACACGATCGGCACGATCGTCTCCGCGCCGTTCAAGCTCCAGGGCATCACGCCCGAGGGCGGCGTCAAGAAGGAGGTCCAGCGGCTGCTCGAGCTGGTGGGCCTCAACCCCGAGCACTACAACCGCTACCCGCACGAGTTCTCCGGCGGCCAGCGGCAGCGCATCGGCATCGCGCGAGCGCTCGCGCTGAAGCCGAAGCTGGTCGTGGCGGACGAGCCGGTGTCCGCGCTGGACGTCTCCATCCAGGCGCAGGTGGTGAACCTGCTGGACGACCTCCAGGACGAGCTCGGTCTCACGTATGTGATCATCGCGCACGACCTGTCGGTGATCCGGCACGTGTCGGACCGCATCGCGGTCATGTACCTCGGCAAGATCGTGGAACTCGCGGACCGCAAGTCGCTGTACGAGGCGCCGATGCACCCGTACACCAAGGCGCTGCTGTCGGCGGTCCCGGTGCCGGACCCGCGTCGCCGCGGCGGCAAGAGCGAGCGGATCCTGCTCAAGGGCGACGTGCCGTCGCCGATCTCCCCGCCGACGGGCTGCCGGTTCCACACCCGGTGCTGGAAGGCGACGGAACTCTGCAAGACGCAGGAACCGCCGCTGATCGCACTGAAGCCGGGCCAGCAGGTCGCCTGCCACCACCCGGAGAACGCCCCGGACCGGGCGCCGCAGGACGTGGCGCTGGCGTCGGCACGGGAGGCCATAGAGATCGTCGAGGCGACCCCGAAGGCCGCGGAGTCGGCGACCGCCGAGACCCCTGCGGCCGACGCCTTCGCGAAGACCGAGGCTCCCGAGCCGGAGGCGGCCGCTGATCCGGAGGCGGCCAAGGACTCCGCCAAGGAGTAGGCATACGGGCTTCGGCCCGGTTCTCGAACACTGGAGGGGCTCCGACCGGGGCCCCTCCGGCGTTGGCCGCGGCAGAGCCGCACTCCCGGACACGGCACAATCGTCCGGTGCTCCATGAACTGTTCACGCCATCCGTCCAGCACTCGCTCGACCTCGCCGGGATCTTCGTCTTCGCGATCTCCGGCGCACTCCTGGCCGTACGCAAGAACTTCGACGTCTTCGGCATCGCCGTGCTCGCCGAGGTCACCGCGCTGGGCGGAGGGCTGCTGCGGGATATGATCATCGGGGCCGTACCGCCCGCCGCCTTCACGGATCTCGGCTACTTCCTCACCCCCTTCGTGGCGACCGGCCTCGTCTTCTTTCTGCACCCGCAGGTCGAACGCATCCAGGCCGGAGTCAATGTCTTCGACGCCGCCGGCCTCGGGCTGTTCTGCGTCACCGGCACGGTCAAGGCGTACGAATACGGGCTCAACCTGACCGCCTCCGCCGCGCTCGGCCTCGCGACCGCCGTCGGCGGTGGTGTGCTGCGTGACGTGCTGGCCAACGAGGTGCCGTCGCTGCTGCGCTGGGACCGCGATCTCTATGCCGTACCGGCCATCGTCGGCGCCACCATGGCCGTGCTCTGCATCCACTACGACGTGCTCAACGCGGTCACCAGCACGCTCGCCGTCGTCACCGCGTTCGTACTGCGCCTGCTCGCCATGCACTTCCACTGGCGCGCGCCACGCGCCTGGAACCGGCGTTCCTCCTCCGTCGAGGAAGCCTAAAAAGCTACCGCTCAGTAATAGACTGCTGTACGGTTTCGCTATGGCACAGGCAGCTGTTCAGGCATCCATCGGAGACAGTGAGTTCGACCGCGACACCGCCGTCACTCACCGCGCCCCCGGCGTCTACGACGCCGAACTCTCGGCCGGATGGACATTCGGCCGCGCGGTCAACGGCGGCTATCTGCTGGCCCTTCTCGGCCGTGCCCTCGGCGAGGCGCTGCCGCACTCCGATCCCTTCACGGTCTCGGCGCACTATCTGACGACGTCCGAGCCGGGTCCCGCGGTGATCCGCGCCGAGGTGATCCGTACCGGCCGTACCCTCTCCACCGGCCAGGCGTCGCTCTTCCAGTACGCCGAGGACGGCTCCGAGGTCGAGCGGATCCGCGTCCTCGCCGCGTACGGAGACCTGAACGAGCTCACCGACGAGGTCCGCACCTCGGCCGAGGCGCCGGAGATCCCGCCGCTGGAGCACTGCCTGGGCCCGTCGGACGGTCCCGCGCCCATCGAGCGTCCCGCCATCTCGTACCGGGTGGATGTGAAGCTCGACCCGGCGACCGTCGGCTGGGCGGTCGGTGCGCCGTCCGGAAAGGGAGAGATACGAGCCTGGTTCTCGCTCGCCGACGGCCGGCCCGCCGATCCGTTCTCGCTGCTGCTGACGGTCGACGCGCTGCCGCCGACCTCCTTCGATCTGGGCCTGAAGGGCTGGACCCCGACGGTCGAACTCACCACGCACGTCCGCTGCCGCCCGGCGCCGGGCCCGCTGCGCGTGTCCGTCACGACACGCAATCTGGCCGGCGGGTTCCTGGAGGAGGACGCGGAGGTCTGGGACAGCGAGGGCCGTCTGGTGGCCCAGTCGCGCCAGCTGGCGAAGGCCCCGCGCGGCTGAGTCGGCAGGGGATTCGCGAGGGTTCATTCCCTTGCGGTTATATAACTCGGAGAGTATGTTCGCGGTATGCCCATACCGTTCGACGTGCTCGCGGAGCCGAGCAGGCGCAGGATCCTCGATCTGCTCCTGGAGCGTCCGCATCTGGTCGGTGAGCTCACCGACCGGCTCGGTCTCAGCCAGCCCGGCACCTCCAAGCATCTGCGGGTGCTTCGGGAGGCCGGGCTCGTACGGGTCCGGCAGGACGCACAGCGCCGCTGGTACGAGCTGACGCCCGAGCCCCTCGCGGAGCTGGACGCCTGGCTCGCGCACTACCGGCACCTGTGGTCCGGGAGCCTCGACGCGCTCGAACGCCATCTCGACGCGATGGAGGACGAGTCCCCATGACACCGCAACCCGACACCCTCACCACCGCGGACGGGCGGACCGCGCTGCGGATGGAGCGCCGGATCGCGCATCCGCCGCAGAAGGTCTGGGACGCGATCACCCAACCCGCCCAGCTCGCCCGGTGGTTCCCGTCCGAGGTCAGCGTGGAGCTGCGGCCCGGCGGGACGATGGGCTTCTCCTTCCCGGGCGACAGCGAGCCGAGCATGACCGGCGCCGTCACCGACGCCGACGAGCCCCATGTCTTCGCCTTCACCTGGGGCGACGACCATCTGCGGTGGGAGATCACCGCGGACGGCGAGGGCTCGCTGCTGACCCTTGTCCACACCTTCGGCGACCGCTTCGGCGCCGCGAGCTTCGCCTCCGGCTGGCATGTGTGCATGACGGGGCTGGCCCAGCTGCTGGACGGCGAGAAGGTCGATGTCGCGCGCGACACCGGCGGCGCACTGCACGAGGCGTACGTCCGGCAGTTCGACCTGGCGCGCGGCACTGCCGATGAGACGGCGGACGGCCGTCGTGTCCGCTTCGAGCGCCAGCTCGTACGGCCCGCCGAGACGGTCTGGGCCGAACTGACCGCGGGCGCCGAGCCGGTCGAGGGCGCGCCCGTGCCCGAAGGGTTCACCGCCGACAAGGTCCCGGCCGGACCGGTCACCGAGGTGCGTGCGCCCGAACTGCTCGCGTACGCCTGGCATCCCGACGGCGAGGTCCGCTGGGAATTCGGCCAGGGCACGGGTCACGGACCGCGGCTGATCCTCACTCAGACGGGCCCGCGCGACTTCGACACAGCCGGCGCGCTGGCGGCCTGGCAGTCCCGCATCGAGGCGCTGGCGGCGCGACTGCAGGCGTCCTAGGCGCTCCTGGGCGCTCCTGGGCGGCCTCGGGCTCGGGCAGGAGCGCGAGGTCAGTCCAGCCAGTGAACGCGGCCGAGGCTGATCAGCCGCAGCTGTCGCCGTGCCAGCGAGGCGACCTGCTCCTGCGCCTCGGGCCCGGCCTCCAGGAACGAGCTGGCGGTCATCACCATGTGGTCCACGTATATCCCCGCGAGCATCCGCAGATCCGCCTCGCTCCAGCCCGCGTGCTCCGGCTCGCGGGCGAAGGCCGCGGCCACCTCCTCGGCGAACCGCCGCAGTTGCTCGCCGATGGCCTCCCGTACGGGCTGCACTCCGCCGTGCCGTTCGCGCGCGATGAAGCGGACATGTGCCGGCGACGCACGGACGAGTTCGGCGATCAGCGCCACTGTCCGGTCGATGCGCGCATCGTCGCCGTTCTCCTCCAGCGCCTCGCCGATCGTGGCGTGAAGGCTGCCGAGCGCCTCCTCGACGAGCGCCACTCCGAGGTCCGCCGTGTCCCTGAAGTGCCGGTAGAAGGCCGTCGGCGCGACACCCACGGCCCGGGTCACCTCGCGCAGCCCGAGGCTGCTCAGGCTCTGCTCCTCGAGCAGCTGCAGCGCTGCGTCCAGGAGGGCCTGACGGGTTTTCTGCTTCTGGGCCTGGCGGATTCCGACGGTGTGACTCATGACATTCAGTAAACAACCGTTCTCCGGAGAACGGAAGGCTAGACTCAGGAGTCAGTGAACAGTCGTACTCCCAAGTGTTCACCCGGAATGAGGAAGGAAGACGATGATCGCCCTCGTCGCAGCACTGCTCCTCCTGGGGATCCTGCTGGGCGCCGTGGCCCAACTCCCCCTCTCCGTCACCGTCGTGGCCTGCTCCGTCATCGGTGTCTGGCTGCTTGTCTTCGCCGTGCGCGAGCGCCGCGCCCGTCACCACTGACCGGAAGGAGCCGAACCAGCCATGCAACTCATCGCCACCGCACAGAGGCACAGCGACGACTCCAGCGCCGACCCCAGCAGCGACTCCGGCACCGACTCCCGCCGGGACGCCGACGGAATGGCCGTCGCCGCCTTCATCCTCGGCCTCGTCGGCCTGCTCGTGATGAACATCCTGCTCGGCCCGATCGCCGTCGTGCTCGCGTCGATCGCCCTCTGGCGCGGCACCGCACGCCGCGGCCGCGCACTGCTCGGACTCGCGCTCGGCCTGGCCGATCTCGCGGTCCTCGCCGTGCTTGTCACCGTCAACGGAACCGTCGCCTGGAGCCTCGGCGGCTGACCTCGCGACGGCCCGAAGTACGGGGGAGAACGGGCCCCGCACGCCCGTGCCCCCCTGCGCGGCGTCCGCGCCCCCGCCAGGCCTCGTAGAATCGAGGCCACCATGGCTTACCTCGACCACGCCGCGACCACTCCGATGCTGCCGGAGGCCGTCGCGGCGATGACCGCGCAGCTCACCGTCACCGGCAACGCCTCGGCGCTGCACGCCGCCGGACGCCGGGCCCGCCGCGCCGTCGAGGAGGCCCGCGAGATGCTCGCGGAGGCCCTCGGCGCGCGGCCCAGCGAGGTGGTGTTCACCTCCGGCGGCACCGAGGCCGACAACCTCGCCGTGAAGGGCCTGTACTGGCAGCGGCGCGACGCCGAACCGGCCAGGACCCGCGTCCTCGCCAGCCCCGTCGAGCACCACGCCGTCCTCGACGCCGTCGAATGGCTCGGCGAGCACGAGGGCGCGACCGTCGAGTATCTGCCGGTCGACTCGTACGGACGGGTGCACCCCGAGGCACTGCGCGAGGCGATCGAGCGCAATCCGGACGATGTCGCGCTCGCCACCGTGATGTGGGCCAACAACGAGATCGGCACCGTCATGCCGGTGACCGGACTCGCCGCCGTGGCAGCGGAGTTCGGGGTCCCGCTGCATGCCGATGCCGTCCAGGCCTTCGGTCAGCTGGAGGTCGGTTTCGCCGACTCCGGACTCGCGGCGATGACCGTCTCCGGACACAAGATCGGCGGCCCGTACGGCATCGGCGCGCTGCTGCTGGGCCGCGACTACAGCCCGGTCCCCGTCCTGCACGGCGGCGGCCAGGAGCGCCATGTCCGCTCCGGCACCCTCGACGCGCCCGCGATCGCCTCCTTCGCGGTGGCCGGAAAGCTGGCCGCCGAGCGGCGCGAGGAGTTCGCACGCGACATCGGCGCACTTCGCGACGGGCTGATCCGGGCCGTGCGTACGGCGGTCCCCGACGCGATCCTCGGCGGCGACCCGGACGACCGCCTGCCCGCCAACGCGCACTTCACCTTCCCCGGCTGTGAGGGCGACTCGCTGCTGCTGCTCCTCGACGCGCAGGGCATCGAGTGCTCCACCGGATCCGCCTGCACGGCGGGCGTCGCGCAGCCCAGCCACGTACTGCTCGCCACCGGCACGGACCCGGACCTGGCGCGCGGGACGCTGCGGTTCAGCCTCGGCCACACCTCGACGAAGGCGGATGTGGATGCGGTCGCCGAGGCCATCGGCCCGGCGGTGGAACGCGCGCGTACGGCCGGTCTGACCTAGTCCTGCGGTCCGCCGGCCCTGCTAGTCCTGCTGGTCCGCCTTCGCGCTCGCCTGCACCCGGCGCGCCGTAGGCATCGCCTTGTGCACCATCGCCATGTAGCGGTTCCAGTCCCAGTGCGGCCCCGGGTCCGTGTGGTCCGTGCCCGGGACCTCGACGTGCCCGATGATGTGCTTCCGGTCCACCGGGATCTCGTAGCGCACGCAGATGCCCGCCGTCAGCAGCGCCGACGCGCTGTACATCGCGGCCGTGAAGCCCTGCGGCCGGTCCACGAAGCCCTCGTGCTCTATGCCGATGCTGCGCTCGTTGAACGAGCGGTTCCCGGCGTGGAAAGCCACGTCCAGCTCGCGGATCATCTGCGCCACATGCCCGTCCTTGCGTACGACATAGTGCGTCGCCGCTCCGTGGCCCGGGTCCTTGAAGACCCGCAGCGCCGACGGATAGCTGCCCTGGACGACATGGATGATCACGCGGTCGATGGTGTAGTCGTCGGGCCGGTCCGCCAGCCGCCAGTTCGCCCGGGACGCGGCGGTCCACTCCGCGCCCGGGTGATCGAGCTCACCTTCCTTCCGCGGCTTGGCCATCCCCGGCATCCGCCACCAGATCCGCCGCAGCTCGTCCTGCGCCAGCGCGCCCGCGCCGAGCACCACGGCCCCGCCCCCGATCAGCACGGCCCGCCGGCTCACGCCCCGCTTCTTGCCGGTCCCGCCACCTGTGCCGCGCTTCGCATCGCTTCCCATGAGCACTTCAACGCATACTCGCGAGCTCCTGGTTCCCTAGGGGGTGTCTTTGGGACCTTGCCGGGCTCGCGTGCCCTGGCACGGCACCTCGCCGCGTTGTCGTCAGTCGCCGACGCTCCGCGTCGTCTCCCTCCTCCGCCTTGCGATGCACCGCACCAGACCCCGCTCGCTCATCCGGCCCGATCCCAAAGACACCCCCTTGCCCCTTACTCTGGTAGGGCTATGACTCAGACTTCCCAGCCCCCGCTCCGTGTGCTCGCCGCTATGTCGGGCGGCGTGGACTCCGCCGTCGCCGCCGCCCGTGCCGCCGAAGCCGGACACGATGTGACCGGGGTGCACCTGGCTCTCTCCGCGAATCCGCAGTCCTTCCGCACCGGTGCGCGAGGCTGCTGCACCATCGAGGACTCGCGCGACGCCCGCCGTGCCGCGGACGTCATCGGCATCCCCTTCTACGTCTGGGATCTCGCCGAGCGCTTCCGCGAGGACGTCGTCGAGGACTTCATCGCCGAGTACGAGGCCGGCCGCACGCCGAACCCCTGTCTGCGCTGCAACGAGAAGATCAAGTTCGCCGCGCTGCTCGACAAGGCGCTCGCGCTCGGCTTCGACGCCGTCTGCACCGGGCACTACGCCACGGTCGTGACCGGCGAGGACGGCGGCCGCGAGCTGCACCGCGCCAGCGACATGGCCAAGGACCAGTCGTATGTGCTGGGCGTGCTCGACGAGCGTCAGCTCGCGCACGCGATGTTCCCGCTCGGCGACACGCTCACCACCAAGGACGAGATCCGGGCGGAGGCCGAGCGCCGCGGTCTTGCGGTCGCCAAGAAGCCCGACAGCCACGACATCTGCTTCATCGCGGACGGCGACACCCAGGGCTTCCTGGCCTCGCGCCTCGGCACGGCCGAGGGCGACATCGTCGACGAGGCGGGCGCCAAGCTCGGCACGCACGAGGGTGCCTTCGGCTTCACCATCGGTCAGCGCAAGGGCCTGCGCATCGGCCACCCGGCGCCCGACGGCAAGCCGCGCTACGTCCTGGACATCTCGCCGGTGAACAACACCGTGACGGTCGGCCCGGTCGACGCGCTGGACGTGCTGGGCCTGACCGCGATCAAGCCCCGCTGGTGCGGAGCGCCTCCGGCGGGCCCGGGGACGTACACGGCACAGCTGCGGGCCCATGGCGGCGAGACGCAGGTGACCGCCGAGCTGGTCGGCGGCGAGCTCCAGGTGTCCTTCACGGAGCCGGTGCGGGGCGTGGCGCCCGGCCAGGCGATCGTGCTGTACGACGGCACGCGTGTGGTGGGCTCGGCGACGATCGCGACGACGAGCCGGGCGACGGCCTCGGTCGCCTGAGCCCCGGCGCCGTCGGCGCTTCGGGCGGGCTACGCCGTGAAGAACTCCGTCAGCAGCGGAGCCAGCACCTGCGGCGACACCTCGTGCGTCTGGCCCGTCAGCGTGCGGTGCCTGCCGCGCGGCAGTTCCTCGGCGACCAGGCGTGCCGCCTCCCGCAGCCACGACGGGCTCGCGCCGCCGTCGACGACCATCACCCGCGTGCCTGTCCCGCGCAGCATCGCGGCCGGTACCGCGCCGTTGCCCATCACGTCGTGGTCGTACGCGAGCGTGTGCGCAAGCGCCTCCATGCCCGCCCACATCGGCGTCTGCCGCATGCCGTCGACGACGTCCGGCTGCATCCCGGCCTCGCCGAGGAAGAGCGCGAGCGCGTCACCGCGCCTGTCCTCGGCCAGCAGCTCGCGCATCCGGCGCTCGTAGGGCGCGGGTTCCTCGTCCGTCTTCACCGTCGGGCTGTACGGCGGCTCGTACACCGAGAGCTGGGTTATCGGCAGCCCGGCGGCCGCCGCTCGCAGCGCAAGCGCGCCGCCCGACGACATGCCGTGGACACAGGCGCTGCCGCCCGCCGCCACGATCACGGCCGCCAGGTCCTCTATCTCGTGCTCCACCGCGTACGGCGCGGTGTCACCGCTCCCGGCCCGGCCGCGGCGGTCGTAGGTGAAGACACCGAAACGCGCGGCGAGCAGCCCCGCGAGCGGCGCGTCGGTCGCCGCCGTGCACAGGGCCCCGCTGACCAGAACCAGCGGCGGCCCGTCGCCCCGCTGCTCGTAAGCGATGAGCGTGCCGTCCCCCGACTCCGCCTTGTCCAGCGTCCTGCTCGTCTTGTCCATAAGAGGGGTGACTGGAGCCGGTCGCGGAACTCATCGCTCGTGCCCGGGATTCTTCTCCGGACTCCGGTCAGTCCTCGACGACCTCGGTCTCGTAGAAGCAGAAGTGGTCCTTGATCTGCGCGACTTGGGCCTTCGGCTCGGGATACGCCCACACCAGATCGGGCGCGTCCGGCAGCGACCAGTAGTCGGCGTCGCCCTTGAACGGGCAGTGGCTGTGGGTGCCGGAACGCGTGAGCAGTTCGGTGCGCACGTCCTCCGGCGGCAGGTAGTAGCGCACGGGGAAACCGGTCTCGCGCAGCAGCAGCGGCCGCCGGCTCTCGGCGATCAGGACGCCGTTGCGCAGGACCCGGACATGAGTCGTGCCGGGCTCGACGGTGATGCGATGTCCAGTGGGTGCTTGAGTCATAACAGATGCAGCGTCGTGGGCGGCCGGCTTCTTCCCCGGTCCGGGGTGCGAGCATGGTTCCCATGGCTACACACCTGATCACCGGCGCCGGCTCCGGCATCGGCGCCGCCGTCGCGCGCCGGCTGCACGCGCGCGGCGACGAGCTCATCCTGCTGGCACGCGACGCGGGCCGTGCGAAGGAGCTCGCGAGCGAGTTCTCCGGCGCCCGGACCCTGGTCGCCGACCTCGCCGACCCCGACCGCATCTCCAAGGCGCTCGGCATGCAGCCGATGCCGGACCGGCTCGACTCGCTGCTGCACATCGCGGGCATCGTCGACCTGGGACCGATCGCCGAGCTGCGCCCCAAGACCTGGCACCAGCAGCTCAACGCCAACCTGATCTCACCCGCCGAGCTCACCCGGCTCTTCCTGCCGCAACTGCGGGTCGCCAAGGGCCATGTGCTGTTCGTGAACTCGGGCGCGGGCCTCAACGCGCATGCGGAATGGGGCGCTTACGCGGCCTCCAAACACGGGCTGAAGGCGCTCGCCGACTCGCTGCGCCACGAGGAGCACGGCAGCGGCGTACGGGTCACCTCGGTCTATCCGGGACGTACGGCCGGCCCCATGCAGGCCAAGGTGCACTCGCAGGAGGGCAAGGAGTACGACGCGTCCCGCTGGATCGACCCGGAGTCCGTCGCGACGACGATCCTGACGGCGATCGACCTGCCGCGGGACGCCGAGATCAACGACCTGACGGTGCGGCCGGGACGATGAGCAGCGCACTGTTCGGCCCCGCGACCGGCGTCGGATCCATGCCCGGCGGAGACGCCCGCGAGGCCGCCAAGACCGTCGCCGGCTCCATCGACGACTTCCCGTATCTGCCCGAACTGCCCGCCCGCGGGCCCGGCGCCGACATGATCGGGCGGACCATCGGGCTGCTCGTCGAGATGTACGCGCATGTCGAGCCGAGCGGCTGGCGGATCAGCGACCGGCCGGGCCGGGACACCCGCCGGGCCGTTTCCTGGCTCGGCGAGGACCTCGACGCGCTGGAGGAGTTCACCCAGGGCTACGAGGGTCCGCTGAAGGTGCAGGCCGTGGGCCCGTGGACGCTCGCCGCCGCCCTGGAGCTGCGGGGCGGCGAAGCCGCGCTCGGCGACCCGGGCGCCGTCCGGGACCTCGCGGAGTCGCTTGCGGAAGGACTGCGTACGCATCTGGCGGATGTACGCCGCCGGGTGCCTGGTGCACAGGTGGTGCTGCAGCTCGACGAGCCGTCGCTGATGGCCGTGCTGCGCGGACAGATCAGGACCGCGAGCGGATACCGCACACACCGGTCCGTGGACCGGCAGCTCGTCGAGTCGACGCTGCGCGAGGTGATCGGCGTGAGCGAGGACCCCGTGATCGTCCACTCCTGCGCGCCGGACGTGCCGTTCGCGCTGCTGCGCCGGGCCGGAGCCGCGGGCGTCTCGTTCGATTTCGAACTCCTCACCGAGCGTGACGAGGAGACGATCGGTGAGGCGGTCGAAGGCGGTACGAAGCTGTTCGCGGGAGTCGTGCCGTCCACTGACGCCGCATTGTCAGACCCGGCAGGTAGCGTCATGGGTGTCAGGACGTTGTGGCGCAGGCTGGGGCTGAATCCGGGGACTTTGAGCGAGTCCGTGGTGATCACTCCGAGCTGCGGTCTCGCGGGTGCATCGCCCGCGTATGCCCGCGCCGCGCTCGCCCACTGCGTCCGGGCCGCGAGATCGCTCGCAGACAACCCTGAGTAGTGGGTTGCTTGGGAATCGGGAGGACACAACGGTGGCTGGCGAACAGCAGAAGGCACTGCCCGCAGAAGCCCGGGAGCAGCATGCCCAAATCGCCGAGCAGGTCGAGGAGCACCGCTTCCGGTACTACGTGAAGGACCAGCCGGTCATCAGCGACGGCGACTTCGACCGGCTGCTGCGCCGGTTGGAGGCGCTGGAGGAGGAGTACCCCGAGCTGCGTACGCCCGACTCGCCGACCCAGAAGGTCTCCGGGCAGTACGAGACGGATCTGGCGAAGGTCGAGCACCGCGAGCGGATGCTCTCGCTGGACAACGCCTTCGACGAGGAGGAACTCGCCGCCTGGGCCGAGCGCGTCGCACGAGACGTCGGCACCTCCGACTTCCACTTCCTGTGCGAGCTGAAGATCGACGGGCTCGCGGTGAACCTGACGTACGAGAAGGGCCGGCTGACCCGCGCGGCGACCCGCGGCGACGGCCGCGTCGGCGAGGACATCACTCCGAACGTGCGGACCATCGCCGACATCCCGGAGCGGCTGCGGGGCGACCGTGTCCCGGACCTCGTGGAGATCCGCGGCGAGGTCTTCTTCCCGATGGACAAGTTCCAGGAACTGAACGCGCGGCGGGTGGAGGCGGGGGAGCAGCCGTACGCCAACCCGCGCAACAGCGCGTCGGGTTCACTGCGCCAGAAGGACCCGAAGGTAACCGCCACCCTTCCGCTGCACATGGTGGTGCACGGCATCGGCGCGCGGGTCGGCTTCGACATCGACCGCCTCTCGCAGGCGTACGACCTGCTGCGCGAATGGGGCCTGCCGACCGCCCGGCACAACAAGGTGGTGGACTCGCTGGCGGGCGTCCGCGAGTTCATCGCGTACTTCGGCGAGAACCGCCACTCCATGGAGCACGAGATCGACGGAGTGGTCGTCAAGCTCGACGAGATCCCGCTCCAGGGCCGGCTCGGCTCCACCGCGCGGGCGCCGCGCTGGGCGATCGCGTGGAAGTACGCGCCGGAGGAGGTCAACACCAAGCTGGTGAACATCCGCGTCGGCGTCGGCCGCACCGGGCGCGTCACGCCGTACGCCCAGGTGGAGCCGGTCAAGGTGGCAGGCTCCGAGGTCGAGTTCGCCACGCTGCACAACCAGGACGTGGTGAAGGCCAAGGGCGTGCTCATCGGCGACACGGTGGTGCTGCGCAAGGCCGGTGACGTCATTCCGGAGATCCTCGGCCCGGTCGTGGACCTGCGGGACGGCAGCGAGCGGGAGTTCGTGATGCCGTCAGAGTGTCCCGAGTGCGGCACGGAGCTGCGGCCGATGAAGGAGGGCGATGTCGATCTGCGCTGCCCCAATGCCCGTTCCTGCCCGGCCCAGTTGCGTGAGCGGCTGTTCTATCTCGCGGGCCGCAGGGCGCTGGACATCGAGCATTTCGGCTATGTCGCGGCAGCCGCGCTGACCAAGCCGCTGGAGCCGGCCGAGCCGCCGCTGAAGGACGAGGGCGACCTCTTCGACCTCACCGTCGAGCAACTGCTGCCCATCAAGGCGTACGTCCTGGACCAGGACAGCGGACTGCCCAAGCGCGACCCGAAGACGGGCGAGGAGAAGATCGCGACGGTCTTCGCCAACCAGCAGGGCGAGCCGAAGAAGAACGCGGTCGCGATGCTGGAGAACATCCAGGCGGCCAAGGACCGGCCGCTCGCCAGGGTCCTCACCGGGCTCTCCATCCGCCATGTCGGCCCGGTCGCGGCGGAGGCGCTGGCGCGTGAGTTCCGCTCGATCGACCGGATCGACCAGGCGACCGAGGAGGAACTCGCCGCCACCGAAGGCGTCGGTGCGATCATCGCCGCCTCGCTCAAGCAGTGGTTCGCGGAGGACTGGCACCGGGAGATCCTGCGCAAGTGGCGGGAGGCGGGCGTCCGGCTGGAAGAGGAGGGCTCCGGCGAGGACGAGGGGCCCCGGCCGCTCGAAGGACTCACCGTCGTCGTCACCGGCACGCTGGAGAACTACACCAGAGATGGCGCAAAAGAGGCCCTCCAGAGCCTCGGCGCGAAAGTGGCCGGTTCTGTTTCGAAGAAAACGGCCTTCGTGGTGGTCGGTGACAACCCCGGTTCCAAGTACGACAAGGCGATGCAGCTGAAGGTGCCGGTTCTGAACGAGGAGGGCTTCGCCGTCCTGCTCGACCAGGGACCGGATGCAGCCCGTGAGGCCGCTGTGCCTCCTGAGGCGTAACGGAGGGGGCGTGCGCGGGGCTTGGAGGGGGCTCACAAGAGGAGCCGCAGGGGGCGCGCAGGGCGGGATTCGGACGCCGGAACCGGAGCCGGAACGACCGGTACAGGTCACCCGTTCGGCGCATAGCAGATGGATAAGGGTGGCCGGGTCTCATTCGGGCAAGAGCTGTAGAGCGCTGCCCGTCAAAGCCTCCTGCGGCCTACTGTTGAGACGTGCGCCTGTCGTGCACGGCTGCGTGGTGGGAATTCAGTCGTGGTGGCATGACAAGGGGAGCCATCGCGAGGCATGGGCACCGCCGGCTGTGAGAGGGACGGGAATGAAACCGACCGAGAGCGCCGCCCCGGTCTCACGGCCGCGTGGATTCGCGGCCCTTGCGGGCATGATGCCGGGGCTGCACGCCGTCGTCGTCGTGTCCGCCGCACTTGTGCTCGTCACCGGAGTCGTCGCCACGGTCCGCCGGCACGACGCGCTCTTCCCGAGCGGCGCGGTCGGCTGGTCGCTCGCCGTCCTCACCGGAATCATCGTCGGCCATCTGGTCGCCCTCGGCCGCGACCGCTGGTGGGGTGGCACCGGCTCCGGCGCGGCCCTCACACTCGCGGTCCTGCTGCTGTTCGGCTGGGTGCCCGCCGGGCTGGTCAGCCTGGCCGTCGTGGCCCTGGTCGGCGCCGCCCGCCGCAACCGCTGGCGACAGGGCCTGCTGCACGGCGCCGTTGACATCCTGGGCATCGGCGTGGCCGCGCTCGTCCTTGAGGTCTTCGGTGTGTCGCCGAGCGTCGAACAGCCGTGGGAACCACCCGAGTGGGGCATCGAGGCCGCACCCGAAGTGATCCTGGCGGCCACGGCCTATCTCGCGGTCACCCGGCTCCTGTTGTGGTACGTGCTGGCGCCGCAGAGCGGCGGCCTGCCCACCGTCGCTCGTACGGCACTGTTCCGGCAGGGCCTTGTCGCGGTCGCGCTGCTCGGCATCGCGCCACTGATCTGTGTCGTCGCCATCGCCATGCCGCTGCTGCTGCCGCTGTTCGCCGTGCCGCTGATCGCCCTCGACTCGACGCTCTGGATCGCCCGCGCCAGAGCCGAGGAGCAACTGCGCGACCCGCTCACCGGGCTGCCCAACCGGCAGTGGCTGCTGGAGCGCACCTGGGCCGCTCTGGAGGACGCCGAGGGCAGCGGGGCCCGGTCCGCTCTCGTACTGATCGACCTCGACCGCTTCCGTTCCGTCAACGACACGCTCGGCCATCTCGCGGGCGACCGGCTGCTGGTGCAGATAGCCGACCGGCTGCGGCTCGCGCTGCCGCGCGGCGCGGAGGCGGCCAGGCTCGGCGGCGACGAGTTCGCCGTGCTCCTGCCGACGGCCGACTCCACCACCAGCGCCCAGCGCGTCGCCCGCCTCCTGGTGGCCGACCTGTCCTCGCCGCTCGACCTGGACGGACTGACGCTCGTGCTGGAGGCCAGCGCGGGCGTCGCCGTGTTCCCCGACCACGCGCAGGACGCCGAGGGGCTGCTGCGGCGCGCGGACGTGGCCATGTACCAGGCGAAGCGGGACCGTACGGGCGTCGAGGTCTACGAGTCCAAGCGCGACAGCAACACACCGGACCGCCTCGGCCTGCTGGGCGACCTGCGCCGCGCCCTGGACGCCGGCGACGTGGAGCTCCACTACCAGCCCAAGGTCCGCTTCGACGGCCATGTCGCGGGTCTGGAGGCGCTGGTCCGCTGGGTCCACCCGGACCGCGGCCGGGTCCCGCCCGACGAGTTCATCGCGATCGCCGAGTCCTCCGGCCTGATGCCGCACCTCACCGAGTACGTACTGGACACGGCCCTCGCGCAGGTCGCCAAATGGCGGGCCCAGGGGCTGGAAGTCCCCGTCGCCGTCAATGTCTCGCCGCGCGATGTCCACACGCCGGGCTTCGCCGGATCCGTCGCCGCCCGGCTCGCCCGGCACGGCGTCCCGGCAGGCGCGCTCCAGCTGGAGATAACCGAACATGTGCTGCTCGAAGACCCGCAGCGGGCCGCCGACACACTCGCCGGGCTGGCCGACCACGGCGTGAAGATGTCACTCGACGACTTCGGCACCGGCTACTCCTCCCTCGTCCACCTGCGCCGGCTGCCCGTCAGCGAACTGAAGATCGACCGCTCCTTCGTGGCCCGGCTCGCGGTCGACAACGAGGACGCGGAGATCGTCCGCTGCACCGTCGACCTGGCCCACTCGCTGGGCCTGCTGGTCGTCGCCGAGGGCGTCGAGGACGACGAGACCTGGGAGCGGCTGCGCGATCTGGGCTGCGACGCGGTCCAGGGCTGGCTGGTCGCAGCCGCGATGCCGCCGCAGGAGACGACGGCATGGCTCCGGGCCAGGGGTGAACGGGGCTGGCACCGCGAGGAGGAGCTCGCGGAATCCGCGGACGTGGACGCCGACGCGGACGAGCCGACCGGCCAAGTAGTGCCCTGACAGTCACTTCCTGCGGGCTTCGGCCACAGGCCCCCGGCCCCCGAGCCCCTCGCCCACGTCCGCCCGATCCCGCGGTTCTCGAGACGCGGGACACGCGTGCCGGAGCCCCCGCACGGCCGCGAACGCGGCGTGCCGCGCCGCCGAGCCCCCGCCCCCGGCGGCTAACCGTTTCGTTCGCAGCCCCCCGTGCCCCATAGGATTGGGCCAAACACCACACACTCACCCCTGAGGATCGCTGCATGCCTGGCATTACGCGCGAGGAGGTCGCCCACCTCGCCCGGCTGGCACGTCTGGAGCTGAAGGACGAAGAGCTCGACCACTTCGCCGGACAGCTCGACGACATCATCGGCGCGGTCGCCCGCGTCTCCGAGGTCGCCGACCAAGACGTACCCCCGACCTCCCACCCGCTGCCGCTGACCAATGTCATGCGCGCCGACGAGGTCCGTCCCTCGCTCACCCCCGAGCAGGCTCTCTCCGGCGCTCCGGCTCAGGAGCAGCAGCGTTTCAAGGTGCCGCAGATCCTGGGGGAGGACTGACATGACCGACATCACCAAGCTCACCGCGGCCGAGATCGCCGGGAAGATCGCCGCAGGCGAACTGACCGCGGTCGAGGTCACCGAGGCCCATCTGGCCCGGATCGAGGCCGTCGACGAGAAGGTGCACGCCTTCCTGCACATCAACCGCGAGGGCGCGCTCGCGCAGGCCCGCGCCGTCGACGCCAAGCGTGCCGCCGGCGAGAAGCTCGGCCCGCTGGCCGGTGTGCCGCTCGCGCTGAAGGACATCTTCACCACCGAGGGCATCCCGACCACCGTCGGCTCGAAGATCCTCGAGGGCTGGATCCCGCCGTACGACGCCACTCTGACGCGCAGGCTCAAGGAGGCCGACGTCGTCATTCTCGGCAAGACCAACATGGACGAATTCGCCATGGGGTCCTCGACCGAGAACAGCGCGTACGGCCCGACCGGCAACCCGTGGGACCTGACCCGGATCCCCGGCGGCTCCGGCGGCGGCTCGTCCGCGGCCCTCGCCTCCTACCAGGCGCCGCTCGCCATCGGCACGGACACCGGCGGCTCCATCCGCCAGCCCGCCGCCGTCACCGGCACCGTCGGCGTCAAGCCCACCTACGGCGGCGTCTCGCGCTACGGCATGGTCGCCTTCTCCTCCTCGCTCGACCAGGGCGGGCCCTGCGCCCGTACGGTCCTGGACGCGGCGCTGCTGCACGAGGTCATCGCGGGTCACGACCCGCTCGACTCGACCTCCATCGACGCCCCGGTCCCCCCGGTCGTCGAGGCCGCGCGCAACGGCAGCGTGAGCGGTATGCGCGTCGGCGTCGTCAAGCAGTTCCGCGGCGAGGGCTACCAGGCCGGTGTCATCCAGCGCTTCGACGAGTCCGTCGAGCTGCTGAGGAAGCTCGGCGCCGAGATCGTCGAGCTGGACTGCCCGTCCTTCGACCTGGCGCTCTCCGCGTACTACCTGATCGCGCCGTCCGAGTGCTCCTCGAACCTCGCCCGCTTCGACGCCATGCGCTACGGCCTGCGGGTCGGCGACGACGGCACGACCTCGGCCGAGGACGTCACCGCGCTGACCCGTGAGGCCGGCTTCGGCGACGAGGTCAAGCGCCGCATCATGCTCGGCACGTACGCGCTCAGCTCCGGCTACTACGACGCGTACTACGGCAGCGCGCAGAAGGTCCGCACGCTCATCACCCGGGACTTCGAGAAGTCCTTCGAGCAGGTCGACGTCATCGTCTCGCCGACGACGCCGACCACCGCCTTCCCGATCGGCGAGCGCGCCGACGACCCGATGGCGATGTACCTCGCGGACCTGTGCACCATCCCGACCAACCTGGCCGGCAACGCCGCGATGTCGCTGCCCTGCGGCCTCGCGCCGGAGGACAACCTCCCGGTCGGCCTGCAGATCATCGCCCCCGCCATGAAGGACGACCGGCTGTACAAGGTCGGCGCCGCCGTAGAGGCCGCCTTCGTGGAAAAGTGGGGCCACCCGCTGCTGGAGGAGGCACCGTCGCTGTGAGTAGTGCAATGTCGAAGGCCAAGGGCTTCAAGAAGTCCAAGACCGGTACCTATCTGTCGATCGGCACCACCGCGTTCGGCGCGGTCAGCGTCGCCAAGCAGGTGAAGAGGGCCCGCGCCGAGAACGACACGCTCCGGCTCATCGACGCCGCCGTATCCGCCGCCGCCATCGTCACCGGCCTGGCTCTGCTCTACCGCGAGCTGAAGCGCCTGGGCGACGACGACGTCCTGCTGGGCTGAGAGGGAAAGTTTCACCGTGACCGTCACTGAACTGGTGTCGTACGAAGCGGCTCTCGCCGGCTACGACCCCGTCATGGGCCTCGAGGTCCATGTCGAACTCGGCACCAAGACCAAGATGTTCTGCGGGTGTTCCACCGAGCTGGGCGCCGAGCCCAACTCGCAGACCTGCCCGACCTGCCTCGGTCTGCCCGGCTCACTCCCGGTCGTCAACGCGATCGGCGTCGAGTCGGCCATCAAGATCGGCCTCGCGCTCAACTGCGAGATCGCCGAGTGGTGCCGCTTCGCCCGGAAGAACTACTTCTATCCGGACATGCCGAAGAACTTCCAGACCTCGCAGTACGACGAGCCGATCGCCTTCAACGGCTATCTGGACGTCCAGCTGGAGGACGGCGAGGTCTTCCGCGTGGAAGTCGAGCGCGCCCACATGGAGGAGGACACCGGCAAGTCGCTGCACGTCGGCGGCGCCACCGGCCGTATCCACGGCGCGTCCCACTCCCTGCTGGACTACAACCGCGCCGGCATCCCGCTGATCGAGATCGTCACCAAGCCGATCGAGGGCGCGGGCGAGCGTGCGCCCGAGGTCGCCAAGGCGTACGTCGCCGAACTGCGCGAGCTCATCAGGGCGCTCGACGTCTCCGAGGCCCGCATGGAGCAGGGCCAGATGCGCTGCGACGTGAACCTGTCGCTGCGCAAGCACGGTGTCGAGAAGTTCGGCACCCGCTCGGAGACCAAGAACGTCAACTCGCTGCGCTCCGTGGAGCGTGCGGCCCGCTACGAGATCCAGCGGCATGCCGCGGTGCTCGAGTCCGGCGGCACGATCATCCAGGAGACCCGTCACTTCCACGAGGACGACGGCTCCACGACGTCCGGCCGGGTCAAGGAAGAGGCCGAGGACTACCGGTACTTCCCGGAGCCCGACCTCGTCCCGGTCGCGCCGGCCCGCGAATGGGTCGAGGAGCTGCGCGGAACGCTGCCCGAGCTGCCGCGCGTGCGCCGTAACCGGCTGCGCGAGGAGTGGGGCATCTCCGAGCACGACATGCAGTCGATCCTGAACGCGGGCGCGGTCGATCTGATCGTCGCCACGATCGACGCGGGTGCCGACTCCGGTTCGGCCCGCAAGTGGTGGATGGGTGAGCTGGCCCGTAACGCCAACGAGTCCGGCCGCGCGCTGGACGGGCTGCCGATCACTCCGGAGCAGGTCGCCCAGGTGACCGCGCTGGTCGCCGCCGGTGACCTGAACGACAAGCTGGCCCGTCAGGTCATCGAGGGCGTGCTCGCGGGCGAGGGCGACCCGGACACCGTCGTGGACAAGCGCGGCCTGAAGGTCGTCTCGGACGAGGGTGCGCTGGGCACCGCCGTCGACGAGGCCATCGCGGGCAACGCGGCGATCGCCGACAAGATCCGCGGCGGCAAGGTGGCCGCGGTGGGCGCGCTGGTCGGCGCGGTCATGAAGGCCACCCGCGGCCAGGCGGACGCGGCCCGCGTCAAGGAGCTCATCCTGGAGCGCCTCGGCGTCAGCGAGGGCTGAGCGCCGGTACGGAAGTGGGCGGCTCGCACCAACCGGTGCGGGCCGCCTTTCCGTTGCGCCGACGGGTCAGTGACGTATGCCCAGGCCCGGCAGCCACAGCTCGCCACGGTCCTTGCAGCTGACGTCCCGGGCCCGCAGCTCCTTCGGCTCCTTCGTGCCTCGCGCCCGCAGCTCCGCCACCGCCAGCCGGGCCACCTCCGCAGCCTCCGGCCGCTCGGGCTCCTGGAATTCCGTCTGCCACCAGCCGCGGTCCCGGAAGTGCCAGCCACGCGAGCGCATCAGCTGCGCGCGCTCCGGGCTGTCCTCGCCGTCCCGGTCGTCGACGGAGAGCTGCAGCCCGTCCTGGATCGCATACGAAATCTGCAACTGGCGGCCGCGGTCGGCCGCGCTCGTCACACAGAAACCCGCCCAGTCGTCGCCGACCTGGACCGGAAGCTGCTCGATCCAGGCATCGAGCAGCAACTCCAGGGCGATCTGGAAGTGTTCGAGACAGGAGGCCATCCGGCCGCCGGTGCGCGGCGCCACCGGGCGCTCACCCGGACCGCTGCGGTCCAACTGCCAGGTGTACGGCAGCAGTTCGAAGTCGTGCGACTCGTCCGCCGACCAGGCGCCGCCCCACTCGAAGGTGCGGTGCTCCTCGGTCTCCAGGGCGTCCGTGCCGTGCACCGACAACGTTGCCCCCTGGAGCATTCCGGCGAGCAGCACGGTCCTCCGGGCGTCCCGCCAGCGGACATTGGGCCCGTCCGCCGAGCCGCCGTACAGCGTCGGCTCGCCGATCCGGGCCACTATCGCGGCGTAGACCTCGCGGAACGTCTCCCGCCGCTCCCGCAGCGAAGCGCCCGACGGATGGGCGAGCACCGGGACCGGCTGCCGGCCGACGTACGCATCGGGCGCGTCGTGCAGCGTCAGCGCGAAGTCCGCCGCTTCGCATGGCGTGAGGATCGGCTGGTTGGTCCCCGTAGTCTCCATGCGTCCATCGTGCCAGCATCCACTGACAACGCCCGTTGCGTACGTGGGGATTTGCGGTTTCGGACGGCTCGGGTGCATCTCGGGGACACTGGCTCGATTCAGTGATCACCCTCGGTGGTCGTCATCTCGGTTCGGACGGCGGCCGGTTCACGGATAGAGATCGCTGCCGTGGGTCTTCGGGTCGCCGATCGCCTCCAGCACCAGCGCGGCCAGGTCGGTGAACGTGGTGCGCGGCGCGAGCCCGAGATACGGCGCCGACCGGCGCGGCCGTACGCCGCGCGGCTCGCCCGCGTGCAGCACACCCGGCCGTACGACGGTCCAGTCCAGCCCGCTTCCCTCGACGATCGCGTCCTGCGCGTCCCGCTCCCGCAGCAGCGGCCGGGCCGTCGCACGGTAGACGGCGGCGAAGGCGCGGCCCGTCCGGCCGCTGACATGGCGTCCGTATCCCGCCTCCGAGACGACGACCAGCCGTGGCACGCCCTGGCGGCGCATCTCGTCGACGATCAGCGCGGTGCCGCGCGAGTAGAGCGGCGTGGAGCGGTTGCCGCGCAACCCGAAGGCGATCACCGCGGCGTCCGCGCCGGTCAGCGCGTCCGCCACGGCCGCTTCGTCGAAGGCGCCGCCGGGGACCACGCGGCCGGCGGGCGCGCGGCCCAGCCGGGCCGGGTCACGTACCTGCGCGACGGTGTGGTGTCCGGCCGCGCCGGCCAGGGTGAGAAACGCCCGGCCGGTGCGGCCGGTCGCGCCGAAGACGGTGATGTTCACAGGCCCGGCACCGGCGCGACCGAGGCCGTGGTGTCGAAGGCGATGGACTCGCTCAACTCCCGCCACCGCGCGTCCGATTCCGTACGAGCCCGGTCCACGGTGGCGGCGTGCTGCACGGCGTCCTTGCCGAGCAGCAGCCGCAGCGGCGGCTCGTCGAGCGTGGTGAGCCCGAGGATGACCGCGGCCGCCTTGACCGGGTCGCCCGGCGGCTCGTACTCCTGCCTCATCGCGGCGAGCGCGCCGACCGTCCGCTCGTAGGGCTCGCTGATCGGCGGAATGGTCATCGAGGAGCCCATCCAGTCGGTGCGCAGCCCGCCGGGCTCGATGAGCGTGACCTTGATGCCGAGCGGCGCGACCTCCTTGGACAGCACCTCGGAGAAGCCCTCCACGGCGAACTTGGCGCTCTGGTAGGCGGCCAGGCCGGGTGTGGTGACCCGGCCGCCGACCGAGGAGATCTGGATGATGTGGCCGGATCCCTGGCCGCGGAGGATCGGCAGCGCGGCGCGGGTGACGTGGTAGACGCCGTAGAAGTTGGTGTCGATCTGGGCGCGGAAGTCGGCGTCGGTGACGTCCTCGACGGACGCCATGTCGCCGTATCCGGCGTTGTTGACGACGACGTCGAGCCGGCCGAACGCCTCGGCCGCGCCCAGGACGGCCGCGCGTGCGCCGTCGGCGTCGGTGACGTCGAGCGCGACCGGGCGGATCTGCTCGCCGTACTTCCGGACGAGGTCGTCGAGTTGCTCGGGCTTGCGGGCGGTCGCCACGACCCGGTGGCCCGCGGCGAGCGCGGCCTCGGCGAGGGCGCGGCCCAGGCCGCGGGAACTGCCGGTGATGAACCAGACCTGTTGCTGAGACATGAGAATGCCCCTCCCGGATAACTGACTGGTTAGTTACTTCGACCGTACGCCCGGCTCCATCGATGTGCAAGCGATGCAGTCCGGGACCGGGATCGGGGCAGGTAACCGGACGGTCAGTTACCATGGCGTCGTGCCCAGAGACTCCCGAGAGACGAAGAAGCAGCTGCTGAGCGCGGCGACCGAAGAGTTCGCCGCCCACGGCATCGCCGGTGCGCGCGTCGACCGCATCGCCGCGACGGCCGGGTACAACAAGAACCTGATCTACGTGCACTTCGGGAGCAAGGACCAGCTCTTCGACGCGGTCTTCGCGGCGGCGGTCGAGGAGATCGTCGATGCCGCGCCCTTCAACGCCGACGATCTGCCGGGCTACGCGGGCCAGTTGTTCGACTTCCACCTCGCGCACCCGCATCTGATGCGGCTCGCCCGCTGGCACAGCCTGGAGCGCCCGGACGAGGTCCGCGGGCTGCCGATGGTGGAGCACGTGAACCAGGGCAAGCTGCAGTCGCTGGCGGCGGCCCAGGCGGCGGGCAAGGTCGACGCGGGTCTGCCGCCGCGCGTTCTGCTGGACCTGGTCGTCGCGCTGTCGAGCACCTGGAGCGAGGGCACGCCGGAGCCCGTCGGCCCGCTGACCGACCCGGCCGCGATCGCGGCCCGCCGTCACGCGGTGGTGGTGGCGGTCGGCCGCGTGACCCGCCCGCCCGGGCCGAGCGCGTAGCGCCCACGGCGACCGCGGGAAGGTGCCCAGCCCGCGTCACTTCAAGGGGCGTGCTCGAATGTTCGCCGTCGCGCTCGTAGGTTCACCCATACGATGTGTCCAGGTCTTTTTCAGGTCATCCGGCCTCATTACGGTCCTCGCTGCAGCACCGGAATCGGGAGGATCACTTGGCCACGGACATGTCACGGCGGCGTCTGCTCGCGATCGGCGGGGGCGCGATCGGCGCGGCTGCGGCCGGCTCACTGCTGCCGCCGTCCCTGCAGACCGCGCTCGCCGCCGAACCGCCGTCCGGCGGACTGCGGGCGGTCAAGCACGTTGTGATCCTCATGCAGGAGAACCGGTCCTTCGACCACTACTTCGGCAGCCTGCGCGGCGTACGCGGCTTCGGCGACCGCAATGCGATCGAACTCCCCACCGGCCGGCCCGTCTTCGAGCAGCCCGGACCGCTCGGCACCACCGTCCTGCCCTTCCCGGTACGCGACGCCGCCGAGGCGCAGAAGAAGGACCTCCAGTACATCGGCGCACTCGACCACTCCTGGAGCGGCGGCGCCAAAGCCTGGGGCGACGGCTGGATGAACAACTGGATCACCGCCAAGTCGGCCGCCACGATGGCCTACTACGACCGCCGTGACATCCCGCTGCACTACGAACTCGCGGACACCTTCACCATCTGCGACGCGTACCACTCCTCGATCCATACGTCGACGAGCCCCAACCGCAACCACCTGTGGAGCGGCAAGACCGGCTTCGAGGCGGACGGCAGGCGGGCCGTCGACAACGACGCGTACGACGAGGGCACCCACCCCGGCTACGGCTGGGGCACCTACGCCGAGCGCCTGGAGCGGGCCGGCAAGAGCTGGAAGACGTACACCGAGTGGGAGAACTTCACCGACAACCAGGTCGAGTTCTTCACCACCTTCAAGACGATCGCCCGCAAGGCCCTGGCCAGCACCGGCGGCCACACCTTCATGGAGTCGTTCTACGCGGCCGTCCGGGACACGCAGGACGCCGCGGAGCGCGAGCGGCTGCTGGGCCTCCTGGAGGACGGCGTCGCCACCCTCACCAAGGCCGAGCGACGGCTCTTCGAGCGCGGACTGCGGCGTACGCCGACCGGCACGCTCGCCGAGGAGTTCGCCAAGGACGTCGCGGCCGGCACGCTGCCCGCGGTCTCTTATCTGGTGCCTTCAGCGATCGACTCCGAGCACCCGAGCGTCTCCTCGCCGATCCACAGCGCGACGATCGTCTACAAGGTCCTGGACGCGCTCGGCAAGCACCCCGATGTGTGGCGGCACACCGTCGTCCTCATCAACTACGACGAGAACGACGGCTTCTTCGACCATGTGCCGCCGCCCGTCGCGCCGCCCGAGTTCGCCGAAGAGCAGTGGGACGGCAAGCCCACCGGCCTCGGCATCCGGGTGCCGCTGCTCGTCGTCTCGCCCTGGTCCGTCGGCGGCTATGTCTGCTCCGAGGTCTTCGACCACACCTCCGTGATCCGGTTCCTGGAGCAGTGGACCGGGATCGACGAGCCGAACATCAGCGACTGGCGGCGCGCGGTGACCGGCGATCTGACCTCCGCCTTCGACTTCCGGCGCGGCAGGCCGCAGCCGGATGTGGAGCAGCCCGGCGCCATTCCGGCGTTCAGCGGCCGCTGGCAGCCGAAGCCGCCGCGGGTCCAGCGGATGCCGGTCCAGGAGCCGGGGGTCCGGCGCGCGCGGCCGCTGCCGTACCAGCCGGACGCGTACGGCAGGGTCAGCAGCGACGGCAAGGCCTTCACGGTCGCGCTCAGCAACAGCGGCCGAGCGAGCGCGCACTTCGCCCTCTATCCGTACGCGGGTGAGTTCGCCGTCCCGCAGCACAAGGACGTAAGGGGTAAGGCGCAATGGTCGGTGCCCCTTACCGGCGACGCCTACCGCTTCACGATCACCGGGCCGAACGGCTTCCGCCGTGAGTTCGCCGGCAGCGCCAAGGGCGCGGCCGAGGTCACCACGCGGATCGATCATCACGACCGCGATCTTCATCTGGTGCTGCGCAACGACGGCGGCATGACGGTCACCTTCACCGTCCGCCCGCTGGCCTACGTCGACGACCAGGACCTCGCCGACTGGACCCGCTCCATCACGGTCAAGCCCGGCCGCAGCCGTACCGTCGTGCACTCGGCGGCCGACGCGGACGGCTGGTACGACATCGAGGTGACCGCGGACCGCGACGCCGCTTTCCGCCGACGGCTGATGGGCCATATCGAGAACGGGCGACCGAGCGTGTCCGGCTAAGGGGGTGACTCTCGGATCAGGCCGGATCAGTGAGCGGGGTCTGGTGCGTGCAGCTGCAAGGCGGAGGAGGGAGTCATGGCGGAGCCATGGCGACCGACGACAACGCGGCAGATGTGCGTGCCAGGGCACGCGAGCCCGGCAAGATCCGAGAGTCACCCCCTAAGGGCTCCACGTGGCTGTGAGTAACCCCACTTCGACGTGAGTAAGCCCACGAATCGGGCAAACGATCACGTATCTACTGCGAGAGTGTTCCTTCGTAGGTCTTGAGTTCTTTGCGGGCTGTTCCCGATCAAAGATCCACGAACCACCCAGGGAGCAGTTTCGTTGGCAGCCATCGCCCGTTGGTGCATCACGCACCGACTCGTAGCCGTACTGCTCTGGCTGCTCGCATTCGCAGGCATCGCGGCGGCGGCGGGCGTCACCGGATCCGCCTACTCCAACGACTACGAGGTACCGGGCACCGAGTCCGGCCGCGCCACGGCCCTCCTCGAAGAGGGCTTCCACGGCCAGGGCGGCGATGCCGACACCATCGTCTGGCACACCGAATCCGGCAGCGTCCGCGCGGACGCCGTGCGGGAACGCATGGACCGGATGCTCGGCGAGGTGGCCGAACTCGACGGAGTCGCCTCCGTCACCAGCCCCTACGGGACCGAGGGCACCGGCCAGACCAGCGAGGACGGCCGCACCGCGTTCGCGGCCGTCACCTTCCGCGACCAGGCCGACGACATACCCACGGCGCAGATCAAGGCCGTCGTCGCCACGGCCGAGGCCGCCCAGACCGACGCCGTCCAGGTCGAGCTCGGCGGCGGTGCCATAGCTCTCACCGAAGCTCCCGGCGGCCATGTCGCCGAGATCGTCGGCGTGGCCGTCGCCGGCGTCGTCCTCTTCCTCGCCTTCGGCTCGCTCGCCGCCAGCCTGCTGCCGATCGCCACCGCACTCGTCTCCGTCGGCACGGCATACGCGGGCATCGTGCTGCTCGGGCACGTGATGACCGTCGCCGACTTCGCGCCGATGCTCGGACTGCTGATCGGGCTCGGCGTAGGCATCGACTACGCGCTGTTCATCGTCACCAGACACCGCAAGGGCCTCAGACGCGGCCTGCCCGTCGAAGAAGCCGCCCGGAACGCCGTGGCCACCACCGGACGCGCCGTCGTCTTCGCGGGCGCGACGGTCTGCATCGCGCTGCTCGGCATGCTCATCCTGCGGCTCGGCTTCCTCAACGGCGTGGCGATCGCCGCCTGCCTCACCGTCGTGCTCACCGTCGCCGCCTCGGTGACCCTGCTGCCGGCCCTGCTGTCCTTCATCGGCATGCGGGCGCTCAGCCGGCGCGAACGCCGCCGGCTCGACGAGCACGGTCCGGAGCCCGAGCTGCCGACCGGCTTCGCCGCCCGCTGGTCCGCCTTCGTGGAACGCCATCCGAAGCTGCTCGGCATCGTCGCCGCGGTCGTCATGCTGGTGCTGGCCGTGCCGACGTTCTCGCTCCACCTCGGCACCTCCGACCAGGGCAACGGCGCGTCGACGTCCACCACCCGCCAGGCGTACGACCTGCTCGCCGAGGGCTTCGGGCCCGGCGTCAACGGGCCGCTCACCCTCGTCGCGGGACTCGACGGAGCCGACGACCGGCTCGCGATGGACAAGCTGCCCGAGGCGCTGCGCGGGGCCGACGGCATCGCTTCGGTCGGTCCGGTCATGTACAACGGCAGCGGCGACACCGCGGTCCTCACCGTCGTGCCGGACTCCGCTCCGCAGTCGAAGGCCACCAGCGAACTCGTCGACCGGCTGCGCGACGACACCCTGCCCGCCGCGATCGACGGCACCTCCCTGCAGGTCCATGTCGGCGGCGTGACCGCGAGCTACGACGACTTCGCCGAGATCATCATCGGCAAGCTCCCGCTCTTCGTCGGCGTCGTCATCGCGCTCGGCTGTCTGCTCCTGCTGCTGGCCTTCCGCTCGATCGGCATCCCGCTGAAGGCCGCCGTCATGAATGTGGCCGCCGTCGCCTCCTCCTTCGGGATCGTGGTCGCGATCTTCCAGTGGGGCTGGGGCAGCGAGCTCCTCGGCCTCGGCAGAGCGGGCCCGATCGAGCCGTTCCTGCCGGTCATCATGGTCTCGGTGCTCTTCGGCCTCTCCATGGACTACCAGGTCTTCCTGGTCAGCCGGATGTACGAGGAGTGGCTGGAGACCGGCGACAACCGCCGCGCCGTACGCGTCGGCCTCGCCGAAACCAGCCGCGTGATCAACTCCGCCGCCGTGATCATGATCTCCGTCTTTCTCGCCTTTGTGCTCAGCGGTGACCGGGTCATCGCGATGTTCGGCATCGCGCTGGCGGCGGCCGTCGCGCTGGACGCCTTTGTGCTCCGTACGCTGCTGGTCCCGGCGCTCATGCACATGCTGGGCGGCGCGAACTGGTGGCTGCCGCGCTGGCTGGACCGGCGGCTGCCGCGCATCAGCATCGAGACCCCCGAGCACCGCGTGCATGCGAAGATCCCTGAGCAGCGCACGAGCGAGGACGGGCAGCTCGTGCCCTAACGGGCCGTAACCGGCTGGAGGACCAAGGATGTTCGCGATACCCCTCGGCGAGGACGGGGCGGAGCTGCGGCCGCTGGAGCCGTGGCGGGCGGAGGAGTTCCTCGCCCACATGGACCGCGGGCGGGAGTACATCGGCGAGTTCGTCGGGCTTCCCACGGTCAACACCGACCTCGAATCGGCCCGCGCCTTCCTGAAGTCGTACGCCGACAAGCAGGCCGCGGACACCGGGCGGATCTACGGCATCTGGCTGGACGGGACGCTGGTCGGCGGTGTGCTCTTCCGGATCTTCGACACCGCGCTGGAGTACTGCGAGGTCGGCTGCTGGCTGGAGCCGGCCGCGGCCGGCCGCGGCCTGGTGACCCGGGCCATCAGCGAGCTGATCGACTGGGCGGTCGAGGAGCGCGGGATGCATCGCGTCGAGTGGATCGCCGCCACCGGCAACACGGCGAGCATCAAGGTCGCGCAGCGGCTGGGCATGACCAAGGAGGGCGTCCTGCGGGGGGCCTATCCGTACCGGGGCGTACGGCACGACATGGAGATGTGGTCGATGCTGGCACCGGAGTGGCGCAAGCTGCGGGGGCGCTGATCAGGCCGGGGCCGGGGCGTTAAGGGGACTCTCATACGGGCCGCCTAGCGTGCGGCTCATGAACCCCACCGAGACCGAAGAGACCAAAGACGCGACGACCGGGCCTGCCGCGAAGACTCCCGCGGAGCCTGCTGAGTCCGCGACGGACAAGGACGTCGCGGACTCAGCCGGCCTCGACGACGACGCCGAAGACACGGCGGACTCGCCGGAGGACGCCGAGGTGACGCCTGTCGCCTCAGGCCTCGGTGCGGCCGCGGCCGGCGTCGTGTCGGCCGGGCTCGGCGTCGTCGCCCTCAGCGGCAGCTGGGTCGGCAAGGTCGCTTCCGAGCGCCAGACGCTGATCGGGCAGATCAAGACCTCCCAGGGCGGCAACGCCTCCCAGCAGATCTCGGCGATCTACGGCGACGCCTGGCATACCACCGCCCTGGTCAACGGCGTCTTCGCGTTTCTCGCGCTCGTCGTCGGCCTCGTTGTCCTCACCCGGCCGCAGCAGCCGGGCTGGGTACGGGCCTTCGCCGTGGCCGGAGCCGCGCTCGGCGCGCTCGGAGTGCTGTTCTCGATCGGCATGTACTTCGATCTCTTCCTGTCCCTGCCGTCGGCGGGCTCCTAGGGCCTGTCGTCTGGATCCTGCCGGTCTTCCGGATCTTGCCGGGCTCGCGGTGGCCGGGCCGTAAATCCATTGGTGTGCGTCTCGGTCCCGGTGCTGCAATGCGCGGATGGACCGTGACGAGGTACTCGAACTCTTCGACCGCCAGATGCGCCGGATGACCTGCACCGACGGACCGGGAGCGCGGGTCGAGCGGGTCGGCGGCGTGGTGCGGCGCACCGCCGCCGACGGCGACTGGAACGGCGTCGTCTGGTCCGCCCTCGAGGCGGCCACCGCCGACGCCGCCATCGCCGAACAGGTGCGGCACTTCGGCGGACTCGGGCTGGACTTCGAGTGGAAGCTGTACGCGTACGACCGGCCCGGCGACCTCGGCGCGCGGCTGCTCGCGGCGGGCTTCACCCCGGAGCCCGAGGAGACCGTGATGGTCGCCGACGTCCGCGACCTGCCGACCGACGTCGAACTGCCCAACGGCGTAAGGCTCGAAGCGGTCACCGGCCCGACGGGCGTCGACCTCATGATCGAGGTGCACGAGCAGGCGTTCGGCGCGAGTGCGGGGCGGCTGCGCGAACAACTCCTCGCGCAGCTCGCCGAGGCACCGGACTCCATCGCCATGACGCTGGCGCTCGCCGGTGACCAGCCGGTGTGCGCGGCCCGGGTGGAATTCAACCCGGGCACCGACTTCGCCGGCCTGTGGGGCGGCGGCACGCTCGCACCATGGCGCGGCCGCGGCATCTACCGGGCCCTCGTCGCGCACCGGGCCCTGCAGGCCGCCGCGCGCGGCCACCGCTTCCTGCAGGTCGACGCCTCCGACCAGAGCCGCCCGATTCTGCAGCGGCTCGGCTTCAGAGCACTGACCACCACCACGCCGTACGTCTACGAGCACAGCTCCGTCCCGGCCCCCGCGAACGCCTCCTAAGGCCCTGGTGACGGGGGCCTTAGGGCCCGATCGGCGGCAACTCGGCCCGTCTAAGGCCCCCGCCGCCGCGAAGATGCGGCACCCTCCCGATGCGCCGGACCCCCCTGGGAGACGAGATTTGAGGCACGGCAGAAGAGCCGGAGAATCTCACACCAGGGAGCACAAGATGTTCGAGTACGAGATCGCCCACCTGCGCCAGGCCGAGCTGATCCGCGAGGCCGAGCACGAGCGCCTGGTGCGGCAGGCGCGCAAGGCCCGTCGTGCCGCGCGGCGTTCGGCCAAGGATGACGCAGAGGGGCAGGTGAGAAGGCGCGGCGGACACTTCGCACGAGCCGCCTGAGCCGGCGGGCCTCCGGTGATGACCGTCATGTCAATCGCGGGCGCTCCGATGTCAGACCGCTGTGCGATGCTCGGCGACGTGGAGACCAGGTCCGTAAGTCCGGTGTTCGTAGGACGCGCCGGTGAGCTTTCCGCGCTCACCGGCGCGCTCGCGCGTGCCGCCGAAGGTTCCGCAGGAGAGCCGCAGGCGCTGCTCATCGGCGGCGAGGCCGGGGTCGGCAAGACCCGCCTCGTCGAGGAGCTGATCGGCCAGGCGTGCCGGCGCGAAGTCGTCGTCGCGGTCGGCGGATGCGTGGAGATCGGTGCGGACGGGCTGCCGTTCGCACCGTTCTCGACGGCGCTGCGCACGCTCCACCGCCGGCTGCCCAAGGAGCTTGCCGCGGCCGCGGCGGGCCAGGAGGACGAGCTGGCCCGGCTGCTGCCCGAGCTCGGGGAGCGGCACCGCAGCCCGCAGGGCCGGCACGACGAGGAGAGCATGGCGCGCCTCTTCGAGCTGACCGCGCGGCTGCTGGAGCGGATCGCCATGGACCGCACGGTCGTCCTGGTCCTGGAGGACATGCACTGGGCGGACGCGTCCACGCGCCATCTGCTCGCCTACCTCTTCCGCACGCTGCGCCGCGGCCGGCTCGTGGTGATCGCGACCTACCGCTCCGACGACGTGCACCGGCGCCATCCGCTGCGGCCTTTCCTCGCGGAGCTCGACCGGATGCGCACCGTGCAGCGCATCGAACTGACCCGGTTCAACCGCGGCGAAGTCCAGCGCCAGCTGGTCGGGATCCTCGCCGTCGAGCCCGAACCGGCCCTGGTGGACCGCGTCTTCGAGCGCTCGGACGGCAATGCGTTCTTCGTCGAGGAGCTCGCCCGCAGCATCGCCGAGGACTGCCCCAGCGGACTGACCGACTCCCTGCGCGACATCCTGCTCGTACGGATCGAGGCCCTGCCCGAGGACGCCCAACGGGTCGCGCGCATCGTCGCCGAGGGCGGCTCGACCGTGGAGTACGGGCTGCTGCTCGCCGTCGCCCGGCTGTCCGAGGACGACCTCATCGAGGCGCTGCGGGCCGCGGTCGGCGCCAACATCCTGCAGGCCACGCCGGACGGCGACGGATACCGCTTCCGGCACTCCCTGGCGCGCGAGGCAGTCAGCGACGATCTGCTGCCCGGCGAGCGCTCCCGGCTCAACCGGCGGTACGCCGAGGCGCTGGAGGCCGATCCGACGCTCGTACGGGACGAGGAGCGGGCCATGCGGCTCGCCAGCTACTGGTACCAGGCGCACGATCCGGCCAAGGCCCTGCCCGCCGTGCTGAGCGCCGCGGTCGAAGCCCGTCGCCGGCACGCCTACTCCGAGCAACTGCGCCTGCTGGAGCGGGCGATGGAGCTGTGGGACAGCGCACCCGACGACACGCGGTCGGCACTGCGGCCCCTCGACTACGCGGAGGCGTACCCGCCGTGCGGCTGCGACCCCGCCACCACGCCGTTGCGCTTCCTCGACGTGATGGCCGAGGCGTCCGTCGCGGGCCGCCTCTGCGGCGAGCGGGAACGGGCGCTGAAGATCACCAAGCGCGGTCAGCGGCTGGCGGCGGAGGAGGAGGACCCGCTCCGCAGCGCCTGGTTCGCCGTCCAGCGTTCCCGGCTGGTCTCCTCGCTGGGCCGCGGCGACGGCTGGGCGGAACTCGCGGAGGCCCAGGAGCTGGTGCGCGGACTGCCGCCGTCCGCCGTGCACGCGGAGGTGCTCGCCGAAGCGGCCGTGTGGGGCATGATCCACGCACCCGGTCCGGAGAGCCTGGCGACCGCCGAGCGAGCCGTCGAGTACGCCCGGATGGTCGGCGAGGAGGACAACGAACTGCGCGCCCGCCTCACCCTCGGCGGCCTTCTGGTCGACGCGGGCCAGGTCGACGCCGGGCTCACGGAGATGTACGCCGTCAAGGAGCGGGCCGTCGTCCTCGACCTGCCGTCGCTGGTGAGCCGCACGCATGTGAACCTGCCGTCCGTGCTCGAAGGCATCGGCCGTTCGCAGGAGGCCGTGGACGTCCTCGCCGAAGGCATCGAACTCTCCCGCAAGTACGGCCTGTTGGACACCGAGGGCTGGATGCTGGGCAACCTCGCCGAGTCGTACCACTCGCTCGGGCACTGGGACGAGACGCTCAGGGCGGCGGAGCGGGCGCTGCGGATCGGGCTGAGTCCCAAGCCGCTGGGCTATGCGGCCACCCGGCTCGCCACGGTGGCGCTCGAGCGCGGCGACACGGCGAAGGCGGCGGAGTATCTGGCGGCGGCCCACACGCACTTCGGGTGCAAGGACCCGATGCCGCAGAGCTCCCTGCCGCTGGACAGCATCGCGCTCAGCATCGACGCGGCACAGGGGCGGGTGCTGGAGGCCAGGACGACGTTCGAACGCGTCGCGACGGCCGGCTTCCCGCCCGGCACCCAGCGGTTCGCCTGGCCGCTGCTTCGGGCCGCGGCCACGCTGGAGGCCGACACCCGCGGTCTGCCTGCCGCGGACCCGGGCCGCGCGGAGGCACTCGAGCGCATCCGCAAGGCGGCCGGACGGCTGGTCACCGCGGTGCCGGTGTGGCTGGCGCACGAGCGCTGGGTCCGGGCCGAACTGCGGCGCGCGGAAGGCCAGGACACGGTCGCCGACTGGGCGGAGGTCGGCGGGGCGTTCGAGGCGTTGGACCTTCCCTACGATCTGGCGAGGATCCGGCTCCGCTGGGCGGAGGCGCTCCTTCCGTCGGACCGTGCGCGCGCGGCGGAGCTGCTGCGCCAGGCCGCGGAGACGGCTGGGGGCCTGGGGGCGCGTCCGCTGTCCGAGGACATCGCGCTCCTCGCACAGCGTGCGCGGGTTTCGCTGGTGGACGAGCCGACGGGGGAGCCGGCCGCGGCCGACTCCGGGCCGGTGCTCGGGCTGACTCCCCGCGAGGAGGACGTCCTGCGGCTGGTCGCCGCGGGCCGCAGCAACCGGCAGATAGCCGAGGAGCTCTACATCTCGCCCAAGACGGCGAGCGTCCATGTCTCCAACATCCTGGCGAAGCTCGGCGTCTCGGGCCGCGGCGAGGCGGCGGCACTGGCGCATCGCCTGCGGCTGTTCCCGTCCGGGGGCGAACAGATATCGGCCTGAGGCCCGGGCCGAGCTGAGCCGCGGTCCGGGCTTCGCCTCGGCCCCGGCTGAACTCCGGTGCGGGTCGCCTCCGAGTCGGCTGACCCCGGCCGCGGCTGAGCGCCGGCCCGGGTCCGCCCTGGACCGGGCTCCTCGCCTCCGGGCAGGCCCCCACCGCCCGCCCGGCGCCGTGCCCCCACCCGGTCCTACGCCCGTTACTTCACCTCCAGTTCGAGGATCTTGTCGTCGCCCGACTCCGGCGTTCCCCGGTTGTCCGTTTCGCTTGTGACGAGCCAGAGCTTCGAGCCGCCTGCCGACAGCACCGTGCGCAGGCGGCCGTGCTTGTCCGCGAGGAACGACTGGGGCTCCGCCAACGGGGCCGTGCCCGAGAGCGGGATGCGCCAGAGGCGTTCGCCCCGCAGGCCCGCCATCCAGATCGAGCCCGCCGCGTAGGCGATGCCGCTCGGTGAGGCTTCCGCCGTCGTCCACTGGGCCACCGGGTCCACGAAGCCGGACTTGCCGCCCTTGCCCTCGACCTGTGGCCAGCCGTAGTTCTTCCCCGGCTCGATCAGATTGAGCTCGTCCCAGGTGTTCTGGCCGAACTCCGCGGCCCAGAGCCGCTTTTCGGAATCCCAGGCCAGGCCCTGCACATTGCGGTGGCCCCATGAGTAGACGATCGAGTCGGCATCGGGATTGCCGTGCACCGGCTGGCCGTCCGGCGTCATCCGCAGGATCTTGCCGCCCAGCGACTTCCTGTCCTGGGCCAGCCCTGTGTCACCCGTCTCGCCCGTGCCCGCGTAGAGCATCTTGTCCGGGCCGAACGCGATCCGCCCGCCGTTGTGGATCACGCCCTTGGGGATGTCCCGCAGGATCGTGTCCGGCGCGCCCAGTTGCTGGCCCGCCGGCTTCTGTTCGTCGTACAGCATGCGCGCGATGCGGTTGTCCGACTCGGTGGTGAAGTACGCGTACACCTGGCGGTCGGAGGCGAAGTCCGGCGAGATGGCGAGGCCCAGCAGTCCGCCCTCGCCGCCCGGTGAGACTCCCGGCACCGAGCCGATCTCCGTCTTCTTGCCGTTCTCCGCGTCGATGCGGGTGATCGTCCCCTCGTCGCGCGAGGCGACCAGCAGATCGCCGTCGGGCAGCGCGGCGACACCCCAGGGAGACTTCAGGCCCTCGGTGAGCGTGGACACGACCTTCACTGAGCCCTTGGCGGGTGGACCGGTGGGGCTCGGTGAGCCGTTTGCGCCGGTGCCGGACGGACCCGGGGCAGTGGTCGTCGGCGCCTTCTGTCCGACGGGCTCCTTGCCGTCACCGGACGAGCACCCGGCACCGAACAGAAGCAGGGCAGCGGCCAGCACGGCCGTCACAGCAGGACGTTGCACAGTTCTGATCCCTTCGACGGGCGGCTTGAGCTGCCTTACTACTGTTCCTACACCGCTCGCCCCGCTCAGGTTCCCGATCTTCCGAATCGGGTTCCCTTCAGTCCCACGATCCCCGCGCCGCGGGCAGGCCCGCAATCTCAGCCAGATCCCGTCCGGTCAGCGTCAGCTTCGCCGCCCCCGCGTTCTCCACCGCCCACTCCTCGCGCTTGGTGCCCGGCACCGCCACCACATGCCGTCCCTGTCCCAGCACCCACGCCAGCGCCACCAGCCCGGGAGTGATCCCCGGGCCGTGCCGTTCCGCGATCCGCCGCAGGCCGGCCACCACCGGCTGGTTCGCCGCCATCATCTCGGCCGTGAACCGCGGATGCCGCGCCCGTACGTCGTCCGGCTCGAAACCCTGCCCAGGCGTCAGCGTCCCGGTGAGAAACCCGTTCCCCAGCGGCATCGCCGCCAGAAAGCCCACGCCTCGGGACTCGCACCACGGCAGCAGCCGCTCCAGCGCCTTCGGCGACCACGCCGAGAGCTCCGCCTGCACCGCGCTCACCGGGAACACCTGCTGCACCCGCTCCAGCTGCCGGATCGTTCCGTCATACAGATCCGGCGGATCCGGCAGCTCCAAGGCATCCGGCCGACCGCGCCGGAAGGCACGGGCCCCCGCCGCCCCCGCCCCACGCGCCCCCACCGCGCACAGCCCCAGCGCCCGCACCTTCCCGGCGCCGACCAGCTCCGCCATCGCGCCCCAGGTCTCCTCGACCGGCACCTCGGGATCGGCGCGGTGCAGCTGATAGAGGTCGATCACATCGGTCTGCAGCCGCCGCAGCGACGCGTCGCAGGCCCGCCTCACGTATCCCGGACGCCCGTTGGCGACCACATGCTGATCACCGACGAGCAGCCCGACCTTCGTCGACACGAACGCCTCCCGGCGGCGCTCCTTCAGCGCCCGTCCGACCAGCAGTTCATTGGTGAACGGCCCGTACATGTCAGCCGTGTCGAGCAGCGTCACCCCGGCGTCCAGCGCCGCGTGCACCGCCCGCAGCGACCGGTCGCCGCGCTGCTGGGAGCTGCTGTACGCCCAGCTCATCGGCATGCAGCCGAGCCCGACCGCGCCCACCGCCAGAGCCGCCGCACCGATTGTCCTGCGCTCCACCTGCCGTACCTCTCCTCGCCGCGACGTCCTTCGCCAGGCCCTCCTTCCGGATCTTGCCGGGGTGATCCGAAAGAAAGGCGCTCGGCCGCAGCTCAAACTAACCAATCCGCGCCACCCACCCGCGTTCAGCCTCGTGGCTATTAGCCTCCTGACCATGACTGCAGACGTGTGGCTCCCCATTCCGGCCGACGAGATCGACGGCCTTCCCGCGCCCGCCGAATCGGGTCTCAACTACCGCTTCTGGGACGGCGGTCCCGACTTTCCCGCCGACCCCACCGACTGCGCCTTCTACACCGTCCCGTATCTGAAGGGCATGGAGGTTGCCGTCCGCCCGCTGGCCGCGCTGACCTCTGTGCAGGTTGTCCAGACCCTCTCCGCCGGCATTGACCATGTCGAGCCGGGCCTCGACTCGCTGCCCGCCGGCGTACGCCTGTGCAATGCCAAGGGAGTCCACGAGGCATCGACCGCCGAGCTCACGCTTGCCCTGATCCTCGCCTCGCTGCGCGGCATTCCGCGCTTCGTGCACGGCCAGGACAAGGAGGAATGGCGGGGCGGTTTCTACCCGGCGCTCGCCGACAAGTCGGTGCTGATCATCGGTTACGGGTCGATCGGCGAGGCCATCGAGGACCGGCTCGCGCCGTTCGAGTGCGCGCGGGTGGCGCGCGTCGCGCGCTCTGCGCGTGCAACGGAGCGCGGCGCAGTGCGCGCACTCACCGAACTGCCCGCCCTGCTCCCGGACGCCGATGTCGTGATCCTTTCCACGCCGCTCACCGGGCAGACGAAGGGCCTGGTGAACGCGGAGTTCCTGAGCCGGATGAAGGAAGGCGCGCTTCTGGTGAATGTGGCGCGCGGCCCGGTCGTCGACACCGAGGCGCTGCTCTCCGAGGTCGAGAGCGGACGTCTGACCGCCGCGCTCGATGTCACCCACCCGGAGCCGCTGCCTGCGGGCCACCCGCTGTGGCACGCTCCGGGCGTACTCATCAGTCCTCATGTCGGGGGCTCCACATCGGCGTTCCTGCCGCGCGCCAAGCGGCTGCTCGCCGCCCAGCTCACCCGGTTCGCCGCAGGCGAGCCCCTGCGCAACGTCGTGCTCACCACTGAATAACCGCAGCTCCTCCACTGTGAAAGCACTGTGTGAAGTCGCCTTATTGCAGTGAGTACAGATGATATCGAGGTCGGTCACTGTGCGTAGAGGGGCTATGTCCCTGAGTGACGATCCTGGTGTATCGTCCCGACTTGGGGGCTGCGCCGGGCAAGGGGCGGTGCGGTGACGCGACCTGACTGCCGATCAGACTTCGAGGGGGGCGACGGGCGATGCACTGCCTATGGACGAACGATCCGACGCGGCGGGGGCGCCGACGACGACCCTCGCGTGCTCCGAACCGGGTTCCCTGCCGGGCGGCGAACCCGGGCTCGAACCGGGTGCCGAGGCGCCGCGGAGATCCGATGCCGATGCTGCGCGAGGTGCCCCGGTGAGCGCCCAGGGAGCGCTCATGGCCCGCCAGGCGGTATCCGACAGCGGCGCCGGGCTGCGCTCCCGACTCCTGCTGGCCGGCGTCATCGCCGCGTACGGCGTCGGCGCGTCCCTCGGCTGGGGCTCGCCGGAACTGGCCCTGATCATGGGCGACTTCGGCCTGAGCGCCGCCGCGGGGGTCGCCGCAGTCTCCTGCTTCCTCTACGCGCGCTCCGGCAAGAGCCGTTTTCGCCCCGCCTGGCTCCTGTTCGCCCTCTCCTCCGCGATGGCCTCGGTCGGCAACTCCATCTGGGGCTGGTACGAGGTGGTGCTGCACCGTGAGGTGCCCAGTCCCTCCGTCGCCGACCTGTTCTTCCTCTGCTTCGCCCCGCCCGCGATCATCGGCCTCCTCGTCCTCGCCAAACGCCCGGTCACCAGGGCCGGTTGGGTCTGCCTCGCCCTCGACGCCTGGCTGATCGGCGGCTCGCTGCTCACCCTCTCCTGGAGTCTGGCGCTCGCCCACACGGCGCACGCGCAGGGCGCGCGCGTGGCCCCGGCGGCGCTGTCGCTCGCCTATCCGCTGCTGGACATCGTGCTGGTCAGCATGGTGCTCGCGCTGCACTTCCGGCGCTCGGCCACCAACCGCTCCGCCATCAACACCGCCATCGCCGCGCTCGCCCTGACCGTTCTGTGCGACGCGCTGTTCACCTCGCCGCTGCTGCGCGAGAACTACCGCTCGGGCCAGCTGCTGGACGCCGGCTGGTTCGCCGGCTCGCTGCTGCTCGCCTACGCGCCCTGGGGCGCCCGCCACACGATCGACACCGCCAGACCCAGACCCCCGCGCGGACTGCGTCACACCAGCCGCCCGGTGGCGGGCTCGCTGGCCGCACTCACGCCGTATCTCGCCGCCGCGGTCTGCACCCTCGGCATCCTCTACAACGTTGTCGAAGGCCGCCGGGTGGACCGTGTCGTCGTCCTCACCGGCTGTACGGTCGTGCTCGCGCTGGTCGTGCGGCAGGGCATCATGCTCCTCGACAACATCGCCCTCACCCATGAACTGGCGCAGAAGGAGAACCACTTCCGCTCGCTCGTCCAGGGCTCCAGCGATGTCATCATGATCGCCGCGCCGACCGGGATACTGCGCTACGTCAGCCCCGCCGCAGCCGGTGTCTACGGCCGCGAGGCCGAAGAGCTCATCGGCTCCGAGCTGGCCTCTCTCATCCATTCCGAGGACCTCGGCCGAGTCGTCCACGAGGTGCGCCGGTTTCTGGCCGCCCGTCCCGCCGAGGAGCCGACCACCAGGATCGAGTGCCGCTTCAAGTCGGGCAGCGGTGACTGGCTCAATGTGGAGTCCACCGTCAAGCGCCACCAGGGCGGGCTGATCTTCAACAGCCGCGATGTCACCGAACGGGTGCGGCTGCAGGCACAGTTGCAGCACAACGCCGAGCACGACCCGCTCACCGACCTGCCCAACCGCGCCCTGTTCACCGAGCGCGTCCGCCAGGCGCTCACCGGGCGTCGCGCGGGCGATCCCGGCACCGCCGTGCTCTTCATCGACCTCGACGGCTTCAAGGGCGTCAACGACCGGCTCGGCCACCAGGTCGGCGACGAACTGCTGATTCAGGCGGCCCGCCGGCTGGCCGATTCCGTACGGTCCGGGGACACCGCCGCCCGGCTCGGCGGCGACGAGTTCGCGGCCCTGATCCTCGGCGACGGCGGCCGCGACCGGTCCGCCCGCGAGTACCAGGTCCACGAGATCGCCGACCGGCTGCGCCTGACCCTCTCCCAGCCGTACCGCATCGACGGCCATGAGGTGCGCGTGGCCGCGTCGATCGGTGTGGCCTTCGCCGAGCCTTCGATCAGCCCCAACGCGCTGATGCGCAACGCCGACCTCGCGATGTACCGCGCGAAGGCCGCCGGCAAGAACCGCGTCGAGCTGTACGCACCGCAGATGCAGGCCGATGTGGTGCGCCGCACCGAGCTCGCGGCCCGGCTGCGCAGCGCGCTGCACGAAGGCGAGTTCGCGCTGCTGCACCAGCCCGTGGTGAGCCTGTCCACCGGCCGGATCGCCGCCGTGGCCGCCCAGGCCCGCTGGCGCTCGGCCCAGGGCATCCTGTTCACGCCCGCCGAGTTCCTGCGGGTCGCGGACAACGCGGAGTCCCAGGAGGGCCCCCGCACGGCCGAACTCGGCCGGTGGCTGCTCGAGGAGGCCGTGGAGCAGGCGGCCGAGCGCAGCAGGCTGGGCCACAGCGTGCCGGTCTCGGTCCGCCTCTCCGCCCGTCGACTGCTCGACAAGTCGATGCCGCTCGGTTCGATCGAGGCACTGCTCACCCGGCACGAGCTGCCGTCCGGAGCGCTGATCATCGAGCTGGCCGACAGTGACCCGCGGATCTCCTTCGACGAGCTCGAGCAGCGCCTCGTCGCGCTGCGCAGGCTGGGAGTGAAGATCGCTCTCGACGGCTTCGGCAGTGGCTACGCCGCGATCAACGCGCTGCGCAGGCTCCCGGTCGACGTACTGAAGCTCGACCGCGGTCTGGTCGAAGGCGTCGTGGAGTCGGCCAGGCTGCACAAGATCACCAGCGGGCTGCTCCGTATCGCCTGCGACTTGGGCATGCAGTCGGTCGCCGACGGTGTGGATGTGCCGGAGCAGGTGCTCGCGCTGCGCGCCATGGGCTGTACGCACGGCCAGGGCATGGCCTTCTCCGGAGCGCTGGACGAGTACCGGCTGCGGCGGGCGCTGGTCCGTGACGAGTTCCCGGTGCCCGGCGGAATCGCGTTGCCCGTGCTGACGGGAGGTGTGTGTGCCGCCCGTAACGGCTCAAATAATGAGACGCGCGTCCCACCCACTTGACAGTGGTGGCGCGCCGGGGGGAGGGTCTGTGCCATGCGCACCCGAATTCTCGTACTTGGAACGCGCGTCGGCTGAGCAGGGCCGCACAAAGGCCCTGCAGACCCCTCCCGACGCGCTCCCCTCGCTTGCCTCACGGCACGAGGGGTTTTTTGTTGCACCGGATCGTCCCAAACCCTCGCAAAAACCCTCAGCTTCGAGAAGAGAATGCCGATGACCGAGCAGGCCACCGGGGCCCACCATCCGCAGCCGCGGGCCCGTACCGGCGGACACCAGAACGCTGCAGTCGAGCACGTCACGGGCGCGCAGTCCCTCATCCGCTCTCTCGAGGAAGTGGGGGCCGACACGATCTTCGGCATCCCCGGCGGCGCCATCCTCCCCGCGTACGACCCGATGATGGACTCCACCAAGGTCCGGCACGTCCTGGTCCGCCACGAGCAGGGCGCGGGCCACGCCGCGACCGGCTACGCACAGGCCACCGGCAAGGTCGGCGTCTGCATGGCCACCTCGGGCCCCGGCGCCACCAACCTGGTCACCCCGATCGCCGACGCGCACATGGACTCCGTGCCCCTGGTCGCGATCACCGGCCAGGTGGCCTCCAAGGCGATCGGCACCGACGCCTTCCAGGAGGCGGACATCTGCGGCATCACCATGCCGATCACCAAGCACAACTTCCTGGTCACCAAGGCCGAGGACATCCCGCGCACCATCGCCGAGGCCTTCCACATCGCCTCGACCGGGCGCCCGGGCCCCGTTCTCGTCGACATCGCCAAGGACGCCCTGCAGGCGCAGACCACCTTCAGCTGGCCGCCGCAGACCGACCTGCCCGGCTACCGGCCGGTGATCAAGCCGCACGCCAAGCAGATCCGCGAGGCCGCCAAGCTGATCACCCAGGCCAAGCGGCCCGTCCTCTATGTCGGCGGCGGCGTGCTCAAGGCCAACGCCACCGCCGAGCTGAAGGTCCTCGCCGAACTCACCGGAGCGCCCGTCACCACCACCCTGATGGCGCTCGGCGCATTCCCCGACAGTCACCCGCTGCACGTGGGAATGCCGGGCATGCACGGTGCGGTCACCGCCGTCACCGCGCTGCAGAAGGCCGACCTGATCGTCGCCCTCGGAGCCCGCTTCGACGACCGTGTCACCGGCAAGCTGGACAGCTTCGCGCCGTACGCAAAGATCGTCCACGCCGATATCGACCCGGCGGAGATCGGCAAGAACCGCACCGCCGACGTGCCGATCGTCGGCGACGCCCGCGAGGTCATCGCCGATCTGGTCCAGGCCGTCCAGGCCGAGCACAGCGAGGGCAACACCGGCGACTACAGCGCCTGGTGGAAGGACCTCAGCCGGTGGCGCGAGACCTACCCGCTCGGCTACGACCAGCCGACCGACGGCAGCCTCTCGCCGCAGCAGGTCATCCAGCGCATCGGTGAACTCGCCGACCCGGACACCATCTACGCGGCGGGCGTCGGCCAGCACCAGATGTGGGCCGCCCACTTCATCCGGTACGAGAAGCCCGCGACCTGGCTGAACTCCGGCGGCGCCGGGACGATGGGCTACGCGGTCCCGGCCGCGATGGGCGCCAAGGCCGGTCAGCCGGACCGGATGGTCTGGGCGATCGACGGCGACGGCTGCTTCCAGATGACCAACCAGGAACTGGTCACCTGCGCGCTGAACAACATCCCGATCAAGGTCGCCATCATCAACAACGGCGCACTCGGGATGGTCCGCCAGTGGCAGACCCTCTTCTACAACCAGCGCTACTCCAACACCGTGCTGCACTCCGGCCCCGAGGACGGCGTCGCGGTGGAGGGCAAGTCCAGCGGCGGCACCCGCGTCCCGGACTTCGTCAAGCTCTCCGAGGCCATGGGCTGTCACGCCATCCGCTGCGAGTCGCCGGACGACCTCGACAAGGTCATCGCCGAGGCCAATGCCATCAACGACCGCCCCGTCGTGATCGACTTCATCGTCCACGAGGACGCCATGGTGTGGCCGATGGTCGCCGCCGGCACCTCCAACGACGAGGTCATGGCCGCCCGCGGCGTCCGCCCCGACTTCGGCGACAACGAAGACGACTGAGAGCAGTAGGAAGAGGTACGACGAACATGTCCAAGCACACGCTCTCCGTCCTGGTCGAGAACACGCCAGGCATCCTCGCCCGGATCGCCGCGCTGTTCTCCCGCCGAGGCTTCAACATCGACTCGCTCGCCGTCGGCGTGACCGAGCACCCCGACATCTCCCGCATCACCATCGTGGTCAATGTCGAGGACCTGCCGCTGGAGCAGGTGACCAAGCAGCTCAACAAGCTGGTCAACGTTCTGAAGATCGTCGAGCTCGAGCCGGGCGGCGCGATCCAGCGCGAACTCGTTCTGGTGAAGGTCCGCGCCGACAACGAGACCCGCTCCCAGATCGTCGAGATCGTCCAGCTGTTCCGCGCCAAGACCGTCGACGTCTCGCCCGAGGCCGTGACGATCGAGGCCACCGGCGGTGCGGACAAGCTGGACGCCATGCTCAAGATGCTGGAGCAGTTCGGCATCAAGGAGCTGGTCCAGTCCGGCACGATCGCCATAGGGCGCGGCGCCCGCTCCATCACGGACCGGTCCCTGCGTGCCCTGGACCGTTCCGCCTAGCGAGACCCCACCCCTTCCGCACACCGTCCCGCCGTACGGTGGGTCGCAACAGCGTCATTCCAACGACGTGCACACCAAGGAGATGTCCCAGTGGCCGAGCTGTTCTACGACGACGACGCCGACCTGTCCATCATTCAGAACCGCAAGGTCGCGGTCATCGGCTACGGCAGCCAGGGCCACGCCCACGCGCTGTCGCTCCGTGATTCCGGCGTCGACGTCCGCGTCGGTCTGCACGAGGGCTCCAAGTCCAAGGCCAAGGCCGAGGAGCAGGGCCTGCGCGTGGTGACTCCGGCCGAGGCCGCCGCCGAGGCCGACGTCATCATGATCCTGGTCCCGGACCCTATCCAGGCCCAGGTCTACGAGGAGTCGATCAAGGGCAACCTGAAGGACGGCGACGCGCTGTTCTTCGGCCACGGCCTGAACATCCGCTTCGGCTTCATCAAGCCGCCGGCCGGTGTCGACGTCGCGATGGTCGCCCCGAAGGGCCCGGGCCACCTGGTCCGCCGGCAGTACGAGGAGGGCCGCGGCGTTCCGTGTATCGCGGCCGTCGAGCAGGACGCCACCGGCAAGGGCTTCGAGCTGGCGCTCTCGTACGCGAAGGGCATCGGCGGCACCCGCGCCGGCGTCATCAAGACGACCTTCACCGAGGAGACCGAGACCGACCTCTTCGGCGAGCAGGCCGTGCTCTGCGGTGGCACGTCCGCGCTGGTCAAGGCGGGCTTCGAGACCCTGGTCGAGGCCGGCTACCAGCCGGAGATCGCGTACTTCGAGTGCCTCCACGAGCTGAAGCTGATCGTGGACCTGATGTACGAGGGCGGCCTGGAGAAGATGCGCTGGTCGGTCTCCGAGACCGCCGAGTGGGGCGACTACGTCACCGGTCCCCGCATCATCACGGACCAGACCAAGGCCGAGATGAAGAAGGTCCTCGCCGAGATCCAGGACGGTACGTTCGCCCAGCAGTGGATGGACGAGTACCACGGCGGTCTGAAGAAGTACAACGAGTACAAGACGCAGGACGAGAACCACCTGCTGGAGACCACCGGCAAGGAGCTGCGCAAGCTCATGAGCTGGGTCGACAACGACGAGGCGTGAGCGACGGGCCGGGGGCCGGGACAACAGCGTCCCGGCCCTCTGCCGCAGCCGCCGGACCGGACGTCACGCCCTCGGGCGACTCGGCCGCCGTGTCCGACGCCGCTCCAGCGCTTCTCCACTCTGTCCAGCCACGGACGGGTGATCCTGCCTTAGAGGCGCATGCCGCACCCCCGGGCAGCACTACACTTCTCAATCAATACATACGCGTCAGGCCCACAGTGTCGTGCGTCTTCCACGCGGCTAGCCCCCTCCACCGCCTGCGGCCGTCGGGACGGCCGTCCGCACTGGACTTGTGAGGACTCACGTGAGCACTACGTCTTCCAGCAAACCCGTCGTACTCATCGCTGAAGAGCTGTCGCCCGCCACTGTCGACGCACTGGGCCCGGACTTCGAGATCCGGCACTGCAATGGCGCGGACCGCGCGGAGCTGCTGCCCGCGATCGCCGATGTGGACGCGGTTCTCGTCCGCTCCGCGACCAAGGTCGACGCCGAGGCGATCGCCGCCGCGAAGAAGCTGCGGGTCGTCGCCCGCGCCGGCGTCGGTCTGGACAATGTCGACGTCTCCGCCGCCACCAAGGCCGGCGTGATGGTCGTCAACGCGCCGACGTCGAACATCGTCACCGCGGCCGAGCTCGCCTGCGGTCTGCTGGTGGCCACCGCACGCCACATTCCGCAGGCCAACACCGCGCTGAAGAACGGCGAGTGGAAGCGCTCCAAGTACACCGGTGTCGAGCTGAGCGAGAAGACCCTCGGCGTGGTCGGCCTCGGCCGCATCGGCGTCCTGGTCGCGCAGCGGATGTCCGCCTTCGGCATGAAGATCGTCGCGTACGACCCGTACGTGCAGCCGGCGCGCGCCGCGCAGATGGGCGTCAAGCTGCTTGCGCTGGACGAGCTGCTCGAGGTCTCCGACTTCATCACGGTCCACCTGCCGAAGACCCCTGAGACTCTCGGCCTCATCGGCGACGAGGCGCTGCACAAGGTCAAGCCGACCGTCCGCATCGTCAACGCCGCGCGTGGCGGGATCGTCGACGAGGAGGCGCTGTACTCCGCGCTCAAGGAAGGCCGGGTCGCGGGCGCGGGCCTCGATGTGTACTCCAAGGAGCCCTGCACGGACTCGCCGCTCTTCGAGCTGGACGAGGTCGTGTGCACCCCGCACCTCGGCGCGTCCACCGACGAGGCGCAGGAGAAGGCGGGTGTCTCGGTCGCCCGCTCGGTGCGGCTCGCGCTCGCCGGTGAGCTGGTGCCTGACGCGGTCAACGTCCAGGGCGGCGTGATCGCCGAGGACGTCAAGCCGGGTCTGCCGCTCGCCGAGCGCCTGGGCAGGATCTTCACGGCCCTGGCGGGCGAGGTCGCGGTCCGCCTCGACGTCGAGGTGTACGGCGAGATCACCCAGCACGACGTCAAGGTGCTCGAACTGTCCGCGCTCAAGGGCGTGTTCGAGGATGTCGTCGACGAGACCGTGTCGTATGTCAACGCCCCGCTGTTCGCGCAGGAGCGCGGTGTCGAGGTGCGGCTGACGACGAGCTCGGAGTCGCCGGACCACCGCAATGTCGTCACCGTCCGCGGCACGCTCTCCGGCGGTGAGGAGGTCGCGGTCTCCGGCACGCTGGCCGGGCCCAAGCACCTCCAGAAGATCGTCGCGATCGGCGACCACGACATCGACCTGGCGCTCGCCGACCACATGGTGGTCCTGCGGTACGACGACCGTCCCGGTGTCGTCGGCACCGTCGGCCGGATCCTCGGCGAGGCCGGGCTGAACATCGCGGGCATGCAGGTGTCGCGCGCGGAGGAGGGCGGCGAGGCGCTCGTCGTGCTGACCGTGGACGACACGGTGCCGCAGCCGGTGCTGACGGAGATCGCGGACGAGATCGGCGCGGCGTCTGCGCGTTCGGTGAACCTCACCGACTGACCGACTGACCGACTGACCGGCTGACCGACTGTTGTTGTACGCCGAAGGGCCCGGCTCCTGTGGGGAGCCGGGCCCTTTCGCGTATTCGAGTGTCAGCGCGCGCCGACCAGTTCCGGCGTCGCCTTCTCGGCCTCCGGGGAGCCGGTCCGCCTCAGCAGCGCGGCGGCGAGGACCGCGGCGGCGACCAGCAGGACGCCGGCGCCGACGGCGGCGAGCTGCATGCCGTGCGTGAACGCCTCCCGGGCCACGCCGAGCACCGAATCCCCGAGCCTGCCCGGCAGTTGGCCGGCGACCGCGGTCGCGCCGCCGAGCGTCTCGCGGACGGTTTCCAGCGCGTCGGCCGGGACGCCCCGCGGTGCGGAGTCGGCGACGTCGCCGCGGTAGACCGCCGTACCGATCGAACCGAGGACCGCCATGCCGAGCGCGCCGCCGAACTCCTGGCCCGTCTCCAGCAGTGACGCGGCCGAGCCGGCCTTGTCCGCCGGGGCGGCGGTCAGCGCCAGGTCCGAGACCAGGGCCATCACGGTGACGATGCCGCAGCCGATGACGGCGGCACCGGCCAGCAGCATCCACAGCGAGTCCGTGCCGGTCAGTGCGAGCAGCGCGAACCCGGCAGCGGCGATGAGGAATCCGGCTGCGATGACAGAGCCGCGGTCGATCTTCTGCGCGAGAGCGGTGGCGGTCGGGGCCGCGGCACCCACCGCGAGCGACGGGGCCAGGCTCCACAGCGCGGCCTCCATCGTGCCCATGCCGAGCACGGACTGGAGGTACTGCGTGGTGAAGTAGGCGGATCCCATCATCGCGAAGGCGGCGATGGAGTTGAGCGCGATCCCGGAGCCGAAGACCCGGTCCCGGAAGAGGTCTCGGCTGATCATGGCGTCGGTACGGGCGCGCTGACGGCGTACGAAGAGGGCGCCGACGGCCAGTCCGGCCGCGATGCACAGCGCCATGGCGAGGCTGAAGCCCTCGGCGGCGATCTCCTTGAGCCCGTACACGACGGGCAGGACGGCTCCCATCGACAGGGGCACGCTCAGCAGATCGAAGCGGCCGGGCGCCGGGTCCTTGAACTCCGGTACCAGCACCGGCACCAGGACCAGCAGAAGCAGCATCGCGGGCACATTGACCAGGAAGACCGAGCCCCACCAGAAGTGGTCCAGCATGACTCCGCTCATCACCGAGCCGAGCGCGATGCCGCCGGCCATGGCCGCGGACCAGATGCCGATGGCCTGACCGCGCTGTTTGTCGTCCCGGAACATGCTGCGGACCAGAGCCATGGTGGACGGCATCAGTGTCGCGCCACCGATGCCGAGCAACGCCCGTGCGGCGATGAGCATTTCGGCGCTCTGCGCGTACGCCGCGCCGACCGAGGCGACGCCGAAGGCTGCGGCACCGATCAGCAGCAGCCTGCGGCGGCCGATCCGGTCGCCGAGCGACCCCATCGTGATGAGCAGCCCGGCGAGGGCGAAGGCGTACACGTCGAAGATCCACAGCTGCTGGGTGCTGCTCGGATCCAGCTCGCGGCTGATCGCGGGGATGGCGAAGTAGAGGACGGAGACGTCCATCGAGACCAGGAGGAGCGGCAGCAGGAGGACGACGAAGGCGGTCCATTCCCGGCGGCCGGCGCGAAGTGCGGTGGAGTTCGTCATGACCGCCAATGTACGAGCGTCTTAAACGCTTGTCTAGTACGGATGTGTAAAACGAAGGTATAGGACACTTGTATGTCACCGCGTTACGCTGCTGACATGGGACATCGCGAGGATCTGCTCGAAGGCGCGAAGCGCTGCCTGCTGGAAAAGGGCTACGCCCGGACGACCGCGCGCGACATCGTCGCCGCGTCCGGCACCAACCTGGCCTCCATCGGCTACCACTACGGCTCCAAGGACGCCCTGCTCCATGAGGCCTTCCTCAAGGTGACGGAGGACTGGGGCGACAGGGTGGGCCCGGCCGGCCACGCGGAGGTCGAAGCGGTGAAGGACCCCGTCGAGCGCTTCCGGAAGACCTGGGAGCAGGTCATCTCCACGTTCGAAAGCAGTCGGCGCGTGTGGAAGCTGCAGCTGGAGGTCGTCGCACGGCTGGACGACGACGAGAAACTGCGCGAGGCCATCCGTGAGCCACAGGCCGAGGGCCGACTGGGTATGGCCGAGGAGTTCGCGGGCGTGGACCCGGCGGCGGATCCCGAAAAGGCGCGAGTGGCGGGCCTGTTGTACCAGGCGCTGGTGACGGGCGTGATGATCCAGTGGCTGGTGGACCCGGACACGGCACCGTCGGCGCAGGACCTGACGGACGGGCTGCGGGCGATCCTGGAGGACAGGTCCTGAGCCTCCCCGCTTTCGACTCTGCTAGGCGGCTCTCAGCCCCCGGAGGGCAATGCCTCGCTCCGGGCGGGGAAGCGGAACGCGGCAGCGCTCGCCTGGATGTCCAGTACCGCTGCCCGATCCAGGTCGAGCAGAACGGCCGCCTCGTCGATCTCGTCGGTGAACGATCGCCCTGTGTGCAGCGGGATGTCGGCGTTGAAAGATACCGGAACGCCATGCTCCAGCAGTGTCAGCACCGGATGGGCGGCGAGCGACGGAACAGCGCCCAGCGCGGCGTTGGAGCTCAGGGAGACCTCGACGAGTATCGAGTCCCGTGCCAAACGGCGGACCAGCGCCCGGCTCGACCCGGCTGCCACTCCATGGCCGATGCGGCGGGCGCCGAGCCGGTCCAGCGCCCGCCAGACGTGTTCCTCCGGCCCGAACTCGCCCGCGTGGACGGAGGCGCCGAGTCCGGCGGAGGCCGCTGCGGCGAAGAACGGCTCGAACCCGGTGACATCGGGGTGCGTCGTCTCGTCCCCGGCCAGGTCGACGCCGATGAATGCGGACGGCAGATCGTCGAGGAGATTCAGGCAGTCGTCGAGCAGCTCCTGCGGGCTATCCCGGTTCACCAGGAGGACCGCTCTGACGGCGGGGTCCCGCAGAGCGAGCAGACTCGAATCAATGATCTCCAGGAATTCACTCCACGACATGCCGTCGGCGAGGAAGCGACGCGGCGAGACACGCAGCTCTGCATAGTCGACACCCTGTGAGCGCTGCTCCGAGTGCACATCGCTGAGGAAGCCCCGCAGATCGCTGCGCGTCACCTTCGCTCGGTCGTCCCTGTCCACGCGATGAGCGTCGAAGAATTCCCCCCGGGAGCGCGGCCTTCTCCCGGCGAGCCCCAGGGATCTCCGCTTTCGCTCCTCGGGTTCCAGATGCAAATGCAGATGGGGGATCATGGAACTTTCCGCAGCAGTAGTTTGACCCAGCGCTGCAGACTGGCAGAGGAATCCAGCTCGTCCTCGGTCCAGGTTCTCACGACTTCGAATCCGCTTCTGCGGGCAAGGGATCTGAGCTCGTCGACACGGTAGAAGAAGAAGTGCCGGAGCGGGGAGCCGTGTCCTGATATGGGCAGTTTGATGTGCCCTTTGCCCTCCTTGACGGAAATCTGGGAGAGGCCGTCTGGCTTCAGTACCCGATGGAACTCGAGAAGTGATTTGATGAATTCATCGGGCGGCATATGGAGAAGAACCGCGGAGCACCATACTGCGCCGACTGAACTGTCGGGCAGCGGCACCGAGCGGACGTCGCCCGATACCGGCCGCAATCTTGGATGCTGTGGGGTCATGGAGATGAGCGGGAGGCAGGCGTCGAGAGCTACTACTTCTCTTCCGTGCTCCGCGAAGCAGAGGGCGTCACGGCCGCCGCCGGAGCCGGCGTCGAGAACGACGCCGTCGGTCGATCTGGACATCTCGGCAATTTCGGCGGGGAGTGTGGAGTCGGGTGCGAACGAGCTTGTCTTGCGTGCGTATTTCTCGGCTGCGCTGCAGTAGGCGAGTAATGTCTCCTCGATGAGGGTTCCCGTGTCCTCGGTGCCGCTGAGGGACGTGGCCGTCCTCCGACAGTTGGAGAAGAAGGGGAAAGCCGCCCAGTCCCACAGTGGGTCCGGATAATCGAGCAGTCCTGCCCAGACGCGCCTGGCGAACTGAGAAGGTAATTTCGGATCAACCAAGAGATGGCCTTCGTTCTGTTTCCATGTGCAGTAGTAATAGTTCTGTCTCTTTCCTGCGGCAGCGGCCAATTCGGCTGGGCCGGCTACTCTCCTGCTCCCCGGCGGCACAAAGGCTTCGACTCCGTCTTTCTCTTTCAGCGGGAAGAGGTGAAGGTGGGAGTGGACGATACAGGAGCCGCCCGGCTGCGATTCATTTCCGGAGGATCCGTGTTCGACGAGGACGACGGAGCGTCCGAATTCCCTCTTGATCCTCTCCGTCATCTGCCAGCCGACCTCGAAGACATGTGAGAGCTCGCGCTCCGCGAGCTCGCCCATGCTGGCCGTGTGCCGGTGGGGCACTACCAGCGAATACCCCGGAATCAGGCTGCCGAGGCCCGAGAAGACGTCCGCCGTCGGCGTGCGCAGTATGAGCCGCGAGAAGACGGTGTCCAGATCCCGCAGCCGGCTGTCGCCGGTGGCGGCGGATCCGGCCCATCGCACCTCGTCGCACATCTCGCACTGGCTTTCGGTATGGGAACCGATCACTCAAATCACCTCCCGCGGGCAACTGACCGTCGCTCGCGCGCATAGTCAAATACCATCAACAGCACTGGAATTATCAGCGCCATCAGGAATTCGACGGTCGAAAGCTTCCGGATGAGAAGGAGCGCAAGGGGAACCCCGGTGGCGACCATGGAAGTGAGCAGCAGTACGACGGTGATCCACTTCGCGCGGAGCCAGTCGAAAAGAGCGTTCTTGATGAGCAGTCGTCGGGTGAGTCGTTGCTCCACGTCGTCGTTCTGGATGATGACGCAGCCGGGAAAGAGCAGTGTGGCTCTGCTGTTGGGTGTGGTGAAGACGGCCGACCTGACGAGCGTCAAGGCGGATACGAAGGGCCAGATCGCCCAGATTGAAGGCCGTACCGGGCTTCGGGGTAATTCCCAGTGGCCGCCTTCCTGTTGTGTGTCCAAAATCCCCTGGATCGCATTGAACAACTTTGCCTGCAAGGGATCGGCTGCGCCCGTCGACACGAGGGCTGCGACCGCCAGCGGGCCCGCGAAATGGGGTAGGGAGTTCTGGAAGACGGCGGTCGTGTCCCCTTGCGGGTAAGGGACGTCGTACTCCTCTACAGTGGTACTTCTCTCGACATGCACCCCTGGCTCCAGCTTCTCAAGCAGCCATTCGGCCGTCTGGCGCATGCTGTTCACGCTCAACGCCCCGGGAATATTGGCGAGCGCCATGAGCGCGATGCTGGTGTGGACGAGCGTCGGCTCGCCGCCGGGCGTGGAGCCCCACGCCGGCAGGCTGGGACTCTGGGCGTCGATCAGCCATCTCTGTGCATTGGAGAGAGCTGTTCTGTCGCCGCCGCACTCGTGCAGGGCGAGCATGTTGAGGGCCGTGAGGAATACGCGCGAAGGCTGCCCGAAGTGGGATCCCCAGCCGAAGTCGACGTTCTGGTTGTTCTTTATCCACTCGGCGCCGCGGCGCAAGCTGTCCCCGCCGCTGAGCGGGCCGACCTCCGGGCGGCTGAGGGCGCGTACGACCCACGCCGTCGCCTCCGCCACCGGAAAGCCATTGGTGGTACGGACGGACCAGCCGCCGTCGCGGCGATCGGCCGATGAGACCTGCTGACTGACCAGAAAGCGCAGTACGTCAGGCGTCCGCTCGAATATCACCCCGGGAACGCTGAATGCGTACAGGCCGACGGCCGAAGCCGTGACCCCCGGACTCGGGTCGTCCAGGTAGTGATACCAACCCGATGCGCCCTGCACTGCGCGGAAATTTCGCCGGAGGCAACCGTGCGCGCGATCAATTGCTTCCGTCAGGGCAGGGCCGGAAAGGTCTGCGGTCGACCGCACCATCGAAGTCCCCCCAACTACGGTGGTGAACTATCATGCCCCGGCTGTCATGTGATGATTCGTCGATTGGCTGTTTTGAGCCGGTGGTGCCTGCGGGGCATGGCCGAAATTCGGGCTACAGCCGCGCCGCCTTCAGTGCCATGTGCAGCAGCAGCCGGTCCTCGCCCTCGCCGAGGTCGAGGCCGGTGAGCTGTTCGACGCGGGAGAGGCGGTAGTAGAGCGTCTGGCGGTGGATGCCGAGCGCGGCCGCCGTGCGGCCCGCCTGGCCCGAGTGGTCGAGGAACACCTCGGCGGTGCGGGCCAGTTCGGTGTGGGAGCTGTCGAGCAGTTCACGTACCGCCGGGTCGTGCGCCCGGTCGGCCGGGAGCGCGGTCAGCATGCGGTAGGGGCCGATCTCCGACCACTGGGCGACCGGGCCGAGCCGGGGCTGGGCCTGTGCCGCGCGGGCCGCGGAAGTCGCCTCCAGCCAGGCGGTGTTGAGGTCGGCGAGCCCGCGGCGAGGGGTCGCGAATCCGGCGGTCGCGTCCACGTCCTCGCGGAGGCGCTCGGCGGCGGCCAGCGCGGGCGAGAGGGCTTCGGCCGACCGCAGCCGTACGAGCACGGCGAGCGCGGCGGCGTCCGTGGCGTCGTCCAGCTCTGCCGTGGCCGCACGCGCCTGCGCAGCCCGAGTGCTTCCGTCGGCCCGGCCGCCCGGCCGGACCGCCCCCCACGCCACCGTGCACAGTGCCGCCGTCCCCGGCAGGGACCGCGACGACGGGGCGTCGGCCGCCGCCCATGGCGTCACGCACACCACCGTGTGCAGGCCCTCCGAGCCCGCGTCTCCGAGTGCCGTGCGCAGGGCCGCCACCGCCATGTCGTACTGCCAGCCGCGGTCCGCCGTCAGGACCGCGCGCAGTTCCCGTGACAGATCCGCCCCGGCTCGCTCCTCGTCCGCGAGCTGCGTGCCGATCCGTGCCGCGACCTCCATCGCCGCGGTCAGCTGTGCCTCGGTGGGGCCGGGTGTCGCGTCGAGGAGCCAGACGTAGCCGAGCACGATGCCCCGGTGGCGTACGGGAAGGCAGATCCGGTCGCGGAACACGCCCGCGTCGGGGGCCGCCGGGATGCGGACCGGGCCCGTCGCGCGTGTGATGCCGAAGCCCTCGAACCAGGCGCGGACCGCGGGCGTCGACTTGCGGGTCAGGATCGAGCGGGTGCGGACCGGGTCCATCGCCAGGTCGTCGTCGGAGTCGTGGGCGCCGAAGGCGATCAGCCCGAAGTCGCGGTTCTCCAGCGTCGCCGGCGCCGCCAGCAGCGTCGAGATCTCGTCGACCAGTTCCTGGTAGTCGCCCTTCATCCGGACATTCTCGCACCCCATTCAGACATATGTCTGAGATCCCGGACACGGATGCGTGACAGCTGTCGATGGCACACCATCGGAGCGATCCTTAGGTTTCACGGTGGTTCTTCGTGCCGTTCCCGATTCGTTCGGCTCCGGCCTCCTTCTGCCCCTGTTTCCGTGGAGGTGCCCCGTGCTGGGTCCCGTGATCCTCGCCGCGTCGCGCAGCGACAAGATGCGCCGCTTCGTGTCGGCCGCCCCGGGGACCAAGCAGGTCGTCGCCCGGTTCATCGCCGGCGAGACGGTCGACCAGGTCATCCCGATCGTCGAGGACACCGTCGACAAGGGCCTCGAGGTCACCCTGGACGTCGTCGGCGAGGACATCACCACGCGCGAGCAGGCCTACGCCGCGCGCGACGCCTACATGGAACTGATCGAGCACCTCGAAGACCTCGGTCTGGGCGCGAAGGCCGAGATGTCGGTCAAGCTGTCGATGTTCGGCCAGTCCCTCGACGGCGGCCACGAGTTGGCGCTTGCCAATGTCCGCCCGGTCGTCAAGGCCGCCGCCTCCATCGGCACCACCGTCACCCTGGACGCCGAGGACCACACCACTCTCGACTCGATGTTCGCCATCCACGAGGAGCTGCGGAAGGACTATCCGCAGACCGGCTGCGTGATCCAGGCGTACCTGTTCCGCACCGAGGACGACGCCCGCCGCCTCGCCGGGGCCGGCAGCCGCGTGCGCATCGTGAAGGGCGCCTACAAGGAGCCCGAGACCGTCGCGTACCAGGACAAGGCCGAGATCGACAAGGCGTACGTCCGCATCCTGAAGATTCTGATGGAGGGCGAGGGGTACCCGATGATCGGGTCCCACGACCCGCGTCTCATCGCCGTCACCCAGGAGCTCGCCCGCCGCGCCGGGCGCAAACTGGATGAGTACGAATTCCAGATGCTCTACGGCATCCGCAGCGACGAGCACGTCCGGCTCGCGGCGGAGGGCCACCGGATGCGCGTCTACACGGCATACGGCACCGACTGGTACGGCTACTTCATGCGCCGCCTCGCCGAGAAGCCCGCGAACCTGCTGTTCTTCGTCCGCTCAATGATCACCAAGGGCTGAGCCCCCCACCCCTCTCAAAAGGAGCCACGGAACTCATGGACGCTGTCACTCAGGTCCCCGCCCCGGTCAATGAGCCGGTGCATGGCTACGCCCCCGGTTCGCCCGAGCGCATTCGCCTCGAGGCGAAGCTCAAGGAGCTGGCCGAGAACCCCATCGAGCTGCCGATGACGATCGGCGGCGTGAGGCGGATGGGCGGCGGCGAGCGCGTCGACGTCGTTCAGCCGCACAACCACCAGGCCGTGATCGGCACCTTCGCCGGTGCGACGCAGCAGGACGCCCAGGACGCGATCGACGCCGCGCTGGCCGCCGCCCCCGCCTGGCGCGCGATGTCCTTCGACGACCGCGCCGCGATCATCCTTCGCGCCGCCGAGCTGCTGGCGGGCCCGTGGCGCGAGACGCTCGCCGCCTCCACCATGCTCGGCCAGTCGAAGACCGCGCAGCAGGCCGAGATCGACTGTCCCTGCGAGCTGGTCGACTTCTGGCGCTTCAACGTCAAGTACGCCCGTGACCTGCTCGCCGAGCAGCCGCCGGCGAACTCTCCCGGCGTGTGGAACCGACTGGACCACCGCCCGCTCGAGGGCTTCGTCTACGCGATCACGCCGTTCAACTTCACGGCCATCGCCGGCAACCTGCCGACCGCCCCCGCCCTCATGGGCAATGTGGTCGTCTGGAAGCCGTCCCCGACGCAGACCCACGCCGCCGTGCTGCTGATGCAGCTGCTGGAGGAGGCGGGCCTGCCGAAGGGCGTCATCAACCTGGTGACGGGCGACGGCATCGCGGTCTCCGAGGTGGCGCTGAACCACCCCGACCTGGCCGGCATCCACTTCACCGGCTCGACCAAGACCTTCCAGCACCTGTGGAAGACGGTCGGCAACAACATCGAGAAGTACCGCTCCTACCCGCGCATCGTCGGCGAGACCGGCGGCAAGGACTTCGTCGTCGCGCACCCGAGCGCCGACCGTGCCGCCCTGAAGACCGCGCTGACCCGCGGCTCCTTCGAGTTCCAGGGCCAGAAGTGCTCCGCGTCCTCGCGTGCGTACGTCCCGGCCTCCATCTGGAACTCCGGCTTCAAGGAGGAGTTCGCGGCCGAGGTCGACGGCATCAGGATGGGTGACGTCACCGATCTGACGAACTTCGTCGGCGCCGTGATCGACGAGCGTGCCTTCGCCAAGAACAAGGCCGCGATCGACCGCGCGAAGCAGGACCCGACCTGCACCGTCGTCGCCGGTGGCACGTACGACGACTCGGTCGGCTACTTCGTCCGCCCGACGGTCGTCGAGTGCTCCGACCCGGCCAACGAGGTCTTCACGACCGAGTACTTCGGCCCGTTCCTCGCGATCCACGTGTACGAGGACGACCAGTACGACGCCATGCTGGAGCAGATGGAGTCGGTGTCGGCGTACGCCCTGACCGGCGCGGTGATCGCCAATGACCGCGCGGCGGCGGCGCACACGATGGAGAAGCTGCGGTACGCCGCGGGCAACTTCTACATCAACGACAAGTCGACCGGCGCTGTCGTCGGCCAGCAGCCCTTCGGCGGCGGCCGCGCCTCTGGCACGAACGACAAGGCGGGCGCCCCGCAGAACCTGATGCGCTGGACGCTGACCCGCGCGATCAAGGAGACGCTGGTCTCGCCGACGGAGTACGGCTACCCGCACATGGGCTGACCCCAGGCTCTGTCCCGGACAGACCTCGGCCCCCTCGAACCCCGCCCCCGTCCTGGCCCCCACGCCGGACGGGGGCGGTGTCATTTCCGTGGGTCCACCCTTCAGGATCCCCGGGTCTACCCTTCAGGAGGGGGACGCCGTAAGGAGGGCATCATGCCTGGTTCCACCACTCTGCGGTCCGGTCACGGGGTCGACCCGATCGAACATGGCGATGCCGTGCGGCTGGCCGCCGTGCTGCGGGAGATAAGCGGCATGCTGGCGACAGAGGGACCGACCCGGTTCACCGACGCGCAGGTCAGCGCCTTGTGCGGGGGACAGGTGGAACACCGGCAGGAGTTCGCCGAGTGGGTCGAGCGGGTCGGGCGTGAGCTCACCGCGAAGGTGTCGGCGTAGGAGCCCAGGGCTGTCGTCTGGATAAGGCCCTAGCCGTCCTCGGGGTCGACCTCCGCCAGGCGCTTGATCGCCGAGAGGCGCGCGCCCCACTCCGACGCCACCCGGTCCATCCAGCGGGCCGTCACGCCGAGGCGCGCGGGCAGAACGGTGTAGCGAGCCTCGCGGCCCTCCCGGTGTCCGGCCACCAGGCCGGCCCGGGTGAGGACCGCGAGATGCTTGACGATCGCCTGCCGGCTGACCGGCAGCTCCGTGGCCAGGATCGTGGCGGTTGCCTCGCCGTGTGCCGCCAGCGCGTCGAGTATCCGGCGGCGGGTCGGGTCCGCCAGCGCGGAGAGGACCTCCGTCACGGCGTCGTCCTGGCTCGTCTCGGCTGTCATGCCGCAAGCTGCTCCGCGTACTTCTGCATGTTGCCCACCACTTCGGTCCAGCCGCTCGAGTGGCTCTCGTATCCGGCAGTATCGATCTTGTCCGCCGGGATGTCGAGCGAGGCGAAACCGGTCTCGACGACGCGCAGATGTGTGCCGTCGCCGTCCGGGGTCAGGGTGAACTCGACCAGCGTGGAGTTGCCCTCGACCGCCTGCTCGCCCGGGAAGGCGGAGGCCCAGCGGTACGAGAAGTGGTGCGGCGGCTCGACCTTCACGATGGTCGTTGGGAACTGGCCGTACTGGCCGTGGTCGAGCTCCATGGTTCCGCCGGGGCGCAGGTCGACCGGAGTCGGCTTGCCCTGGCCGAACCAGGAGCCGACGTGCTCCGGCTCCGTGAGCACCGCCCATACGCGTTCCACGGGCGCGGCGATGGTGATCTCCCGTTCGATGCGGTCCTTGCTCATGAGATCCAGATCCTCTCAGGTCGTGAGGTGCCGAGTGGTGACGTGCTACTCAAGGGTTGCACGTCACCACTCGAACCCGCAACCCTAGGGTTGCACTAAATGCGCCAGGGCTAGCGGTCGCAGGTCGTACGGCCCGGATACCAGCGGCACGCCGTCGCCGCGAAGCCGCCGTCCGCCACCACGGGAATGTCCAGACTCGTGCCGCCGCGCACGGCCTCTGCCGTACGCACCAGGCCCGAAGGACCGTCCGTGACCGTCTCGACCAGCCAGAGCCCGGGGCCGATCCGCAGCGGAACGGCCGCGGTGCGGGCCGCGCCCGCGTAGGTGCCGCCGATGAACCACCGCGCGCCCGAGCGCCGCGCGACCACGGCTCCGCTGCCCGGCTCACCCGCCAGCAGCCGCGTCTCGTCCCACGCCGCCGGCAGCTGTTCGAGGTAGCGCCGCGCCTCGGGCCGTGCGTCGTACGACTCCGGAGTGCCGGCCAGGTTCTGGATGCCGGACTCGTACAGCACCGACAGGCCCAACTCGCCCGCGTCCGATGCGGCATTGGGCCGGGTCGGGCGGTGGAAGGCGCCCGGCGTGTAGTCCATCGACCCGATGACGTTCCTGGTGAACGGCAGAATCGTCAGATGCTCGGCGGTGTTCGTCCGCTTCTCCTCGCCGTTGACGCCCTCCAGCGTCATGACGTGCGGCCAGGTGCGCTGGACGCCCTTCGGGATCGTCGAGCCGTGGAAGTTGACGAGCAGATGGTGTGCGGCGGTGGCCGGCAGGATCTCGTCGTACCAGCGCAGCCGCTCCTGTGCCTCCGAGTCCATGAAGTCGATCTTCACGCCCTTCACGCCCCACTGTTCGAGCGTGGGCAGCCACTGCTCGCGCTCCTCGGGTGTGTCGAGGTCGCGGAAGTGGATCCAGACCTGGATGTCGACGTTCTTCTCGCGGCCGTAGCGGACGAGCTCCGGAATCCAGCTGTTCTGCTGCCAGTTGGGGTCGGTGACGTCCCACTGAGCGGGGTCGAAGTACCAGCCCGCGTCGACGACGGTGTACGGCCAGCCGCGCTCGGCGGCGTAGTCGACATATCCCTTCTGCAGGGTCAGGCTCTGTCCGGCCGGGCGGCCGCCGGCCAGCCAGGTCCACAGCGCCGGCCCCGGCCGGATCCACGAGGTGTCGCGGACGCGGGAGGCGGGAGCGAGGTCGTCGGTGAAGGTGGACTCGGTGACATCGGCGAGGCTGCCGGTGACCAGCGCGCGCCAAGGGGTGCTGAGCCGGCCGCCGGTGACCTGGATCTGCTCGTCCCAGAGCTTGACGGCGTACGTGGGGGAGCCGGCCTGGTGTGTGAGCCGGGCGGCCGAGTACGCGCCGGTGAGGTCGGACTCGGCGACGAGCGCATAGCCGCCGGGCGTACGGAACAGCGCCTGCATCATGTACTCGTCGGTGGGCGCGGTGTCGGCGGCGTAGGAGACGAAGAGATTCTCGTTGTCCCGGCGGTACTTGCCGAGCCAGGCGGCTGAGCCGGCGGGAAGAGTGAACGCGGAGGTCTCGCCGAGGACGTTTCCGGTGGCGGCGGTGTCGGGGAGCGAATAGCGGTAGGCGACGCCGTCCCGGGAGACGCGGACGGTCAGATCGAGACGGACGCCGTCGGCGGTACGGAACCGGAAAGCGGCCTCCCGCATGTGGACATGGCGGTCCCGGTCCTTGCCTGCGGCCGTGCGGTAGTGCTCCGACACCGTGCGCTCGCTACGGCCGAGATAGGTCAAGCCCGAGGAAAGATCGGCTCTTTCGGTACGGATGCCGAGAGGAGAGGGCTCGATGACGGCCGCTCCGCCGTGCGCGTCGACGGCGAGGGTGAGGGTGCCGGTGCCGGGCGCGAGAGTGACGGTGGCCGTCGGTCCGTCGTGGCTGTGTACGGTCCAGGTGGGGGTTCTGGCGTGGGCGGGAGTGGAGACGAGCAGCATCGCGGCGAGTGTGCCGCAGAGCAAGAGGGTCAGGGTCCGGATCCGGTGCGGTAGTGCCACAGGTGCCTCCTGAGAGCAGTCATCCGATGACTGGGAGGATGGTTGTGGCGTGAGTGACCGTCAAGACCTTTGACCGACATGGTTGTTGTGCACTGCATGTTTCAGCTGAGGGTCTTGGCGAAGGCCCAGACACAGGCAAGCGGCAGGCCCCATCGTGAGGTGAGCACCGCGGCCGCCCTCCGCCGGGCGACGGCGTCCCGCGGCGACGGGGCGTCCAGATGCGCGTGCAGCGCCGCGACCGCCGCCCGAGCCTCCTCCGGCGATGTCGGCGACGGCAGCGGAGCCCCGATGCTGACCCGCACGAGCGAGGAGTGCAGCCGCCCGTGCTTCGGCAGCAGCCGGCCCGTGCCCGCGATGCCGACCGGCACCACCGGCACCTGAGCCCGCTCCGCCAGCACCAGCGCGCCCCGGTGGAAGGAGCCGACTCCCTCGTCCCCGCCGCGCGTGCCCTCCGGGAAGAGGACGACCGCCCGCCCGGCCCGCAACTCCTCGGCCATGGCGAGGAGATCGTCCAGACCGCCGCCCGTACGCCGGACCGGGAAGCCGGCCGCGAGCCGGCGGCAGATCCGGCTGCGCCACGGCGAGGCGAACCAGTAGTCGGCCGCCGCGCCGATCGCCGGAGTGTGCCGGGAGTCCAGCGCGGCCAGCAGCGCGGCGGTGTCGGCGTGCGAGGAGTGGTTGGCGACGACGACACAGCCGCCGCGCGGCAGCCGGCCCCGCCGCTCCACGCCGCCCGTCAGCGTGAGCGCGAAGCTCCACAGCGCCCGCCGCAGGACCGCGGACGGGGGCCTCATGCCGTACTCACCACCATCGCCAGCAGCAGCGCCGGGAGCAGTGAGTCGATACGGTCCAGCAGCCCGCCGAAGCCCGGCAGCCAACTGCCCGCGTCCTTCACACCCGCCTCGCGCTTGACCATGGACTCCAGCAGATCGCCGAGTACGCAACCGGTCAGCACGGCCGCCCACAGAGCGACCGAGAACTGACCGACCGCCGCCAGCGCCAGTCCTGCCGCGACCGCCGCGCCCAGCACGCCGGCCCAGGTCTTGTTCGGCGACAGCGGCGACAGCGGCCGAGCCAGCGTGCCCCGTCGGCCCAGTGCCGTACCGCCGCACCATGCGCCCACATCGCCGAGCGCCACCGCCAGACCCACCGCGACGGCCGTGTCCCCGAGCGTCACCAGACCGGTGAGCGGGACCGCGATCCACAGCAGCGCGAACACCGAGCGGGAGGCCCGGCTGAAACCCGATTCCGAGTCCCCGGACAGCAGTGCAGGCAGCGCGGCGGCGAGCAGCAGCAGCGCGGCCGACCGCAGATCCAGAGCCCCGGGAGCCAGCCAGGCAACACCGGGCAGTGCGACGGCGGCCGCCACCAGGACCGCATGGTCCGCCGGTCGAAGCGCCGCCAGCCGTACGTACTCGCTCACCGCGATCACACCGAGCACCGCGGCCAGCGCGAACGCACCTCCCGCGCCCAGGAACAGCGCACCCAGAAAGACCGGCGCCGCAATGGCCCATGTCCGCCAGCGCCGGCGCAGCTCGGCCCTCATCCGCACCCGGGACGGCAGCGCTGCCACCGCGATCCCGCCCGCCCCGAGCGCGCCCGCCACCAGCGGCACCGCCCGGCCGACCGCCTCGCCGGCAACTATGACCGCGCTCATGCGAGTTCCTTCCAGAGCCATCCGGTGCGGACGGCCGCGGTGAGCGCCGAGCCGGCCGCGATCACGATCAGCACCGGCGTCGCCCAGCCCGTCGCCGCTGCGACGACCACGAGGAGGCAGCGTTCGGTCTTGCCGACCGGGCCGCCGTTGCGGCGCGGAGCGCCCGCCGCCGCGCCCGCCAGCGACACCCAGGAAGGCAGCGTCGCGGCAAGACCCGCCACGACCACCAGCCACAGCGGTGCGAGAGCGAGAAATCCGGCCAGTACCGCCAAGTCGGCCGCGCGGTCGCCGAGTTCATTGAGCAGCGCGCCACGCCGGGTCGTCCGGCCGGAGTCGCGGGCCAGCGCCCCGTCGAGATTGGCGAAGCCGAGCCGGGCCGCGAGCAGGACGGCGACCGGCAGCGCCGCGAACGGCGCGGGCAGCCAAGCGAGCGCCGCCGCCGCGCCCGCCGCACAGACCACACCGCCCGCGGTGAGGGTGTCGGGAGACACTTCACGGCGGACGAGCGCGCCGCGGACTCCGGAGAGCCGGGCCGCGTACCAGGGCTTGAGAGCGTAGAGGCCGTTCATGGGGCCAACTGTCGTCCCGCGCCCGGGTCTTCACCACGCGCCCAGGTACTCAAATGCGTCCTGAGTACGTGCGATGCACACGACCTGAGAGGCTGGTGCGTATGACTGAGCCGTTGCGCATCGCGCACACCTATGAGCTCTCCTCCTCCGAACTGGCCCGGATCCGCGCGCTGATGGACGACGCCTTCGACGGCGGTTTCAGCGACGAGGACTGGGACCACGGTCTCGGCGGGGTGCACGCGTATCTGCACGACTCCGCGGGGGTCGCCGCGCACGGCAGCGTGATCATGCGGCGGGTGCTGCACGGCGGACGCTCCTGCCGCGTCGGCTATGTCGAGGCGCTCGCGGTCCGCGCCGACCGGCGTCGGCAGGGCCTCGGCGGCCGGGTGATGGAGGTCCTGGAGCGGGTCATCGACGGCGCGTACGCGTTCGGCGCGCTGTCCGCCTCCGAGGACGGCGCGGCGCTGTACCGGGCCCGCGGCTGGCAGCTGTGGCAGGGCCGGATCGAGGCGCTCGGCCCGGACGGCGTGCTGCATCTGCCGGACGAGGAGGACTCCACGTATCTGCGGCCCGCCGCAGGCCGTCCGCTTCCGGACCCGTCCGCCGCGCTGCTCTTCGACTGGCGCGACGGCGACGTGCTCTAAAGCGCTTTTCGTCGGCTGCCTCGACCACAGAGGCCGGCCTTTGCGGACCCGTTCGCAGTCGGTGCCCCTGCCCTGTGGATTTCTTCGCAGGGCAGGGGCGCTCATGATGTGTGGTGCGGAAGGTCGTGGGCGCAGCCGTGCCCATCGGGTCGTGGGATCAGATCAGGGTGTTGTACCGATCCCAGTACTGGGTCACCTTCACTCGCGCCTCGAACGGCGACGCCGCCTTACCCGTGCCGGCGTAACGCCAGAGCACGCCCGAGGAGTCCCGCGCGATCAGCTCGGGGTGGCCGTCGCCCGTCACGTCGCCGTAGGCCACAAGTGCGTTGTAGATGTTCCAGCCCGATCCGACCTTGACCCGTGCCTTGAGCGGCGAAGTGGCGTTGCCGGTGCCTTCGTAGAGCCACAAGCCGCCCGACGCATCCCTGGCGAGCAGGTCCGCCCTGTTGTCACCGGTGACGTCCGTCCCGCCGGTCATTGAGGTGTAGATGTTCCACCCAGTGCCGATCTTGACTCTGGCGCTGAACGGCGTGGCATCCAGCTGCGTGCCCCGGTACAACCACAGCGTTCCCTCGCTTCCCCGCGCGATCAGATCGGGCTCACCGTCGCCGCTGACATCGCCCACGCCGCGTATGGACGTGTACTGGTCCCAGCCGCCGCCCACGTCGACCGGCTTGTCGAGCGTCACATGGTCGCCGGGCCGGACCCGATACAGCCAGAGGTGACCGGCCCTGTCCCGGGCGACGAGGTCGCCGCCCTTGCCGCGCACATTGACCGGTGAGGTCTTCGTCAGTACGTCGAAACGGTCCCAGTCATCGGCGATCCAGTTCCTCCACTCGATGTCGAGAGAGCCCCACTCGCCGAAGGAGGTGCCGTGGGACCACAGTCTGCCGTCCCCGTCACGGGCGAAGAGCCAGTAGTCCATCGCCGGGGCGGGGTTGCCCACCGCCGCGGTGAACTCGGCCTGGGCCTTGCTGTCCTGGAACTCGGCGGTGACGTCGACCTTCCACGCCTCAGCCCCGGCGCTCGCGCTCGTGGTGTAGGTGATCGTGTGATCGCCGGGCGGGAGTTCGCAGGTGAGAGAGCCGGCGACGAGCGTGGGCGGATACACGCAACGGTCGTCCGTGCCGCTTACGCCGATCCCCAGCGTCCACTCTTCGCTGCTGTCCCACCAGCGCTGCTCTTCCGATGCTTCGAAGGAGACCTGCAGTTGGCCCTTCTCCGCGGCGTGCACGGTCACTGTGTGGGTGACGCTGCCGTTCGGCGGGACGTCTGGTGCGTCGACCGAGACGACGCTCCCAGCCGGCGCCGGCCCGGCCGGTGCCGCGAGGGCCGTCCCGGTCCCCGCGCCCACAAGACCGGCGGCCACCAAGGCCACCACGCCCCCCAGTACCGCCAGACGTCCAGCGCCCTTTCTGAGGTCATGCCTGTCCATTGATCCGCGCATACGCGGCTGCCTCCCCTTGGATCGGTCCTGTCTCTTGTCCGACGCGCCGCCCCCCGCCGGATGTTTCACTTCCTTGACAACCCGGACCGAGCGCCAGGTTCCATCCGCAAGAAGGAACCGAGTCGTGGACGCCCTCGGCCGGGTTGAGGGGGCGTGTACGAGGGGAACGGAAGACCGGTCAGCCGGCTGAGGGCCGCGATCAGCTCGCGCCCGCGCGCTCCGCCGTGACCAGCATCTTTCCCAGGTTCTCGCCGCGCAGCATGCCCAGGAACGCGTCCACGATCCGCTCGAAGCCCTCGACGGCTGTCACATCAGGAGCGACCCGCCCGCTCCGCAGATGCGGCACCAGGAACTCCTCGAACTCGCCCTGGACTTCGAGGTGGTTGCGTACCAGCACCCCCTCCAGCCGCAGCGACTTCTCCACCACCTCGAAGAGATTGCGCGGCGCCGCCGGCGGCTCGGCGGTGTTGTACTGGCCGATCGCGCCGACCCAGGCGATCCGCCCGTGGTCGCGCAACGAGGCGATCGCGCCTTCCAGATGGCCGCCGCCGACGTTGTCCACATACGCGTCGATCCCGTCGGGCGCGGCCTTCGCCAGCAGCTCGCGCACCGTGCCGTCGTGGTAGTCGAAGGCCGCGTCGAAGCCCAGCTGCCCGGTGAGATACGCGACCTTCTCGGCCGAGCCGGCGCTGCCGACGATCCGGCCCGCCCCGAGCAGCCGGGCGATCCGCCCGACCGCCGTGCCCACGCCGCCGGCCGCAGCCGACACGAACAGGTCCTCGCCGGGCCGCAGTTGGAGGGTCCGGGTGAGCGCGACGTACGCGGTGAGCCCGGTCCCGCCGAGGATGCTCAGATACGCGGAGAGCGGCACGCCCTCGGGCGCCTCGATCCTCCGTGTCCCGTGCGTGCCGAGGGTGACCAGCGCATGCGTACGCCAGCCCTGCCGGTGGAAGACCAGATCGCCGGTCCGGAGCGCGGGATCGCGGGATTCGACGACACGGCCCAGGGTCCGGCCCTCCAGCGGCGCGTTCAACGCGAAGTCGCCGTCCATCATTTCGCGGTGGTACGGATCCACCGACCAGTGGGTGTTCTCCACCAGCGCCGTCCCGGGCGCGGGGTCGGGCACCGGAGCCTCGACGAAGGCGAAGTGGTCGACGGTGGGGAAGCCGGTGGGGCGGGAGGTCTGCTGCACGGTGATCATGTGCAGGACGGTAGGGAGGAATCAGCGGCGCGGGCAGTGGGTTGCGTCGATGGAACCGCCGTTTCCATGAGCGGTCCTCATAGAACGAGGTGAGCGCCCCGATGCCCGATCCGGCACCCCATGAGCTGCGCGTCCTGGTCGCCGTCGAGCGCGAGCGCTCCTTCTCTGCCGCGGCCGCCGTCCTCGGCATGACGCAGTCCGCGGTCTCGCACTCCGTACGCACCAGTGAACGCAAGCTCGGGGCGGTCCTCTTCGACCGTGGCCGCTCGGGCGCGACGCCGACCGCCGCCGGGACCCGTGTCGTCGCGCACGCCCGGCGCGTGCTGCGGCTGCTGGAGACGATGGGCGCGGAGGCGCGCGGCGCGGAAGCGGACACGGTGGCCGGTCCGCTGCGGATCGCTGCCTTCCGCAGCGCGGCGCTCCATCTGCTGCCGCCCGCGCTGGAACGGCTCGCCGCCCGCCATCCCGGCATCGAGCCGGAGGTCCGGGTGGTGCGCGAGCTCGGGCGCGGCACGGCGGGTGAGGTCGCCGACGGGCACGCGGACCTCGGGATCGCCACGATCGGGACGACCTCGCCGGTGCCGCCGGAGCTGGTCGGCGGGGTCCTCGTGGAGGAGGGCTACGCGCTGGTCCACCCGGCCGGCCATCCCGCGCCGCGCACGCTGCCGCTGGTCGACTGGGCCGAGAACTGCACCTCGTACACGCGCCAGTGGTGGGCGGAACAGGACTGGCTGCCGAAGGCGACGGTCGAGGCGGAGGACGACGGAGCAGTGCTCTCGATGGTGAGCAGTGGTTTCGGCATGGCGGTGATGCCCCAGCTGTCCCTGACCGGAGCACCGGCCACAGTTGAGATCACTGATCTCGGTCCGCAGCGCCCGACCCGCTCCGTCGGCTATGTCACCACCCCTGAGCTGGGGCGCAGTGTCGCCGTACGGGCTCTGATCCGCGAGCTGAGGGCCCTGTCCCAGTGATCGCCGTCTCAGATAGTAGGAAGTCCGACTAATTGTGGAGACAGAAGCGCGTAGCTGTCCTAGCTTTGTAGAAGCCGAACGTCTCGCTCGATCCAGCGAATGGCGGCCGTGAGCTCGTGCCCCAAGCAGGCAACCCCTGCGGCACGCTCCCCGCCCCTTCCGGCGCCTCGAAATCTCTGTGATCTCAAGGAGTCGATCACCATGCCCGCTGAGACCGCCCGCCGCGTCCGTCACGCCTCCCGTACGAGCGAGTCCGACCGCAAGAATGCCGCCGCCGCCCTGCAGCGAGCCCTCGACCGCAGGGACAACGGCGGCTCCACCGGCCACTAAGGCCCTGGACGAGCGTCAGCTCGAGGACCGCTTGATCTCGAAGTAGTCGATGCGCTTGCCGCTCTCGGCAAGCGCGGAGACCTTCAGTTTCGGCGCCGTACCGGACTCCGCCTCCACCGCGAGGAAGGAGAAGCCGGTGAACCGCACCCGCGACCACTCCACGGTGTCCGGGTCCGGCAGCCGCAGCTTGGTCCAGTGGAAGGTCAGAATCGTGTCGTGGTCATGGACATTGCCCTCGTAGCTGTCCTTGACCCCGAGCCCGAAGCCGTACAGATCCTTGCCGGCGCCGCCCGCCGTGACGTACACGATGCCGTCCCGAGTCGGGTCGGTGGTCGCGCCGACCGGCACCGGCTTGCCGACCTCGCCGCCCTTGATCGCGTCCGTCCGCTCGTAGACGTGGTTGTGCCCGTTGATCACCAGGTCGACCTGGTACTTGGTGAACAGCGGCAGCCAGGCGTCGCGCACCCCGCCGTCCGACGCGTGGGTCGACGTCGAGTACATGCAGTGGTGGAAGAAGACCACCACGAAGTCGATTCCGGGCTGCGCGCGCAGCTCGGCCAGCCGCTTGTCCAGCCAGGCGGTCTGCTTTCCGTCCGTGTAGCCCTTGTTGGCCGGGATCTCGTACGAGACGTCGTTGGCGTCCAGCGCCACGATGCCGACATTGCCGTAGACGAACGAGTAGACGCCGGGCGCGTTCGTGGCGTCCGGGCCGTTCTCCGGAAGTGACCAGCGCGCGGACTGGCCGCCGTAGCCGTTCGGCGAGTACCAGGCCTCCATGTCGTGATTGCCGGTGGTCACCATCCACGGCACCCGGGACGCCACGCTCTCCGTCTGCGCCAGGAACTGGTCCCACACCCGCGCGTCGTAGGTGTCCGACTCCTTGCCCTGCCCGCTGCTGTCCGCGTAGCAGATGTCGCCCGCGTGCAGATGGAAGGACGGGTTCTGGCCGAGGATCAACTGGTCGTTGGCGAGCGCGTGGTAGCTCACGCCCTGGTCGCCGAAGGCGGTAAAGACAAACTTCTCGGGCGTCGCCGGAGCCGTGCGGAACGAGCCGATGGTGGACATCCGCTCGGGCGTCGCCGGGTCGAAGCCGTCGTGCCCGACGCCGTAGTAGTACGTCGTCCCGGGCTTCAGCCCGTCCAGACCCACATGCAGGTAGTACTGGTCGACCGCCGGCAGCTTGTTGGACAGCGAGGGCGTGTGCAGATCACGCACCTCGGCCACGATCTTCTGGCTCAGCTCCCACGGCTTGGGCCCGACCCGCAGATACGGGTTCTTCACCGCGAAGGGCACCTGCCATGAGACCCGCATCTGCGTCTTCGGGTCGGCGCCGAAGGCGAGGTGCCGTCCGAACGGCGCGACCAGCGAGCCGTCGACCACGGCCGTCGCCGGGGACGCCGCGAGCTCCGGAGCGGCGGCGCCCGCGGTCGAGGCGCGGCCGAGCAGCAGTCCTCCGCCGCCGACGGCGCCCAGCGCCAGCCCGCCGGCGAGGGCCCCGCGCCGGGACACCTTGGGGCGCGCGTGCCTGGCGCGCAGATACTCGTGCTGCTCCGCCATGCTCATGCGGCTGGCGAGCTGTTCGGGGATGCCGACGCGGGGAGTCTCCTCAGTCATGGCGGAAAACTTGCCAGTAACTTACGACTCCTGGCCGAAATTCAACGAATTCTAGGGTGAGAAGTGCGTCCGCATGGTGGACGGTGAGTGTCATCGGATGGGACGCGGAGTACGGTGCCGACATGTCTCGCAGCATCAATCTCGCAGTGATCCCCGGTGACGGCATCGGCCAGGAGGTCGTGGCCCAGGGCCTGAAAGTCCTGTCGGCCGTCCTCCCGCAGGATGTGAAGCTGGAGACCAAGGAGTACGACCTCGGCGCTCAGCGCTGGCACCGCACCGGAGAGACCCTCCCCGACGCGGAGCTCGACTCCCTCAAGAACCACGACGCGATCCTGCTCGGCGCGATCGGCGACCCGTCCGTGCCGTCCGGCGTCCTGGAGCGCGGGCTGCTGCTCAAGCTGCGCTTCGCCTTCGACCACTACGTCAACCTGCGTCCGTCGAAGCTGTTTCCCGGCACGCCGAGCCCGCTGGCCGGCCGCCCGGAGATCGACTTCGTCGTGGTCCGAGAGGGCACCGAGGGTCCGTACACCGGCAACGGCGGCTCGCTGCGTACCGGCACGCCCGCCGAGGTGGCCACCGAGGTCAGCGTCAACACCGCGTACGGCGTGGAGCGCGTCGTCCGTGACGCGTACGAGCGGGCCAACGCCCGCCCCCGCAAGAAGCTGACGCTGGTCCACAAGAACAACGTCCTCGTCTATGCCGGCCACATGTGGAAGAAGATCTTCGACGCGGTCGGCACGGAATACCCCGAGGTCACCACCGACTATCTGCATGTCGACGCCGCGACGATCTTCTTCGTCACGCAGCCGGAGCGCTTCGACGTGATCGTCACCGACAACCTCTTCGGCGACATCCTCACCGACCTCGCCGCCGCCGTGACCGGCGGTATCGGCCTGGCCGCATCCGGCAACATCAACCCGACGGGCACCTTCCCGTCGATGTTCGAGCCCGTGCACGGCTCGGCGCCCGACATCGCAGGCACCGGCAAGGCCGACCCCACGGCCACGATCCTCTCCGTCGCCCTCCTGCTGCGTCACCTCGACTACGAGACCGAGGCGGCGCGCATCGAGGAGGCCGTCACCGCTGACCTCGCGGGACGCGACGGCTCGGTCCGCACGACGGACGAGATCGGCGACGCGCTCGCGGTACGAGTAGCGGGCTGACCCGACGCTTCTTCAACAAGCCGCCGGGTCGCATTCCGCACCCGGCGGCTTCTCCTGTGCGGCCTCCGGGTGCCACCATCAACCCTGGACCGTTTTCACACCGTATTTGCCCCGGTTGTTCACCCCGGTTCTTGCACCGGCTCGCGCGAGCGATAATCGGATGTGGGCCGTGGCATGCGGGAATGCTCGGACGTCCTAGCAGTCGCAGCGGCGTGAGCGCGGTCCGTCACAACCAACGGTGAAGGACACTGCACTCATGACGACGCCCACGATCGAGCTCAAGCCCTCCTCGAACCCGCTGTCCGACGCGGAGCGCGAGGCGATCCTGGCCAACCCCGGTTTCGGCCGCCACTTCACCGATCACATGGTGACGATCAAGTGGACGGAGGGCCGCGGCTGGCACGACGCCGAGCTCACTCCGTATGCGCCGCTCTCCATCGACCCGGCCAATATGACGCTGCACTACGCGCAGGAGATCTTCGAGGGACTGAAGGCGTACCGCCGCCCGGACGGCTCGGTCGCCACCTTCCGGCCCGAGGCCAACGCCGAGCGCTTCCAGCGGTCCGCCCGCCGCCTCGCGATGCCGGAGCTGCCGGCCGAGACCTTCATCGCCGCGTGCGACGCGCTGGTCCAGCAGGACAAGGCATGGGTCCCGGCGCACGGCGGCGAGGAGTCGCTCTATCTGCGCCCGTTCATGATCGCGGCCGAGGTCGGCCTGGGCGTGCGCCCGGCCAACGAGTACCTCTTCATCGTCATCGCATCGCCCGCCGGCGCGTACTTCCCCGGCGGCGTCAAGCCGGTCTCGATCTGGCTGTCCGAGGACCGCGTGCGCGCCGTCCCCGGCGGCATGGGCGACGCCAAGACCGGCGGCAATTACGCGGCGTCCCTGCTCGCCCAGGCCGAGGCCGCCGAGAAGGGCTGCGACCAGGTCGCCTACCTCGACGCCGTGGAGCACAAGTGGGTCGAGGAACTGGGCGGCATGAACCTGTACTTCGTGTACGGCGACAGGATCGTCACCCCGGAGCTGACCGGCTCGCTGCTCGCCGGCATCACCCGTGACTCGCTCCTCCAGCTCGCCCAGGATCTCGGCTACAAGTCCGAGGAGGGCCGCGTCTCCATCGACCAGTGGCGCGAGGACACCAGGAACGGCACGCTCACCGAGGTCTTCGCCTGCGGCACGGCCGCGGTCATCACGCCGGTCGGCGTGGTCAAGTCCGCGGACGGCGAGTGGAAGCAGTCCGGCGGCGAGCCGGGCGAGGTCACGATGAAGCTGCGTACGGCGCTGCTCGACATCCAGACGGGCAAGGCGGACGACGTCCACGGCTGGACACACCGACTGGGCTGACCTCCCGGGCCGGTTGTACGCGAAGAAGCCCGTCCCGCTCCCGGGGCGGGCTTCTCCGTGGGAGGCTGGTGCCGCGATGAGGAGTCTGGACTTTCACGTTGAGGTCGGCGCCGGGGGGCTGTCGGGGGACGCCGGTCCGGACGGTCCGCGTACGTACGAGATCACCCTGCGCGGCCCCGACGGCGCCGAGACGTCGGCCCAGAGCCCGTTTCCACTGCCGCCCGAAGAACTCCGTGCGCTCGACACCACCATCTCCCTGGCTGTCCTCTCCTCGTACGCGCAGCTCAGGCGCAACGCGACCGCCGACGAGAGGCCCGTCCAGGAACTGGGCGGACGGCTCTTCGACTTCCTGATGGCGGGCGAAGGACGGTCGCTGTTCGCCGCCGCCCGGCACCGCGCGGCCCGCGAGGAGCGCCCGCTGCGCATCGTGCTGCGCGTCAGGGCGCCCGAACTCGCCCGCCTGCCCTGGGAGTTCCTGTTCGACCGCGGCGAGAACAGCTATGTGTGCCCGACCATGCCCCTCGTACGCCATCCCTCCGTCTCGGCACCCCGACGGGTCTTACGGGTCGATCCACCGTTGCGCGTCCTGTGCATGGCCGCCCGCCCTGACGACCAGGGGCAGCTGGCCGTGCGCGACGAGCGGGCCTGGCTGACCGAGGCGCTCTCCGGGCTCGTAGGCGAAGGGCTCATCGAGCTCGCCTGGACCGCGGGCGAGACCTGGCGCGATCTGCGCGCCGCCCTGCGCGGCAACGGCGGCCCGTGGCACGCGCTCCACTTCATCGGCCACGGCGGCTTCGACGCGGACGAGCAGGAGGGGACGCTGCTGCTCGCGGGCGAGGAGGGCGGCACGTACGAACTGGGGGCGGAGAACCTGGCGATGCTGGTCGAGGGCCACCCCTCGCTCCGGCTCGTCGTCCTCAACGCCTGCCAGTCCGGCCGCTCCAGCGACCGCGACCCGTTCTCCAGCATGGCGGGCGCGCTGATGCAGAAGGGGCTGCCGGCCGCGGTGGCCATGCAGTACTCGATCTCGGACGGGGCCGCGGTGGAGTTCAGCCGCACGTTCTACGAGACGCTCGCGCACCGCCGCCCGGTCGACGAGGCGGTGACGGAAGCACGGCAGGCGGTACGGCTCGCACAGCGAAGGACGCTGGAGTGGGGGACGCCCGTCCTGTACATGCGTGCGCTGGACGGTCTCCTCTTCGACGTCGGCGAGACGCCTCCGGCTGCGGCGCCGGTCAGCCTGCACGATCTCTACGTCCAGGGCCTGGCTGCGTTCTACCAGCGTCGGTGGGACGACGCGGTGGAGGCGTTCCGCGCGGTCGTCGCCCGCGACGGAGGACACCAGGACGCCGTGGCGAAACTGGCCGAGGCGGAGCGGAAGCGGCGTCTGGAGCACCTCTACACGGCGGGCACGGGCGCGGCGGCGGAGGGCCACTGGGCGGCGGCGGTCGAACACCTCGAAGCGGTGGTGGCCGCTGATGCGGACTTCCGCGACGCGGCGGAGCGGCTGGCGGAAGCGGTGACCCGCCGCGAGGTGACTGTACTGAGGGCGGAGGCGGCCGCTCTGCACGCCGCGGGGGAGTGGTCGGCGGTGCTGGCTGTGGGGGCGCGGCTCGCGGAACTGGCGCCGGAGGACCCGGATCCGGACGGGGTGGTGAGCGATGCGCGGGCGGAACTGGAGCGGGTGGACGATCCGGAACCGGAGGCAGACGCTCCGGTGCTGTTCGCCCACTCCCAGGCCCTGTCCACCGCGGATGTGCCGCTCCACCTGACACGCGCGCCCCGGGCCTTCGCCTTCAGCCCGGACGGAGCCCGGCTCGCCATCGCTTCTCTGGGCCGCTCCACCGTCGTGTTCGACGGCTACGGCAAACCTGTGGTCCACGTGCAGGACGGGCTGACACGACGGTTCCGCGACGTGTGGGACTCGGACAGCAACAGAGACGACGCAGTGGCCCTCTCGCCCGGCGGGAAACGGCTCCTCACCGTTGGCCCCCGGTCCGTGCGGATCTGGGACGTCGACAGTGGCGAGAGCATCCGGGAGGTGGAGGCGGCAGTGAACCGTACTACCCGCCTCGCTCTGGGCCGCGACGGCGACAGCCTCCTGATCGTCAACAGGATCGGCATCTCGTCGATCTGGCGCGCGCAGGGAACGCCGATCCCGATTGCCGGCGGCACCGGGCCGCGCCTGGCGGTGGCCAGCCGGGACGGATCCCGGTATGCCACCGTCGGCCCTGTCAGCGGGGGCGAAAGCCTGGTGCCCGAGCTGGACTGGTCGTCTCTCGAGCAGGCGGCATCGTCCGGTACCACCAGCGCTTCCGCCCCGCATCGCCTGCGCGTCTGGGACGCCTTCACCGGTGAGCGACAGGCGGACCTCGCCTGCGGGGACCGCGTCCGCGACGTGGCCTTCAGCCCCGTCTCGAACCAGGTCGCCGTCGCCACCGAGGACGGGATCGTACGCGTCCTGGATCTCGCCACCGGTGAGGAACTGCGGCGGTTCGAGCACGAGAGGGCCGTTAAGAAGCTGGCGTACAACAGCGACGGGACGCGGCTGATCACCGCGGGCGGCGTGTCCGCGCATGTCTGGAACCTGCGGACCACCGCCATGGTCCGTTGGCGGGTTCACAGCCAGGGCTGCGAGGTGCAGGCCGTGGCCTTCGACCCGGACGAGCGGCCTCGCGCGGTGGTGGCCATGGGCGGCATTGTCTGGCTCACCCGTGTCGACCAGCCCGAGAACAGCAGAGGGGGAACGGCATGACCACTCAACCACCGCTCACGGTCGACGTGTTCGTCGACGAGAAAGCGCCCGCCGCGCAGGAGACGCCGCTCGTCGACGCACTCACCACGTTCGGCTGCACCGTCCGCGTCCGGGCCGTTCCCGCCCAGCGGGTCGCGGAGCAGTTCGCCTGGGTCGTGCTGATCGCGCTGCCGCTGCACGCGTTCCTCAGCGGTCTCGGCGGCAAGTTCGCCGAGGACGCGCATCGGAAGCTGCGCGAGGCCGTGGCCAAAGCGCTGAGGCGTGAGCCGGAGCAACCCGCCGAGCGTGTACGCCCCGTGGTCCTCCAGGACGCCGCCACCGGGCTGCAGGTCGTCCTCGGTCCGCATGTGGACGAGGACGCCTACCGCAAGCTGCTGGCTCTGGACCTCACGCAGTACCGGTACGGGCCCGTCCGTTACGACGCCACCGAGGCCCGCTGGGTCTCCGACGTCGACGAGGCGCTGGAGCGCTGAGACGCCGGTGCGGCGGCGGTCAGTGCGAGATAGAAGACCCCGCCCACCAGCCCCGACAGCACGAAGCTGCAGTCCAGCCCGCCGGTCAGCGGCAGCAGCGGGCCCTCGTACAGCGGTGTGGACACGCCGCTCAGGCCGACCAGCGCGCCGACGGTCCAACTCGCCGTGGCGCGCGGGTTCCAGCCCGCGCGGAACCAGTAAATGCCGCCCCGCGAGCGGCGGTTGTAGACCTGTAGCGCCTCGGCGTCGTACGCGCCGCCGCGGTGCTTGTGCGCGATCATCGTGATCACCGCCCACGGCGTGCCGATCGCGGTCAGCAGCAGTACGAACGACGTCATCGCGGACTGGGCGTCCCAGGCGAAGTGGCCGAGGAAGACAAAGCCGGTCGCGACGGCGGCGACGACGAGCGTGGCCCGGGTGCGGGTGGCGCGCGGCAGGATCGCGTCCAGGTCGAGGCCCATGGAGTACAGCATCAGACCCGCGTTGCCGATCGAGCCCGCGGTGGCGGCGAGCAGCAGCGGGATCAGGTACCAGGCGGGGGAGGCGGCGACAAGCGGGCCCGCGTAGTCGAGCGCGGCGCGGGCGGCGAGCGCGGTGTACGTGCCGAACAGTTGAGGGATCAGCAGCCCCGCGAACAGCCCCGCACAGGTGGCCCGCAGCACCCGGCGCGGGTGGTGCTTCAGCGGCGAGATGTAGCGGGTGTAGTCGCCGAGCAGAGTGATGAAGGCGATCGGGCCGCTCAGGCCGGCGGCCACCGCGGACAGCAGCCAGGTCGGCCAGAAGGAGCCGAGGAGGTACGGGGTTTCGGGCGGGGCGGCCGTCGTGAGGTCGGGGGCGTAGGCGATCAGGCCGAGCAGCAGGAGTGCGGTCATGCCGACGGCGAGGATCTTGCTCAGCCGCAGCAGCAGGCGGTAGCCGTAGACCGCGCCGACGACGGTACACGCGGCGAGCACGGCATAGACCAGCGTGTGCGCGACCGCGCCGGTCGGCAGTCCGGCGATACGGGAGAGGGTCCCGATCATCACGTCACCGCCGATCCACAGGGTCAGCGCGGTGTAGCCGAGCGAGAGCAGCAGTCCGACGACGGAGCCGACCAGCCGGCCTCGGACGCCGAAGGCCGCGCCGCTGGACGTGGAGAGATTGGTCGCGGTACGCAGCGAGACAAGGGCGAGCGGCGCGGTGACCGCGACTCCGACGACCGTTCCCGCGACGATCGAGGTGACCGCCGGCCAGAGTCCGAGACCGAAGGAGACCGGCAGCCAGCCGAAGACGATCACGCCCAGGCAGAGGTTCGATCCGAGCAGGATCGAGATGAGATCGCGGGGGGTGCTGGTGCGTTCCGGCTCGGGGACGGTGTCGACTCCGCGCTGTTCTATCGGCATGGGCTGCCCCTGACGTTCGACTGTTTGAATGCCGCTCAATGTGACTCAAGCCAAGGCTGCCCGTCAATGCTCCCCTGAAGGAAAGCTGAGGATTAGAGTGTCGTTCAAACAGGAGGTGTGATGAGGTGCGACTGACCCCGACGGAACGTGACCGGCTGCTGATCTTCAGCGCCGCGGAACTGGCGCGGGCCCGCCGGGCCCGGGGCCTGAAGCTCAATGTCCCCGAGGCGACCGCGCTGATCGCCGACACGGTCTGCGAGGCGGCCCGCGACGGGCGGCGGCTCGCCGAGGCGGTCGAAGCGGCGCGCTCGGTGCTCGGCCCGGAGGATGTCCTGCCCGGCGTCGCCGACGTGGTGACCGAGGTCCATGTCGAGGCCGTCTTCGACGACGGATCCCGGCTGGCGGTGGTCTCCGACCCGATCGGCGGCGGCAGCCTGGGCGCGGACGCGCCGGGCAGCGTACGTCCCGCCCCGGCGGACCCGGAGCCCGAGCCGGCCGTCCGGCTCACCGTCCGCAACACCGCGGCGGTCCCGGTCAGCGTCACCTCGCACTTCCACTTCTTCGAGGCGAACCCGCGCCTCGACTTCGACCGTGCGTCCGCGTACGGCATGCGCCTGTGCGTCCCGGCAGGCTCCTCGGTCCGTTTCGACCCGGGCGCGGAGGCCGAAGTCGGCCTGCTGCCCATCGGCGGCGCCCGCGTCGCCATCGGCTTCGCGGGCCTGGTGGACGGCCCGCTGGACGAGCCGGGCGCGAAGGAAGAGGCCCTGCGACGCGCGGCGGCCTGCGGCTACCTGGGAGCGGGGGGCAACTGATGGACCCGTACGAGTACGCCGCCGTGCACGGACCTCGTGCCGGTGACCGTGTCGTCCTCGGTGACTCCGGGCTTGTCGTCCGCGTCGAGGCCGACTCGCAGCGGCCCGGCGACGAATTCCTCGCCGGCTTCGGCAAGACCGCGCGCGACGGGCTGCATCTCAAGGCCGCCGCCGTCCGCGAGACCTGCGATGTCGTCATCAGCAATGTGCTGGTCATCGACGCGGCGCAGGGCATCCGCAAGGTGTCCATCGGCATCCGCGAGGGACGGATCCACGCCATCGGGCGCGCGGGGAATCCCGACACACTCGACGGCGTGGACGTCGTCGTCGGGACCGGAACCAGCATCGTCCCCGGCGAAGGCATGATCGCCACCGCCGGGGCCGTCGACACACATGTCCATCTCCTGTCGCCGCGCATCATGGAGGCCTCGCTCGCCTCCGGCGTCACCACCGTCATCGGCCAGGAGTTCGGGCCGGTCTGGGGCGTCGGCGTCAACTCGCCGTGGGCCCTGAAGCACGCCTTCAACGCCTTCGACGCCTGGCCCGTCAACATCGGATTCCTCGCGCGCGGCTCCTCGTCCGACGCCGCGCCTCTGGTCGAGGCGCTCGCCGAAGGCGGTGCGTCCGGGTTCAAGGTCCATGAGGACATGGGCGCGCACACCCGCGCGCTCGACACCGCGCTGCGGGTCGCCGAGGAGCACGACGTACAGGTCGCGCTGCACAGCGACGGGCTGAACGAGTGCCTGTCGGTGGAGGACACCCTCAAGGTCCTCGACGGCCGTACGATCCACGCCTTCCACATCGAGGGCTGCGGCGGCGGACATGTGCCGAACGTCCTCAAGATGGCCGGAGTGCCGAATGTCATCGGCTCCTCCACCAACCCGACCCTCCCCTTCGGCCGGGACGCCGTCGCCGAGCACTACGGAATGATCGTCTCCGTACACGACCTCAAGACCGATCTGCCCGGCGACGCCGCGATGGCCCGGGACCGGATCCGCGCCGGAACGATGGGCGCCGAGGACGTGCTGCACGATCTCGGCGCCATCGGCATCACCTCGTCCGACGCGCAGGGCATGGGCCGGGCCGGTGAGACCGTACGCCGCACCTTCGCCATGGCCGGGAAGATGAAGGCCGAGCTCGGCCCGATGGCGGGCGACGGCGCGCACGACGACAACGCGCGCGTGCTGCGCTACGTCGCCAAGCTGACCATCAACCCCGCCCTCGCCCACGGCCTCGCGCACGAGATCGGTTCCATCGAGGTCGGCAAGCTCGCCGACATCGTGCTGTGGCAGCCGCAGTACTTCGGCGCGAAGCCGCAGCTCGTCCTGAAGTCCGGCTTCCCGGCGTACGGAGTCACCGGCGACCCGAACGCCGCCACGGACACCTGCGAACCGCTCGTGCTCGGCCCGCAGTTTGGCTCGTACGGCGCGACCGCCGCGGACATCTCGGTCGCCTTCGTCGCGCAGGCCGCTGCCGGGCTGGGCTCGGACCGGATGCCGACCGGCCGCCGCCGGGTCGCGGTGCGCGGCACCCGCGGCATCGGCCCGGCCGATCTGCGGCTCAACTCCCGGATCGGCGATGTCTCGGTGGACGGCCGCACCGGCCTGGTCACGCTCGACGGCGACCCGCTGCGGTCCGCCCCGGCAGACTCCATCTCCCTCAACCGCCTCTATTTCCTCTGAACAACACAGCCTTGTAAGCAACACAGCCTTAGGACGTGAGATGTTCCGTATGCCGCCCGAGTGGGCACCCCACGAGCGCACCTGGATGGCCTGGCCAGGACCGAACGCCACCTTCACCGGCGACGACCTCGCCGAGTCCCGCCTCGCCTGGGCCTCCGTCGCCCGAGCCGTACGCCGTTTCGAGCCGGTCACCATGGTCGTGGGCCGGGGCCAGGCAGCCGGCGCCCGCGCGCTCCTCGGCCCGGACATCGAACTTGTCGAGCGCGATCTGGACGACGCCTGGATGCGCGACATCGGCCCGACCTTTGTCACCGACGGCACCGAACTGGCCGCCGTGGACTGGGTGTTCAACGGCTGGGGCGGGCAGGACTGGGCCACCTGGGAGCACGACTCGAAGATCGCCCGCCATGTCGCGGACCTCGCCGACGTCCCCGTACACAGCTCGGCCCTCGTCAACGAGGGCGGCGCCATCCATGTCGACGGCGAGGGCACAGTGCTGCTGACCGACACCGTCCAGCTCGGCGCGGGCCGCAACCCCGGCTGGACCCGCGAGCAGGTCGAGGCGGAGATCCACGCGCGGCTCGGCACCGAGAAGGCGATCTGGCTGCCGCACGGGCTGACCGGCGACTACGGCATGTTCGGCACCCAGGGCCATGTCGACATCGTCGCCGCCTTCGCGCGGCCCGGTGTGGTGCTCGTCCACAGCCAGCAGGACCCGGCCCACCCCGACTACGAGCGCTCGCGCGTGTACGCGGACATCCTGCGCGGCCAGGCGGACGCCCGCGGCCGCTCGCTGGAGGTCGTCGAGGTCCCCGCGCCGACGGTCCTCAAGGACGAGGAGGGCGACTGGGTCGACTACTCGTATATCAACCACTACCTCTGCAACGGCGCTGTGGTGCTGTGCGCCTTCGACGACCCGAACGACGAGGTCGCGGCCGGCATCTTCGGCCGGCTCTTCCCGGACCGCACGGTGACCCCGGTCGACGCGCGGACGATCTTCGCGGGCGGCGGCGGCATCCACTGCATCACTCAGCAGCAGCCGAAGGTCTGATTCCTGTAGAACATACGGGTGAATGAGTCCTGTTCCCTTTCTGAGGTTCCGGAATGACCCCCACCAAGCGCCGCAATATCGCGCCGCCGCGTGAGTCCGTACTCGCCGCGGCCATGGCCACCATCGCCGAGCGCGGGCTCGACGGGCTGACCATGGCGGGGCTCGGCCGCGAGGTGGGGATGAGCAGCGGGCATCTCCTCTACTACTTCCGCACCAAGGACGAGTTGCTGCTCCAGACCCTGGAGTGGAGCGAGGGCCGCCTCGGGCACGAGCGCAGCGCGCTGCTCTCCCGGCAGGCGTCGGCGCGCGAGCGGCTGGACGCGTATGTCGATCTGTACGTGCCGGACGGGCATCGCGACCCGCACTGGACGCTGTGGCTGGAGGTCTGGAACCGCTCGCAGAACGCGGACGACGACGCGCGTGCGCGGCAGGCGGCGATCGAGGGGGCCTGGCACCGGGATCTGGTGGCGCTGCTCGCGGAGGGCATTTCGCGCGGGGAGTTCCGCGCGGTGGACCCGGACCGCTTCGCCGCGCGGCTGCGGGCGCTGCTGGACGGCTTCAGCGTGCATGTGGCGGTGGGGATACCGGGCACCAGCCGGGACCAAGTGCTCGCCCACGTCCGGGAGTTCGTCGAAGACGGCCTGTCCGGATGACCGTTCGCCCTCGGGGTGAAGCCCGGCAAGGGCTGCCGGGGGTGCCGTGCAGCTCGGTCCACCGGCGCCCGCATGCTGAGACCACCGTCCGCGAACGGCCCGGGCTGTGGCAGACTGCGACCGTGCTTTCGTTCGCCATGATTATGGGCAGCAAGCGCGCCGGTCCGCAGTGATCGCCTCGTACCACCATGTACGCAGCGCTCACCGTGCCCCAGACCCGCGCGCAGACCTCTCGCACCCGCGAGAGGTTTTTTCGTTTTCCGGCCCCACCCCGGCCAGAAACGAACCGCGCGAAGATGGGGGCAAGTGGAGCCAGAGCTTCCGGAGCCACGAACCCGACAGGAGTCCATTCAGCCATGACCACGGAGACCGACGACAGCTTCCATGTCTTCGACACGACACTGCGTGACGGCGCCCAGCGCGAGGGCATCAACCTCACCGTCGCGGACAAGCTGACCATCGCCCGGCACCTGGACGACTTCGGCGTGGGGTTCATCGAGGGCGGCTGGCCCGGTGCCAATCCGCGGGACACGGAGTTCTTCTCGCGTGCCCAGCAGGAGATCACCTTCCAGCACGCCCAGCTCGTAGCCTTCGGCGCCACCCGTCGCCCGGGTGCCAGAGCCTCGGACGACCCGCAGGTCAGAGCGCTGCTCGAATCCGGCGCTCCGGTGATCACGCTCGTTGCCAAATCGCATGACCGGCATGTGGAGCTCGCGCTGCGGACCACGCTCGAGGAGAACCTGGAGATGGTTCGCGACACCGTCTCCCACCTGCGCGAACAGGGCCGCCGCGTGTTCGTCGACTGCGAGCACTTCTTCGACGGCTACCGCGCCAACCCGGAGTACGCCAAGTCCGTCGTCCGCACCGCCGCCGAGGCCGGCGCCGATGTCGTCGTGCTCTGCGACACCAACGGCGGGATGCTGCCCGCGCAGATCCAGGCCGTCGTCTCCACCGTGCTCGCCGACACCGGCGCACGCCTGGGCATCCACGCCCAGGACGACACCGGCTGCGCCGTCGCCAACACGCTCGCCGCCGTGGACGCCGGCGCGACCCATGTGCAGTGCACCGCCAACGGCTACGGCGAGCGTGTCGGCAACGCCAACCTCTTCCCGGTCGTCGCCGCGCTGGAGCTCAAGTACGCCAAGAAGGTCCTGCCCGACGGCGCGCTCGCCGAGATGACCCGGATCTCGCACGCCATCGCCGAGGTCGTCAATCTCGCGCCGTCGACCCACCAGCCGTATGTCGGCGTCTCCGCCTTCGCGCACAAGGCCGGACTGCACGCCTCCGCCATCAAGGTCGACCCCGACCTCTATCAGCACATCGACCCCGAGCTCGTCGGCAACACCATGCGGATGCTCGTCTCCGACATGGCGGGCCGCGCCTCCATCGAGCTGAAGGGCAAGGAGCTCGGCGTCGACCTCGGCGACGACCGCGAGCTCGTCGGCCGGGTCGTCGCCCGGGTCAAGGAGCGCGAGCTCCAGGGCTACACGTACGAGGCAGCCGACGCCTCGTTCGAGCTGCTGCTGCGCGCCGAGGCGGAGGGCAGGGCCCGGAACTACTTCCGTACGGAGTCCTGGCGGGTCATCGTCGAGGACCGGCCCGACGGCACGCACGCCAACGAGGCAACCGTGAAGCTGTGGGCCAAGGGCGAGCGCATCGTCGCCACCGCGGAGGGCAACGGTCCGGTCAACGCGCTGGACCGGGCGATGCGCGTGGGCCTGGAGAAGATCTACCCGCAGCTCGCCAAGCTGGAGCTGATCGACTACAAGGTCCGCATCCTCGAAGGCCGCCACGGCAGCGAGTCGACCACCCGCGTACTGATCACCACCGGCGACGGAGGCGGCGAATGGGCCACCGTCGGCGTCGCCGACAATGTCATCGCCGCCTCCTGGCAGGCACTGGAGGACGCGTACACCTACGGTCTGCTGCGGGCCGGAGTCGAACCCGCCGAGTAGGCGGGCCCCGGGTCAGGGCTGGGTCAGGGGGCCAGGGCTGGGTCAGGGCTGGAGCCGCCACTTCTGGTTGGCGGCTCCGGTGCAGGACCAGATCTGCGCCCGGGCGCCGTTCGCGGACGAGTTGTCGGAGACATCCAGGCACTTGTCGGCCGGGACGTTCACCAGATCGCCGGTGGACGATTCGTGGCGCCACTGCTGGGCCCCGGAACCATTGCATCCGTACAGCTGCACCTTCGCGCCGTTCGAGGTCGATGCCGAGGTCACGTCCAGGCACTTGCCGAGCGCCTGGACGGTGCCGTCCGAACGGACCGTCCAGCGCTGGGCGGCCGAGCCGTTGCAGTCCCACAGCTGGACGGCCGTTCCGTCGGCGCTGGAGCCGCCGGCCACATCGAGGCACTTGCCGGCCAGCCCGACGAGCGAGCCGGCGGACTCGGAGCCGCCGGACTGCGTGCCCGACCAGGTGAAGGTCGCCGACGTCTTGCCGGGCAGCGAGTAGGTGGCATGCTGGCCGCCCCAGTTGACCGTGACGCTCTGCGCGGACGACGAGTCGTTGTACGCGATCAGCGCCTTCGAGCCGTCCGGGTTGCGCCAGGCCACATTCGGCACCGCGGTGCTCGCCGTCGAGGCGATCCGGTGCGCGCCCGGCTTCACGAACTTGGTCAGATGGCCCATCGTGTAGTACTCGATCGTGTAGTCCACCTGGCCGTGCCGTCCGTCGCCGTTGTGCACGGTGATCAGCCCGTCGCAGACGCCGCAGCCGCCGTTGTGCGGACCGCGGTTCTGGTCGACGGCCAGCGACCACTTGGTCACCGACTTCGCCCAGTTACGGGTGTAGTCGATGATGTTCATCATGTCCTCGCGCTGCTGGTTGGCGATCCAGGTGCCGCCGGAGTGCTCGGTCTGGAAGGCGTCCAGCTGCGGATACTGGTTGTGGATTTCCGTCTGCTTGGAGACGTTGCCGCCGTAGCCGTGCCAGGCGATGCCGCCGAAGTTGGGATGGCTGCGCACCGCCGCGTCGTTCACCGTCTGTGCGGCGTACGCGTCGTAGGTGTCCCAGTTCCAGTCGTGCGCGAGGACCTTCGTCGGCAGGCCCGCGGACTGGAGCTTGGGCAGCAGCTCGCTCTTGGTGAAGAAGGCGAGTCCCGATGCGTTCCAGCTCATCGACGGGTAACTGTCGCAGCAGGTGGGCTCGTTCTGCGCGGTGACGTAGTCGACCGGGACGCCCTGGTCGCGCCACGCCTGGAGGTATTTCACGAAGTAGTTGGCGTAGGTGCCGTAGTTCTCGGCCTTCAGCCAGCCGCCGTTCAGCTGTCCGCTGTCCTTCATCCAGGCCGGCGCGGTCCATGGCGAGGCGACCAGCGTGAGCGCCGGGTTGAGCTGCTCGGCCTGCTTCGTCAGCGGCAGCACATCGGCGAGATCGTGTGCGACGGAGAACTTCGAGAGTGACGGGTCGGTCTGACCGGCCGGCAGATCGTTGTACGTGTAGCCGAAGCGGGCCAGGTCGGAGCCGCCCATCGGATTGCGCACGTAGGAGAGGCCGATGCCCTCGGTCGGCGAGAAGAGCTGCTTCATCGTCTCGTCGCGGGTCGCCTGGGTGAGCGCGCCGCTGCCCTTCATCAGCCAGGCCGCGGTGTCGGTGAAGGAGGCGCCGCCGCCGGTGAAGGTCTGGAAGCGGGTGTTCTCGTCGACGGTGATGTTCGCGCCGCTGCCGCCGTTGCCCGGCTGGAAGTTGACGGGCGTCTGCTGCTGAAGTCCGCGGGTGACAGTGCGGCCGCCGGCGTCGCTGGTCGTGGTCAGCCAGACGTTCACCTGCTCGCCCGCGGCCTGCGCGGAGCCGGCCGACAGACCGGTGAGACCGGCCGCGGCCAGGGCGGATGCGAGCAGAATCCTGATCGTTCTCGTACGTCGCGCCATGGGCTGGGGCCTCTCTGGCTCAGATGTGGGGGACGAGGCGTGAGTGAACTGCTGTTGGCCACGGCCGTCAAGAGGTTGAGCATTCAGGAACTGAACGCACAACACCGTTCATCCGCCAGGAACTTGGGATTCGGGCGATCTCTGTGTGAAGTCTTGACGGCAGCACGGGACACCGATTGACTCACCGCGCACTCCGGTACCGGTTCCGGCACCGGTTCCAGCCGGTACCAGTCCTCGACGCGGAGGCCGCCGAATGCGTGTCACGATCGCCGACGTCGCACGTGAGGCGGGGGTCAGCAAGACCACCGTGTCCCGGGTGCTGAACACCAAGGCCGAGGTCGACGTCTCCACGGCCGCCCGCGTTCGTGAAGTGATCGCAGACCTCGGCTATGTACCCAGCCGGGGAGCGGTCGGCCTGGCCCGCGGCAACAGCCGCACGGTCGGCATGCTGACGCCACCGCTCACCTGGCCGTGGATGGGTGAGGTCCTCCAAGGAGCCGTCGACACCGTCGAGGCCGCCGGATACGGACTGCTGCTCTTCACCTGCAACCGCGGCGCCGAGTCCGTGGAGCACTTCACGAGCCAGGTCTCGGCCCGCGCCTTCGACGGACTGCTCGTCGTCGAACCGGACAACACACTCGACACGATCACCGCGATGCACCGGGCCGGGCTGCCGGTCGTGCTGATCGACGACCGCGGCCACCATCCGGAGTTTCCTTCGGTCGCCACGACCAACCGCGAAGGCGCGGCGTCCGCGGCCCGCCATCTGCTGGCGGCCGGCCGCAGCCGCCCGCTGATCATCACGGGCCGCCGCGACTTCGGCTGCGTACGGGACCGGCTGGACGGATTCCTCGACGTCCTGCCGACCGGTCTGATCGCCCAGGGCGACTTCACGGAGGCGTCGGGCCGGCTCGCGGTCGACCGGGCCCTCGCGTCGGGCCAACCGTTCGACTCGGTCTTCGCCCACAACGACCTCAGCGCTGCGGGCGCGCTGCGTGCGCTGCGGGCGGCGGGCAGGAGGGTGCCGGACGACATCGCGGTGGTCGGCTTCGACGACATCCCGATGGCCGAGCACACCGAACCGCCGCTGACGACGGTCCGCCAGCCGATGCGGGGGATGGGCGAACGGGCGGCGTCGATGCTGCTCGCGCACCTGGCGGGCACCCCGGCCCCGGACGAACCGGTGGTCCTGCCCACGGAGTTGATCGTCCGGGAGTCGGCCCCCGGGCCGTGACGGAGGCCCACCCGGGCCTGGGCGAAGCCCACAGAAAACTGCACCTCATCGGTCCCGTATGTGATCACCCGCACCGAAGGAGCCGTCATGCAACGCCCCCGCACAGGCACCAGAACCAGATTCAGAGGCAGAGCCGGCACCGCCCTGCTCGCCGCGGCCGCCGTCGTCGGCGGGCTGCTCGCCGGAGCGGCGCCCGGCACCGCTGCGGAATCCGCCGACGATCCCGCGCCCGTCGCCGTCGACCGCTTCGAGGGCGAGATCCCGTTCGCCAATCCCCCGGCCGAGGGAATCTTCACCTGGGGCAGCGACGCCGACGACCAGCCCAAGCTGGAGCTCAAGGAGCGCGCCGACGCCCCTGAAGGCGCCAAGGTCCTCGAAGGGGCCTACGACATCAGCGGCTGGGGCGGCTTCACCCACGACTTCGCCTTCGACCGGCCGGCGCACAACTGGACCGCCCACAAGGGCATCCGCTTCTGGTGGTACGGGCAGAACACCGCGCCCCTGCCGCCCGGATCCGGCAAGCGGATCAACTTCGAGCTCAAGGACGGCGGTGCCAACGGCGAGGCCTCCGAGCTGTGGACCACCTCCTTCACCGACGACTGGGAGGGCTGGCACCTCGTCGAGATCCCCTTCGCCGACTTCGTCTACCGCGCCGACTACCAGCCGGTCGGCGGCATCGACCAGATCCTCGGCCTCAACGAGATGTGGGGCTACGCGCTCACCCTCCCGCCCGGCGCGCCCGGGAAGTTCGCCATGGACGGCGTCGAGCTGTACGGCAAGGCCGACCCGGCGCTGACGGCGAAGGTCATCACCGACGCGGCCGTGTATCCGGTCGACGAAGGCGGCACCGCGCGGCTGAAGATCTCCGTCGCCACCACCGGATCGGGACCGATCGACGAGCCCGTCACCGTCGCGTACACGACCGAGGGCGGCACTGCCGAAGCCGGCCAGGACTACGTCCCGGTCTCCGGCACCGTCACTTTCCCGGCAGGCTCCGCCTCCGGCGCCTCCGAGACCGTCGCCGTCGCCACGAAGAAGGACAGCGCGGCCGAGTCCGCCGAGACCATCCCTCTCAAGCTGACCGTGACCGGAGCCAAGGCCCCGGCCGAGACCCCGCAGGTCGTCGTGGACGCCCACGGCCTGCCGTATCTCAACTCCCGTCTCCCGGTGAAGAAGCGCGTCGCCGACCTCCTGTCCCGGATGACGCTCGCCGAGAAGGCCGGCCAGATGACCCAGGCCGAGCGCAACGCGCTCAAGTCCCAGGGCGACATCGCGACGTACGACCTCGGCTCGCTGCTCTCCGGCGGCGGCTCCGTGCCCACCCCGAACGCGCCCGAGGCGTGGGCGAAGATGGTTGACGCCTATCAACTGCGCGCCCAGGCAACCCGGTTCCAGATCCCGCTGATCTACGGCGTGGACGCGGTCCACGGCCACAACAACGTCATCGGGTCGACGATCATGCCGCACAACATCGGCATCGGGGCCACCCGTGACCCGGCCGTCGCCGAGAAGACCGGCGCGGTGACGGCGAAGGAAGTGCGCGCCACCGGCATTCCGTGGGACTTCGCGCCCTGCCTGTGTGTCACCCGCGACGACCGCTGGGGCCGCTCCTACGAGGCCTACGGCGAAGACCCGGCCCTGGTCACCGCCATGGAGACGGTGATCAAGGGCATGCAGGGCTCGCCGTCCGGCAAGGACCTCGACCGCAACGACAAGGTGCTGGCCACCGCCAAGCACTTCGTCGGCGACGGCGGCACGGAGTTCGGCTCGTCCACCACCGGCTCGTACACGATCGACCAGGGGATCACCAAGGTCACCCGGCAGGAGCTGGAGGCGGTGCACCTCGCGCCGTTCGCCGAGGCGGTCAGGCGCGGCACCGGCACGGTCATGCCGTCGTACTCCTCGCTGGACATCCTCGGCGACGAGCAGGGCCCGGTGAAGATGCACGCGTCCGCGGAGACGATCAACGGCGTCCTCAAGGACCGCATGGGCTTCAAGGGCTTCGTCATCAGCGACTGGCAGGCGATCGACCAGATTCCCGGCGACTACCCGAGCGACGTCCGTACGTCGGTCAACGCCGGACTCGACATGATCATGGTTCCGACTGCCTACCCGGACTTCCACAAGACGCTGCGGGACGAGGTCACGGCAGGCCGCATCTCCGAGGCACGGATCAATGACGCGGTCTCTCGCATCCTGACGCAGAAGTTCGCGCTGGGCCTGTTCGAGAAGCCGTACGCCGACACCGCCAACCTCGGCAAGGTCGGCTCGGCCGAACACCGCGCCGTCGCCCGCGAGGCCGCGGCCAAGTCCCAGGTCCTGCTGAAGAACGACGGCGCGGTACTGCCGCTGAAGCCGTCACAGAAGGTGTACGTCGCCGGGTCCAACGCCGACGACCTCGGCAACCAGGCCGGTGGCTGGACCATCAGCTGGCAGGGCTCGTCCGGGAAGATCACCACCGGCACGACGGTCCTGGAGGGCATGAAGAAGGCCGCGCCGGACGCTGCCCTCACCTACTCCAAGGACGCGTCCGCGCCCACGGACGGCCATGACGTCGGCGTGGTCGTGGTCGGCGAGACGCCGTACGCGGAAGGCATCGGCGATGTCGGCAACGGCCACGACCTGGAGCTGAGCGCCGCGGACAAGGCGGCGGTCGACAAGGTCTGCGCCGCGATGAAGTGCGCGGTGCTGATCGTCTCCGGGCGCCCGCAGCTCATCGGCGACCGCCTCGGCGACATCGACGCGCTCGTCGCGTCCTGGCTGCCGGGCACCGAGGGCGACGGCGTCGCCGACGTCCTCTACGGCAAGCGCGGCTTCACCGGGCAGCTCCCGGTCACCTGGCCGAAGTCGGTGGACCAGCTGCCGATCAACGTCGGCGACAAGGCGTACGACCCGCAGTATCCGTACGGCTGGGGCCTGACCACGCTGAAGAAGCAGCCGGCCGGCGGTGAACTCACGCTCAAGGCGATCGCCCTCGTGGCGAAGCTGCTCGAGGCGACGGGACGTGCGGGATCGCCGGAGGCGCGGGAGCTGGTGTCCCAGGCTCGTGCGATCGCCCAGCAGAAGATGGCCGGTCACATCACGGAGGCGTCCGCGAAGCCGTTCGCCGACGCGGACCACCTGCTGCTGACGGGTGACCTGACGGGGGCGGTGGCGAAGCTGACCGCGGCGTACCGGCTGGCCTGATCCGTAGCCGTGGCTCCGCCCCGGGCCTCACCGGGTCCGGGGCGGAGCCACGGCGAAAACCGCAACCCGACGCTTGTCCGAATTCGTACGGGTTCAGGTAGCGTCGAGGGTATGAAGACCAGGCTGTTCACTGCACTGTCCGGTCTGCTGCTCGCTCTCTCCGCGACCGCCCTCGCGGCCGCCCCGGGGGCGCACGCGGCCACCGGCCCGGAAACCGTGGCCGAGGCCCTCAAGGACGGCCCGGTCTATGTCGACCCGCGTGCCCGGGCGCAGCTCTCCCAGGCCGACGCCGACGCTCTCGCGCAGAAGATCAAGGACGCGGACAAGCCGCTCTTCGTGGCCGTCCTGCCCACCGGCCCGGAGTTCCCGCCGGACACGGTCCTGCAGAACGTCCGTACCGAGACCGGCGTCACCGGCCTGTACGCCGTCCGCCTCGGCGACGGCTTCAACGCGGGCGCCGACAGTAGCGTCATGTCCAGCCAGGCCGTACAGAACCTGGTGACCGCGGTCAAGACGCCGGCCGGCGTCGACGCCGAGACGCAGCTCAACAACTTCGTCGACCAGGCCCTGCCGCAGATCCGTGGCAGCGCGCCCGCCTCCTGGGGGACCACCTCGGGTGACGAAGGCGACGTGAGCACGGCAGGGCTGATCGCGGTCGGTGCGATCGCCGTGGCCGGCGGCGCGACCGCGTTGACCGTGGTCCGGCGCAACCGCCGCAGGAAGGCAGAGGAGGAGCGGGCGGCCCTCGACAAGCTCCGTGTCGTCGTCGACGAGGACATCACGGCCTTCGGCGAGGAGCTCGACCGCCTGGACTTCCACCCGTCGGAGAAGGGCGCGGACGACGTCATGCGCGCCGACTACGAGCGCGCACTCGACTCGTACGACAACGCCAAGTCGAAGATGGGCGCGGCCGAACATCCCGCGGACGTACGCGGAGTGACCCAGGCCATCGAGGACGGCCGGTACTCGCTGGCGGTCCTCGACGCCCGCCGCACGGGCAGTCCCGTGCCGGAGCGCCGCTCCCCGTGCTTCTTCGACCCGCGCCACGGTCCGTCGGCCACCGACATGACCTGGACCCCGTCGGGCGGCACGGCCCGCGAGGTGCCGGTATGCGCCGCCGACGCGGCCCGACTCGACGACGGCCAGGACCCGATGGCCCGCACGGTCGACACGGAGTACGGCCGCCGTCCGTACTGGGAGGCCGGACCGGCGTACGGCCCCTGGGCCGGCGGCTACTTCGGCGGCGGCATCCTCCCTGGCCTGCTGGCGGGCACGCTGCTCGGCAGCATGCTCTCCACTCCGGCGTACGCGGCGGACTACGGCGGCGGTGAGTTCAGCGGCGGCGACTACTCCGGCGCGGACTTCGACTCCTCCGACTTCGGCGGCGGAGGCTGGGGCGGCGGAGACTTCGGCGGCGGTGGCGGCTTCGACGGAGGCGGCGGCTTCTAGGGCCCGGCAAGATCGGCCGGACGGGACGAACTCCCGGGCGGGAGCGGAGAGCTGACCATCAGGAGCTGAGCGTGCGTCAGCACCCGCCGCCGCTCGCATTCCTCGACATGCCCGCCGCACGCGGTAAGGCCGGGGGCGGGAGTCGGGCGGAGCCCGGTCGGGAGCCGCGGGGGTGCGTTTCGAATTAGCTACGGAAAGTGGCGAATCGCTACCGTCGGTTATTGATCATGGTCGGCCAATAGTGTTTATCTCCCGATCATGACGAACCGTACAAGGCTCAGAGCCTGCGCGGCCGCCGCCATCACCGCTCTCCTGGTGACCGCCGGACCGCTGTCCGCCTCCGCCGAGCCCTCCGCTCGCACTCCCGCTCCGCTGTACAAGGCGGCCAAGGCCGTCAAGGGCCGCTACATCGTGAAGCTCGACGCCGGCGCCGACTCCGCCGAGATGGTGCGCAAGCTCGGGCTGAAGCCGCAGTACTCCTACAAGTCCGTGATGCGCGGCTTCGCCGCACCGCTCACCGCGGCTCAGCTGAAGTCGGTGCGCGGGACGGCCGGCGTGGCCTCCGTGGAGGAGGACGCGGAGGTCACCATGGCGGACCTCGAGCCCCGCGCCGCGGCCGCCTCCTGGGGCCTCGACCGGATCGACCAGCGCGAACTGCCGCTCGACGGCCAGTTCACGGTGACCGGCACCGGCAGGGGCGCCACCGCGTACATCCTCGACACTGGCATCGACTTCCCGAACGCCGAGTTCGGCGGGCGCGCCCTGTACGGCTTCGACGCCATCCGGGACGGGCGGCGCGGCCAGGACTGCCAGGGCCACGGCACCCATGTCGCAGGCACCGTCGGCGGCGCGACCTACGGCGTCGCGCGCGAGGCCAGGCTGGTGAGCGTCCGGGTCCTGAACTGCGAGGGCTCGGGCACCAACTCGGGAGTCATCGCCGGTCTCGAATGGGTGGCCGAGAACGCGGTGCAGCCTGCCGTGCTCAACGCCTCACTCGGCGGCGGGCAGTCCGCCTCCGTGGACGCCGCGGCCGACTTCCTCGCGGCATCGGGTGTCCTGCCGGTCGTCGCCGCCGGCAACTCGGCGGCGGACGCGTGCGACTTCTCGCCGGCCGGCGCGAACGGCGTGTACACGGTCGGCGCGAGCACACCCCAGGACGCGGAGGCCGACTTCTCCAACTACGGCCAGTGCCTGGAGATCTACGCCCCCGGCACCAACATCGTCTCGGCTCAGCTCGGCGGTGGCAGTGTCGCCCTGAGCGGCACGTCCATGGCTTCTCCGCACGTGGCCGGCGCCGCTCTCCTCTACAAGGCAAGCACCCCGGCAGCGACCGCGGACCAGGTCGCGAGCTGGCTCACCACCCAGGGCACCACGGACGAGCTGACCGGCGTCAGCCCGGGTTCGCCGAACCTGCTTCTCTACACCGACGCACTCTGAGCCCGGCCACGACTGAGCGGGCATGACTGAGCGCCCGCCGCTCCGGTTCTTGGGGGAGTGGAGTGGCGGGCGCGCTCAGGGGGTCTCGGGGGCAGGCCCCCGAGATGTTCGCTCCCAGGCTCGCACCGCGACATGTCCGGTGATGCAGAAGGAGAGGGCGGGGTTGCGGGCGTCGGCGTATTCGATGAGCCACTGATCGTCCACTGCCGCCACGCGGTGCAGGGGTGAGGGCGGCGAGAGCCGTGACGCGTCACCCACCTTCCAGGTGTCCCCGGGGCGGCGCAGAAACCGCCAGCCCTCCCGGCCGCCCACGGCTCGGTAGAGTCGGCCGACGCCGGCGGGGAGATCCTCGCTGGCCCGCGCCGCCAGACCCTCAGCGGCGGTGCCGGCGTCGGCGACCAGATAGCGCCGACCCTCCTCGGCTGCGAGTTCTCTGCGGACGCTGGCCTGCTGGGGGCCGATCAGCAGAGCGACCAGCCCCGTGCACTCGCCGGCCCCGCAACCGTCGGATTCCGCGAACGCCGGGACGGGGGCGGCACTTCTGGCGACTGCTGCCTCGCCGACCCATCGCTCCGCGAGGTGCTTCCAGCGATGGGCAGGCAGTGTGCCCTCGTCACCGGGGATCTCCTCCCACCAGCCCGCACACAGCCGGGCCAGTGCGCCCAGGACCCCCGGGTCACTGAAGCGAGCGGCAGGGCTCAGGCTGTCGCCGTCGGCCGGAATGCTCAGCAGGCCGGAGCCCACGACAGCCACAGGGCCGGTCTCTGTCGACGCGAGGACGAGGTCGGCTGCGGCGTGCGCCGGTGTCCGGTTGAAGGTCACCTTGCCGACTTTGGCGGCACCCCCTCTTGCCGCGCCCAGAACGTCGAGCACTTCCTTGGTCAGGCTCTCGGTTTCCTCGCAGGACCACAGCAGATCCACGTTCACGCCCCGGTCTCGCAGGCCGACAAGCAGATCTCGGGCGGCGATGGCCCCCTCACGGTCGAGTCGGCCCGCGACAATGAGGACGTTGCCGGACGACCTGGCGAGGACCTGGTCAACCAGCCGCCGACTCTCCGCGGTCGTCAGCGCGATGTCCCGACACGACACGGGTGCTTCCGCATACGGCCTGGTGCGGCCGGACGCGGGGGCGTCGGCGGCCTCCCGGCGTCCGTTGCGGGCGGCCGAGTTGCGCATCAGCTCGCTCAGCTCGCGCTGGAAGTCGGCGTCGTTCGCGAGGTCGTCGTGCCGTTCCGCGACCTCCTCCAGGATCATTTTGGTCAGGTGCTGCCATCGGTGCGGCAGTCCGATGACCTCGGACTTGTCCAGGTCGACCCGGACCGGGAGGTAGTACAGGTCCGTGTTCACCCGGGCTACGGAGTCGATCCAGCGAATCCATTCCTGGCGCTGGTCCGAGCGGGGGAGCAGCCGCTCGGTTTCGCCGCCGTTGATCGCCGAGCGGATCATCCTGGGCCTGAGCGCCTCCGACCAGGCCAGTCGGTTCGTTGCCCGGCGCAGGGCCTGGCTGGTGATCAGTGACAGGTCACTGGACCGGGCGAGCTGTCCGGTCAGCCTCTCGCGGACGATGTTCGCGCGGCTCGTGCGGACCCTCAGATTGCTGGGCCTGCGCCCGGAGGAGATCGTCAGCCGGCCCTCCTCGGTGACGAGATAGCGCATCTCCTGCTCATGCTGCACCATCGCGACCCACCCTTCCTGGATGAGGGTGACGAGCCCTTCGGTCAGCAGGCGGTCGTGGACCTTGAACACCTCGCGCAGATCACGGAAGGTGCGACCGGCGGGTCCCTGGGCGTCGTTCACCGCTCGCAGAAGCAGCTCCTCCAGCTTGCTGTAGGGGCGGCCATGGGCGAGTTCGTAGGTGACGTTGTACATGTTCAGCGGCAGCAGCACGCGAATCATCATCGGAGGCGTCTCTTCCTGGTCGGTCGATGGTGCTCACGCGAGGCGGAACGGGGCGTCGAATCCCTTCAGGTCCCCCCGGATGCGAACGGCCCGGCCTTCGTCGAACCACGCCTCCAACTGGTCCACGGCAAAGGCGAGGTGCTGGAGCTTTGTCTCCTCCTCCGGCTTCCGCGACACATGGCTCACCTGGTCGCGGAAGAAGTCCCACGAGCCGACCAGGACCAACAGGAGTTCGGCGCGGGAGATCAGGACGTTCATCCGAGGAGCCTCGACGAGGAAGCCCAAGCCCTTGCCTGCCACCTCGGTGTTGTTGCGGACCAGGCTCACTGCGATGATCTGTGCCTGATTCCCCTGGAATGAGTCGACGGTGAAGAACCCGTCTCTGCGCGCGTCCGGTCCCTCCAGCCGGGAACGGCGCGGATCCGGGGCGAGCGTGAGTCCGGCCTCGCCCAGCGCCTCCCGCAGGTGAGGAGTGTTGAGCTTCTCGCGCAGGTACCCCACCTGCTGGGCGTAAGGAGAGAGCACGGCGAGATTCAGCCGCCGATCGGGGGCCGCCCGCAGCGAGCGCAGGAACCTCTCCAAGGCGTGGGCCTCGGCCGGGTTGCGGTACTTGGGCACCGCGTTCTCCGCCGCCCGCGGATCGACTGCGGCCGGGTCGAGATCCAGCCACACCACTGCCTTGTCCTTGAGCTCTCCCGGTTCCGCGAGGCGATGCAGAATGTCCGCGTGCGGCACCTTGGTGCTCTCGTCGCGGGTGTAGTGCTTCAGTCTGCCCTTGTAGTAGACGCCCGAGACCAGTTCTCCGATGTCGGGATGCATGCGGTGCTGGCCGGTGAGCAGTCCCTCGTCGTGCTCGTGGAACGCGCAGAGGCTGTGCACCTGCTCGAAGAGCTTCAACCACTTCTTGCAGTACTCGCCGAACTCCCTACGCTGCTCCTCGGTCCTTACCCGCCAGGAATGGAGCAGCTCGGTGTCGAGCAGATTTCCGACTCCCTCCAGCCCTTCGAGGGATGCGACGGTCGCGTCGAGCTCCGACACGGCCTTCTGGTAGTCCTCGATGCGGTACGGCGGAAGCTGCTTCGGGTCGCCGATCAGCAGCCAGCGGTGGCCCAGACAGAGAGGGAGGGCGAGTTCGAAGCCGTGGGCCTTGCCGGCCTCCTCGACGATCGCCCAGTCGTAGGTGACCTCGTCGGCGAGAGCGGCAAGATCACCGTCACCGGTGGTGCTGTAGGTGATGCTGGCACTGCGCTTGACCAGCTCCCTGAACTCCTTGGCGGAGGAGGCATCTTTGGTGTTGAGATCCTTGAGCATGGCCCGGCAGATCTCCAGCCAGTCGGCCTGGACGCCCGAGCGTTCCAGGCGCCCGGCCGCTGCTTCCAGCTGCCCGATCGTGTTCTCGAGCAGGGACTTGGTCACCTGCTGCTCCGACCCGGGCTCGTCCTGCACCAAGTGGTCGGACTGCTCGGAGTTGGCTCGCCGCAGCCGGATGGCCAGAGGTCTGCGCGCTTCGGGGATGTCCTTGAACGCCTCCTGTTCGACCTTGGCGCGCAGCACATCCACAGCGGGATGCGCCTGGGCCGTGATGAGGACCTGGGCGACCGGGTCCTCCTCCAAGATCTCGCGCAGCAGCCAGGCGACCATATGGGTCTTGCCGGTGCCGGGCGTTATCAACGGGTCCTGAGCCCCTCTCTTCTGTGTCCGCGATGAGCGTCACCATGAGCGTTCTGTGTCGTTGATGCA